>NZ_BJDL01000027.1 GCF_005405125.1 Lactiplantibacillus songbeiensis
GAACGACTTATCACCAGTAGTGTTCGAACAACAAACTGTTAAATTATAAGTTCCAACTTTTGGGGTACGCCTCAAGCGCGGTCTTCAAAACTGGCCTTGGCCTAAAGTCCGAGCAGACCACTCGCACTAAAGCCAACGACACGGCTGAGCATTTTAGGAACCAACCTCTCGGCTAAATTAATGGTCGACAATAGATACACTAATTCACGTTAATTAACACCGGGCGGACCAAAATCGGCTCAGTGGTGTCGTTTATCTTGGTCGGTGATTTGCCGACTTAGATAACCCCCGGCTTGTGGAGGACCGCACTTAGCTTCCAAACGCGGCCAACACGTTCCAGCCGATTCTGGGCTAACCACAGAGCAAATTGTTGAAGGACTACAACTATCGTCTTTACGATTACGGTCAATACCTGAACGTATATTTTTTGCAACGTTAGATCATAATCGAATCATATTATTACACCACTATACTAAGCGACAAAATAAAACTGACTATCGAGAAATTGAAAAATTCCTCAATAATTTTGAAGACTGGCTAAACCGAAAGGAATGATTGTTCATGAGTGAGTGGAACTGGCATGACTATAAAAAAAGCATTACATTCATTTAGTGACGAAGAAAAATTCATCATTGATACACTTAGCGCCTTACAAGTTGAACGCTTAAAACGCGGAATTTCACAAAAAGACTTTGCTGCAATTCTGGGCATGAAACAACCACAACTGGCTAAAATCGAAAACTTAGATTCAATTCCATCACTAACAACTTTAAATCGTTATGCGTGCGGATTGGGTTGGCAAATCCAATTAAAAATCACGCCCTTACAAGCAACCGGAACTAATAACTGATTTCCAATCTATTCATGAGTCTCAAAAAAAATCACGCTCAAATTCTATCCATAATAGAATTTGAGCGTGATTTTTGATGTAAGACCAGTACGTTTGAGTAGCAAATTAAAAGCTAACTAAAAAATACGACCGAGACAAAGAAACGACGCCATCATGATGAAGTCGCTTGAGTAAAATTATCGTATTTTATCCATTAACTTGAGATGGACTGCGTACAAACTCAACCGTTTTTTCACTTGCTAGCTTAAAACAATTATTTTTATAGCTTAATCCACCAGACTATTTTCCAGCATAACCATCCTTAAAACCTTGAATAAACGAACTAATCACTGAAGAATCACTAATCAGATAGATTAACAGGCTGATAACGCAAACAATAATTAGACTTCTAACTGGATACTGCTTAACGCCGTTTATGAGTTTATTAACCATTAACATGTCCCTCACCCTTTGTTTTTAAAACAACGTCCCCATAATTAAGACAATATCTGCAAACAAATGGACATAGATGCCACCCTGTAACGTCTATGTCGCACGCCACAACGCCGTGATTGGATAGCGAGTTATCCCAATGATTAAGGGATAAGCCCAAATGAAATGATAGTGTGACAGATGTAAAAATGCAAATAAGAGGCACCCTAAAGCTTTCCCTAACTCAACAACTGCAAATCTGCCAACACTAACATGCCAAAGATAACTAACATCGGCATCGTCGCAACCGTTAAAGTTGTATCCGCGGTCACTAAAACCCAGCCACTATGATTATGGACATGCTTCAATAAATGGTAAACGCCCACACATAACGCTAACATAAGATAGATAAACACCACGATGTCACCGAATAGTTGCACGAAAGTCCCTCCAAATCTAACATCTCATAAAACAATTAATGCTGCTTGTGTCAAGCTTGACTAGCAATCAGCTTTATATCTGGCCCAAATGACCAATTCTTTATATAACCGCAAATCATTATTCTTATAATACCCCACTCCCTATGACTTAACAATCTTATTCCAAAACATACATTAACTATACTTGGTATTAGTTAAGCTTGCCGCCTACCGGTAATTAACGCCGGGCGGGCCAGAATTGGATCAGTGGTGTCGTTTATCTTAGTCGTGGGTTTCGGCTTAGATAAAGCCCGGCTTTCGAGACCGCCCTGTGGCTCGAAAACGCGGCCACCACGTTCCAGCCGACTCTGGGCCAACCAGAGTGACAACTTAATCCAACTATAAAAAATCAGCGCTAACGTGTCACCACGTTAACGCTGATTCAATCGTCTTATTCCGCTGCCCCGATAATATCACCGGCGGCAACCGTCTTAGTTTGGTTCATTTCAAAATGATCAACTTGATCCATGTTCGTAATAACCACCATCATCGTTGTGGCTTTACCTGCCGCTTTGATGGCATCCAGATCAACCGTGGCAACTGCACTACCAGCAGCAATCTGATCACCAGTTTCTACGTGCAAATCAAATGGCGTCCCGTTCATTTCAACCGTGTTAATCCCCATATGGAGCAAGATTTCTAACCCTGAGGCCGTCTTCAGACCAAGTGCATGCTTGGTTGGGAAGATGCTGGTCACTTCACCACTCACTGGTGCGACCACTTCATTATTGGTTGGTTCAACCGCAAAGCCATCCCCCAACAGCTTTTGGGCAAACGTCTCATCGGCGACGTCACTAATTGGCATTAAGGTACCAGTCGCTGGTGCATGCAAGATCGTTGTTTTGGCAACAGTCGCGACACTTGGTTGTTCAACCGTTGCTGTGGTGTCAGCTGATTCAGTCCCACCAGCGCCAGCTAAAGCTAACTCTGGTTGTGGTGTTGCACTCACACGACCATCGTCTAATTGTTGTAAGGCTTCGGCCACGAATTGCACTTCCGTCCCAATCACAATATGAATGTTATGCACATCCAAGATATTTAATCCGGGAACGCCCGCTGCTTTAACCGCCGCTTGATCCACTTTACCGGTATCTTTTAATTGTAACCGTAAACGCGTCGTACAATTGTTGATGACACTAATATTATCGTGCCCGCCAATCGCCGCATAGATGCGTTTGGCTTGCTTCATATACTTATCATCACCATCAGCTGTCGCCACCGCGGGCGCGTCTTCAGCCGGTTCCGCAAGCGGTTCGCGACCCGGCGTTTTTAAATCAAACTTTTTAATAGCAAAATCAAATCCAAAGTAATAAATACCGGCCATGACAACCCCTTGCACGATCAACATGTAAGGCTGGTTGGCTAATGGCATCCGGAAACTTAACAAATAATCGACTAAACCACCACTAAATGAGAAGCTCGCTGTCCAGTGCATCAAGGCCGCAAAGCCCAATGATAAGCCCATGAAAACAGCATGCAACACGTATAATGGCCAAGCAACAAACATAAATGAGAATTCCAAGGGTTCAGTGACGCCAGTAAAGAATGAGGCAAAGGCCCCGGCCAGCATCAACGACCCCGTTTCTTTTTTACGTTCTGGTAGCGCATTACGATAAATCGCATAGGCCCCCGCGGGTAATCCGAACATCATAATTGGGAAGAAGCCGGCTTCATACATCCCGGTAACCCCTTTGATCCCCTTGCTGGCCCAGAAGTTCCCAATATCATTAATCCCAGCGACATTGAACCAGAACACTGAATTCAATGCATGATGTAATCCAGTTGGAATCAATAACCGGTTGAAGAAGCCATATAACCCGGCCCCAACAAAGCCTAACTTTGAAATACTTGTGGCAAATAATACGATGGCATCATAGAAGAATGGCCAAACAAAATACATCACCGCGGTAACAATCAACATGACAAATGCCGCTAAAATTGGCACTAAGCGTTTCCCACTAAAGAAGGACAACGCCATCGGTAATTTTACTTCATGGAACTTATTGTAAAGTGCCGCCGCAATCAAGCCGGCTGCAATCCCAAATAAAACATTGTTATTGATTTGTCTAAACGCTGGCTGAGCAGCACTGGCATTAATCGCCAGCAAGTTCGCCAACCCATTGGTTCCAGTTGGCTTTAACATTGATACAGGTACTAAGTAAGCGACAACCCCGGCAATCGCTGCCGCCCCATCCTTATTCGTTGACATGCCGACCGCTAAGCCGACCGCAAATAATAAAGCTAAATTATTTAAAACGACGTCACCGCCGTTAATTAAAAATCGTGATAAAATCCAAGCCTTTGGTAAATAGTTACCAATCCCGACTAGAATTGCTGCGGCGGGTAACGTCGCAATCGGCAACATTAACGATTGCCCAATCCGTTGAAAATATGTCTTCATACCAATTTCTCCCTGTCATCTTTTCTAACACGTTCTAAATACTAGCACAGCAGTTATTTAGATAAAAGCTTATCGGGCTCGTTTATGTATAGACCAATATCAAAATAACCGTTTTCATTATGATTAAATCAGTTTTTAAGAAAATGAAAAAAGTTCTGAAAAAATTCAGAACTTTTCATAAATAATTTAAATTTAACCCTATCAGCTGACAGGGCCTCGTGACTGAAGCCATCAATAATGGCACTTTAACACTTGGTGCTAGTTAAAATTTCCGCCTGCCGGTTGGCTCCTAAAACGCTGGAACGCCATGGGCCATTTTGAAGCAAAGTGCGGTCTTCAAAACTGGCCTTGGCCTAAGCCCGAGCAGAACACTCGCACTAAGGCCAACGACACGACTGAGCATTTTAGGAACCAACCTCTCGGCTAGATCTGTGGCCGACAATGAATAGTCATTAATTCCCGTTAATTAACGGCGGGCGGCCTAGAATTGGCTCAGTGGTGTCGTTTATCTTAGTCGGTGACTTTCCGACTTAGATAAAGCCCGGCTTGGAAGACCGCGCTTTGGCTTCCAAACGTGGCCACCACGTTCCAGCCGATTCTGGGCCAACCAGAGTGGCAATTTAGCACCAAACATACTTTATGTGTGCTGGAATCCTTAATAGTAATGCTATGTGAAACTGCTATGTGGAGGTGGAACAACTAGCTTATGTGTTCAACTCAACGAAAAAACGCCCAATGGATTTAAAAATCCAAAGGACGTTTCACACGGGTTACCACCTTAGTTTGAATCGTAATCACTCACGATTCCTCAGTACGTTCAGTATCACTAAACGTATGCACGCTAATGGGTGCCCCCAGCGAACCTCGAAAAGTTCGCGTCATGATTGAACTTTAATTAGATTGCCATGACACCTTCCCAGCGACCGGTGCTTGCTTCGCATGTCAATCTAACGACTCCTTCAAACCATTTTGACTTTTTCATCAAGCTTTAATGTTATAACCATAATATCATTTATCACAACTGTCAACCCTTGATGACACCACGATTGAATCTTAACCAAGCTACCCGCTATTAGCCAGTTAATCGCCGTTAAGACTTAACTTTCTTAATCAACGACGCGCTGCTGATTAAGCGTATTTAGCAATGGTTTCCAATCATACGACCAAATCATGCCCAGCGCATGTTCCCCCGTTAGAACACCCATTAACGGCCCAATCTCACCAGTCTTAACTCGAACCGCTGGGAATTGATAACGGAGTTCACTGGTCCAATCTTCCGCAATCTGCGGATCATTGGCATTAATGATATCCAAGCGAACGGGTTGTTCACTCGTAATCACGAACCGGTTAAACTCATCTTGCACAGCTTGTTGCGCATTTTTTAACGTGCGTTCTTTACCCAGTACTTGAATCTTGCCATGCTCATTAAAGGTAATAATCGGTTTATTACGTAAGACCATCGTCCCAGCTAAACTACTATTATTATAGATACGACCATTTTTGACCAGATGCCGCATACTATTGACGATCAAAACAGTCTGCGTGGTTGTCCGCAAGAGATCCAGTTGGGCTAAGATATCAGCCATACTGTAATCAGCTAACGCCATCGCTGCCGCTAACTTCACCATATTCGCGGTCCCAGCACAGGCGGTCCGTGAATCAAAGACTTCCACGGCAAGGCCTTTTACGGATGGCGCGTAAGTCTTGAGATTATTAATATACCCACTAATTCCACTACTCAAGCCAACCACTAGCACTTGATCATAACCGGCTGCTTGCAATTGGTCAAAAACCACTTGCATCTCCGGCATTGAAATTTGGGAAATCGTCGGAATATCTTTTTCTACTTTTAATAATCGGTAAAATTGATCGGCATTAATATCTACATTTTCATGGTACACGTGGTTACCAAACATAATTGGATCATTTACCACGGTAATTTTGTAATCTTGTGCCGCCTGAGCGGACAGATTTGCGGAACTATCAGTGACTACCGCAATTTTCATTTATTTCACTCCAATTCAAGAGTGTGAGGGCCAGCGGGTTGCGACTGAGCATTGCCTAGCTATCCGAATAACTCGGTGAATTTTCCGAGTTGTTTGGATAGCGTCGCAAGCACAGGTCGCAGCTGGCCCGAACACGTTTCGACAGCATCACCATCATGACACTACCAGCGAATAACGCCACAAAAAAAGACGCTCACATACAGTATACTGTACGTCAGCGTCCTTTTTCAAATCGCAACGTGAACTGGTTGCACCGTTTTAGCCGCAGCCGTTGTTGAAACGGTTGAAAATGCGATTGGCAACGCGGTTAATCCGTGGCCATCAACGGCTAAATCAACAGTCAATTGTTGTAATTGGTCAGTGGTTACAACACTGGTCTCATAACAATCAGCGGTATGGCGTTTTAATGAGAACTCCCCTTCATTAGCGGCGCGTTGGAGAGCCAATACGGAACTATCTGTGAAAATTAAATATCGTTGTGGTAAGGCAGCTAAGCGTGTCACCGCTAAGTTAGCATGATTTTGATTAAAAGCGCGACCCCGAGTCTGGCGGACCAACTGCTGGGCGGCCACAATCACATCGTTCAAGACACTATTGGCCGTGGCGGTACTGCCGGCACCCGGACCGGTATATAAGCTGTTACCAATCGCTTGACTTGTGACCGCTACGCCATTTTGTACCCCTTGGACTTGACTCAAAGCAGTCGTCTGTGGCACGGCCACCGGCGCAACTCGACAAGCCAACTGGTCACCAAAGCGTTGCGCTTGCGCGAGTAATTTAACTTGCCAGCCAGCTTGAGCGGCTTGTTGGCACTGTTCAGCGGTCAATCGCGTTATACCTTGCGGGGCAATTTGATTGATCGTCAACTGCTGACCAAAAGCAAACTGGCTTAAAATCATTAATTTGTAAGTCGTATCTAACCCACCGACATCGTTCGTTGGATCAGCTTCAGCATAACCGGCCCGTTGTGCGGCGGCTAACGCTTGTGGATAAGACTTGCCCGCTGTCATGGCACTTAAGATGTAGTTAGCCGTCCCATTAATAATCCCAGCGACTGCCGTCACCTGATCCGTCGCATAGCTATCCGTCAACGTCCGTAGAATGGGAATACCGCCGGCGACACTAGCTTCATAGAATAAGTCACAATGTTGACGCTGAGCTAAAGTCGTTAACCGGTCCCCGGCCGTTGCAATCAGATCCTTATTAGCCGTAATGACTGATTTGCCATGCTGTAGTGCTGTAACAATGGCTTGTTCCGCCGTCTTCAACGTTCCCATAACTTCAATCACCAATTGAATCTTAGGATCAGTGACGACTGACTCGATGGAATCCGTTAAACGCGTGCCGATGGGTAACGTCACTGCCCGTGGCGCATTCAAATGATGCACGGCAACCGCTGCTAGTTGTAACCGGAGTCCTTGAGTTTGTTCAATTTTACGAGCCGCTTGCGTTAACCGCATCACGACACCACTGCCCACTGTTCCGAGTCCTAACATGCCCACTGCAATTGTCGTTGTCATTTTTAATCACGCCTTTCTAATGGTTGTTACTTAAAGTTGTGCCAATGCTTGATCCAAATCCGCAATCAAATCATCCACATTTTCTACGCCGACTGAAATCCGAATCAAATCCGGTGTGACTCCGGCTGCTAGTAATTCCTGTTCATTAAGTTGTGCATGGGTCGTTGACGCCGGATGAATAATCAACGACTTGGCATCCGCCACATTGGCTAGTAACGAGAATAATTGCAAATGCTCGATTAACGCCTTCCCTGCCGCTTCACCACCGGTTAAACCGAGGGTAAAGATTGAACCAACGCCATTAGGAAAATACTTCGTCGCAAGCGCATGATACTTGCTGTCAGGGAGTTCAGGATAGTTGATCCAAGCGACCTTCGGATTGGCATTTAAATAGTCAACAATCTTACGCGTATTAGCCACATGACGTTCCACCCGCAATGATAAAGACTCTAAGCCTTGTAACAACAAGAACGAATTAAATGGGCTAATTGTCGCGCCAGTATCACGTAAGGTTTCTGCCCGGACTTTCGTCGTAAAGGCCGCACCACCTAAGTCAGCAAAGACCAGCCCATTATATTGAGGACTTGGGGTAGTAAAGCCAGGGTATTTACCACTCGCTTGCCAATCAAACGTCCCACCTTCAACAATCACGCCGCCCATGGTCGTCCCATGACCGCCAATGAACTTGGTCGCGGAATGCACAACCACATCAGCACCGTGTTCCAATGGCCGCACCAGATAAGGCGTCCCAAACGTATTATCCACGATAAAGATAATATTGTGCTCATGAGCAATCTTACCAATCGCTTCAAAGTCGACCAGATTAATGCCCGGATTTCCAATACTTTCAACATACAACGCTTTGGTATGTTCATTGATTGCCGCTTCAAAGTTAGTCGGTTCGTCTGGATCTACAAAGTGCGTCGTAATGCCTAGCTTTTTCAAAGTGACGCTAAATAAGTCAAACGTCCCACCGTATAACGTGTTAGCCGCGACAATCTCATCACCCTGTTCAGCGATGTTTAAAATTGCCGCGGTAATCGCCGCCGAACCCGTTGCTAACGTCACGCCCGCGGTACCGTGTTCCAGCGCGGCGACTCGTTTATCGACAACATCCGTCGTGGGATTAGTCAACCGCGTATAAATGTTTCCGGCATCCGTCAAGGCAAAGCGCCCAGCCGCCTCTTTAGCATCCTTAAAAACATAGGAGGTTGTTTGATAAATCGGCACAGCTCGTGACCCGGTTTCGTCCACCGTCTGACCCGCATGAACTTGGAGCGTTTCAAAGTGTAACTTTTCATTAGATGTTGTCATTATTAAAGACCTACTTTCGTTAATTTAAGAGTTTCAATCCAATTGGCATATAATTGATGGCTCGTCTGATGCCAGCTATCATTGATTGTCTGCAAGTTTTTATTTTTAAAATAGTATTTGGGCAATTCAATTGGTAAGTGCTTGCGCTGATCACGGAAATATTCATTCGCTAAGGTATCCGTATCGTATTCCGGATGACCGGTAACATAAACGGCGTTAGCCGCTGGTGCAGTAATAATCAACGGTCCAATCTCATCGTTAGTCGCCACCACGTGCAAGTCACTCGGTACGGTGGTTGGTAAAACCAACTGCGTGTGACGGGATTGGGGCATCTTCAACAACCCGCCAGCACTAAGATTGTGTGCCAATTGCGACTGCTCATCTAAACTCGTGGCCATGTAAATACCGAAGATTTTTTGAGCAACGAGTCGCTTTTGAATATTGAACTGATAGTACAAGCCAGCTTGGGCGGCCCAGCATTCAAATAACGTTTGGGTCACGTGCGTTTGTGCCCAATCCACAATCGTTCCAAACTCATCCCAATAGTCCACCGCTTCAAAGTCAATTTTTTCAACCGGTGCACCGGTGATGATTAAGCCATCAAAATGTTGGTCGTAGACTTGGTCCAAGCTGACATACGCAGCCGCCACCGTCTCCCGCGATAAACTTTTGAATTGATGAGTCGCCGGATACATAAAGGTGATCTCGAAGTCACCAGGCACCGCAGCGAAGTTACTTAAGAATTGGCGTTCCGTCGTGACTTTTGTCGGCATCAAGTTCAAGATTAACAGCCGCATTGGCGCGCCACCTTGGGGTTGATTGATCCATTTTTGTTGGGCTTTTAGTAAGCCGTTTACTGCAGTTACGGTCATTTTGATGACTTCCTCTCTTTAGTTAGTTTTGAGTGTACTATGTAGGTTTTCTGAAACGTGTTCGCTCGGGCAGCTTCCTCCGCTTGGCTACGCTAGTCAACCATCTCGGAAAATCACCGAGACAATTGACTAGCTAGGCCAATGCTCAGAAGCTCCCGCCCTCGCTCACACTCTACAAAAAAAGCTCCCGCCCAATAGTCTCCCTAAGGAAACTACCGGACGAAAGCTTTCGCGTTACCACCGTGATTCGTTACCATCTCACAATGATAACCTCGACAAGTACCCCGCCAAATGGGGATACTCCGCAATATATCGGTTGCCACCGCATTCGTAGCCTTGCGACCCGAATCATGACTCCAAGCTCATCTTCACTTTGCTCACAACTGCTTCTCACACCACTTCGAAGCTCTCTGGGGAGTTGGTCACAACGCTACTCTTCTCTTCAACGTCTTAATCATTTTCTAATGTACTATTAATCTAACACCATCTTTTTTAATTGTCAACTCAGTTTCCATTCTTTTATTATCGACATTAATTTAGCTGCCCGAACTGACCTTGACCTAAATTCGAGAAGCACACTCGCACTAAAGCCAACTACATGGCTGAGCATTTTAGCAACAACTGCTCGGCTAAATGACTGAACTGAAAATAATTAATCATTATTTTTTAATATCCGTTATTAGTTAACGTTGAGCGAGTCAGCATTGGCTCAGTGGTGTCGTTTATCTTGGTCGGTGTTTTTCCGACTTAGATAACCCTCGACTTTTGAGACCGCACTATAGCTCGAAAACGTGGTCACCACGCTCCAGCCGATTCTGACCCAACCAGAGTGGCAAATTTAATCCGTATCGGAACCTTTATTGAGCATTCACTCGTTGTTTTCTCATATTTTTTTAATAATAGACTTGACAGACATTTTAACTTTGCCTATACTGAATTCAATCAATTAACGGAAAGTGAGGAACCAAGGATGACAAAGTTAGCACAACGCAACTTGAATAGTTCATGGCAAAGCCGGCGATTCAGATTGTAATTCCGCCACACGGATACAATCTGGCAAACAGTTTGTATCTGTGCCGGCTAACTTTGATATTCAAAGAAGTCTGCATGGGTTTTAGACACAGCAGGCTTCGGTTCCGTAAAGGGCAAACCAGAGCTTACTGGTTTGCCCTTTTTTGTATTCCAGAGTGTGAGGACCAACGGGTTGCTCCTGAGCATTAGCCTAGCTAGTCAATTATCCGGTGAACTTCCGGATGGTTGACTGGCGTAGCTAAGCGGAAGGCGCAGTTGGTCCGAACACGTTTCGGCCCAACAACAATCCACCTGCTCCAACCCAAACACAATTCATTATATGAGGTGACCAAATTGAAAAGAATGCTTGCATTTATTAGCGCGCTCATCGTTTTTCTCGGCATTGCCTTTTTCATGACTGGCAATTCGACCACGACCAAAACAACTAGTACCAAAAAAGTACCAACGGTTGGGATTCTCCAACTCCAGACCCATCCAGCCCTAGACGCCATTCATCGTGGCATTATCGCCGGGCTTAAAACTGGCGGTTATACGCCTGGTAAGAATATTAAGATTGATTATCAAAACGCCCAAGGTGATCAAAGTAACTTAAAGACGATGAGCCAAAAGTTCATCAACGAAAACGCTGATGAAACGATTGCCATTGCAACCCCGTCCGCACAGGCTTTAGCGAATGCCGCGGGTAAGGATACCCCCGTAATTCTTGCCGGAATTACCGACCCCGTTGGCGGTGGCTTGATTAAGAGCAACCAACATCCCGGTGGTAATGTCACTGGGACATCTGGTGAATCACCATTAAAGTCCCATTTAGATTTACTAAGGCAGCTGGTCCCTAAAGCAAAGAAAATTGGGATTATCTACACAACTTCGGATCACGGTGGTGAATATAACGCCAAGAAGTTCGCTAAGATTTGCAAGCAGGAAGGCGTCGCTTACAAGCTTTACACGATTTCTTCTACTAATGATATGCAACAAGTCGCTGAAACGATGGCGTCACAAGTTGACGCCGTCTATGCCCCACAAGATAACGGGGTTGCCAGTGCCATGAAGACGTTGATTTCAGTCACTAACAAAGCCAAAGTGCCGGTCATTCCAGCAGTTGATACGATGGTCAAAGATGGCGGCTTAGCTACTTTATCCGTTAACCAATTTGAACTTGGTAAATTATCCGGTGAAATGGCGGCTAAAGTCTTAAAAGGCAAGTCACCTGCCACCTATCCTATTAAGTTAATTACTAAAGGTGAGATGACATTGAACCTCACCGAAGCTAAGAAGCTTGGGATTACCTTCCCAGCTAGTGTGATTAAGGAAGCCAAACAGAAAGGGGAAATCTTCAAATGAGCATGATTGTATCGAGTATTGGACAAGGCTTACTCTGGGCCATTTTAGGGATTGCCTTGTTCTTAACATTTAGAATCTTAGATTTCCCAGATATGACGGTTGAAGGCACGTTCCCACTCGGGGCGGCCACCGCTGTCACGGCGATTGCCCACGGGATGAATCCATATGCGGCGACATTATTAGCCTTTGTAACAGGGGCCGCAGCCGGATTAATTACCGGCCTGCTCTACACGAAAGGTAAAATTCCGATTTTATTAGCCGGTATTTTAGTGATGACCGCTTGTTTATCGGTCAACTTGCGAATTATGGGTAGTGCCAACGTTTCCTTACTAGGCAAGCAAACCATTTTCTCAGGTCATTTCTTACAATCTTTACCGAAATACTTTGACAGTGTCTTCATCGGCTTAGTGGTCATTCTGATTGTCACCGTCCTACTCATCTTGTTCCTACAGACCAATCTTGGCCAAGCCTTTATCGTCACTGGTGATAATCGGATCATGGCGCGGTCAATCGGGATTAACACCGATAACATGACCATGATGGGCTTGATGGTCTCCAATGGGATGATTGGGATGGGTGGCGCCTTAATTGCCCAAAATAACGGTTATGCCGATGTGAACATGGGGATTGGGATTATCGTCATCGCCCTCGCCTCAATTATTATTGGCGAAGTTGTCTTTGGTGAACTGACCTTGAATCAACGGTTAGTTGCCGTCACCTTAGGCAGTATCTTATATCGCTTCGTCCTCTTAATCGTGTTGCAATTAGGTTTCAGCACTAACGATTTGAACTTATTGTCCGCGATTATCTTGGCAGTCTGCCTAATGTTGCCGCAACTCAGCAAAAAGTTGCATTTAAATCAAGTCCTAAAGAAAGGTGTGGCTAAATATGACGAAAACTGAAACTCCATTACTTTCATTAACCAATATCGTGACTAAAGTCAACGTCAACACGCCGAATGAAGTGATGATTTTACGGCACTTGAATTTAGATATTTACGCTGGTGACTTCATCACTGTCCTTGGTTCCAATGGTGCCGGGAAATCGACCCTCTTCAATACGATTAGTGGTGAATTGCCAGTTAACGACGGCCACATCCAACTCAAAGATCACGACATTACCCATCTATCCGTTGAAAAGCGGACGGCCTTTCTAGCCCGCGTCTTTCAAGATCCGAAGATGGGCACGGCGCCGCGGATGACGGTCGCTGAAAACTTACTATTAGCTAGTCAACGAGGCAAACGGCGCACCTTACGTTTACGACGCTTAAAGCAATCACTACCGCACTTCAAAGCATTGACGGCAACCATGAATAACGGCTTATCAGAACGCTTAAGCACCGCCACGGAGAGCCTTTCTGGTGGCCAACGCCAGGCATTGAGCTTCCTGATGGCGACTGAACAGCATCCCGACCTACTCTTGTTGGATGAACATACGGCAGCGTTAGACCCCAAGACTAGTGCCGAACTAATGACGCAAACCAATCAACGGGTCACCCAAGAAAAGCTGACCTGCTTAATGATCACGCATCATTTGGACGATGCCTTAAAGTACGGTAATCGTTTGATTGTGCTGGATCAAGGACAGATCAAATACGATGTGCGCGGCGCTGAAAAAGCCGCCTTAACCAAAGATAAGCTCTTAAGTTTCTTTGATACCATCGAATAGCTAAAAAGTGGACTAGAATCTCAGCTGATTCTAGTCCACTTTTTAATTGGCTGGACCCACATAAAATAAATAAGTTGCTTTCTTTTTAATTGTGTACGATTAGTGTTACCTTAGATATTAGAACAGTTCTAATCTAAAATTTATTGGAGGCAGTTATTATGAAAGTTATCGTTGTGGGGTCTTCACATGGTGGTTATGAAACAGTTCGTGGGATTTTAGCAGCCCATCCCGAAACTGAGATTCAGTGGTACGAAAAAGGCGACTTTTTGTCCTTCCTATCCTGCGGGATGCAACTCTACTTGGAAGGCACGGTCAAAGATGTTAATGCCGTTAGCTATGCCACACCAGCTGGGATGCGAGCACAAGGCGTTCATGTCTATACGGAGCAAGAAATTACGACCGTTCATCCTGATCGGCAAACCGTCCACGTGATTAATCACGCGACCGGTGAAGAACGGGATGAAGGCTATGACAAGCTCGTCTTGGCGGTCGGCGCGGTACCATTCGACTTACCCGTTCCCGGGCATGACTTAGAAAATGTCTACGCGATGCGTGGACGTGACTGGGCCATCAAGCTCAAGGCGAAGACCGTTGATCCCAACATCAAAAATGTTGTTGTGATTGGTTCTGGCTATATCGGTATTGAAGCCGCGGAAGTCTTCGCCAAGGCTGGCAAACACGTCACCATTGTCGATATGCTACCACGCCTACTGAGTCTTTATCTGGATGCTGAATTCACCGACACCCTGACCCAAACGATGGCTGACCATGGGATTCAAGCTGCCACTGGTCAAGGTGTCAAAGCCTTTGAAGGTAAGAATGGTAAAGTCACCAAGCTGATTACTGACCAAGGCGAGTACCCCGCTGATCTAGTTATTTCTGCGGCTGGAATTCGGGCTAATACGGGCTTCTTAAAAGATGTGGTGGCTTTAGATGACCATGGCTTAATCAAGATTAATGATTACCTTCAAACCAGTGATCCCAATATTTATGCCGTGGGCGATGCCACGCTTGTCCCATTCGCTCCAACCGGCCAATCAAACCGGATTGCTTTAGCGACGAATGCACGGCGACAAGGCCGGATTGCCGCCAAAAACATCTTCGGTGACCAGGTCACCATGCCAGCGGTCTCCGGCTCGTCAGCGTTATCCGTCTTCGATTACCACTTCGCTTCAACTGGGATTAAAGCTGGGACTAGTGAAAAACTAGGCGTTAAGAGCCAATCAGTCCTAGTCACCGAGACGGCTCAACCGGCTTTTGTTCCAAATGATGCTGGCAACGCTAAGGTCTGGTTCAAGCTCACTTTTGACCCAGCAGACGGTCGCATTCTTGGCGCCCAAATTATGTCGAAAAAGGATGTCACGGCGAATATCAATACGATTTCACTAGCCATCCAAGCTAACCTAACCGTTTACGACTTAGCTTATACCGACTTCTTCTTCCAACCTGGCTTCGACCGGCCTTGGAATATCATGAATATTGCGGCGCAAAAAGCGATTGATTCCTTGAAATAATTAAATTACCGCTCCGGACGGCCTGGATTGATTCTGGTCCAACCAGAGTGGCAGTTTAATCCAACCACCAATATCAAAAAAGACGTCCAATTGGGCGTCTTTTTTAGGTTTAACTTTACTTGTAAATATTAATCAAGCCTTGCGTCCCTTGATCACCGAGACCTTTAACATCGACCATCACTTCATATAACCGTTTAGCTTGGGCGGTGGCGACTAAGTCTAAGCCCATTGCATCGGCTTCCGTCAACGCAATGCGTAGATCCTTTAAGAAATGCCGGGCAAAGAAACCGGGCGTGTAGTCATTCTTCAAGATACGGGGCACGTAATTGTCCATACTCCAATTATCCGCGCCACCACTAGCGAGGGTTGCTAAAACTTTTTCAGTATCAAGCCCCGCTGCCTTAGCATAAAGTAACATTTCCGTTAAGCCAGTCATCGTTCCGGCAATCATAATCTGGTTGGCCATCTTCGCATGCTGACCAGCGCCAGCCGCGCCAAAGTGGTTGACTTGATGTCCAATCACCTTAAATATCGGTTGCATCGCTTGATAAGTCGCGGGATCACCGCCAACCATAATCGTTAAGGTTGCGTTTTTAGCACCAATATCCCCACCAGATACCGGGGCATCCAAGGCATGAAAGCCATGGGCAGCCGCGTAAGCCGCAATTTTTGCCGCTAACTTTGGTTGGCTGGTCGTCATATCAATCACCGTTTTATCTGGTTTCAGACTCGTAAAAATTCCGTCTTCACCAAAATAAACTTGTGCCACGTCCTTAGGGAAACCGACCATCGTCAAGACCACATCACTAACCGCAGCCACGGCAGCCGGCGTATCCGCCCAGACTGCCCCTTCAGCGACAAGTGCATCAGCCTTTCGTTTCGTGCGATTATAGACCGTCATTTCATAACCGGCAGCCATCAAATTATGCGCAATTGCGGCCCCCATCACACCAGTACCAATTAAACCAAGTTTCATTATGAGTCATCCTTTCTGGTCTTTATCCGGCGCTGTTTTGCGACTTTGCCGAATAAAATGAATGATTAACGTGATTACCACAGCCCCTAAAACAATTAAACCAAAGGCCACCGCAGGAATTTCAATATCAATTGCCGGAATTGATAGGAATAGTTTAAGCGCAATGATGGCAATTAAGCAATAGGCCATCGTCTCTAGTTCAGGGATCTTTTGCATCAAGCGCATGATGATTTCAGCGATTCCACGCATGGCCGCAATCCCAATCATTCCACCGATTAACACAATCACTGGATTCTTCGAAATCGCCAACGACGCTAACACTGAGTCAATTGAGAAGACGATATCCATTAACTCAATCTGAACCACGACTGACCAAAACTGACTCATGCCCAAAAAGCGGCGTTGTTTTTTCGGCTTAGCCGTCGTCTGCTTTTTTTTCGTAAAGAATTGATAAACTAAATAAATTAAATAACCAGCGCCTAAAATCTTGATTTCCCAGAAGCCGATCAGATAGGTCCCAATCCCGATCACAATGAAGCGGAAGATATAAGCCCCCCACAACCCGTAAAACAATGATTTTTCTTGATCCTTCACAGAATCCAAGCTTTGGGTCTGAGCGGCTAGGACGACAGCATTATCCACGGACAACAAGCACTCAATCAGGGCCAATGATAAGATAATAATCCAATCATCAGGGGTGGTGATAATCTGACGCCAATTTTCAAGGCTGAAAAATGGCGCGTACAGTTGTTCAATAAAACGCATCCTGACGTGCTCCCTTCTACTTATTTCACGCTTGGTGCTAGTTGAAATTGCCGCCTGCCGGTTGGTTCCTAAAACGCTGGAACGCCATGGGCCATTTTGAAGCCAAAGCCCGGTCTTCAAAACTGGCCTTGGCCTAAGTCCGAGAAAACCACTCACACTAAGGCCAACGACACGGCTGAGCATTTTAGGAACCAACCTCTCGGCTAAATTTGTGGTCGATAATAAATAATCATTATTCCCTGTTAATTAACGCCGGGCGAGCCAGAATTGGCTCAGTGGTGTCGTTTATCTTAGTCGGTGATTTTCCGACCTAGATAAAGCCCGGCTTTCGAGACCGCACTTTGGCTCGAAAACGTGGCCACCACGTTCCAGCCGATTCTGGCCCAACCAGAGTGGCAATTTAAACTAACTAGCACCAAGTGTACTTATTTCATATAATTTTAATTATACGCCTTGTGAGAAAAATATCTAACTTGAGTTATCACAACCCCTAATGATCTAAATCTTAGCCAATTTACCGCTTAACACATTAAAACGGCCAACCAACCGGCGACCGTTTTTAACTGCCAATAATTATTTTTTTAATCTAATTCCTACACCGCATAGGCCTTAATCAACGCCCGCAGTTGCGCCCCATCCGCGGCAGTCCCAATCGTCAACCGCAGCCAATCTGGTCGCAAACCAGTTCGTAAACTGTACCCGTGATGTAATAGGTAATCCGCTAACTGATCCGCTTGTGGATAGTAAAAGAAAATGAAGTTAGCCGCGGACTCGTCAGCTTGAATCCCTTGCGCCTGAAAGAACTGCTGCCAATTGTCCCGTTCAGCCGCATTTTTAGCAACGGTCTGCCGAACAAAATCTTGATCCTGAACGGCTGCTAATGCTGCGACTTGCGTCAGTGAGTTCAAATTATAAGGTAACCGCACTGACTGCATCGTTGGGGCATATTGCTTGGAGAAAACGGCATAGCCCACGCGGAAGTTGGCTAACCCATAAGCCTTAGAAAACGTCCGCATCACCACCACATTCGGGTAACGACGCGGTAATTGCATCGCTGAAACTGCGCCGGCATGCGGAACAAAGTCAAGGTATGCTTCATCAATTAGCACAATCGTTTCCGCGGGAACTTGTTGAATAAAGGCTTCTAAGTCCGCTAAGGTTTCAACTGTCCCG
Source organism: Lactiplantibacillus songbeiensis (assembly GCF_005405125.1). Lineage (GTDB taxonomy): Bacteria > Bacillota > Bacilli > Lactobacillales > Lactobacillaceae > Lactiplantibacillus > Lactiplantibacillus songbeiensis. The sequence goes on from NZ_BJDL01000027.1 coordinate 18,323, forward strand.
GTTGGATTATTCGGATTGCATAACCAGACCATTTTGACCGCTGATGTCAACCCTTGCGCCAATGCTTGAAAGTCCACGTGGTCATTAGCTAAGGTTGGTACCGAGACTAAGCGCGCTCCTTCAATCTCTGCATGCAACCCATATTCTGAAAAGGTTGGCGCTGAAACGAGGACTTGATCACCGGGAGCTAAAAAGGTCCGCGAAACCATCACAATCATTTCATCTAGCCCCACACTAAAGACCAGTTGGACAGGATCAACTTGTTGTTGGGTCGCAATCGCTTGCCGCAAAGCAGTCGCATCGCCATCCGGATAACGATTACTTTGATTGAAGTCCCAGCTTTTTACCGCCGCTGCGACTTTGGGTGAGGTCCCATAAGGATTCTCGTTGGCCGATAACCGAACTAACCGGTCTAAGCCAAGCTCTGCTTTGAGCGTCGCCAACGGTTTTTCGGGCACATACGGTGTTAACTTTTGAATGCTTTCCTTCATATAAAAGGCCTCCTACAAATTCTTGATTTTGGGGCGGTCCTTAAAGTCACTCATTTTACCTTCCCGCTTAGCGAGTTCGGCCTTAATCTGATCAAAGCTGACCCCACGTTGAACTAACAACACTAAGACGTGGTAGAACAAGTCGGCTGTTTCGTAGACTAAGGCATCGTCGTCTGGATTTTTAGCGGCCACGACCACTTCCGTCGACTCTTCACCGACTTTTTTCAAAATTTTATCGAGTCCTTCGGTAAATAAATAATCGGTATACGACCCTTTTTTCGGATTTTTTTGCCGTTGGGCGATTAATTGATATAAGTCTTCCATATTTTGCATAAGTGATAATCCTCTCTTATTTGACTGTCTTAAAAAAACAACTCTTGTGGCCGGTATGACACGCTGGCCCATGCGGCGTCACCGCAATAAGCAAAGTGTCATTGTCGCAATCGAGCTTAATACTGACCACATCTTGTAAATTACCGCTGGTTGCACCTTTATGCCATAACTCTTGCCGCGACCGGGACCAAAACCAAGTCTGACCACTCGCGAGGGTCCGCCGATAACTTTCCGCATTCATCCAAGCGACCATCAATACATCCTTGGTCTGCGCATCTGTCACGACGGTCGTCACTAGCCCGGCCCCTTTTTCAAAATCAGGTTGTTCATTCATCGCACAACCACCGCCTTTTGCCGTAACGCCTGCTTAACTTCACTAATGGTCAGCTCACCATAATGGAACACGGAGGCCGCCAACGCCCCATCCACTGGGGATTGTTGGAAAACATCCACGAAGTCGGCTAACCCACCGGCCCCACCAGAGGCGATAATGGGCACTTTAACTGCCGCCCCTAACGCTTGATAGAGGCCTAAGTCAAAGCCTGCTTTAGTGCCATCGCGATCCATGCTCGTCACCAATAATTCACCAGCACCTAACGCCACGGCTTGCTTAGCCCAAGCGATCGTCTCCAAGTCCGTTGCTTGACGACCACCATGGGTATACACCCGGTATTGTTGGGCTGTCGCATCCCAAGCAGTGTCAATGGCAACCACGATACACTGATTGCCAAACTTTTCGGCCCCCGCTTGAATTAGCTGCGGGTCAGCAACGGCGGCCGAATTAATGGCGACTTTATCGGCCCCGGCTTTTAATAACCGCTGCATATCAGCGACACTACTAATGCCACCACCAATCGTTAAGGGCATAAAGACTTGGGCGGAAACTTGTTCAACCAACGCTGCCATTGTTTTGCGATGTTCATTAGTCGCTGAAATGTCTAGAAAGACTAATTCATCGGCGCCTTGCTGCTGATAGGCCGCGGCAATGGCAACTGGGTCGCCGACATCGGTTAGGTGCACAAAGTTCACACCCTTTTTGACGCGCCCATCGGCCACATCGAGACAAGGAATAAGTCGTTTTGCTAACATGCATCCACCTCCGCTAGTTCTGCCAAGGTAACGGACCCTTCATACAAAGCTTTACCGATAATGGCATCGGCAATGCCCATCGCCTGTAGTGTCTGCAAATCGGCCACATTGCGAATGCCCCCACTAGCAACAAGTTGCGCTTGGGGCAATTGAGCATGTAACTGACCAAGTAAATTCAAGTTAGGCCCTTGCATGGTGCCATCGCGAGCGACATCAGTCACGACAAAGTGCTTAGCACCACTCGCCATCATCGTTTGAATCAGTGTGCTCATCTTGGTCTGCGATTGTTCTAACCAACCGTTAATTGCCACTTGCCCATCCTGACCATCAACGCCGATCACGATGCGTTCACCACCAAATGTGGTTAATAACCGCTTCACTAGCGCCGGATCAGTCAAAGCTGCGGAGCCAATAATTAAACGATCTACGCCTAATTTTAGGTAACGAGCCGCTAAGTCATAGCTACGAATCCCGCCGCCTAGCTCCAGTGTTCCATTAAAGGCCGCCCGAATCGCGGCCACCGTGGCCAAGTTTTCTGGTCGACCAGATTTTGCCCCATCTAGATCAACTAAATGTAACTGTTGTAATCCGGCGGCATTAATTTGTTGCGCTTGCACGACCGGGTCCGCGTTAATCAAGGTCGCTTGACTAAAATCACCTTGATATAAGCGGACGCTCTGGCCGGCTTTTAAATCAATTGCTGGAAAAATCATTGGCACTCACCATTTCCTTAAAACTTGCTAGTTGCTGTAACCCGACTTGCCCACTTTTTTCCGGATGGAACTGCATGCCAACGACGTTTTGCCGTTGGACGATGCTCGGAATTGCCACGCCATGCTGGACGGTCGCAACAATCTGCTCAGCTGGACTGACCGCATAGTACGAATGCACGAAATACGTATACGCACCATCAATACTGGCAAAGGGACTATTGGGCTGTTGTAGTTCATTTTCATTCCAGCCCATCTGTGGCACTTTTACACCTAAATCGCTAGGAATCGCAGTCACTTGGCCTTGCAATAGACCGAGCCCCGCGTGATCGCCGTATTCGCTACTGCGTTCAAACAATAATTGCATGCCTAAACAAATCCCCAACATCGGCTTGCCCGCTTGCGCTACTTGTTGCAAGACGGGAACTAGTTGCCGGTTATTTAAGGCGGTCATCGCCGCAGCAAAGGCGCCAACTCCTGGTAAGATAACGGCGTCCGCTTGCGTTAAGACTGCTGGATCAGCTGTTAAGGTCGTCGGTACTTGTAAATAAGCAAATGCTTTTTGCAAGTTGCGGGTGTTCCCGGTATCGTAATCCACGATTGCAAACATCTAAATCACGCCCTTCGTCGAGTTCACGCCGATAATGTCGGGATTAACTGTGACCGCCGCCCGCATCGCGCGACCCAAAGCTTTGAATAAACTTTCAACTTTGTGGTGGGTATTCCGACCGTAAAGAATCCGCGCATGTAAGTTCATCTCGGCTGCAAAGGCAACCGCTTGGAAGAAGTCTTCAACGGTTTCCGTATCCAGTCCACCTAAGCGTGGATTGGTTAATTCGGCGTCAAAGACTAAGTATGAGCGACCACTCAAGTCGACACTAACTTGGCCGAGCGTCTCATCCATCGGCACAAATGCTGTCCCGTAGCGTTCGATGCCGACTTTATCGCCCAACGCTTTTTTGAAGCACTCACCTAAGACAATCCCGGTGTCTTCAGTCGTGTGGTGCGGATCAACATCCAAGTCGCCATGTGCTTTGACAACCAGGCCGAAACGACCGTGCTTGGCGAATAAGTTCAGCATGTGATTTAAAAAGCCAATTCCCGTATCAATCTCAATGCCACTCTGTTCATCTAAGTTCAAACTAATTTCAATCTGTGTTTCTTGGGTGACGCGTTTAATGGTTGCTTGTCGCATAAATAGGACCTCCTAGTCGTAGTACGTGTCAAAACGGGCTTCAATCGCACGGGCGTGACCTTCTAGACCTTCCACTCGTGCTAAGGTAGTGATGGCTTTAGCTTCTTTAGCTAAGGCTGGTTTTGTATATTGAATAAAGGACGTGCGTTTGACGAAATCGTAAACGCCTAAAGGTGAACTAAACCGTGCCGTCCCACTGGTAGGTAAGATGTGATTGGGACCAGCGACGTAATCACCTAAAGGTTCGGAAGCATAACGGCCTAAGAAGACCGACCCCGCATTACGAATCAAGTTTAAGTACTGGGTTGGGTTTGTTAACTGAATCTCTAAATGTTCCGGAGCGACCGTATTCATCAACTCAAACATATCTTCAACCCGGTCAACGACTGCAATAAACCCTTTTTCATTAACGGATGCCGTGGCAATTGCCGTTCGTGGCAAAACACTCAACTGTGAAGTCACATTGTCACTAACCGCTTGAGCTAGCTTGGGACTATCAGTGATTAAGATGGGCCGTGCCAACTTGTCATGTTCCGCTTGGCTCAATAAGTCGGCAGCCAGTTCGCGCGGATTAGCACTATCATCGGCAATAATCCCAATTTCTGAAGGACCAGCAACCATATCAATGGCCACTTGACCAAAGACTTGCTTCTTCGCCGTTGCCACAAAGACATTCCCGGGACCGATAATCTTATCAACTTGCGGAATGGAATCCGTCCCGTATGCCAAAGCCGCAATCGCTTGGGCACCGCCAACTTGATAGATTGCATCGACACCAGCGATTTTAGCAGCGGCTAACACGGCAGGATTAATGCCATCTGGCTGAGGTGGTGTCACCATAATAACTTCATCGACACCGGCAATCTTGGCCGGTAAGGCACTCATTAATAACGTTGACGGATAGGCTGCCGTCCCACCTGGCACGTATAACCCGACCCGCTTTAGTGGCAATAACTTTTGTCCGCGCAAGACCCCCGGTTGTTCGGCGTCAATAAAGCCCGTCGCCTTTTCCTTTTCGTGGAAGCTGGTAATGTTGCGCTTAGCGAGTAACAACGCCTGCTTAACCGCTGGATCTAATTGCTCATAAGCCGCATCAATCGTAGCTTGATCGAGCTTGAATTGATCAATATCAACGTTATCGAATTGTTGTTCATAGGCTCTTAAGGCGGTATCGCCATTTTCAATCACATTAGCGATAATCTTTTGGACGGCGGCAACCACTTTGGCGTCAGTTAATTGTTGCGTTTTAGTCTGGACTAACTTTTTTAAAGTCGCTAAATCTTCATTAATAATTTTCATAATTGCGAGACTTCCTTTTCTGCATTGGCATTCACGACGGCGGCCAGTTGATCGACTAATGAGAAGATAGCGGTTTGATGTTGCTTGAGCGCTAGTCGATTGACAACTAACCGCGTAGAAACTGGTTGTAGATAATCATAAATCTGTAAGTGGTTCTCCCGAATCGTCGTACCGGTTTCAGTGATATCAACGATGGCATCCGCTAAACCGGTTAACGGTGCCAATTCTACCGACCCTTCAATCTTGATAATCTCCACGTCTTGGCCCAACCGGTCAAAGTAACGTTTCGTGATTAACGGATATTTGGTCCCAATAATCTTACGTTGTGGGGCTTGTGGGTCAAAATCGGCAGTCGAGGCTAAGACGAATTGACATTGGCCGACCCCTAAATCTAATAATTCATATTGCGTACTTTGATGTTCAACCAGAATGTCACTGCCGACAATACCGATATCGGCAGCGCCCCGTTCGAGAAACGTCGTCACATCCGGGCCTTTTGCGAGGATGAATTCATACGGTTGGGTGGTGGAATCAAAGATCAACCGCCGTTGCTTATGCCGTACTAACGAACAATCAACCCCGGCTTGTTCTAATAAGGGTAAGACCTGCGTCTCAACCCGACCTTTCGTTAAAGCGATTTTTAATCGTGAGTCACTCATCTAAGTCACCTTCCGTCAAATCAATCAAAGTGGCACCCATCTGTGCGGCTTCTTGCTTTGCAGCCGCCACGTTATCCGCTAAACTCAAACTAGCCTGCTGGTATTTCAACAACAACTGTTCCGCTTGTGACCATTGCGCTGGTTGAAAGTAAATCAACTGGCGCGGGGTCGGTACGGCCTGTTTGAGCGCTAATTCAGTCAACAAGTCCAGGTCTAAGCCCATCCCCACTGCTGGTTCACTATTAGCTTGAAAGTTCGCCAGTAACTGGTCATAACGTCCCCCGCTGAATAAGTACCCAGCGCCGGCTTGCGAATAGCCACGAAAAGTCAGGCCAGTATAATACTTCTGTGGTGCTTGGCTACTAAGATCAATCGAAACTGCTTGTTCAGGCATCGTGGTTTGCATCCAACGCACCACCGTCTTCAACCGGGCAACCGCACCGTCCACAATGGTGGGTAAGGACGCGGTCGCCAATTGCTTAAAAATTGTCGCTGGATCACCAAACAACCGTGGCCATTGTTGTAAGAATGGATATAAGGCTTGATCTTGGTACGCCGCAATTAATGCTTCATATCGTGGGACTTGCTTATTGAACAACGCTTGTTTGATTGCTGTTTGTTCAGCGGGATCAGCCGTCAAGGTCGCCACGACTTGCGGTACAAATTGCGCATCCCCGAGTTCAATCTCAACGGCATCATCGATCAGTTCAGCGCTGAGTTGATTGGCAATCGCTAAACATTCCAACTCTGCTTTTAATGACGGATACCCAATCAGTTCGACACCCGCTTGGGTCATTTGGTTATAAGACCCCGACAAACGACGACTCACCCGAAAGATATCGCCAACGTAACTAAACTTTTGCGGTAATGGGATTTTCGTGGCGCTCAAGAAGCGGGCTATCGGCAACGTCATATCTGGCCGCAACACTAAGGTCTGGCCTTCCGGATCTAACAACCGATACAATTGGGTGTTGCCCATTTGGTACGGATCAAAGACCGCTTGATTCTCTAATAACGGCGTTGCTATCGGCGCTAACCCGCGTTGCTTAAAATGGGCTTGGATCACCGAAATTAATTGTTGCTTCGTGGCAGCCCGTCGTCCGAACTCATCACGCGTACCGAGTGGTAAAAGATTACTTAACATTGCCAACGCCTCCTTAACGTTTTTTGATCATTGATTTTAATAAAAAAACGCCCTTCTAGCAAAATTGCTAAAAGGACGTTTTGAACGTGGTTCCACCTTAATTCGTTGCCAGCTCACACTGGTAACCTCATGTTGACAAAAAGTCAACGTGGCTAACGATGCCATTCGACTAAGGCTAATAAGACTGGTTCACCTTAGCAGTTCATAGATGTGGGTTCATTAATAATGTCTGCCCGGTTCGCAGCTACCCGGACTCTCTGGATGAGGAAATTATTAACTACTTTTTCTAATCACAACCGTTTATTAAAATTTGATTAGTTATTTAATTTAAAACTCATTCTAGTGACTTTCATGGCGCTTGTCAACCATTAAATTAATTTTTTTATTAAATGTTGACCGCGACCAACGCTGACAATATCATGTGCATCCGAGCCATAAATCAGCGGAATACCGCGCTGCCGAGCTCGTTGAATAATCTGGTCACCTGGGTAAAAGTCATTACAAAATGGTTTATATAAGCCGGCCAGATTTAAATCTAGTTCACGATGCTGACTGACTAATAAGTCTAAAATCTGATCGACTAACTTCAGATTTTCAGCTGCCAATGGTTCAGTAAGTCCAAAATAATCTTGATATTTACGCACCAAACTCATATGGCCAATTCGTTGCGGGGCGTACGGTCCCAAGTCAGCTTGAACCGACGCTAGCACAGTTTGATAGTAGATTTGAAACAAGCGTTGCGGCTGGTTAAGCCAGTCGGCAAACGCCACCCCAAAGTTTTCTGGCGACAAGTCAATCGCCCAAGTCTTGTCCCCGACCCCTGGCATAAAGTGCACGGACAAAATACTTTCCTGCGTTTGGGGCCCATAAGTCGTTAGGAAGTCCCGCGTCCATGCTTCAAATCCGGGTAAATAATCCACTTCAAAGCCAACCGAAATCTCAATCTGATCACGGTATTGTTGCTGCAAATGCTGACCCAATGCTAAGTAGGTCGGCACTTGGGCCATGGTTAACGAGGCTTCCGTAATCCCGGTAATATCGCCAGCGTACGTTGTGGCAAAGGTCGGTGGCAACGGGGCATGTTCGGTGATACAGTACTTTTGCATGCCCAATTGAATTGCCCGTTGCACCATTTTTTCCGTTGATTCGCCACTGCCATGTGGACATAATTCCGTGTGCGTGTGACCATCCATTAGCATTTTCTCATCCTCCTTTAATAATTGTTCACTATTCAAACATAAATTTCCAGTTTGTGCAACTTGGGCTTAGCCTAAACTCTGATGGTAACAAAAAAAAGGTTGCTTGGTGCTAGTTGGCTTAAATTGCCACTCTGGTTGGGCCAGAATCGGCTGGAACGTGGTGGCCGCGTTTTCGAGCCATAATGCGGTCTCGAAAGCCGGGCTTTATCTAAGTCGGAAAATCACCGACTAAGATAAACGACACCACTGAGCCAATTCTGGCCCGCCCGCCGTTAATTAACGATGATTGAAAAATTAACGATTGATTATTTCAGTTCGGTTATTTAGCCAGCTGTGGTGTTCCAGCGCTTTAGGAACCAACCGGCACACGGCAATTTCAACTAACATTAAACGTAAAAAAAGTATCAGTACAATCTGAGGCTTGTTCACTCAAATCACCCTGATACTTTTTTAAGTTTTAACATCTAACATTTTAAAGTTGCATTAGCGCAGGTCGGGCTGGATGACGCTCAGTGGTGTCGTTTGACTTAGATTGGGCGATTTTCCCGATCTTAGTCAAAGCCCGGCTTGTGAGACCGCACTTCGGCTCACAAACGTGGCCACCACGTTCCAGCGTCAATCCAGACCAACCAAAGCGGCAGATTCAATCCAACCGACTTACTTCCCCAACCAACGTTCAATACTTGGCCAACTATTTTGATTAATAATCATTCGTGGCAAGTTATTCATACTCGTCGCATCGGTCACAATCCCCACATCCAACGTTGCAACACCATGTGGCAAGTTTTGACGGCCTAAGAAATTACTGATCCGTTGTGGGCCACTCCCGTATGGATAAGCAAACATTTGTGCTTTCACCCCAAGATGAGCTTTTAGTTCCCGTTTACTTAGCGCAAAGTCGCGCGTAAAGTGGTGATATTCATGCGGTTGATCAAAGATTGGCGTGAACTTTTTCGTCAAATAATGCATATCATGCGTATGCAAGCCCACCGTCATTAAGTCGCCAGCTGACCGCTTAGCTGCTCGAATCTGCGACCAAGTTGCTAATTGTGTGCCTTCCCGATAACGGCCCGTGTTCCCGGTGATGATAAAGGTCGTAAAGGGCAAGTGGTACTTTTTCATGATTGGCAAGGCATTATCAATCGTAGTGCGGTCAATATCATCAAAAGTTAAGACGACATATTTCCCCTTGATTGGCGTTTTGCTAGCTTTTAAAGCTGCCATTTGCGCTGACGAGATGACTCTGACATGATGATCATGCAAGTACTTCATCTGTGCGGCAAATTGATTCGCTGGCACGTCAAAATCATGTAACTGTGAATTACTGGATAACAGCTTCGAGGTCTGGACGCCCAACGTATTTTTTAAGATCCGATGGTAACAAAAGATAATGATTCCGTTTTTAACTTTAGCATCTTGTGGTCGCAGTGCATAATTCGCATCGCCACCCTTATTGAACTGAAAGTTGCGTTGAACGGTAAAGCCCATCCCCACGATGACCACAATGGCCGCCAGCCAAATTAAGATTTTACGTTTATGCCGATTCATGTTTTTGCTTCCCCCGTAACTGCCGTAAGCGCCAAGCAGCATAACCCCAGACAAACAAAGATACCGCAATGATGACCCCTAAAACAATGCCATACAAGCGATAATCTAGATTCATCAATAAGTAAAAGCTAACCAATGAATCACTATACAGATGAAAAATAAAACTAAAGTTAACGATAATGACAAAAGCCACGAAAAGCCATAGGGCCGTCAAAATAACGACTCGCCCCCAAGTCCGGCGGTGGCTGGTTTGTTTACGAATGATGAACTTTTCACTATTACGCATTACTTCAACCCCCGATCCGGACTCGTCCACGTCCCAATCCGATCTGGATCTAAGACGAATGAGATAATCGCCGCAATACAACTGATCAAGTTAATCATCCAGTAGTACAAAATGTAGACTGGAATCAATAAAAGATCGCGCCATTGCAAATACGCAGCTGATTGTGACGCCTTAAACCCGATCCCGAATTGGGTAAAACTAATCACTAACAAGATTAATAAAATATCGCCGTCTAATTGAACAGAGTGAACCATAATTAAGTTAAGGACCCATGAAATCAGACTTAGCGTGGTACAGATTGCCCAAACATTACTAATTACGGTTTCGTACAACAGCGCCCGTTTACTCCAACTGCCACGGGTTAAAACGTCACGGTTTCCAACGAGAACTTCCAAGCCGCCACGCGACCAACGCTGCCGTTGCCGAATAAGGTTACGAATACTTTCAGGCACTAAAATCCAACAAATTGCGCGCGGTTCATAGCGAACTTGCCACCCATGTCGATACATTCGCCAAGTGATATCAATATCTTCGGTCATAACGGCGGGATTCCAACCGCCAACCGCATCCAGCGCTGAACGTCTGAAGGCCACAATCACCCCAGAAACGGTGGTAATCCGCCCAGTTAAAAAGGCCTGGGCTTTTTTGATAATATCAATCACTCCAATATATTCTAGCAACTGTAGTCGACCTAAAATGGTGGTCCGATTACGAACGACTGGTTTACCAGCAACGGCGCCAATCTTCGGATCGCTATTTAGGGTTTTAACTAGCTCTGACAATGATTGATAATCTAGGATAGAATCCGAATCAATGCCTAAGATATAAACCCCATTGGCCACTTTTAACCCTTGATTCAAGGCATTAGCTTTCCCCTGGTTAATCTCAATCGGCACAACTTTGATTAAAAAGCGCTCCGCATATTGTGCTTGCAGCTGATACATAATACCTAACGTGTCATCACTGCTCTTATCATCAATCAAAATAATCTCAAAATTATGGTAGTGTAACGCCGCAATCGAAGCTACGGCCCCCTTTAGCGTATCCTGTTCATTATGTGCCGGCACTAGAATTGAAACTAGTGGTGCGGTGGCCGGCGTCAGGTCTGGTCGTTCCTGACTATGTTGCCACCGGCCAAAGTACAAACAACCGATAATCCAGATTGCCGCCACTAAAATCGGATAACCAATCACAAAATCATTCATTAAATTAATAACCCACATAGTTAATAACTGCTCCTTTAAGTCTTTCCCGGTCAATAAGCATACTATTCTAACATACGTTTTCAGAAAATACTGCCCCCTTCGCATAAACGACTGATTTTTGCTCCTAACCGTTGACCAAAATGCAGCCGCACGCTTCAACTGTACTGGTTATCCTGAAACGTGATGAATCTCCTTTAATCACTAGTTAAAACTTCTTTAAACTTACCTTAATTTCAAATCAGGCCGCTTCCATGTTCTAACAACCGACCCAAAATACGTTTGATGCTAGTTAAACTTGCCGCCTGCCGGTTGGTTGCTAAAACGCTGGAACGCTATGGGTCATTTTGAAGCCAAAGCCCGTTCTTCAAAACCGACCTTGGCCTAAGCCCAACGATACGGCTGAGCATTTTAGCAACCAACCTCCCGGCTAAACTGGCAGCTTGAACTGCTTATAACTGATCACCTGATTAACGTCGGGCGGGCCAGCATTGGCTCAGTGGTGTCGTTTGACTTAGTTGAGTGGTCTGCTCAGCTTAGTCAAAGCCCGGCTTATGAGACCGCTCTTCGGCTCATAACCGCGGCCACCACGTTCCAGCCGATGCTGGCCCAACCAGAGTGGCAACTTAACCCAACTAGCACTAAACGTCCTTAAAACTGATTAATGACTAACTTTTTACTAATTTTATTATGTAAATTGAAAATTCTATTAATTTCCGCCCGCAGCCACTGCTTCTACAGTACAATAGGAGCAGCTTATTTCAGGGGGAGTCCCATGCAGAATCTAATCACAAAACTTTATCAATTGGCTCAAACCAGTCATATTGTCAGCACGCTACTGGAACCGGCCCATATCATTATTTTGGCCCTACCATTTTTAACGTTGTTTATCGCGCTCATTATTCTAGCCATTCAATTACGCACCCAACAAACGTTGAGTGAACGCCGAATCGTTAGTACTTATACCTTTATCTGGTACTTAGCCGCAGCTTACTTACTCATTATCTTACCGTTGCCAACCCGCAGTTCCGTTGCAACGATGACTGGCGCTGAATATAACTTACAGCCGTTCTTCTTTGTCAGTCAGCTCAGGCTTTTGACCGGTTTTCAACTCAGCAATCCGGCAACGTGGCTGGCCACCTTTAAAACGTCGACTTTCTTTCAGCCCTTCTTCAATGTGCTCTTATTGATGCCCTTTGGTGCTTACTTAAAAGCCCGCCATCATTGGCCTTTATGGTTGATTACTTTAGCGAGTCTAGCACTATCGCTTTTCTTTGAAACGACTCAACTCACTGGCTTATATGGCTATTATAGTCGGGCTTATCGCATGTTTGATGTTGACGACTTAATCACGAATACATTTGGCGGCTGGTTAGGAGCGGTTGGCTTAACATTATTGCCACAAAAGTGGTGGACCACTGATCACTCCAAGCAGTTACAGCATACCAATCACCCCATCAACTGGCGGCGAATCACGGCTTTACTCATTGACTGGGGCTTAATTGCCGGCTTCGACACTATCTACTTCGTCTTAGTTAAACATTTTAATTGGCCCTTGCCACACGACTTTCGCTGGCTCTACTTGGCCAATATTTTGCTTTTCTTCTGGTTACCCGCACGACTATGGCAAGGCAAAACAATTGGGGGTTGGTTGACCAACAGTCGTATCGTGAGCGTCGGCGGTCAAGTGGCAACTGGCTGGCAGTTGTTGATTCATTACGGTGGCCTCTATCTAGTCAGTCTACCGCTACTCTTCTTAGATTTATGGTTCTTCAATAAGCTAGGCAATGTTCCCAGCCCGGAACTCAATCGTTGGGATATTTCACTCGTCGTGGTGTCCTTGACCCTGTTAGTGATTAGTTATGACTTACTCCTAACGTTCTTTAGCCGCGACCATCAGCTCTGGTGCGAGCGCCTCAGTAAAACCACCGTCAAGTAAAAACCGCTTTACGTTGGTTAGCCTGCCATGTTAAATTTAGAGTAACTAAAAATCTGGAAGTTAAAAAAATGATAAAAGTACAAGCATTAAGCGACGACTTTCGCTGGGTCGCCGTTAACAATTATACGGATAATGATTACCACCAACTCATCACTGAAGAACATGTCACCGACGAGATGCTTGGTTATGCCACCGACCGCCATGAACGGGGGCGCTTGGAATACGATGCCAAAAGCGCCATCACGACGATTATTTTTGATGTGGTCACTCAAAATGGTGATGAAGGCACTTATACCGCGCAAGTCAGCTTTATGTTGGTTGAACATACTTTGTTGACCTTTACGACTGATCAGACGGACTTTGTCGAAGACCTGCTTGCCGACGTCATTGACGCTGATTGGGAAAAGGTCCAACGCCCAATTGATTACATTTTCGATGTACTTTACAAGCTATCGCGTCAATACTTTCAAGCCATCAATGCGATTAACCGTGACCGGCAAAATATTCAGTCGAAGATGCGTAAACAGATTCAACGCTCTGTTATCTTACAATTAATGGAATTAGAAACCACCTTGGTCTACTTTTTGACCTCGCTTAAGACTAATAACGACATGTTGCAATCATTAAAACGGTTTGCGCCAATTAAATTATCGACCGCCCAAAAAGAACGCCTCGATGACATTATTGTTGAAGCGCAACAAGGGTTGGAAATGGCCAACATCGCTTCTGATATTATTGGCCGCGTGTCAAATGCCTATTCCAATATCTTGGATAACAGCCTGAACAACACGATGTGGCTGCTAACCATCTTTTCAATCGTTCTGACCATGCCTAATATTGTCTTTGGCTTTTTCGGTCAAAACGTTGATCTCCCATTCATGAAGAATCCGTTTGGCTGGGAAATTACCGTCGTCATTGCCATTGGACTGTGTGCCTTGACCGTCTGGCTCTTACGTCGCAATTCATTTCGTAAATAACCCTATGAAAGAAGTCTTATAAATGCCAAGTCGAGTCCCCGTAAAAGATACTGCTGAATATATCAGCAAAGCTGCTCCAATCGCACAGCCTTATTTACAACAGTTACAACAACTCGTTGAAACTGGCTTGCCGAATGCAACTGCTAAAATCAAATGGAATCTTCCTTTCTTTGAACTCGGTAAACAGTACGTTGGCATTGCGGCTTATAAGGCCCATGTCAGTTTGAGCCTTTCAGCAAATTTGACCCCAGAACTTTTAGCAACTGCTAAAGCTGCGGGCTATGCCACTGGTCAGAAACGATTGAATATTGATTTTGATCAGGAAGTACCGGTTGAACTGGTGAAGGCTATTTTAAAGTTAGTTGGATAATAAAAGGGTCTGTAAATTCGGTTGAATTTACAGACCCTTTTTTGTTTTTATACTCAATTAGCCGAAACGTGTTCGGGCCAACTGCCCCCTCCGCTTGCTACGCCAGTTAATCGCACGGGAAAAACCACCCGTACCATTAACTAGCTAGGCAATGCTCAGGGACAACCCGTTGGCCCTCACACTCTGGTTTATTGCATGTGCAACAAGCCTAACTTGTCCAAGTGTTCAGCGATTTGAACTGAGTTCCACGCTGCACCCTTTAACATGTTGTCAGAAACATCCCACATCTGGAAGGCTTGTGGCGTTTCTTGGTCAGGACGAATCCGACCAACAAACGTATCCCGTGAGCCTTCTGCTTCGTGGGCTTGTGGATAGATTTGGTTGTCAGGATCATCTTGTAAAACGATCCCAGGTGCCGCAGCTAAAGCATCTTGAATGCCCTTAACCGTCGCTTTAGGATCTTCGACTTCGAAGTATACTGATTCAGAGTGACTGACTGGCACTGGAATCCGAACACAGGTCGCTGTTACTTTGATATCCTTACTGTCCATGTCACCATCACACATGATCTTCTTGGTTTCATGAATCATCTTCCATTCTTCATGCGTATAGCCGTCTTCTTCAAAGACGTCGATTTGTGGTAACGCATTAAAAGCAATTGGATAATGCTTCTTGTCGCCAGAGACTGGTAAGATATGAGCTTCCATTTCTTTACCGTCCAAGTAAGCTTGGGTTTCGTCTCGTAATTCCTTTAAGGCCCGGTTACCGGCACCACTAACGGCTTGATACGTTGACACGATTACCCGCTTCAACCCGAAGGCTTTACGGATTGGTTCCAACGCAACAACCATTTGAATGGTTGAGCAGTTCGGGTTGGCGATAATCCCATGATGTTGGTAAAGTGCAGATTCGTTGACTTCAGGAACCACTAATGGAATCTTAGGATCCATCCGGAACGCACTCGTATTATCAACGACCACCGCGTCACGTTTTACGGCTTCTGGGGCGAATTTTTTGGAAACAGAACCCCCAGCTGAGAATAAGGCCAAATCAATACCTTCAAATGATTCTGGAACCGTTTCTTCAACGGTTAGATCTTGACCATTAAACTTAAGCTGTTTTCCTGCTGACCGACTTGATGCCAATAGTTTAACTGAATTAACTGGTAAACTCGTTTGTTCCACCATTTTGATCATCCGCGCACCAACTGCGCCAGTAGCACCGACAATCGCGACGTTATATCCACTCACAATGAAGACCTCGCTTTGATAGTTATTGAAACTTTATTATAGCACAATTTTAATTATTAGAAACTAATGAGTTTATATTTGTTGGCTTGTTACCTTAGCTTGTCCCTATGTCAGACACAAGTTAGATTAAACTTATCAATTAGTGCCAACCCTCAGCTAAAGATACTCATACGGTTACACTTGGTACTAGTTGGTTTAACTTGTCACTCTGATTGGGCCAGCATCGGCTGAAACGTGGTAGCCGCGTTTTCGAACACCTCAACTTTGACTTCAAAATGGCCATGGCGTTCCAGCGTTTTAGGAACCAACCGGCAGGCGGCAATCTCAACTAGCACCAAGCGTAAGGTTTGACAAGTTAATCAATTGACCTTATTATCATCAATATTTTTAACCTTATGTGGTTATTTAGAATCATTTTCAACTGTCAAAAATGCAATAAAAAGCCGATATCATTGAAAAGACGGTATTAGTAAGTAGAAAATATCAACAAATTAGTTTAACCGTTTCACTTTATTTGCTTATTGATGTCAAAGGGTGCAAAATATTGGTTGAGGTGAGAAAATGCCAACCAAAAAACGATCGACGCGGGTTAAGCTGTTCGCGAATGTTAATCACGTCTTGGATACTTTGGAAATGAATTCTGCTAATCTAGTTTCAGAATATTATCATCAAGTGGCAACCACCGGCCTGGTTCCACACGGGTTTAAAGCGGCGCAACCAACATCCACAGATGAGACATCGGAAGCGCCCCAACAAATGACAATGATGAACACCATCGATGACTTAGACGCGCTTTACGCGAACTTAGATAAATGTTAGAACTAACCTTTTAAGAATCCGGTAACGGGTTCTTTTTTTACCAAAAGCCCGCCTGTCGCTAAAAAACGACAGACGGGCTTTTGCGATTGGTAATCACTGAAAAACGCTGGGCGAGCCAGCGTGGCAAGAAACACTAACCAATTCAGCTAGTGGCGTTGCTTCAAGAAATGATCAAACTGTTCATTAATAACTGCCAAAATTTTAGGGTCATGTAAATCCCCTAATTGTGGTTGATCACCGCCAGTGACATCACTGACAACCTGTAAGTAGCCAAATAACACTTGGCTTGGATCTAAATGATACTGCTGTCCTAAACTCACTGCCAAATCATAGCGGTCAGGACCTAGTAAAGTTGAATAATCAGTCATGAGTGACTGCTCCTTTCGAACGTGCCATTTGCTTACTCATTCGTAAATAGGCAAAAAAGTGGAAGATAATCCCTGCAGCCAGCAAGACCGCTCCGAGCCAGACGGACCACAATGTCGTCAAAATCGCCAAACCATAAATCGTCACACTCCGAACAGGGTCAAACTTAATCGCTGCATAGAAATCATTCGACATGGCGTGACTTTTGAGCTCTTGATGATGATGCAAATAAGCATACATAAAATAGAACGTCGCTGAAATAAACAGCGCGACTAAATCATAGACAATAAATGCCGTTTGCATATCCGCGCGATTACCGCTTGTTAACGCATCGGCAACCAACGACATCGGATAATCTAACAATGTGATACTAAAAAGCATCAGTAGATTCAGTATGTTAACATTCCGATCAATGCGCTCCAGCATACTGAAATAATCATGATGAAATAACCACAATGTTCCGACGTAAAAGTATGAAAATGCATAAGACAAAAACAAAGGCCATTGCGCCAGTAACGCCGGTAACAAGCGACCGGGCTGGTAATCTGGAATATGAAACTCCAAGACTAAAATAGTAATTAAAATCGCAAAAATACCATCGCTAAATGCCTGAAAGCGATCTGTTTTCATTAATTCTGCCTCCCGCAATCCAATTAGAATATCATAATTTTATTTTGAATGCTGACATTTGCTTTTTCAAGCGGTTACAACTTCAATTGTCATGTTAGCGTCCGGCTTTCTATGGTAGACTTATGGTAACGAAATCAAAAGATGAGGGGCGTCACATCCACATGAAGAAATTTCTCAAACCGAAATTTTTGTTCCTGGTATTCTGGATTGTCGTGGTCTTTGTCGGTATTGCAGCTTTGCCTAATGTGCAATCGCTGATCGACAGTCACCAAACGGCTACGAATAACCAAAGTACCACGACCAAATTGACGAAGATTCAAAAAAATTGGGGACGCGGGTTAGACCATACCGATCAACTAGTCTTGGTCTTTAATAACCAGCGGACTAAGTTACTGTCCAGTCAACAAACTAAAATTGACAAGACTTTAACGCAGATCAATAAGAAAGCCAAGTATTATGGCATCAAGCAACTCCGGACGATACATACTTCGACCAATGATCAGCAATTATTAACGTCCAGTGACGGCTCGACCGAACTTGCCGTTGTTTCTGTCGACAAGCAACAATCTGAGTTAAAAGTTGTCGCCAAACAGTTAAATGATGCAATGACCGTTAGCGGCCTAGAGACTTATGTCACCAGTCCTGATCTAATTGCGGCTCAGCGCCAACAAGCACAATTAAATCACACAATCACGATTCTGATTATTGGTGCTGTCTGTGCCCTCTTACTACTGGGCATTATTTTCCGTTCGGTACTCATTCCGTTGGTTAACTTATTAATCCAAACAATTGCCCTAATCACTACGACCAGTATTGCAGCGAATGCCGTCGACTTCTGGAAATTGCCATTTGCTGGTAATAGTGTGCTCATTATTGGCATTGTCGTCTTAGTTTTGAGTACCGTTTTGACTTGGTCATACATGAGCGACTATTTGGCTACAGCTGCTGAGAACAAAGATCATGAAGCTGATGCTCAAGCGACACTCGCTTTACAATTTAAAAAGTGGTTAGTTGTCTTAATTAGTTTGGCCTTAATGGCTATTGGCCTGAGCTTTGCCCAACTTCCAGCCGTTGCCTCAAGTTGGATTATCGCTTTGGCCGTTATTTTGACTACCTTGGCCGTGCCAACCTTGAACTACACGTTTGCTGCCTTATTGGGTCATGGGATTCGCTGGCCTGGTAATCGATCATGGGGCCATCGTCCCAAGAACCTCTGGCAGCAATTTGGCTTGCTCAGCAGTTGGAAACCCATGCTTGGTTGGCTAATTGCCATCATCTTATTGGTTCCTGGCCTCTGGTTTGCCCGTGCCCAATTCTCATATGACAACCTGACACCTGACTTATTAGCTACGACGACAAATGCGGAAGACGGTAACCAAGTTATCGCTGCGCATTTTGGTGCCGGGGCTGCAACACCCGTGGTGATTAACATCACGGCTGATCATAACTTAACGACGCAAAATAATTTACAAGTTTTAGATACGTTAACCACTAAGCTACAACACGTCAAAGGCGTTAAATCCGTTGTTTCCGTGACACAACCAACCGGTAAAAAGGTAGCGCAATATTACGTTGGCAACCAATTAACTGCCATTACAACGAGTTTAGCGGCTAATCAGAAACAATTAGCCAAAGTTCAAAAGCACCTAAAAGCGAACCAAGAAACCATTGCTAGCGCTCAAGTTGGCAAACAGCTCAAGAGCTTGAAGAAGTTACGTAAACAACTCAA
The DNA here is from genome assembly GCF_005405125.1 of Lactiplantibacillus songbeiensis. Taxonomy (GTDB): domain Bacteria; phylum Bacillota; class Bacilli; order Lactobacillales; family Lactobacillaceae; genus Lactiplantibacillus; species Lactiplantibacillus songbeiensis. Next base: position 37,558 of record NZ_BJDL01000027.1, read on the forward strand.
CAAGCTTTCAACCTACAACGACCGTATCTCCACGCAATTAGTGAACACGGAGATGGCCGCGGGCAACGTAAGTGGTAAAAATAAGCGTAGTCGTGCTGCATTACGTGAACTCAATCGTGAATTGAACAAAGCTGATTCATTAGTGGCTTCGATTACCGATTTAACGAATACCGTTCAAATGAATCAAGACAGCGTCATCTCAATGTATGATGATACCAATACCAAGTTAAAGTCCGTTAAGAAGAAACTTGCTAAGACCGCTAAGACGATTGGAACAGTTAATAGTTCAATTAACAGTACTAGTACCTACCTAGCTAGCTTGAAAGCCAGTGAAGTTGGTAAAGCCTTCTTTATTCCGGCCGATGCTTATAATAGTGACTTATTCCGTAATAGTCTGACGACTAACACTGGTAAAACGGGCAAGGTCACTCAGTTAATCGTCACCTTTAAACAAGCGCCAACTAGCACCAGCAGTTTCCATGCGTTGACCGCCGTTAAACAAGCCACCAAAGCTAACTTGTTAGCGACACCACTTGCCCAAGCTAATGTCGTTTATAGCGGTGAGACGGTCACGCAAAGTCAAGTTCGTCAGAATTTTATTTCTAACTACTTGAAGTGGGGTCTGTTAGCCTTCGTGCTGATTGCCATTTGCCTCTGGTTGAGCTTACGATCAATCGTGCTCAGTGAATACTTGGTCGTTGGCCTAGCCATTATGATTGCCTCCAGCTGGGGCTTAACCCGCTTAGGTTATTCCACCTTTGCACAACTGGGTAACTTACCATGGTTAACCTTGATTTGGGGAAGCATCTTACTCACCTTGCACTGGCTGCTAATCAGTACGGTCACCGTGAACCGCAAAGACTGGCTACATCGGTTTGAATTAGCCGACTTAAAGCAACACTTTGCATTAAGCGGTCGCTTGATTCTGCCAGTGAGTCTGTTCGAGTTAGTCTTCTACTTGCCAATGTTAGGCATGCCAGAGCAACTCTTCCAGTCAACTGGTGTCATGTTAGTGATTGGGATTATTTTAAGTAATCTCGTCACCCCACTAATTCTCCCAGGCTTGATTGCTTGGACGGTTAATCCGCCTAAGATCAGTTTTAAAAACTGGGGATCTTGGATTAAACAGCGTGTGACGCGCCAACCAAAATCCAATTCAGAAACTAAATAACACTAAAAGCCGCGTACCCATTGCTGATTGGGTGCGCGGCTTTTTAGTGATCTCTAAATGATTAGTGCTGCTAATATTTCGAGCTCAAAATCTAAGCATGTAATTGGGTACGTAACGCCTTAGTCAAGACTTCACTGAAATTTAACCCTTGTTTGCGTGCTAAAACTTCTAAGTCAGCCGGAATAGTGACATTCTTTCTAACGGTTGGTCTGGTGATTTTTCGCCGAGCTTCATCCATGTCGACCGTTATCATCACTAAATATTGATTAGCCTTAAGCTGGACATCTGCCACAGCAGATGGTTTGGGCCGAGATTCACCATACAAAGCCAAGGCTAAGGCATCAGTGGCCATCAAAGTTGCTTCAACGTCATTATCGCCAAAGGTATGCACAGCCGGGACATCTGGAAAACTGACCATTATCACACCATCAGTTGGCTCAAAAATTGCGGGATAAATTGCTAAATCATGTTTCATCCTAAAATCCTCCTCGATTAGTTGGTTTGATACCAGCAGTCTTCAAAATTGATTGTAAAATTCCCTTAGGAACTTCACGTCGATGGATTGGCACAATAATAATCGTTGTCGCATTCTTAAATTTAGCATGCGATCCATTTTGACTCACAACTTTAAAACCATGCTTTTCTAGCAGTCTGATTAACGCTCGCGTTTTCATTGGCATGCTTCCACTCCGATACTCATATTATACGCATTTATACGCATTAAGCTAATAAATAGTCGTACAAGTTTAGTGACGTCAAACAGTCTGCAATCAAACGATTTTGTTCGTTAGCTTACCTTGAAAGCGTCCGGCACCCCATGATTAATCAGCTATCTGCTAAGCTTTAATCAAAAAGGAAGCGACTGCCATGAATACGTTAACCATGCAAACTCGTCATTCGTCCCAAACACCGACTGCTGACTTACGCGACTTATTAACCGACCACACTAAAACGGCCATTTTAACGGCACTAACAACACCAAAATATTACGAAGACCTATTAACCCAGCTTAGTCCAATCACTAGGCCTAGCCTAACCTTGGCTCTACAAACTTTAACTCGAACGCAACTCATCACCAGTCAGTTAGAACAACCTGATACCGTCACCAAAGTACGCTACCAATTAACGCCATTTGCCCAAACATTGCTCACAACCTGGCAAGAATGGCAACAACGCTATACGATGGCGCAATTAAAAAGCTAAGCGACCAATCAACAAAAAACGATTCAGAAATTTGATTAAAAATTCCTGAATCGTTTTTTATATGATACGCTTAGTATTAATTAAAATTGGTGCCTACCGGTTGGCTTCTAAAATGCCATGGAATACTTTAAGTCTGGCCTTTAAACCTGACCTTAACCTAAGTCCCAAAAAAGCCCACTCGAATTTAGACCAATAACATGGCTAAAGCTATTCATTACAATGCATTAACGTTAATCTATAAAATACCAATTAATTAACGGCGGGCGGCCCAAAATTGGCTCAGTGGTGTCGTTTATCTTAGTCGTGATTTTGCGACTTAGATAAAGCCCGGCTTGTGAGACCGCTCTCCGGCTCACAAACGCGGCCACCACGTTCTAGCCGATTCTGGGCCAACCAGAGTGGCTATCTAATCCAACTAACACTATACGTATATTAGACACTATTTTTAATGTCGGTTCCGAGCGCCTAATGTCGTCATCTGCGCTGCATACGGTGTTGAGACCGACCACTTGGCAATTTCTGCCGCGGTCACCTGCTGCCAATTGAAATCAGCCGGTAACCGTTTTAAGTGCAACGGGTCCGTGACCGGAACGTCAAAACTTGCTAACCAAGTCAACAAGACCGGAATAACTGTCAAATCATCATTCAATAGCTGATACGTGCCACTGGTCGTCGTTAAGTTTAAGTTAACTGTCAACCGATCCTCCAACCGGATGCCATTGCCGAAACCATGCGTGGTTGACCGATAAATTCCCAATTGAGCGGCCGTAATCATCGTTGGCCCCAGTGACCGGAAAGTGTGACCATGTTCATCAGCTAACGTTATCCGTCCCGACGTAATCGTTAATAAACCCACCGCATATGGATTATAACCCATCGCCTTTTCCAACCAACCATGCTTTGGTTTTAAATGCGGATAACGCTTTTGTTCAATCTCGATATCCATAAAGGTTAATTGCCGATCGATATTACCGGCAATATCAGTGACCGTCACTGGTGCTGCAGCTACCATATTAAAATCCCCTAAGTTACGACGCTTTCTCTCTTACTTTCAGCATACCACTTACGCTAGACAACATACCGTCCAGAAACAAATAAAGCCCCAAAAACGAGCCAAAAATTTTCAGACTCGCCATAAACTTGATTTAAATATTAGGTGTTGAGTGGTAGCGAGCATCTAAGAAAGTCGCTAATGGCTGACTGAATTGGTGCCGTTGCTGTTCAAACAACGCCTTAAAATCGCCCGTCACAATTTGATTATCTTGATGCGTCACTAACTTAGTCGCCCAATCAGGGTCAAACAATAATTGTTCGCCCACTGCTACTAGATCGGTATGCTTTAAAACTTGCTTAACGTCATGCCGATTGCGGACACTGCCCACCCCAACTAACGGAATTTGACCACCAATTGCAGCTTGAACATACGCCAAGATGGATTTAGCTTGATAACCATCAGTCCGGGCGACGCGGTCATAATGATTAAGTGAAATATGAATATAATCCAACTTTGTCTTGGCCAATTTCTGCAATAACCACAACGTGTCTTCGAACTGAATTCCCGGCGTTTCAAACTCTTCTGGTGAGATGCGGTAACCAACCAGAAATGGCCGGTCAGCATACGTTTCAACTGCCGCAAAAACACACTTTAGTAGTTCTTTAATGAACCGTGCCCGATTGTCACGACTACCACCCCATTGGTCATCACGCCGATTAGAATGGGGTGAAAAGAATTGTTGAATCAGATATGTGTTGGCACCATGCAATTCAATCCCATCAAAACCAGCCTGAATGGCCCGGCGAGTTGCGTCACCGAAAGCCTGGATGGTTGCCAGAATTTCAGCATTAGTCATGGCACGTGGTATCTCAGCATCCGGGCGCAAGGCTGGCACGGCACTAGCTGACACAATTTGTTCACCACCCAAAGTAGCTCGGTGGGTCATTCGCCCAGCATGGACCACTTGTAAGATGGCTTTGGCCCCAGCCCCTTGAATCGCTGTCGCTAAGTCGTGTAGCCGTGGTAGCATCGCATCATCGGCAACACTTAACTCACCCGGCCAACCTTTACCACCAGCTTGCACATTAGCTGCCCCAGTAATCACAGCCCCCACCCCATGGGCGCGACGGGTATAGTAAGCAATTTCGTCCTGGGTGACTTCGCCGTCAAAGAAGCTTTGGCGAGTCGTCATCGGCGACATCATCAATCGATTTTTCAAAGTAATCCCAGAATTAAATGTGAACGAAGTCGTTAGTTCAGTCATACAAAACGTCCTTTCCAATTTAAGTTCATCTATTTAAACTATACACGTTAAGTTGCCTTTTTTTAATTTTTAAGTTCGAATACTGAACAACAATTTAGTTTAAAACTAACACCATTTCTTGATGTTGTAAGCCCGCTTCCATAAACCGGTCACCAACTGGTTGAAACCCCAATTGACTGTAAAAGCTCTGGGCGGTCACTTGCGCCCCCAAAACTAATTGGCGATAGCCTTGTTGCTGAGCGTCTTGAATCATCCGCTTAATAATTGCTTGGGCGTAACCATGCCCACGAGCTGACTTGAGGGTTGCCACCCGTTGAATATGTAACTGTTGTCCTGCTTCCGGCGTCATCCGGGCAGTCGCCACTGCAGCAGCCGTATCATCATATAGCACATAGTGCCAAGTCGCTGAAGTCACGGTATCCAACTCATCGGCTGGATCAATATGTTGTTCATCAATAAATACTGCCCGACGAATCATAATGGCATCGGCATAGACGACTGAATCCGTCTGATTACTTGTCTTAATTTCCATTTCAAGTTCCTACCTTGTTTTTTATTGTTGGTGCCAAACTCAAAAGTTCAAAAATAATAAGTCTCGAATAATAACCAGTCTAATACAAGTTATCTCCTAATCCCACCTAAAATAAACGATTTAAATTAACCCTATCAGCTAGCATCAATTAGCCCATTCATTCAGTACTCCAAAACTTTAACGCCAAGCGGGCCAGAATCGGCTCAGTGGTATCGTTTACCTTAGTCGTGGACTTGCGACTTAGATAAAGCCCAGTTTTCGAGACTACTCTTCGGCTCGAAAACGGGACCAACACGTTCCCACCAATTCTGGTCAAACCAAAGTGGCAATATTTAGTACAGCTATCTCAACCACGTGCAAACTGAGCCATCGCTTGCTCTAAACAAAATGTTAAGCATTACGCCACTAGAGATATGTTAAAATGACATGATGACTGCTTTTTGAGTCATATCCAAATATGCTACAAATGAGGTCTTTTAACTATGTTTAAGCAACTCCGCCAACACCTAAACACGCGGATGGGGTTCTTTTGGCTACTGATTATTTTTTTCTGGGCCAAAACATTACTAGCGTACTTGACCGAATTCTCCTTGGGAGTTTCCGATATTTTACAAGTCCTGCTAATGATTGTGAACCCGATCGCCATTACGGTGTTCTTATTTGGTTTAGCTCTTTTCATTCGCAAAACCGGGTTCTATTATTATATTCTGCTACTGATTGACGCGTTGGATACCGTCCTCTTGTATGCCAACGTCATTTATTATCGCGAGTTTACGGATTTTATGACCGTCAGCACCATCACTGGCTATTCCAAAGTCAGTCAAGGGCTAACGGGATCGTCACTCGCGTTAGTCAATTGGTATGATTGGCTCTACTGGATCGATATCATCGCCATGCTAGTCCTATTCATTTTCCACCGCATCAAACATGACGACCAACCCATTCGCAAACGCCAGGCCTTTGCCACCATCTCAGTCGCCATCGCCGGCTTTGGATTGAACTTGACGTTGGCTGAAGCTAACCGACCACAATTGTTGACCCGGACTTTTGACAATAACTATATCGTCAAATACCTAGGTCTTGATGCGTTTACGGTCTACGATGGCATTAAAGATGAACAGACCCATCATCAACGTGCGAGTGCTAAGAAGTCAGAACTAGATACGGTCCACGACTTTACTAAGTCCCATTACGCGGCCCCTAATAGCAGTATGTATGGGATTGCGAAAGGTAAAAACGTCATTGTGATTCATTTAGAAAGTTTCCAACAATTTCTAATTGACAAAAAGATTAATGGTAAGGAAGTCACCCCGTTCTTGAATAAGCTGTATCATAGTCAATCGACCTATGCGTTTAAGAACTTCTTCCATCAAGTCGGTCAGGGTAAGACCAGTGATGCCGAAAACATGCTCGAAACTAGCACGTACGGCTTACCAACCGGCTCACTCTTCGCCCAGCTAGGGTCTGATAACACGTTCCAAGCGGCCCCAGCGATTCTTAAGCAGCGCCGCAATTATACTAGTGCGGTATTCCATGGGAATGTCGCCAGCTTTTGGAATCGGAATAACACGTATAAGAGTATGGGCTATCAATACTTCTTTGATGCCAGCTACTTTGATACAACCGGCGATAAATCAACCGGCTATGGCTTAAAAGATAAGTTGTTATTCAAGAACTCGATTCAATATTTACAACGGCTGCAACAGCCCTTCTACGTGAAGTACATCACCGTTACCAACCACTTTCCGTACACGATGGACAAAGAAGATACCACCTTTAAGACGACTGATACGAGTGATTCGGCCATCAACGGCTACTTCCAAACGGCGCATTATTTGGATCAATCGATCAAGGAATTCTACGCTTACTTGCAGAAATCAGGCTTACTTAAGCATTCCATGATTGTCCTATATGGTGATCATTACGGTTTATCTAATGGTGAAAACACCACACTGGCGCCTTTACTTGGAAAGACCGCTAAAGATTGGACGGCGTATGATAATGCCCAACTTCAACGGGTGCCGTTCATGGTCAATATGCCAGGAACTAAAGGCGGCAAAGTTGAGTCGACGTATGGCGGCGAGATTGACGTTTTACCAACGATCATGCACTTACTCGGCATCTCTAGCAAACGCTATATCCAGTTTGGGACCGACTTGTTCTCGAAGCAACATGACCAAGTCGTCGCTTTCCGGAATCGCGATTTCGTCACACCGAAATACACCGTCTTAAGCGGCAAAGTTTACGACAATACGACCGGCGAACAACTTGATGCCACCGAGGCCGTTCAAAAAGCCGTCGATAAGGATCAAAAAAAGGTTAGCAAAGAACTCAGCCTTTCTGACTCCTTAAATTCGAAGAACTTGTTACGCTTTTACACACCAAAAGGCTTTAAGAAAGTTGATGCCTCGACATATAACTATGCCGAGGGTTTGCAAAAAGAAATCAAGATTGAAACAGCTTTGAAGAAATCAGCAACCAGTCTGTATGCTGAAAATGGCCATAAATCCACCACTTCACTGTACAAGACCGATGCACCCGAAGCCTCACACAAGAAGACTGATTCGACCCGGATTCAAATTACCAACCCGGATGACATGTCAGCAACATCTAGCAGTAATTCAAAGAAATAAGTTCGCAAGAGCCATTAACCGCTACTGGTTAATGGCTCTTTTTATCTATTGTGTACGCTCGGTGCTAATTGACTTAAATTGTCACTCTGGTTGGACCAAAATCGGCTGGAACGTGGTGGCCACGTTTTCGAGCCAAAGTACGGTCTCGAAAGCCGGGCTTTATCTAAGCCGGAAAGTCACCGACCAAGATAAACGACACCACTGAGCCGATTCTGGCCCGCCCGGCGTTAATTAACGGAAATTAATGAGGCTCTATTGTCGACCACAAATTTAGCCGAGAGGTTGGTTTCTAAAAATGCTCAGCCGTGTCGTTGGCCTTAGTGTAAGTGGTCTGCTCAGACTTAGGCCAAGGCCAATTTTGAAGACCGCACTTTGGCTTCAAAATGGCCCATGGCGTTCCAGCGTTTTAAAAACCAACCGGCAGGCGGAAACTTCAACTAGCATCAAGCGTATTGTGTTACCACCCACACTCCGTTACACTAGCTTCAGGGGGGATATTCATGCAACGACTGATTAAAACACTACTAGTTCTTAATGACGGCAATTTTGGACCCGTCACTGAACAACAGCAACAAGTTCGCAGTCAACAAGCAACCGGCTTATTTAACCTGTCGCAATTCCTAATATTACTGATCCTTTTGCTTAGCTTGGTGACCGATATGCGGCCAGGTCATCATTTTGGTCTGGTTACGGTATGTTTACTCATGGCCGTCTTCATTCCAGCATTGCTTTCTGACCATCAGAATCGGGTAAATGGCCTTAATCAACCGTTTAAAGTTACCACTGAAGCCGCCTATCGCGCTTGGAAACATCAAGCATTAGTGAAAAGCGTGTATCGCTTCGGCATCGCCACCATCATGGTAGTTGTAATATTTAGCCTCAATGCCATCACCCTTGAAGATTGGAGCTGGGGTGGCACGATTGGGGCCGCAATTGGCGGTAGTCTTGGGACTTGGTTCTATTATCGACGCCTTGTTAGCCATATTATTTTACAAAAATCATAATTTAAAAAGCGATTGCTGAAACGGAGCCTAACTGGCCGGTTTCAACAATCGCTTTATTTTTTTACTTTTGATGCGCGCGTTTTTCAAATAACGTCGTACTGTGTAATGGACTGCGTCGTTCGGGATACAAGGTCATCATTAATTGATTGACCGCGTTCGGTGCTTCACCGAAGCCACTGGCAATCAAGCCTAGTTTACCCGGATACGTAACCGCATCACCAATGGCCGCCACACCTGCAACATTAGTATTCATTTCCGTATTCACATCAATCAGATAGTGATCCATCGTTGGTGCCACTTGCCAAGCCTCAATCGCCTTATGATCAGCAATAAAGCCATAGTTGACAATCAAGTCATCTACCGCGACATGTTCTTCAGCGTCACCGCGGACTTCCTTCATCATTAGATCCAACTGGCCATTTGCTAATTGTTGCATTTCTTTAATTAAGAACGGTGTCTTAATAACCACACTAGAAGCCTTCAGCAGGTCAACACTATGTTCCATGCCACGGAATTGGTTCCGCCGATGCATGATATAGACTTTTTTAGCCACTGGTTCGAGCATTAAAGCCATGTCGATTGCGGAATCCCCACCACCGGCCACTAAGACCGTTTTATCTTTAAAGGTCGCTAGACTCGGAATATGATAGAACAATTGTTGACCTTCAAACTGATCCGCATTTTCAACGGCTAAGCGGCGCGGTTCAAACGCCCCAGTCCCAGTCGCCACAATAATCGCTTTACTATGCGATACCGTGCCATCAGTCGTCGTAATGGTAAAATCACCCATTTGACCAGTCACATCCGCAACCGGACTTTTGGTATGAACATCAATTGGAAATTCAGCCAGTTGTTTGGCCAACTGAGCTACCAAATCGCGACCTTTAATCGCTGGATAACCAGCCACATCGTGAATCATCTTTTCGGGATATAAGGCTTGGACTTGTCCCCCTAATTCTGGCAAACTCTCCAACAATTGGACGTGGGCATTCCGCATCCCGGCATAAAAGGCAGCGAACATCCCCACGGGACCGCCGCCGATAATCGTTAAATCATATTCTGAACTCATTCGGCAACCAACTTTCTCAATTATTACGATACTGACCTCATTTTAGTGGATTACCATGGCATTTGCAAAACCATTTGCACGCGTTTCATTTATAATGGAACTATGTTTAGTGTTAGTTGAACTTGCCGCCTACCGGTTGGTTCCTAAAACGCTGGAACGCCATGGGCCATTTTGAAGCCAAAGTGCTGTCTTCAAAACTAGCCTTGGCCTAAGTCCGAGCAAACCACTCGTACTAAGACCAACGACATGACTGAGCATTTTAGGAACCAACGGCTCGGCTAAATTTATGGTCGATAATAAATAATCATTGATTCCTGTTAATCAACGCCGGGCGGGCCAGAATCGGCTCAGTGGTGTCGTTTATCTTGGTCGGTGACTTTCCGACTTAGATAAAGCCCGGCTTTTGAGACCGCACTTTGGCTCGAAAACGTGGCCACCACGTTCCAGCCGATTCTGGCCCAACCAGAGTGGCAATTTAAGCCAACTAGCACTAAGCGTAATGAAACTACTTGGACAAACTTTACTTCATTTTAGTTAAAGGGAAGTGCTTTGCATGCGTCGATCTCGATTAATCACCATTATGGCTACGGTTAGTATCGGCCTAGTTGTGGGCCTAGGTGCTTACTGGCAACACCGGTTAGCGCCACTAAAAACATTAAAGATTCAGCAGACCAACACACCAACGATCTTCGTTGCTGGCGACTATGCCCGCGCCTTTTCTACCAATGGGTTCGTCCATCGGCTCAGTGCGACGCATTTAATGACCAAAGCTTTAGTCATTAACGTCGCTAAGAATGGTCACGTCGCCGTCCAACAATTCGCACCACTACGGCACAATCCGACTATCCAAGTGGTCTTCAAAGATAATCATCACCCCCAACGACAAGCACACCAACTGGTAACGGTCATGCAAGTCCTCCACGACCGTTACCACGTCACCGACTACAATGCAGTCGGTCATTCATCCGGTGGTAATATTATTTTTGATTACTTAATTGCGCGACCCCAGCACCAACCACGCATCCATAAATTTGTTACGATTGCCTCAACTTACCCTCATGTGACCACCCAGCAATTGGCCAAATTACCCAAACATCTGGCAATTCTTAACCTTGCTGGCCAGATCTGGCAAACTAAGGGCGATGGTGAAGTCAATCTAAAAGCCGTGTTGGCCTTCAGCACAACGCTGACCCAACACGGCTTTCAACCGGTGACTAAAATTATTCATGGTAGTCCCTTAACGGCACAACATTCGATGCTGCATATTAATCCGCAAGTCGACTACTTATTGGTAAAATTTCTGTATGGTTATAACCCAAGTTGAGCTTTAATGGCATCCGTTGCAACCTGAGAAACATTAATTCTATTTTCTCTTGCTAAATCACTAATATATTTTGGCATACTAATATTGCGTCGGACCGTTTTAGCCTTTTCTGCTAGATACTGTTGCATATCAACGGCAATAAACATGACACGCTCATTGTCATTTAACTTCCAGTCAGCAGGGTCTTGAACCTCAGGATAATGACCTTCTTCCAAAATAGTCGCAATGGCATCTTCTGCTTGAACGGCTAACTCATTAAGTGTGTCTCCCTGTGTGACCATCCCAGGTAAATTGGGAGAACTGGCAACATAATAATGTCCGTCTTCATCATTAAACTCCTCGGCAACAATCGGATAAACGACCTTTTTTTTCATTCTTTTCAGTCCTTTCACTTAGCTGGCAAACTAATTTGCTTAAGGATTCTCATTTCAGTTCCCTTTTTTAGTTCTTTTGAGTGAAATGGAATTTCAGTAGTTCGACCATCAGGATGACGATAAAATCGATGACCACCACGTCCTAGTTCTGGTACATATTTAAAACCGGCTTTTAACACTAAACGTTCGAGTTTCCGTGGCTTCATTGTCATTAGCTAACTTCTCCTTTATATTATACACACTTATACACAACTTAAAAGTATTTAAAACCACGTATAAGTGTGTTCTTTATCTAGATACGCTAACTAAAACAATCATAATTAAAAAAGACCGGGGCTTCTCCCAGTCTTAAGTAAATTACGGTAATGGCAAAAAGATATGTTCTTCGCTCGGAATTCCGGCTTGACGCAGAGTCCGTACTTCTCGTAACCCAGCTTCGATCAAGACAAAAATTACGACCCAACCGAGAACGATCAAAATCAGTTGATGAATATAAAAGATATCCAGCCAAGCTAATGGCGCGCGCCAATCCCATAAGGCATGCAAGGCTACCGCCATAAAATAGAACCGCATAAACTTAGGCCGTAACACTGTTTGTGTGGTCAATGGCCGGTAATCGTCCTTAGCAAAGACAACCGCCGCCCCGACCATCGCTGACCAAATGGTATGAGTCCCAATCGCTTGCCAGGATCGAATCATTAATACGACTAAGCCATAATCCATCCCATAACCAGACGTTTCAAAGGCCGCGAATCCCGCCCCAATTGCCGCGCCTATCAACATGCCATTAAACACATAGTTCAGTTGTAGGTGGTTGATAAAAATCGCAATAATTAGTAACTTACCGGTCTCTTCAATCAACCCAATTAAAACGGCCGACCATAAATCGGTCCCATTCGACGTTGGAATCAACGAATATAACAGCATCGTCGCCACCATCGACGCGACACCGCCAATCAGAAAGACTTCCACCACTCGCCAAATCGACACGTTTTTAAATACGTTGATTTCAAAGAAATAGACCACCAACGCCAGTGGCACGATCAACGAGCCCATCACTAGCAATCCCGGTAAGACCCGTTCATTCTTAAACGCATAAAATAATAACAATAATAGCCCAAACGTCACCATTAAGATGACCAGCACCCGTGAAAATAGCCATGGCTTAACCGGCGCATCGGACACTTCCGCTAACGGTGGCGTCGTCACTTTGGTGCCCGCTGAAAAGACCTCATCAGCATCATCTTGGCTATGCCGGTCAAATACTTCTGAAAACATCCGTAACGGGTGAATCTCCACCGCCTTGGCTTCCCCCGTCCATTCATTAATCTCTTTCGTCGTATCATCTAAAAGATGGTTACGATGTTTTGGTGACTGCGTGGTTCCCATCACCGCATCCCTCCTTGCTTCAATCACACTTAAAAGTTAGCCTTCTAAGCATACCGTTTTCGAGGATTAAGTACAAATCCTTGTTGGTTACCGCTGATTCGGGACCAAACAGAGTGGCAACCTAATCCGTAATGCCCCTTATATTTGCCAGCTTACCGAATAAACCGTCCCAATATCACCGAGTTGTACACTGGCGGTATGATTTGGTTGCCGAGTTAGGAGTAACTCAGTATGAATTGAATTGATTGGAGGGATTTTCGATGCACAAATTTTGGCATTTTCTATTGTTAGCGGTCGCCGGCTTGGCATTAATGGTCTTTAGTCCCCCATTATTAGGCCAAGCTAAAGTCATCACGACTGCGACTGGGACTGATGCCGATAGCGCTACCATTACTAATGATGCTGGTGAAGTTATGTCACATACCGCTGACCTCTCATCTGAGGAACTTTACCGGGTTGATTTTAATTGGACGATACCCGATTCAACCCGAGTTAAATCAGGTGATGTCATGTATCTGACACTCCCAAGCAATATTTATAATGATTCCGATATCGATGTTGCGATCAAAGCATCCACGGGATCCGTGATGGGCCGGCTTAAATTGGCTACCGGCGCTTACACAGCAACGTTGACTTTTAACAATTATCTAGCCAGCCATAATCTCAATAAACGTGGTCGTATTTGGTTTAAGTTCCCCGGTGCCAGCAAACCTGGCGAACCAGAACCGACACCCGAGCCCACGCCAAGTGGCCCAATTGCGATGACGAAAACGGCGGCTTGGAGTAGTCCCGACGACTATTCCAAGATTAATTGGAATTTGATTGTGTCTGGTAATGGCAACAAGTTAGTCGATCCGGTAATTACCGATACCTTAAGCATTGGTCAAAAGTACGTGTTAAATAGCGCTCACGCAACCGATGAGACTGGTAAAACCATTCCAGTCACCTCAACGAGTTCGATTAAACCCGATGCGGATGGCACCCATAATGTCACCTTCAGGCTTGCCGGCACCTATGAGACTAATATTCACTTAACCTATCAAACCGAAACTGTCGATCAGACGACGAAATCAACGATTTACCATAACTCGGCGGTTTATACCGACAGTAATGGTAACCACGCCGATGCCACCGCGGATGTCGACAAACCAGATACTGAGGTTCCAGAAGAACCCAATGAACCGGAGCCAGAACCCACTCACGAGCCCATTTCAATGACCAAAACGGCTGCTTGGAGTGATCCTAGTAACCCATCCACGATCAATTGGGGCTTGGAAGTTAAGAATAACGGCAACGAGCTCGTTAATCCCGTCTTCACGGACCTTCTAAGCCCTGATCAGTATTACTGGGCCAATAGTGCGAAAGCCACCGATCCAGCCGGTGAGTCGATTCCGGTCTTGTCATCGACTCGACCAGAAAATGACGGGAATACACTGCTGATATTCAAGTTACACGGTACCTTCTCGTCTAACCTCGCCTTAACCTATCAGACTTTGTTGAAGCAACCCAATCCAGGCGAACTTTATCAAAACAAAGCCAATTATCACGATGATGCCGATAATGACGCCAATGCAACCGCGGAAATTGAAGCACCCGATGAAGAAGACGATCAGGAACCGGAAGAACCTAGCCAGCCAGAACCGACTAAGCCAATCAGTATGACGAAAACGGCTGCTTGGGTCAATCCAGATGACAAATCGCAAATTCTCTGGACATTACAAGTCACTAGCAACGGTAACAAGCTGGTTAAGCCAACCATTACCGATACCTTAAGCGCTAACCACACTTATATTCCAGACAGCGTCTCAGTCACCGCGAATGGCACCACCATTCCAACAACTGCTTCAGTCGCCGGCAACCAGGTCACCTTCAAGATTAATGAGACCGTTGATGCTGACCTAACGATTACCTATCAGACGAAAGCAGCCGCAAGTAACGTCGCTGAAGTTTACCAAAATGATGCCGTCTTCGAAGATGAGGATGGCCATCACGCGGAAGCAACCGACGATATTATTTTGACTCCTGACGAAACTGAAGAACCGGAAAATCCTGGTACCGAAGAACCAGAAAATCCTGGCACCGAGGAACCCGAAAATCCTGGTACCGAAGAACCAGAAAAGCCTGGCACTGAAGAACCGGAAAATCCTGGCACCGAGGAACCGGAAAATCCTGGCACCGAAGAACCGGAAAAACCTGGCACCGAAGAACCAGAAAAACCTGGCACCGAAGAACCAGAAAAACCTGGCACTGAAGAACCAGAAAAACCTGGCACTGAGGAACCAGAAAAACCTGGCACCGAAGAACCAGAAAAACCTGGCACTGAAGAACCAGAAAAGCCCGGCACTGAAGAACCGGAAAAACCCGGAACTGAGGAACCAGAAAAGCCTGGGACTCAAGAACCAGAATTTCCAGATGAAGATGACGAACATCCAACCGTTACTGAACCTGAAAAACCAAGTACGCCAGCACCTGGCACCCCTGGTGAAACCGGCGAAACTGAAAAGCCAGTCAAACCAAGCCAGCCGGAACCAGCGCCAAACAAGCCAGCTACTGAAAAACCAACAATCAGCGTGCCTGGAACCAGCGCCACCGGTCAGACAAGCACACCAACAACTAGTGGCACCCCTTATCAACCGCATACCACGGCTCCTAGTGCCACCACGCCAACAACACAATCCACAACCGGCATGATTGCCACCGCACCAAGTACAACACCGACCCCAGCGGCACCAACCACTGGCACCCCGGCGACAACTCGTCCAGCGTCAACCTTGCCACAAACTAACGAGCAACACCATGCTTTGGCCAGCTTATTAGCCATCCTTGGATTAGTCTTAATTCTCATTGGTAGCCACTGGTTAAGTCATCGCTCACGGAAAATTTAGTTGTTGTTAAGATGCAAAAAATCCCCGTTAGTTTGCACCAGTTGCAATACGCTGCACTGGTCAAACCCAACGAGGATTTTACTTTGCTTATTTAACTTCGCGATGGCCTAACATTGGGTAAAGCCCAAAGACCACGATTAACGCGATAATGACACCGACAATGGCGGATGGTCCTAATTGTAAGGCAAACTTTTGATGGATGGCACTAACGATTTGATCGCCAATGTAACCAACGACCAAACCAAAAATTGCGCCCCAAAAGGCCGTAATTAGTGCCCCTGAAAACCAATGACTCTTATTCATACTTGACCCTCCTATTGAACCGATAATAGCTTAAAAACCATAATTTCGCTCAACTTTACTATAGCAGACCCGCTGATAAATTGCATTGCAAACCTGTCGTTAGTTATCTTAATCCGAAACTGAAAAAATTGCCAGCTTTTCCAAAAAGTTAATCGGTTTCACGATCCAATTGATTCAAAGCCGTCTTTAATTGGGCTTGATCAGTGGCATCTAATGATGGATAAGCCAATGGTAACTCGCCTAAACGCTTATTAATAATCTCGGACACACAAAGCCGAGAGTACCACTTATTGTCGGCCGGAATCACATACCATGGCACACTCTTGGTCGCGGTATTGGTAATCGCATCATCATAAGCTTGTTGATAATCATCCCAATACTTACGTTCCCGAATATCAGCGGCCGAGAACTTCCAATTATGACTAGGAATCTCAATTCGGCGAATAAACCGTTGCTTTTGTTCGGCTTTGGACATATGTAAAAAGAATTTCAACACTAAATAGCCATTATGCTGCAAGTAATCTTCAAAGTAACGTAAATCTTTAAAACGACGGTCAAAGAAGGCATCATCTACTTGCGACTTTTTCTCAATATCCCCAATATGCTCATTCACAATAATATTGGGATGAACCCGGCTAACTAACACATCTTCATAATACGACCGATTAAAAATACCAATCATCCCGCGTTTCGGGACTTGGTCATGAATTCGCCACAAATAATCATGGGCCACTTCTTTAGTCGTTGGTTGCTTGAATGAACTAACGTTACACCCTTGCGGATTGACGCCGCTCATAATGTGCGCAATCATACTGTCTTTACCGGCTGCATCCATTGCTTGAAAGACAATCAATACCCCATAACGGTCTTGAGCGTACAGCTTACCTTGCAGATCCGTCAATTGTTTAATATTTTGTGCAATCTGTTCCTTAATGACCTTTTCTGATTTATAGTCAGCATCCGGTTGCGTATCCAATTTAGTTAAATTCAATGCTTGCTTGCCGGTATACCGATATTGCTTTTCAAAATTCACTGCCGCCACTCCTCCATACTTATCTAAATGCTACAATTTGCCGTAATGATTTGTGCTTAGCTGGTTGTCCAGGCTGCGCCGCCATGCCGATTGACACTAATAACAACGGCTGATAACGTTTGATATCCAAGTCCAGGATCTGACTAAAAGCCAAGTGGTCAAAACCAGTCATCGGATTCGTATCATAGCCCGCATCCTTAGCCAACAGCATGAATTGCATCGCCACTAACCCAGCGTCCAACGCCCCAATATCCGTATGTGCCTGAGTGGGGGTCTTTTGAGCAGGTTGAAATGGCTGGGCGTCATCTTGATTCTCACGGTCATTCACAAACAAGACGACCGCACTAGCTGTCGTTAGCTGACTCATATTGCCCGTCGCCGTGGTCAGTTCTTTGCGTAATACTGGTGACGTAACGACTAGCGCGCGAATCGGTTGTAGGTTCAAGGCAGTCGGCGCTAAGAAGGCCGTTTTTAATAAGCGTTCCAACTCCGAACGCTTAATTTCAGTCTGCCCATCATACTGTCGTACCGAGTGCCGCGCTTGCATAACGTCAATGATTGGATTATTCGTACTCATTCAAGTCACTTCCTTAGGTTTAGTATAAGTCAGCGGTTTCACTTTGACAAAACCAAATTTTTCACCGATCTAACTCGTAAAATATTAGTTTATCCGTTAGAACCCGTTGCCACCCCTTAATCAAACGTTTACAATTAATGTATTAACATTATTTGTAAACGTTTGATGCTAGTTAAAATTTCCGCCTACCGGCTAGATTTACTGATTAATCATGCATAACTGTTAATTTACAATATCAAGTTGTTAACGATTCTGGCCCAACCAGAGTGGCAAGTTAATCCAACTAACACCAAACGCGATATGATCATTACCAGACATTACCCATCACACCTACTTAGGGAGGAATTTGGCACATGGCAAAACGTAAAATGATTTTGGATCTAGATACTGGGATTGACGATGCAATGGCAATCGCCTATGCAGTCGGAGCCCCCGATGTTGATTTAATTGGGATTATTAGTTCATATGGGAACGTCGTCGTGGAACAAGCGGCTCATAACAGTTTACAAATTTTGGAATTACTCGGAGCAACCGATGTACCAGTCTTTGTTGGGGAACCACATTCTAGCACAACGGAACACTTTGACGTGATGGCAATTTCAGCACAGATTCACGGCGTCAACGGAATTGGCGAAGTCCAATTACCTGAACCAAAACGCCAACCAGAACAACAATCTGGGGTAGACTTCTTAATCGATGCCGTGCACCAATATGGTTCTGACTTAACGTTAGTGCCAACTGGCCCATTAACCAACTTGGCCGCCGCTATCAAGAAGGCCCCCGATATTGCCTCGACAATTGGTAATGTCACGATTATGGGCGGTGCCTTGACCGTTCCTGGGAACGTGAGTCATTTTGCAGAAGCCAACATCAACCAAGATGCCGAAGCCGCTAACGCCGTCTTCACTAGCAAGATCAACTTAACGATGGTCGGCTTAGATGTCACCTTGCGGACTTTATTGACCACTAAGGAAACTGGCCAATGGCGTGACTTAAAGACGACTGCTGGCGAAAAGTTTGCTGACATTGTTGATTACTACATCGACGCTTATAAGGTCACTAGCCCACACTTGCATGGCTGTGCTTTACATGATCCATTAGCAGTCGGCGTGGCGTTAGACCCTAGCTTCGTCTCAACGTTGAAGTTGAACATGTTCGTGCAAGCGAGTGGTGAAGATTATGGGCGGACAATCGGTGACCCCGCTCGATTGACCGATGCTAATCCGAACGTCACCGTCGCCTTGACGGTGGATACCGATCGCTATCTGAAGACCTTCATGACCTACTTAACCGACTTATTCAAACAAAACTAATCATCTAAAATTAACCGCGGCCCCTCAGACGAATGATTGCCTGAAGGGACGCGGTTTTAACTATTGTGCATACGCTTGGTGCTGGTTGAAATTGCCGCCTGCCGGTTGGTTCCTAAAACGCTGAAACGCCATGGGCCAACGACACAGCTGAGCATTTTAGGAACCGACCGCTCAGCTAAATTTGTGGTCGACAATAAATAGTCATTAATTCCCGTTAATTAACGCCGGGCGGGCCAGAATGGGCTCAGTGGTGTCGTTTGACTTAGCCGGTGGCTTTTCCGGGTTAGTCAAAGCCCGGCTTGGAAGACCGCCCTTTGGCTTCCAAACGCGGCCACCACGTTCCAGCCGATTCTGGCCCAACTAGAGTGACAATTTAATCCAACCAGCACCAAGCGTATTATTCAAATTAATCTCCATAACGACTAAAATTGATGACCTAATTATCTTAATGACCAGAAAAAAAACGACTGCCATTATCGACAATCGTTTCGGCGTTTCAGTTTTAAATCCAGCCAATTGCTTTCAATCCATTTTGAATGCCATCATGATCACAATCCGTCGTAGTTAAGTTCGCACAAGCTTGAATGGCTGGCTCGGCATTGCCCATCGCAATCCCAATGCCCGCGCTACGTAACATTTCACGATCATTATCGTTATCACCAAACGCCACAATATCTTTACCGTCAACATGCAGTTGAGCGGCTAACTTAGCAACCCCTTCCGCTTTAGAACCGACACGTGGAATCACATCGACGCCATTTTGTGCGAAGCGCACGAACGAAAACTCATCAGCATGCGGGAGCTTGGCATCCACTTCAGGGCGATAAAACATCATCGCTTGATAAATCGGATGATTTAAATAATAATCCGGCGCATAATCTGGGAGTGGTGCTCGAAAGTCATGCAAGACTTGCAGCGTTGATTGACTTGGTTGGGTATGCGCATGCAACCCATCTAAAGATTCAAAAATCATATCAACTTGTTGCTCATCGGCGGCTTTTACTAAAGCGGCGACATTGGCTTGAGTCAGCGTTTGTTGATGTACTTGTTGCTTATGAGCAAACGCCGCTGAGCCGTTACAAAGAATAAAATCTTGTAAATCTAACGCCTTAATAATCGGCCGTGCTAGCCGTAAATTCCGGCCAGTCGCAATCGCCACGTTGATTTTTTGTTGCTTTAACTTTTGAATACTCGTAATGGTGCTGTGCAATAACTGCTTGTTGCGCGCCAACAAAGTATTATCAATATCGAAAACCGCTAATCTTGCTACCATATTATTACCGCCTAATAAATTCTGATTTGATTAACTCATGCGTCGTCGTTTGGCCCGTCGCCAACTTGAACGCCGCTGTTCCTAGAGCTTCTAAATGGTGATCAATCGTTGAAAACTTAAGTAATCTGCTAGATAATAAATTTTCCTGACCAATCGTGGGAATTGGCGCTAACCGATGATCCAAATAATATTGTTGGACCCCGGCCCCAATATCGTCACCATTGGTAAAGACCGCATCGACTCCCGGTTGGAGATGCGCAAAGTATTCACCCGCGCGGTAACCGTCTTCATAGGTGACCGCACCAACAAATAAGTGCTGTGAGTCAAGCTTGCCATAGACTTGTTGATACGCACTGCGCGTCACCCGTGTGCTGGCACTGATAACGTTGTTACGACTGAGCACAACACCCATTTTTTCAAAGCCGTGCTGTTGCGCCCATTGCAAGACATTCACATATGAGGCTTCACGGTCAGTATAAGCTGCCGCTAAGGGCCGGTCGTCACCGGGATCTTCACATAAGACGATCTGGCCATATTTACGATATTTTTCCAACGTCTCTAACGAACTGCTACGCGATGTAAAGATCAACGCATCGTAGGCTTTACTACGAAGCTGATCTAGATACCGCCGTTCGATTGTCAGATCATAATTGGTTGGTAATAACGTAATCTTGTACCCGGCTGCAAACGCGGCACTGACTAACCCGTCAATAATCCGGGCAAAATACGGGTGGTTCGCGTACGGCATCACGACCCCAATCGTCTTCGTCTGACCGTTACTCAGGTCACGAGCAACGCGATTGGGCACGTAATCCAGTTGTCGCATGATGGCTTCCACCTTAGCCCGCTTCTCATCGGCCACATATTTTTGATGATTGATCACCCGTGAAACGGTTGAAACTGAATAACCGGATAACCGGGCAATGTCATGAATATTTGTCATTTCTGCTCCCACTCCTATCTTCCATATTGTACCGTTAGATAGGCCGCGTTGCACTGCTTAATGTAACCGCTGACTCAATCACCAGTCTGGAACGGTCCATTTCTTTAAGAATGTCTATACATTAAGTTATGAAACCGGTCCCAGGTCAAGCACAATGTTGCAATTTTTAACAAATTTATCGATTTATTTTTCAATCAAGCCTATTAGCCCTCGTTTTACCGTCCAGATGCCGTTTACTGGGGTTAGAATAGCTTGACGCTGTATTTTCACTTATACTAAACCGAAACTTGCTTCAAGGAGGACTCTCATGCTGATATTAGATCAACTCAAACAAACCGCCGACTTTACCACAACTGAAACCCGAATTGCCAGTTACTTATTACAACATCTGGATACAGCTAAGTCGATGTACTTAAAAGATCTTGCGACCGCCACCTATACGTCGCATTCTGCAATTATTCGCCTCGCGCAAAAGTTAGGTTATCGCGGCTTTCGTGACTTTCAACAAGCACTGACCACCGCGGCCGTGGCACAAGCCCGTACGGTGACTGAGGTTGATGCGAACTTTCCCTTTGCCGCTGATGATGATCCGCAAGCCATTGCAAAGAAAATGGCGGATCTAACAGTCACAACCGTCCAGCGTTCCTTTGACCAACTGGATACAACAACACTAACTGCGATGGCGCAAACACTAGATCAAGCTGAACGGATTTTTATCTTCTCGCAAGGTGATTCTCAGTTACGCGCCCGTAGCTTTCAAAACAAACTCATCAAAATCAATAAATTTGCAATTATTGCAGAAGAATACGCCGATGACGCGTGGAACGCTGCCAACTTAACGTCACGTGATTGTGCCCTATTTATCTCATACGCTGGCACCACCAAAGTCCATCAACAATTCGCAACGTACTTTCATGACCAGCAGATTCCATGCCTCGTCATTACGGGAAACGCCGACGCCCCACTGATTCCACTGAGTTCGCAACACCTAATCTCCTTACAATCGGAAAACGGCTTTGCTAAGATTGGGACCTTTGCCTCCCAAACAGCCTTTGAATACTTATTAGATACCCTATTCTCAGTCATGTATGCGCAACACTTCCAACAACATCTCAGTAACTTGCAACAAAAACAGCAGTTAATTCAAGACGGTCCACTAACAACTAAATAATGAAAAGAGATCAGTATCAATTCATGATGCACTTTACTTAACTATTACCGTAACTATTCATTAAATTTACACTGATTTACGCTTGGTGCTAGTTGAAATTGTCGCCTGCCGGTTGGTTCCTAAAACGCTGGAACGCCATGGGCCATTTTGAAGCCAAAGGGCGGTCTTCAAAATTGGCCTTGGCCTAAGTCCGAGCAGACCAC
>NZ_BJDL01000028.1 GCF_005405125.1 Lactiplantibacillus songbeiensis
AACACAGAAGTCAAGCTTCTTAGCGCCGAGAGTAGTTGGGGGATCGCTCCCTGCGAGGGTAGGACGTTGCCATGCGAATATTCCGACATAGCTCAGTTGGTAGAGCGCTTGACTGTTAATCAAGATGTCGACGGTTCGAGCCCGCCTGTCGGAGTGACAGATGTTAGCCCCCACGGTGTTGACATCTTTTTTATATCATAATGCCGGCTTAGCTCAGTTGGTAGAGCATCGGTATCGTAAACCGAGGGTCATCAGTTCGACTCTGGTAGCCGGCACTTAGGAGGGTGAGATGTTATCTCGCCTTTTTCTTTACCGCTGAACTGAAAAATAGAAATTATTAAGTAGCAGTTATCATCAATTGTAAAGTTGATGGTAGCTGCTTTTATTGTACGGTCAAATATGTTCGGTGCTAGTTGAATTAATGACCACTTTGGTTGGCCCAGAATCAGCTGGAAATGGTGGCTGCATTTGGAAACCAATGATGCGTGGTCTTCTAAGCCAGCCTTTATCTAAGTCAGAAAATCACTGACCAAGATAAATGGCACCACTGGGTCAATTATGGCCTATTCGACGTTAAATAACCGGTATTAAAGCATTAACGATTGATTATTTGTAGTCTAGTCACTTAGCCGAAAGGTTGCTTGCTAAAATGCTCAGTCGTATTGTTGGCTCTAGTGCGAGTGTTTTTCTCGACCTTGGCGTTCCGATATTTTAAGAACCAATTTTCAGGCGGCGATTTCAACCAGTACCAAGCGCGTAGTCAATATTTATTTCGGAGTACCATGGTAGCTGCCAAATTAAGTGTGAATAGAGAATACGAAGACTTAAGCAATCTATTAGGAGCGCCCACATGAGTCTTTAAAAAGATTGTGATCTGGGACTAGTAAGGGCATTTGCTTGATTGTGATGCTGACTTTGGACGTTAAGCAAGATAGCGGTTTAAGTTACAGGCGTCTTTGGGATTAATTATCAGTTCGTCATCAAAACCAGAAGAAGCTGCGGTGATTCTCGAATTCAAAAACTGTTAGCTATCATTGCCCAAATAAGCCTTACCATTCGTATTTAAATCTTGTAGTGTCGTTTCAATAACTGCTTTCAATTCGGTAATCCCTCTGATCGTATTTAATAAGGGGAGTGCTTGGTAATGAGAACGTTTTCGGTCTGGTATTGTTGTTTATAATAATTGCAAACTTCTAATCAGAAGCGGAGTGCTACGGATGATAAGGGGATATCAACGTCATCGTAGCTAACGATATGACAACTAGCAGAAGAAAGATTTTCTTTTTAAGTTCTTAATAAACATCTAACGTCGGCGCCACCGAATAATTACTAGCCAAAAACAAATTAGAAATTGATGTCATTATAATATTCATAAAACCGGTTACATGTCCAATGGTAGTTAGTTTTTGGCGAGCTAACGCTATTTTTGTTTAATTTATTAAAATGAGAAAATAATAGCTTTATGGTGTATAAATTAGAAGTCGGTTAAAGACGTTGTTGAATAAGATTAAGGCTAGTATAATAATTATTATGTTTAATTAAGAAACAAGTTTTGTTACTTTTAAACGAAGATGATCTGTTAGATGCAGTTTGGAGGAAATTCAATTGGATAAAGAACAAAAGCTGGACCATTCGTTCTTCGGCCAACCACGTGGCTTACGAACATTGTTCTTCACTGAAATGTGGGAACGGTTCAGTTATTACGGAATGCGCGCACTGTTAATTTTCTACATGTACTACAGTGTTGCTAAAGGCGGTCTTGGGTTTGATCAAGTAACTGCTGCTTCAATTATGTCAATTTATTCAGCGCTGGTCTATGTTTCCAGTGTGCTCGGTGGCTTTTTATCTGACCGAGTTTGGGGTAGTCGGAAGACCGTCTTCATTGGTGGGATTTTCATCATGGTCGGCCATATCGTGTTATCAACACCTTTTGGGGTAAGTGCCTTATTCGTGTCGATTGCGTTGATTGTGATTGGGACTGGGTTACTTAAACCTAACGTTTCCGACATGGTTGGTCAATTATATACTGAAGAAGATACTCGGCGTGATGCTGGGTTTAGTATCTTTGTCTTTGGGATTAACTTGGGGTCCTTAGTAGCCCCCGTCTTAGTTGGTCGTATCGGCTTAGGTGTTAACTTCCATTTGGGCTTCTCTTTAGCTGCGATTGGGATGTTCTTTGGGTTATTACAATACTACTTTGATGGTAAAAAGAACTTAAGTACCGCTAGTCTATATCCAACTGATCCTTTGGAACCGGGTGACTTAAGTAAAGTTATGCGGCGTGTGATTATCGGGATCATTGGTTTAGGCTTAGTCTTACTCTTAATGCAATTAATGCATGCGTTGACGTTACCTAATATTATTACGTTGATCAGTGTCCTTGTTATTTTGACACCAATCGCTTACTTTACTTTGATGTTAACTTCTGATAAGACCAACGCCCAAGAACGGTCACGGGTACGGGCTTATATTCCATTATTTATCGCCGCAGCCTTATTCTGGGCAATTGAAGAACAAGGTTCAGCTGTTTTGGCCTTGTTTGCGGCTGATCGGACCAACTTGAATTTCTTAGGCATGCATTTGGCAGCCTCTGATTTCCAAATCTTGAATCCATTGTTCATTATGATTTACACCACACCATTTGTCTTCCTTTGGACGAAGTGGGGCAAGAAGCAACCAAGTTCACCAGCTAAATTTGCGGTTGGATTGGTCTTTGCTGGGGCGTCATACTTAATTATGGCGATGCCTGGATTCTTCTTTGGGACTGCTGGCAAGGTCAGCCCAATGTGGTTGGTCGGTAGCTGGGCTGTCGTTGAAATTGCGGAAATGTTGATTTCACCAATTGGCTTATCAGTGACGACTAAATTGGCACCAAAAGCCTTCGCGTCACAGATGATGAGTATGTGGTTCCTAGCTGATTCGGCTGGTAGTGCGTTAAACGCGCAATTAGTGCGTTTCTACTCAACCAAGACTGAAGTCCCTTACTTTGCATCAATTGGGATTGTCAGTGTCCTCTTAGGGGTTATCCTCTTCATGATGGTACCGACGATTAAAAAAGCCATGCAAGGTGTTCGATAAACGTTAAAGCTTGAAGGTATGTTATCGTAAAGGTAGCGTGCCTTTTTATTTTGGTTAAAATGGGGGAGTGATCAGCATGGTGCGAGTGGCATTTAGCAGTGACAATCATTTTGATGTTAATCGCTTGGACGCGCATGAAATGATGGTGCAACAAGCTGCGTATTTAGCACAACAACACGTTCAGTGGTATTTAATCGCGGGCGACTTATTCAATGATTTTCAACGTAGTCAGCAATATGTGGTTGATCTGCAGGCACTTCTGGGCGCTCAAACGCATGTCTTATGGATAGCGGGTAATCATGACATGGTGAATGGCGTTAGCTTTGATGAGCTGGAAGCAGGGGGCTTTGACGGGTATCTTCATAATCGGTTTATTGATATTCCACAGACTGATTGGCGGATTATTGGCCATAACGGCTGGTATGATTATCAATATGCGGCTAATTTACCGGGTGTGACGGCGCGAGATCTGGCACAGTGGAAATATGCCTATTGGATTGATCGGTCGATTAAACAGCCGCTGAGTGACCCAGAACGGGCACAATTGATGTTGGATCAAGTTACTGCGCAATTACAACGCGCACAGGCGGCACATAAGCAAGTAATCTTGATGACGCATTTTGTACCACGGGCTGATTTTATTCCGTTAGGGCGGGGACATCACTTTTGGGAGATGGCTCGGGCTTTGATGGGGACGCCACGGTTAGGTGCGTTAGCAGAGCAATATCAAGTTAGCCATGTGTTATTTGGTCACTTGCATCTGCATCCGGCACCACGTGATTATAATGGGACGATGTATTATGATCAGGCTGTGGGCTATGGTCGTAAACGACTAAATGAGTGGCGAACCGATAATTTCATGGCTGAATGGCGATTGGAAACGTTTTTATTGGATTTACCCGAAGATTTATCAAAAAAATTCAAATAATTTCGAAAAAAGGGTTGATTTTTTATTCAAAATTTTGTATTCTAATATAGTTGAATGATTCACGGAGGGGTAGCGAAGTCTGGCTAAACGCGGCGGACTGTAAATCCGCTCCTTCGGGTTCGGTGGTTCGA
Source organism: Lactiplantibacillus songbeiensis (assembly GCF_005405125.1). GTDB lineage: Bacteria > Bacillota > Bacilli > Lactobacillales > Lactobacillaceae > Lactiplantibacillus > Lactiplantibacillus songbeiensis. The sequence goes on from NZ_BJDL01000028.1 coordinate 4,138, forward strand.
ATCCACTCCCCTCCATTTCATCATTGGGCTATAGCCAAGTGGTAAGGCAACAGGTTTTGATCCTGTCATGCGCTGGTTCGAACCCAGCTAGCCCAACTAACGAGCAGTCACTCCGGTGGCTGTTTTTTTGTATCTTCATGCGTTGGTTTTGGATTAATATTAATATTAGCGAAATGAGTAACTTGTCTTTTTGCTAACAGATTTTTATTGATACAACGGGCGTATCGAATAAAAATCGCACTTATCGATAATCAACGATAAGTGCGATTTTTGAATACTTAGAACAATTTAACCATGTTGTACCAAATCTCACCAGCATGTTCAGATTCAGCCTGACCTTCGTTCGTATAGCCATTCTTTTCATAGAAAGGAACCAGTCGCTTCAAACAAGTCAGGGTGATGCCACGACGATGGGCTGCTTTGGCGATGGTTGCAAAGTGAGCCAACAATTGGCTGCCCAAGCCACTTCCTTGTGTCTCAGGAGCGACTGCCAGGCTTAAAACAGTTTGGTATTTGGCAGTAGTCACATTTGGCGTCACTGTCGCAAATAAATCATCGGTAATGTAGCGACTATCGGAAGCTGGGCCAACGATATAACCGGCGACGTAGCCGTGGTCGTCTTTAGCGACAATAAACGTGTCACTGATTTGGGCAATCCGTTGTGCCATGCTAGCGTCACTGGCTGCTTCGGCTGGTGTAAAGCCGGCCCGTTCAATCGTCATGATTTCGGGTAAATCGGTTATTTCAGCGGGTGCAAAGGTAAATGTCATCATTCTAAACCTCACAATATTGAATTATTAACTCAATCATACGCGATTTGGCGGGAAATCGGTGAAATTATGCCATTATCAAGGCATTTTAATTCTAGAATTGGTATAGTAAGGATAGCTTATTTTTGACTGACATAATTGAAGGAGTTTGAGAAAATGAAAATTGGATTTATCGGTGCCGGCAATATGGGCCGCGCGATTATTGATGGTTGGTTAAAGACGAAGACGGTCGCCCCAACTGACTTCTACATTCACAGTGCGCATCAGGCAAGCTATGAACTGTACGCGCAAGCAAATGGACTGCATGCAGTGGCCTCAAATCTGGCGGTGGCAGAAGCCGCTGACGTGATTGTTTTGGCAGTTAAGCCTAATATTGCCCTCCACGTCTTGAAGAGCGTGCAATCGGCATTAACAGCCGGTAAATGGGTCATTACGATGGTATCGGGAATTGATTTAGCCGATTATGCTGATGTCGTTGGCGAATTGCCAATCTTACGGATTATGCCAAATGTGAACGTCGCGATTGGGGCTGGGATGACGGCGCTGATTGGTAACGATGCGTTGACGGCTGATCAGTATGCAGCTGGCCAAAAATTATTTGATGCAATCGGTGAAACGAGTGAAGTAGCCGAAAGAGATTTTAGTACTTTTTCTGCGCTAGCCGGAAGCTCGCCAGCCTACGTTTACTTCTTTATTGATGCGATGGCCCGAGCCGGGGTTAAACATGGTTTGGATAAGGCAACGGCAACTAAAATTGCAGCACAAGCAACGCTAGGGAGTGCCAAGATGGTCTTGGCCTCAGACAAGATTCCGTTTGACCTAATTGATCAAGTTTCTTCACCAGGTGGGACCACGGTCGCTGGATTATTGGCGATGGAGGAGGCTGGCTTTATGACTTCGGTGGTTAAAGGGATTGATGCCACGATTGCTAAAGAATTGGGTGACGCTTAAGGGGATTATTTGCCAAAACGCGTTGATGATTCCGCTTGTTACGCTAACCAACCATACCGGAAAGTCACCGGTATCATTGGTTAGCTAGACAATGCTCGAAAGCACCCCGGCGATCCTCGCATGCTTTCCAGCTTGCATTTTTGGTCTATACCGATTATAATATAACCAGTAAATCCAAGGAGGAATTTGTTCATGAGCAAAGTATTAAAACATGCCATCATCTATACTGGTCTAGAAAAGATCGACGACGGTTACATCCGGTTTGGTAAAGAAATTGAAGCGGTTGGTCCAATGGATGACTATGTCGCTGAACCAGACGACGATATCGAATTTGTCAGCGGGAAGACAATTGTCCCCGGCTTTATCGATGTGCATAGCCACGGTGGTTATAGTTTTGATTCAATGGATGGTAATCCAGCTGAAATTAACGAAATGGTCAACGATATGGTGGCCCGTGAAGGGATTACGTCATACTTCTGTACCACGATGACCCAATCTAATGAAAACTTGGATCATTCAATGGCCGGAATCAACAAAGCGGCCCAAGAAAATCCAGTTATTCAAGGGGTTCATTTGGAAGGACCTTTCATTTCAGCAACCTTTAAAGGCGCCCAACCTGAAAAGTATATCAAGAATCCAAACGTTGCTTTATTAGACAACTGGAACAAATTGTCTGGTGGCCGCGTTAAATTAATTACTTATGCTCCTGAAGATCCTGGTTCGCGTGAATTTGAAAAGTATTGCCTAGAAAATGGTATTGTGCCTTCAGTTGGTCACAGTAATGCGACTCGGGAACAATTATTAGCAAGTAAAGCGACCCACGTTACTCATTTATACAATGCGCAACGTGAATTCAAGCACCGTGAACCAGGTGTGACTGGCCATGCGATGTTGGAAAACAATATGACCTGTGAATTGATCTGTGACGGCTTCCATATTGTCCCAGACATGATCAAGTTAGCCTATGAACAAAAAGGTGCGGATCGCATCGAATTAGTTACTGATTCGATGCGTGCTAAGGGTGAACCCGATGGCATTAGTGAATTAGGTGGTCAAAAAGTGATTGTTAAAGACGGCCAAGCCCGGCTCGAAGCTGGTAACTTAGCTGGTTCCGTGTTAACTTATATCAATGCCTTTAAGAACGTGCAGAAGTTCACTGGTTGTGGCATTTTTGAAGCAGTTAAGATGTCTTCAGTCAACCAAGCCCGTGAATTTGGGTTAACTAGCAAAGGGACTTTGGAAGCTGGCAAAGACGCTGATATTAACGTCTTAGATGCTGACCAAGACTTAGTTGCGACTTACAGTTACGGTAAAAAAGCTGAAAACAAATAATTATTAGTAAGGGATGAGTACCAATGAGTTCGCCAATTTATATTCAAATTCATAACCAAATTAAACAAGCCATTGAAGCGGGTCGGTGGGCAGTCGGCGATCGGATTCCATCTGAACGCGAGCTAGCTGGTCAATTTGATGTGAGTCGGATGACGTTACGCCAAGCGATTCAAACGTTGGTTGATGAAGGGATACTAGAGCGGCGAGTCGGCGCCGGCACCTTTGTGGCCAATCAAAAAGTCCAAGAAAAGATGTCTGGGGTGACCAGCTTTACTGATTTAATGCTGGCCCAAGGAAAAGTTCCGTCAAGCAAAACGATTTCCTATCATGTGACGAGTCCGTCACTTTCTGAAAGTGAAAAGTTGTCACTAAAGCCTAACGAACAAGTCTTACGGATGGAACGGATTCGCTACGGGGATGATGTGCCGATTTGTTTTGAAGTCGCCACCGTTCCTGAACGGTTAGTTAAGCAATTTACCAAAGATGAAGTGACTAGTTCGCTATATCGAGCGTTGGAAGAAAAAGCCGGCTTAGTCCCTGGCAAAGCCCAACAAACGGTTTCAGCGATGTCTGCTTCAGAGCGGATTGCTGAATATTTATCCGTCCGTCGTGGCGATGCGTTATTGCGGTTACGACAGATTTCGTACTTACAGACGGGCGATCCGTTTGAATACGTGCGGACGCAGTATGTTGGCAATCGGTTTGAATTTTATTTAGAAAAATAAACGGGTTCGGTAAGCCTAGCTTGTCGAATGCCAAAAAAAAGAAGGTCCACGTAACTCCGAAAAAGGGGTTACGTGGACCTTCTTTGTCGCCTTATTCTGGCCGATGATGATGCAGTTGGGCTGCCCGATGAAGATCTAGCCAAGTTGCCAAGATGAACAAAATCGCTGTTAACGGCACTAATAACGTATTTGTCCACCAGACTGCTGTTAATAGCACCAGATAAATTGGTAAGAAGATTAAATACCGGTAATTGCCAAACCGTAAGATTAAATGATCTTCCCAATGATTTGGTAAACAGAGAATCAAAAAGACGGCGACTAGTAGAAAAGCACCCATTTTGAGTCACTTCCTCGCCTATTAGGTGACTTCAGTTTAGCCTGTTCGCGGCACCAGTTATTTAGAAGAAGTTTTGTATGGCAAGTGAACAAAGATGAAGAACAATTCTAGAACTGGGTAATAACTGAAATACGCAGCTAAAACAGTTTGGTTACGAGTTAAAAACACCGATGAAACTTGTCATGGTACGGAAAAAGCTAAAATATGAACGATAATAAATATTTTAATCCAGGTTGCAATAGCGTCAGTACAATTGAGAGGAAAGGGGGAAATAAAATTGAAGTTAAATGTTATCTTTAAGAATTATCTTGATTTGACTGATGCCGATGCTGAAAAGGTCACTGGCGGCAGTCAATATGATTATAATTTTGCATATGGTGTTGGGCGAGGTATTCGTAAATTTGTTCGTGCAGGATTGAAATTTGGTAGGGACGCATGGATTTAAATGGGGGATTGTAATGAATAATAAATTAGGCTTGTACCCTATTTTAAATGACGATAAATTGGCTCAAACAAGGGGTGGAAAGATTAGTTTGCCAATCCCTGGTTGGTCAGCAACTCGGGATCTTATTTGGGGACTAGTTGACGGCCTAAGTGGTGCTAAACATAAAAGTCGGAAAAAACGGGGTCGATAAAAATGAGTAATCTATATAGCAATAATGATAATTAAGGGATTGAGACTTGGTGGCCAAATCGTCATCGGATTGGGACTCTTGATGGTAATGCAGTTGCCGATGCTCGCAGTTGGTTATTGGGATTGGTGGGGTGAAAGTACTCAAAATGTTAATTCATTTTGGCATTGGTTGTCCTTAGTTGTTCTAACAATAGTTACCTTTAAGGTTTTGTGGTCAGTGTATCAAAAGAATATGACAGTGGTAATGCAGTGGCCAGCAATAAAGACAATGTTGTTGGCTGCCTTAGGTATAATGTTATCAATCTTTGTCATGATGTTGCTAGCGTATTTTGGGGCTAGTAGTCCAGAGACTGAAAGTAGCGAGCTGATTGCGCTAATTAAAGGTCGATTAGGATTGGTCACGTTGATTTGTACAAATGTTGTTAGTCCTATCATGGAAGAACTTTTCTTTAGAGGGATTGTTCAAAACTTTTTCAGTCGGCAGTTCAACATGGGATTAGCGGTGACGGTAACTAATTTGATTTTTGCATTTTCCCACGGGTATAGTGGCGCTAATTTAATTGGCGTTTTCGTTACTGGTTGTGTATTATCATGGCTGACGATTAAGACAAATAATTTAGGTACTGCGATGTTTGGCCATGTGCTTAATAATTGGCTAATTACGGTGATTAATATTTTCTTGGTTTAAAAAACGACTAAGCTATCAAGGCAGCTTGCCTGATAGCTTAGTCGTTTTTTAGCCTTGCTGCTTGGCAATCTTTTTAACCAGTTGTAAATACCGCGGCAAGACTAACATCCGCTTAAAGCGACTTGGTTCTTGAATTAACCGATACAGCCATTCAATATGGTGGCGTTGCCAGAATTGTGGTGCTCGCTTAACGGCTCCTGCGAGGACGTCAAAACTACCGCCGACACCCATCCAGAGGCCATCAACGCGGTGACGGTACTTAGCAATAAAAAATTCTTGCTTGGGAAAACCAGTTGCGATAAAGATCATATCAGGCTTTGCAGCCACTAGTTGGTCAACGACGGCGGCTTCATCATCAAAGTAGCCGTCTAGTGCGCCCGCAATGACGAGGTTGGGATACGTTGCCTTAACTTTAGCGACAACGGCCTTTAAAACGGCTGGCTTGGCGCCCAGTAGAAAGATGCGTTGGCGATGTTGCGCGCCCCAAGTCAGTAAGCTAAGCAGGGTATCATAGCCGGTGATCCGTTCTGGCAACGGCGTGCCTAGAATCTGAGCCCCTTGAATGACGCCGATGCCATCCGGAGTAATGTAGTCGGCTTGCGTCAACACACGTTGATAGTCGGGGTGTTCACGGGCATACATTAGAATTTCTGGATTGGCGGTAATCACAAAACGATTGCGATGGGCCAAAATATCCGTCTGCAGTTGTTGCAAGAACGCGGTGTTAGTTGTCTTGATAAACGGGACGTCGAGAATGTTAACGGTGGTAAATGGTGCTGGCATAAGCGGCCTCACTTTCAGAAATTAATCGTTAATTTTAGGTAAAAGTTACTTTTTTGTATTTTTTCAAGTACCTACATTCAATCGCGCCTAGAAAAATGATAGAATAGGCATAACCTAGTTGAATGTAACGTTCACAAATACGAAATGGAGAACAAAACTCATGACTCAAATCTATCCGGATGATAGTTTAACCTTGCATACGGATGCTTATCAGATCAACATGATGCAAACTTATTGGGAACAGGGGATTCATAACAAACATGCGGTCTTCGAAGTCTTTTTCCGCAAAATGCCATTCCAAAATGGTTATGCCATTTTTGCTGGTCTCGAGCGAGTAGTTAATTATATCAATAATCTGCACTTTACGGATAGTGATATCGCGTATTTACGTGAATCGCAAGACTATTCGGAAGGCTTTTTAGATTATTTGCGGCATTTTAAGTTCGATGCCACGATTCGGTCAGCCCGCGAAGGTGACCTCGTCTTTAATAACGAACCGTTGATGCAAGTTGAAGGGTCATTGGCGACCTGTCAACTGATCGAAACGGCGCTCCTCAATATTATCAACTACCAAACGTTGATTGCCACCAAGGCGGCTCGGATCAAATCCGTTGTCGGCGAAGATGGGTTACTAGAATTTGGGACGCGGCGTGCACAAGAATTAGACGCCGCTATCTGGGGCACCCGGGCCGCTTATATTGGCGGCTTTGACGCCACTAGTAATGTGCGGGCCGGCAAGATCTTTGGTATTCCGATTAGCGGCACCCATGCGCATGCGTTGGTCCAAACATATCGGAATGATTATCAAGCCTTTATGGCCTATGCCCAGACTCATCATGATTGTGTCTTCTTAGTCGACACTTATGACACCTTGCGTAGTGGGGTGCCGAGTGCGATTAAAGTGGCAAAAGAAATGGGCGACAAGATTAATTTCCAAGGTGTCCGCATTGATAGTGGTGATATGGCCTATCTTTCGAAGCGGGTGCGTGAACAATTAGACGAAGCTGGTTTTCCAGATGCCAAGATTTATGCATCGAATGATTTAGACGAAAAAACGATTCAAAATTTGAAGATGCAAGGCGCTAAAATCAGTGTTTGGGGTGTTGGGACGAAGCTGATCACTGCTTTTGACCAACCAGCTCTGGGTGCGGTTTATAAGATGGTTTCGATTGAAGACGATAATCATAAGATGGTCGATACGATCAAGCTTTCCAATAACGCCGAAAAAGTGTCGACACCAGGGCGCAAACAAGTCTGGCGGATCACGAAACGGGCGGATGCTAAGTCTGAAGGGGATTATATTACCCTATATGATGAAGATCCGCGCAATGAAGAATCAATCTATATGTTCCATCCGAGCTTCACGTATATTAATAAAACGGTCAGTGATTTTGATGCGCGCCCAGTCTTGACGACCATTTATGATCAAGGCAAGCAAGTTTATGACCTGCCGGCGATTGACGAAATCAAACAATACGCGCATGATAGTTTGGAATCACTTTGGGATGAATACAAGCGGGACTTGAATCCACAAGATTACCCGGTTGATTTATCACAAAAACTGTACGATCATAAAATGAACATTATCCATTCCGTTCGTGATTGGGTAAGTAAGAAGGATTATTAGGAGGCATTTTGACCAATGCGGCCATTACAAACTGAAATTATCAAGGCACTACACGTAGCACCTAGCATCGACTCCAAAACTGAAATTCGCCGGAGTATCGACTTTTTAAAGGCTTACTTAAAGAAGAACCCCTTTTTAAAAACGTACGTATTAGGCATTTCTGGCGGGCAAGACTCCACGTTAGCTGGCAAGTTAACGGAATTAGCTATCACTGAAATGCGCGCTGAAACGGGTGATGATGACTATCAATTCATCGCTGTGCGGTTGCCATATGGTGATCAGGCGGATGAAGCGGATGCGATGGATGCGATTGCGTTCATGCAAGCTGATGAAACTGACCGCGTGGATATTCAAGGCCCAACCGATGCCATGGTTGCGGCTTTAGAAGCAACTGGCCTCACCATTCATGATTTTAATAAGGGCAACATCAAGGCGCGTCAACGGATGATCGTGCAATACGGCATCGCCGGCGAACGCCATGGTGCGGTTGTAGGAACCGACCATGCTGCGGAAGCTGTCACTGGGTTTTATACCAAATATGGTGACGGTGGTGCAGATATCGTGCCATTATACCGGTTGAATAAGCGTCAAGGTCGCGCGATGTTAGCGACTTTAGACGCGCCGGAACATCTATACAAAAAAGTGCCAACTGCTGACTTGGAAGATGATCGCCCGGCATTACCAGACGAAGTCGCGTTAGGCGTGCATTACGATGATATCGATGACTACCTGGAAGGTAAGGACATCGATGAAAAGGCCGCTGAAAAGATCGAAGCTTGGTATTTGAAGACGGCGCATAAACGCCATGCCGCAATTAATGTTTTTGATGATTTTTGGAAATAAAGTTGCTTGATAACTGATCCACTACCAGCTCCGTTTAGAGGAATGGTAGTGGATCTTTTGGTACTTGGCCGTCCGCTGTTGAAGTGGTGGACAGATTTGTAGCCCAAAAGTGGTCAACAGAGCGTTTTCATGCTAAAGCTGCGCCAACTAGAGCGGCTAGTTTCAGCTTGAAATAACTAGCCTATCAAGTAGTTAGGAAACAGTATTAGTAGACAGTAATTCCGTTATCCGTTATACTAACGGTACAATCATAAGGGAGTAACTAGCAGGTTAACTGCGGCAATTATCGTCAACAAGAAACCAATCCGGTATTGTCTTAAATAGTGAGACTTATGTATGTTCACAACTTTTGCGTGCATACATGGGTCTCATTTTCTATTTTTAGAAGATGAGGCTCAGATGCGAGGAGGAAATCTTATGTCGAAAGTAACACCTAAGTACCAACAAGCGTTACCCGCAATTTATCAAGAATTGCAGACAGATGAACACGGTCTGAGCCAAGCAGCGGCGGCCAAACGGTTAGAACAGTATGGTCATAATGCGTTGAATCAACAAAAGTCAACGTCGTTATTACAGAAGTTTATCGCTCAGTTTAAAGACTTCATGATCATTGTGTTACTCGTCGCGGCTTTAATCGCGGCATTTACTGGCGAAGCCGTCGATGCCATCATCATTTTGTTAGTCGTGGTATTGAATGCGGTCTTTGGGGTCTTCCAAGAAGCCAAGGCCGAAGAAGCGATTAATGCGTTAAAAGAAATGGCCGCGCCGGATGCTACCGTCTTACGAGATGGTCAGCTGCAGACGGTCAAAAGTGATGACCTAGTTCCGGGGGATATCGTTTCCCTTGAAGCTGGGGATATTGTCCCCGCCGATTTGCGCTTAATTGAAAGTGCGTCATTAAAAGTCGAAGAGTCAGCGCTAACTGGGGAGTCAGTTCCCGTTGAGAAACAAGCTGAAACCTTGACTGCTGGCGATTTAGCTATCGGTGACCGAGTCAATATGGCTTATATGAACAGTAATGTGACGTATGGTCGCGGGACAGGGATCGTGGTTGCCACGGGGATGCAGACTGAAGTTGGCCGGATTGCCGGCATGATTGAAGCGGCCGACGAAACGACCACCCCATTGCAAGCGAACTTAACGCAATTAGGAAAATCCTTAACGATTTTAATTTTAGTCATTGCGGCAGTCGTCTTTGGAATCGGGATGGTACGTGGCAGCGAAAGCTTGATCAACATGCTGTTGACGGCGATCTCGTTAGCGGTTGCGGCGATTCCAGAAGGGTTACCGGCAATTGTCACAATTACCTTAGCCTTAGGTACCCAGCGGATGGCGAAGCGCCACGCGTTAGTACGGAAACTTCCCGCAGTCGAAACGTTGGGGAGTACCGATATTATCGCTTCGGATAAGACCGGGACGTTAACCCAAAATAAGATGACGGTTGAAATGCTTTATGTGAACCAGGAACTAGTCGATGCTAAGCCAACCCATTTAGCAACGGATAGTCACCTAGCCCAAGTCATGATTTTAAGTAATGATACTAAGATTATGAGCGATGGTTTGGCCGGTGACCCAACGGAAACGGCGTTAGTTCAATACAACTTGGACCAAGCCTATCCGGTTGATCAGTTATTACAAAATTATCCACGGGTCAGCGAAGTGCCGTTTGATTCTGAACGGAAATTAATGTCAACGATTCATCCGCTCACTAATGGCAAGTTTTTAGTTGCGGTTAAAGGGGCCCCGGATGAACTGTTAAAACGCGTTACAGCAGTTGAAATTAACGGTGACGTCACGCCAATTACTAAAGCATTACGTGATTCCATTTTAGCAACTAACCATGAGTTAGCGACGCAGGCATTGCGCGTATTAATGTTTGCTTACAAAGAAATCAGTGCCGTGCCGACTACGGTTGACTCAGCAACGGTTGAAACCGACTTAGTCTTTGCTGGGATGGTCGGGATGATTGATCCGGAACGACCAGAAGTTGAACAAGCGGTGATTGAAGCAAAATCAGCCGGGATTCGACCATTAATGATTACTGGTGATCATCGCGATACGGCGGAAGCGATTGCCGTTCGGTTAGGCATTATTGATGCTGGCGATGATGCCGCTGTGATTACTGGGGCCGAACTAGATGAGCTGAGTGACGCGGAATTTGACAAAAAAGTTAGTGATTACTCGGTATATGCGCGGGTGGCACCGGAGCATAAAGTTCGAATCGTCAATGCTTGGCAACATCGTGGTAAAGTTGTGGCGATGACGGGTGATGGCGTAAATGATGCGCCGGCCTTGAAAGCCGCTGATATCGGAATCGGGATGGGGATCACTGGGACCGAAGTCTCCAAAGGGGCCAGTGATATGGTCTTAGCCGATGATAACTTCGCGACGATTGTGGTGGCGGTTGAAGAGGGTCGGAAAGTCTTTGCCAATATTCAAAAGGCAATCCAATACTTGCTATCCGCTAACTTAGGAGAAGTCTTAACCTTGTTCATGATGACGATGTTAGGCTGGCAAATCTTAGCGCCGGTGCATATCTTATGGATTAACTTAGTGACGGATACCTTGCCAGCGATTGCGTTAGGTGTGGAACCGACAGAAAAGAATATTATGAAGCATCAGCCACGTGGGCGGAAGTCGAACTTCTTCTCCGGTGGCGTCTTCTCAAGTATTATCTATCAAGGTTTACTCGAAGGTGGGATTACCTTGTTAGTTTACTGGTTAGCCTTAACGTATCCAGTGCATGCTAGTGCAAGCTTAGCGCATGCGGATGCCTTGACGATGGCCTTTATCACGTTAGGCTTGATTCAGTTATTCCATGCCTTTAACTCAAAGTCGATTCACCAATCCTTATTTACGGTTGGCTTGTTCCGCAACAAGTTCTTTAACTGGGCGATTGTGATTGCCTTTGCGTTACTAGCAATGACCGTCGTGGTGCCTGGGTTTAACAGTATTTTCCACGTGACACCACTTGATGCATACCAATGGGGGATTATTCTCGCGGCATCGTTATCAATGGTTATCATCGTTGAAATTGTTAAATTCTTTCAGCGTAAGGTGGTAAAATAGGAACAGTCGATTTGAACCACCAACCTTATATAGAAAAGAGACCAACTCATGAAAAAAGCTAGTATGGCAACTTATATGCCTGTTTTAACGAAAGTCATCGAAACGACTGAAAAAATGGGTGAACAAATGAATCCATCGTTTGAAAAGATGCGTAAAGCGATTGATGACGATGCGGTGGCCAAGATGGTGCCTGCCGAATTCAACGATATTCAGATGGAATTCACCGATGGCACGGAACAGTACCAAACAAACTTAGCCAACTTGAAAAAAGCTCAGGTTCCGGCGCGGTTGATTGGAAAGCACCGTAACTTGATTGCGGCTTATGAAAAATATGTTGATGCGTGTGCTGCGATGACGGCTAGTCTGAAGATTGAAGATACGACCGTTGACGTTGCCGCATTCAATCAAGCCGAAAAGGATCAAGAAACGGCGATGACCCATGTGTCCAATGATGTGCAACGCATTATGGCGATGGTGATGTAACTTTTTTAAGCAAAAGCGTAGCGCTCCCAATTCAGGGGCGTTACGCTTTTCTTTCGCAAAAAAATCATGGGAAGCGCGTATACTATAGTAGAGTGTCGTTGTTGATTAGCCAACAACGGCTTAACCAAAGAGATTGGGTGAAATTATGGATAATGCAATTATTAAACTCGTTGAGCAAACCTTGACGACCTTAAAACCACAACAAATCAAAGCGGTCCTTAGTATGATGGACGAAGGCAATACGGTGCCGTTTATTGCCCGTTATCGGAAGGAACGTACGGGTAACTTAGATGAAGTTGAAATTCGTGATATTAAAGATAACTATGATCGGTTGGCAACATTAACCGCGCGTAAAGCCGATGTGATCAAGCTGATCGATGAACAGCAGCAGTTAACGCCGGCTTTAAGGCAAGCCATTAATACAGCCGAAAAGTTGCAAGATGTCGAAGACTTGTATTTGCCGTATAAACAAAAGCGGCGTACCAAAGCCACGATTGCTAAAGAAGCTGGGTTGGAACCGTTGGCCGCATGGTTACTGCGTTTTCCAACGAGCGGGATTGACGCTCATGCGCAACAGTTTGTGAATGCCGAAACGGTACCGGATGCCGAGGCAGCGTTAGCAGGCGCCCATGAGATCTTGGCGGAAGCCTTTGGAGATAATGCCAGCTTGCGTAACTGGGTTCGAAATTTTACGCGTAGCAAAGGTGAGTTGGTTGTTAAGGCCAAGCCTAAAGCCAAAGAACTCGATGAACAAGGTGTGTATCAACAGTATTACGACTTCACGAGTCCGATTGCGGCATTAGTGTCTTATCGCGTCTTAGCGATTAACCGGGGCGAAAAAGAAAAAGTCTTGCGAGTTAGCTTAAAAGTCGATCAGGATGCGGTTGACCGTTATTTACATTTCCGCTTTATTGGGCAGCATCAAGGTCCCGCGGTGGCGGTGATTACGGCCGCCTATCAAGATGCCTATAAACGGTTTGTGGCCCCGGCAATCGAACGGGAATTGCGCAATGAATTAAGCGATGCAGCGGAACAGCAAGCGATTAAAGTGTTCGGCGATAATTTGTACCATTTATTGATGCAAGCGCCATTAAAAGGGCGGGTTGTGTTGGGCTTTGATCCGGCGTATCGAACCGGTTGTAAGTTAGCTGTGATGGATGCTAATGGGAAGTTTCTAGATAAATTAGTGATCTATCCGCATAAGCCAGCCGCAACGGCCAAACGCCAAGCAGCTGCCGGTGAATTCAAGGCTTTCTTAGATAAGTATCACGTTGAAATGATTGCGATTGGGAATGGCACGGCTTCCCGTGAATCTGAAGAATTCGTGGCCAATGTTTTAAAAACAATGACACGGCCGGTCTACTACGTGATTGTCAATGAAGCAGGGGCCTCGGTCTATTCGGCTAGTGATAATGCGCGAGCTGAATTTCCAGAATTACATGTGGAGCAACGCAGCGCGATTAGTATTGGCCGGCGACTTCAAGATCCCCTTGCCGAACTCATCAAGATTGATCCGCAATCGGTCGGCGTTGGTCAATATCAACATGACGTTTCACAAAAAGCCTTGACGACGCAACTGGATATTGTGATTGAAACGGCCGTTAACCAGGTGGGTGTTAACTTGAATACAGCTAGTCCGGAACTTTTGACCCATATTTCTGGGTTATCGAAGACGATTGCGCAAAATATTGTGGCCTATCGCAATGACAACGGTGAATTTGTGAGTCGGCCACAGTTAAAAAAAGTTCCCCGGTTGGGACCGAAAGCTTATGAACAGTCGGTTGGCTTTTTACGGATTCTACACGGAAAGACGGTTTTGGATAATACCGATATTCATCCTGAAAGCTATGCTGCCGCTAAGACATTGCTGCAGGCTGTGGAATTACGATTGAGCGATGTCGGGACAAGTAAAGCGTCCGCCTTGACGCGAGTGAATTTATCCGCGATTGCCGAACAAACTGGTGTAGGCGTCTTAACGCTAAAAGATATTATTGCCAGCCTACAAAAGCCGGGTCGTGATGTACGGGATTCAATGCCAGCGCCATTGCTCCGGCAAGATGTCTTAAAGATGAGTGACTTAAAGCCGGGCATGCAACTCCAGGGAACGGTCCGCAATGTTGTGGACTTTGGGGCTTTTGTTGATATTGGTGTCAAACAGGATGGTCTCGTCCATGTGTCGAAACTTACCGATACATTCCTAAAAGATCCTCGTAAAGCCGTGGCAGTTGGCGATATTGTGACGGTGTGGGTTGAACAAGTTGATGAACAACGGCAACGGATTGCGTTAACAATGATTGAACCACCCGTGCCAGTCCATGACTAATTTAGACTTACAGCATTTAGTGGAGCAGTTGTCAGTGACTGAATTTCACCGGCCATTTTTGCACCATGCGTTCTTTAATCGCCGACTGCGAACAACGGGCGGCCGCTACCAATTACAGAGTCATAATATTGATATCAATCCAAAGATGCTGACGGACTTTGATGAAGCTACGTTGATTGGGGTCATCAAGCATGAACTTTGTCACTATCATTTGCACTTATCAGGTCGGGGCTATCAACATCGCGATGCCGCTTTTAAACAGCTCTTAGCACGGGTCGGTGGGTCACGCTATGCACCGCAACCGAAGTCAGGAGTGGCCGTACAAGCGTATCGCTATACGTATCAATGTCAAAATTGCGGTCAAGTGTATCATCGCAAACGCCGGATGGACACGCGCCGCTATACTTGTGGTCGTTGTCGTGGTCGAATTAAGCTGGTTTGAAAAGGTTTGCTTATCTAGCGGGGATTCGATAGAATTAGCTTAACTATTAAGAATTTTGGAGGGATTATCGATGGAAACTATCAAAATTGGGGTCGTTGGCCTAGGCACCGTGGGTAACGGGGTCGTTAAAATGTTACAAGCCCATCAAGCAAAGATCTCAGAGATTACCGGTCGTAATCTAGAGCTTGCTTGTGTGGTGGTTCATAATTTAAAGAAGCACCAAACGGCCGACTTAGGGGACGTCCAATTGACCGACCAGATTGACACGTTGATCGATGATCCTGAAATTCAAATCATGGTCGAAGTGATGGGTTCCATCCATCCAGCTAAGGAATACATTATTCGAGCCTTGCAAGCTGGTAAACACGTGGTTACCGCCAATAAGGACTTAATTGCGCAATACGGGCGTGAATTGGTGCAGATTGCGCGCGAAAATCACCGGGATCTATTCTACGAAGCCAGTGTGGCTGGTGGGATTCCAATCTTACGGACAATTGATAACAGTTTTGCGGCGGATAAGATTCAGCGGGTGATGGGGATCGTCAATGGGACGACCAACTACATCATGACCCAAATGTTGACGAAGAATTGGTCTTATGATCAAGCCTTGAGTTCGGCGCAAGATTTAGGCTTTGCTGAAAGTGATCCGACGAATGACGTTGAAGGGCTTGATGCGGCTTACAAGATGATTATCTTGACCCAGTTTGCCTTTGGGATGAGCCTGTCGATGGATCATGTCCAAGTGCAAGGGATTACGAAGATTAGTGCGGAGGATATTGCCGAAGCGCACCAGTTAGGTTATACGATTAAACTGCTCGGAATTGCCGAAGAAATTGATGATCGGATTGCTGTTTCAGTTGGACCCGTCTTGGTTTCAGATCACCATCCCTTAGCGACGGTGCAAAATGAAAATAACGCGGTCATGGTAACTGGGACGGCCGTGGGGGACACGATGTTTTATGGCCCTGGGGCCGGGGAACTCCCAACGGCTAACAGTGTGCTGAGTGATATTACGACGGTAGCCAAAAACATTGCGTTGAATACCACGGGAAATACCTTTAATTCTTACCGGCAGGAAACCGTCTTAGCTGATCCAACTGATGTGGTCTATCCACACTTCATTGCCTTGAAGATGCGTGATGTTTCTGGGATGATGCTCCGGTTAACGGAAATCATGACCAAAGCCCAAGTGTCATTTAGCCGGATTATTCAAAATCAATTGGGCGACGGCAACGCGCGGGTCGTGATTATTACCCATGAAATGAACGACCAACAGTTAGCTGATATTACGGCGGCGATTGCCGGCCAAGCGAATATGCAATTGTTGGCTAGTTACAAAGTTTTAAAGAATGCGTAGGTGAGCGTGATGTTAACAATTTCAGTTCCGGCAACGTCTGCAAACTTAGGTCCCGGCTTTGATTCGATTGGGTTAGCATTGGATATGCAACTGACGTTAACGGTGCTTGGCCCGAGCCAAACGTGGCAAGTGGATCATCCGTATGGGCCCCATGTGCCTAGCGATGCCCGTAACTTGATGATTAAGACGGCGTTGTCGTTGGTGCCTAACTTGCAGCCCCAGCATGTGCAAGTGACGTCAGACATTCCACTGGCACGTGGCTTAGGTAGTAGCTCAACGGCGATTGTCGCCGGCTTGGTGTTGGCCAATGAATTGGCGAAAGCACCGTTTACTAAGCAGGAGTTATTACTAAAGGCAACTGAATTAGAAGGCCATCCAGATAACGTGGCTCCGGCAATTTTAGGTGGACTAGTCGTTGCCACCTATGACCATGACCAAGTTCAGGCTGTGTCGTTGCCAGCGCCGGACTTATATGCGAGTGTCTATGTGCCGAATGAAGAATTATTAACCTCAGCTAGTCGCGAGGCGTTGCCCAGTGACTTACCATTCAAGCAGGCCATTGCGGGTAGTAGTGTAGGAAATACGCTGGTGGCCGCTTTGGCGACGCAGAATTGGCCGGTTGCATTGCAGTTGGTTGAACAAGATCAATTCCACGAACAGTATCGGACTAAGCTCGTGCCAGCTTTGGCAATCATTCGGCAGACCGCGCATGATTTGGGTTTAGTTGGAACCTATTTAAGCGGTGCCGGGCCAACGGTAGTCACGCTGGGCCAAAAGACGGATTTAGAAAAATTACAACAACAATTAAAGTTAAATGCTAGTTTAACGGGCCAATACCACCTGTTGCCAGTCGATGCAACCGGGATAAACGTTCATAAATCTTAAATTTAGCTTGTCAGACTCACAAGATTTTGTTAGAATGGTTTTTGTGAGTTGTGATGCGGCCATGGCGGAATTGGCAGACGCGCAAGATTAAGGATCTTGTCGGGGTTAACCCGGTGGAAGTTCGAATCTTCTTGGCCGCACTTTATATATGGAATAGCCGGTATTGAGAGGGATTAACCCTTGATATACCGGTTTTTTTGTATTTTCTATCGGGAATAGCGGGGAATAGAATCAAGCAAAAGCGATACTACTTGGGACAAAATCGATACTACTTGCGATACTACTTTATCCGTTTTATAAGTCTAAAATACTCCCGACATCGAATACTTTTACTGACAATTCTGCTTGAGATAAGTGCGCTCAACTTATTCATGAAAATATTTCAGTATCTTATCGTCTAACGACTCAAAGGTACTGAGTTAATTTTTATGAATGTATGGGGCTTTGAAGGATAAAGAGTTAACAAATCAAACGTAAAAATTTTTTTGAAAGTAATTTTTTGTATTCACCGTGAATACAGTGTACACTAACAGTGTAAATTAAAGGAGGTATTCATCATGGTTGTAAAAGCGAGACATCAAGGTAATTCTACTATTTTAACAATTCCTAAAAGTATAAAAGTTTCTACTGATACTGAATTTAATGTTTATCAAGATGGCAATGGTAATATTGTTTATGAGCCAGTTAACAAGGGCAACTATGATCTATGGTCAGATTCTCAATTAGATAAAATTGATTATGATAAGTTACGTCAAGAAGAGTTAGATGATTTGGGGTATAATCCACGTGAAGTTTCACCAGTTGGAAAGGAAAAAACAAATGCTTGATGTACACCAAGGTGATCTCATTTTTATTGATGCAGAGCCTCACGCTGGTCATGAAATGGGTGGACATGATTTAGGAAAAAATAATATCCGTCGACCTTTCTTAGTGATGAGTCGTAGCAGCTATAGTAATAAGTCGGGACTAGTGATTGGATTGGCGATTACTCATGTTCATCGTGAGTCACCTTTTAGATTTTCAATAGTGGATTTTGAAAGTCAGATTAATGGTGATGCACTGTTGCTTCAGCTACTGTCATATGATTTTTTGGCACGACATGGTGAGGTTGTTGGGCATATCCATTCTCAAAGGCAATTCAAATCAATTTTAGCTCAGGTTCGAAATGTTTTCGAGGAAGAAAATTAATAAAATAAAGAAACAGATCAATAGAAAAGTGAGGTAGCCTTATCATCCAGTCAGATAACCAGGTTTACCTCATTTTTTTGCATATTCCGCTATTAAGTTTAATTAAAAAGCCCAACAACCCAACTCAGCAGTTCGCAAGTTAAACAAATTGACCGACTCCCTAATTCCAGTGATATGATAAAACCAGTTATCAAGCTAACTAAACTAACCAAAAGAGAGCAGGTCATCAACATGATCAATAAATGGCTACTAGGAATCAGTATTGGGGGATTAATCGGTTGCGGGGGCGTTTTAGTTGGGCAGGCGGCGACTCATTACACGGTCAAGCCAGTGTCCACTACGGCTAAGCGGGCTTATTTAACAGCTAGCACGATTGGTAAGCTGTATCAATTTAATGGCACTAACGAACATTTAACGCTGAAGCCAGTACACCAATTAGCCAACTTTCCACACACCAAATGGACCCGAATCAAACGCAGCTATCTGACTAAGCATGGCAAAACCTATCTATATTATTATGTTAAAAACAAAACTGGTAAAACCGGTTGGGTCTGGCATGGCTATCTTAAACCAACGGGAATGCTCAAATTAAACGTGCCACTGATCGCTCAACGACCAGAATTACCGACTGGTTGTGAAATTGTTGCCACCACCATGATGCTGCAATATGCTGGTTCCAAAGCAACCAAGCTGCAAGTCACCAAACGCGTGCCGCGCAGCACTAATCCGAATTATGGTTTCGTCAACAGTCCTTACAATAATCGGGGACATGGCCATTATGTCTACCCAGAGGGCTTGTTAACTACTGTCAAACACTATCTTGGTACCGCTGTTGACCTGACCGGCAGTCGGCTGCCACAATTAAAGCGCCAGTTGAATAATGATCATCCCGTCGTTACTTGGATGGCAGGGCTAGATGGCTTTAACACGCATAGTGTCACGGTTACCGGCTATTCTAAAACGCGGATCAGGTATAACGACCCCTGGACTAACCGTAAAACCAGTCTCACTAACGCCCAATTTCTTAAATATTGGCAACGTAACCATTACCGGGCCCTCAGTTACTAAGGAAGTTTAAAGCAATCCTTAAAAATCAGCCAAGTTTTATAAAAAAACATAAAAAATACGCTAATTTGATACACAAAAAGTGATACAGAAGACTGTATCACTTTTTGTGTATCAATATAAACCCTTTCATAGCGGTCTTTACCAATTAGTGTATTTTGGCACGGAAGTTGCATATATATTAGTGAGTGCAAAAAGATTGCGCTTACAGTATCACATTAAATTTAAGTTGCAGGCTTTTTAGACATTATTATTCATATTTGCTGACTGTAACTAAAAAAATAGGAGGTACAAAGATGGTAGGCATTATCATTGCTAGTCACGGTGAATTCGCCAAGGGCATCTACCAATCCGGATCAATGATTTTCGGTGAACAAGAAAATGTTCAACCCGTTACATTGATGCCTAGTGAAGGACCTGATGACATCAAGGCCAAATTGGAAAAAGCGATTGCTTCTTTCGATGACCAAGACCAAGTCTTATTCTTAGTCGACCTTTGGGGCGGCACACCATTCAACCAAGTCAACGGCTTGTTTGAAGCACATAAGGACAAATGGGCGATTGTTGCCGGTTTGAACTTACCAATGTTGATTGAAGCTTATGCATCACGGCTCTCAATGAACTCAGCACACGAAATTGCCACTCATATTATTGAGACAGCAAAAGACGGTGTGAAGGTTCGCCCTGAAGCATTAGCACCTAAGGAAGCGCCTAAAGCGGCAGCTGATAACTCAGCTAACGCTGGTCGTCCTGGGAAATTCGATTATGTATTGGCTCGGATTGACTCACGGTTACTTCATGGTCAAGTTGCAACAGCCTGGAGTAAAACAGTTAACCCAACTCGGATCATCGTTGTTTCCGATAACGTTGCTAAAGACAACCTACGGACTCAAATGATTATCCAGGCGGCACCAAATGGGGTTAAAGCCCACGTGGTACCAATTGATCAAATGATCAAGTTAGCTAAGGATGACAAACACTTTGGTGGTCAAAAGGCCTTGCTTTTATTCGAAACACCGCAAGATGCTTTGAAAGCCATCAAGGGTGGTGTTCCATTGGATACCTTAAACATTGGGTCAATGGCACACTCTGCTGGTAAAGTTCAACCAAACAAAGTTTTGGCCTTTAGCCAAGATGATATCGATACTTACCATGAATTGGAAAAGATGGGCGTCAAGATGGACGTTCGTAAAGTGCCAACTGATGGTCAAGAAAACCTCGATCACATCATGGATAAAGCTGAAAAGATGTTGAAAGAACAAGCAAACAATTAATTAACTATCGGAGAAAAATGGAGGATTAAATCATGAATTTGAACGCGATTCAAATGATTTTAGTCGTATTAGTCGCATTTTTAGCTGGTATGGAAGGTATTTTGGATGAATTCCATTTCCATCAACCAGTTGTAGCGTGCGCCTTAATCGGCTTAGTTACCGGACAATTAGTCCCATGTATCATCTTAGGTGGTAGTCTTCAAATGATCGCTTTAGGCTGGTCAAACGTTGGTGCTGCCGTTGCCCCTGATGCTGCATTAGCTGCCATTGCATCTGCAATTATTTTAGTACTTGGTGGCCAAGGCCGTGCCGGAGTTTCATCAGCCATTGCGATTGCCGTTCCTTTGGCCGTTGCTGGTTTGTTACTCACCATCCTTGCTCGTACACTTGCAACCTTGATCGTCCACATCATGGATCGTGCTGCTGAAGAAGGTAGCTTTGCTAAGATCGACATGTGGCAAATGATTGCCATTGCCATGCAAGGTCTTCGTATCGCCATTCCAGCCGCTTTAATCTTAGCTGTTGGTGCTGGTCCTGTTAAAGCAATGTTGAACGCGATGCCTACTTGGTTGACTGATGGTTTGTCAATCGGTGGTGGGATGGTTGTTGCCGTTGGGTATGCCATGGTTATTAACATGATGGCTACTCGTGAAGTATGGCCATTCTTCGTTTTAGGTTTCGTCTTAGCTGCGATTTCTGAATTAACCTTGATTGCCTTAGGTGGTATCGGTGTTGCCATGGCCTTAATCTACTTGAACCTTTCTAAGATGGGTGGTTCAGGTAACGGTGGCGGTGGTTCCAATACTGGTGACCCTGTCGGCGACATTATCGACAAGTATTAGTGAAGGAGGAAAACTAAAATGGCTGATCAAATTAAATTAACTAAAAGTGATCGTATTCATGTTTGGTGGCGTTCGACGTTCCTCCAAGGTTCTTGGAACTATGAACGTATGCAAAACGGTGGTTGGGCTTACTCATTAATCCCAGCTTTAAAGAAGTTATATACAACTAAAGAAGACCGTGCCGCTGCTTTGAAGCGTCATATGGAATTCTTCAACACTCATCCTTACGTGGCTTCACCAATTATTGGTGTTACCATGGCGCTTGAAGAAGAACGTTCTAATGGGGCTCCCATTGACGACGTTACGATTCAAGGGGTTAAAGTTGGGATGATGGGTCCGCTGGCTGGTGTTGGTGACCCTGTGTTCTGGTTCACTGCTAAGCCTATTATTGGTGCCTTAGCTGCTTCCCTTGCTTTGGGTGGTAGTATCATGGGTCCTATCTTGTACTTCGTTGTTTGGAACATCATTCGGATGGCTTTCATGTGGTATACACAAGAACTTGGCTACAAAGCTGGGTCTGCGATTACCGATGACTTATCTGGTGGTATTTTGCAAGACATCACTAAAGGTGCTTCAATCTTAGGGATGTTCATCTTGCCAGCCTTAATCGAACGGTGGGTCAATGTTGACTTCAGTCCGGTTAAAGTTTCGACCATCAAGCAAGCTTCTGGTGCTTATATTGACTGGAACAAATTACCAGCCGGTGCTAAAGGTGTCAAAGAAGCCTTAGTTCAACAAAAAGCTGGTTTATCATTGGACAAGTACAAGGTTACGACCTTGCAAGATAACTTGAATCAATTGATTCCAGGTTTAGCTGCACTTATTATTACTTTCCTCTGCATGTGGTTATTAAAGAAGAAAGTTTCACCAATCATCATCATCTTCGGCTTATTCGCCTTTGGTGTTATCATGCATGTCCTTGGTGTTATGTAAAAAGCATTTGATTCAATCTGAGTCACTGACTTAGATCGAGGGATGGACTCCAATGGGTTCATCCCTTTTTGTTTAAACGGCGCCTTTGCCAAAAAGCTGCCGGCGCCGTATAATCGGTGTTATCAAGAGAAAGAAATGGAGTAAGTCAAATGGTCCAATCAATCAATACAAAAGTCGACTTAGTAATTGCCGGTAATTCTCATCTAGGGTTAACCGATTATGGCAAAATTATGATCGGTGATAAGGGTTTTGAATTTTATGATGACCGCAATATTCGTAACTATATCCAGATTCCATGGGATGAGGTGGATATCGTGATTGTTTCGGTGATGTTCAAAGGGCGCTGGATTCCACGATACGCACTGAAGACTAAGAAGAATGGGACTTACGCGTTTTCTTCGAAGAACCCGAAAAAAGTATTGCGCGTGATTCGGAAGTATATCTCACCGGATCGCATGTTGCAATCACTGAGCTTCTTTGATGTGATGAAGCGATTGTTTAAAGGTAAGAATCGTGATAGTTATTTGAAGTAGTTACGAGGAAGTCATTCAGTTGAATGGCTTCTTTTTTCAGTTACCGGTCGTTTTTGCGTCCAAGTAAATAGTGTATCAACACACTGTGTGTTAAACTGTAGAGTATCAACGTGTATCAATACACTTAAAATTGCAACCGGTTACTGAATGATCAAAAGGAGCGAACGTGATTGACTAGAAAAGCTCGAATTTACGACTACGTTTGTCAGTATGGGGACGCGACTGGTCTGACGACTAAAGCGGTGGCCGCAGCACTGGCGTTAGCCCGCTCGAACGTAAGTAAAGAATTAAATACGTTAGTACGCGATGGCGACCTAGAAAAGTTATCGGGTCGGCCAGTGCGTTACGTGCCATCGGGGACAGTCATACCAGCAGCATCGGAGGCAACTGCTACCACTGGAACGGCGACGGTGGCTAGAACGACGACGGTGGCTAGAACGACGGTTACCAAGTCGCGGCCAGCTAAGGTCCAACCCCAAGCCTCCGTGACTTATGACACGACCCATGATCTCTTTGACAGCATGATTGGGGCTAAGGAAAGTTTACATGGTCAAGTGGAACAAGCGAAAGCGGCGATTCTTTATCCACCGCGGGGCTTGAACACCTTAGTGATTGGCCCGACTGGATCCGGGAAAACTTATTTTGCGAATACGATGTATCAATTTGCCGAATCGCAGAACGTGTTAACCAATCCGCAAGGGCTAATTACCTTTAACTGTGCGGATTACGCCCATAACCCGGAATTGTTGATGTCGCATTTATTTGGGTACATTAAGGGATCTTTTACGGGCGCCAATGAAGATAAAGATGGTTTGATTCAAGAAGCAGATGGCGGCATGTTGTTCTTAGATGAAGTCCACCGGCTTCCACCAGAAGGTCAGGAAATGATCTTCTACTTTATGGACCACGGGACGTATTCGCGTTTAGGTGAGACGACTAAAAGCCATCATGCCAATGTGCGGTTAGTCTGTGCGACGACCGAAGACCCGAAGAGTTCATTGTTACAGACGTTCGTGCGGCGGATTCCAATTACAATTCAGTTGCCAGCCTTTAATGACCGTTCGGCAAAAGAACGGTTGGAATTGTTAAAAGCCTTGCTTTCAATCGAAGCTAACCGGATTAACAAGCAGATTCGCTTAACTGAAGATGTCGTGCAAGCGCTCCTGGGTTCGGTGACGTTTGGGAATGTTGGCCAATTAAAGTCCAATATTCAGTTGGTCTGTGCGCAAGGCTTCGTGAATAGTATTGAGAATGATTCGGAAATCGATATCACGATGGATGATCTACCGGAAAATATTCGGGGTGGCTTAGTGACCGTCGCCTCGAATCGGCATGAACTTGGAGCTATTTCGGAATTGTTAGATCCCTTTCTGATTGTGAAGCCGAATGATGGGCCGATGCCACTACGCAATAAAAATGATAATTATGAATTACCCTATAATTTATACGAAATTATTGGCGATAAAGCGTCATTGTTACGGCGCGAAGGCTTGGATAAAGAACATATCAATCGATTTATTACGACCGATATTAACTTGCATTTGAAGTCATTTTACAAGCAGACGCAGATGGAAATCTCACCGGAAAATAAGTTGGCTGAGATTGTTGATCAAGATGTGATTGACTTTACCAAAACGGCTCAAGCAACGATCCAGGAGATGCTTGGTTACAACTTCAAAGATAATTTTATTTATGCGGTTAGCTTGCATATCAGTTCGTTCATCAAGCGCATTCAGGCGGGAAAGCCGATGCGCCAGATGAGCCAAGATATGTTAGCGATGGTCAAGGACTATCCGGCTGAAATCAAGGCAGCCCAGTATTTAAAACAGGCGTTAGACGAGCGTTATCATTTACCCATTCCGCAATCGGAAGTTTATTATTTAGCTATTTTATTAATTTCATTAAAATCGATGCAAATGGATGGCAAGATCGGTGTCTTAGTCGCAGCGCATGGGATGAGTACGGCATCATCTATGGCACAAGTGGTGGGCCAGCTCTTAGATGATTATGATGTGGGCGCGTTTGATATGCCGCTAGATATGGATCCCAACGTGGCGTATACCCGAATCAAAGAGCAGATTGTTAAGCTTGATGCAGGTAACGGGGTTTTAATGTTGGTTGATATGGGGTCGTTGACGACCTTTGGCAAACGCATTCAAGCGGCGACCAATATCAAGATTCGCACGATCGATATGGTCACCACCCCAGTTGTGCTAGAGGCGGTCCGTAAAGCCAGTTTGATTGATAGCGATCTGGATACGATTTATCATGAGTTAGTTGGCTTTAAAGGCTACTCGCGGATTTCGCGCAATCTGCCGACGGAGACGCCGGTGGATGCGCCCCAACCAGAACCGACCGTTGATGCTAATCATCGCGCGATTATTGCGATTTGCTCAACCGGTGTCGGGACGGCGGAACGCATCAAGACGATCTTGGATAGCTTATTAGCTCAGAATTTTATTGAAGGTATTACCGTGTTCCCAGTGTCAGTCGTGAATATGCAGGAACGTTTAGCACAGATTAATCAGTCCTATCAGATTATTGCGGCGACGGGGATTGCTAAGCCCGACCTAGACGTGCCCTTTATCTCACTAGAAGAACTATTACAAGGTGGTGGGGAGAAGTTCATCGACCAGCTAGCGATGGGCTTAAACGCGCCACAAAGCAAGCTGACGGACTTAAAGGAATTGACGCCAGAATTGTGTGAACGGTACTTAGGAGATTACTTTACGTTCCTGAATCCGCGCAAGTTAACGACCATTTTATGGCAGTATAGTGAAACGATTGGTAAGCAACTAGCGAAACCGATGCCGAATGCGTTTCGGATTGATCTAATTATGCATCTGGCGGGCGCGTTAGAACGCACCGCGATTAAAGACCAGATTACGGCGCCAGCGGAAGAAATGACGACGCTGGATCAATCGCCGTGGTATCCAATTGTGACGACGGCTAATCAACAGATCACCGATCAGTTGCAGCTTTCCTTTTCGGCCGCCGAAACGTATTATATTGTGCAATTGTTAGAAACACATCAAGCAGAATTGAAATGATACACTAATTGGCATGCTTTTTGCATGTATTCCAATGACAAGTAAAAAAGGGAGGCAGTTGCATGCTAGCGTTTGTGGTAGTGAGTCACGGTGACTTTGCAAAAGGGGTCGTGAGCTCTTCATATATGATTTTTGGACCGCAACAAAAAGTTCAGACGGTGACGTTTGACTTAGACGAGGGTCCGGCCGAATTAGCACAAAAATTAGCGGCCGCCGTCGCGACGTTTGATGATAATGACGAAGTGTTATTCCTCGTTGATCTCTGGGGTGGGTCGCC
This sequence comes from Lactiplantibacillus songbeiensis, assembly GCF_005405125.1. GTDB lineage: Bacteria > Bacillota > Bacilli > Lactobacillales > Lactobacillaceae > Lactiplantibacillus > Lactiplantibacillus songbeiensis. Next base: position 30,549 of record NZ_BJDL01000028.1, read on the forward strand.
ATTTAATGCGGCTAGTCGGATTGTGGCAGAACATACTGATCGGATGGGTTTGATTACTGGTCTGAACCTGCCGATGTTAATTGAAGCCTATACGGTACGGGACAAGCCGATTAATGAAGTAATCGCCCACTTGGAAGAAACCGGTAAGATTGGTATCAAGCATTTGGAACTCTTAAAAGATAACGAGGAAGATGAGCTGCTATGACAATGGATGTGCGCTTAGCCCGCATTGATAGCCGCTTATTACATGGTCAGGTCGCAACGGTCTGGACGAAGACGGTTGCGCCAACCCGGATTCTGGTTGTCTCAGATATGGTGGCGCGTGATGAACTGCGCAAAGTTTTGATCGTGCAAGCGGCACCGCCGGAAGTCAAGGCGAACGTGATTACAGTGGATAAGATGATTGAAATCTATCATGATCCGTTGTTCGATACGATTAAGCCATTGATTCTAACGGACACGCCGCAAAATATGGCGCGATTGGTGGCCGGTGGTTTAGACTTTTCGGCAGTTGGCATTAATATCGGTAGCTTGGCTTATTCTGGTGGGATGGTGATGGTGACTAATGCCATTGCAGTTGGTCAACCGGAAGCGGCAGCGTTGTATCAACTACATGCGGCCGGATTAAAGGTGTTTGCTCAGAAAGTACCGACGGATAAACGTGTTGATGTTATGCCGCTATTGGCGAAGAATGGGTTTAAAGCTTAAATTTTAGAATGATATTGGACGAGTAGCTGAACTTTCGGTTGCTCGTTTTTTGTGAGTGGTTTGTCTTGTCTTTGGTTGGTAGGGGTGTATGCTAGAAAAAATTAGTGTTAGCAAAATAATGATTTGAATTCGTGATAGCGTATTTGATAAATGAGTAGACGAATGCTGCTTGTCTCTTAAATATAGAATATGGGGTCGTTAGTCATGTCAACGATGATTACACTTTATCACGGTACTACTAATACACGGGCACATGAGATTATCCAAAATGGATTTGATGAAATTAGAATTCCTAGAATTGATCAAGTCATGCTAGGGAAAAGCAAACGACGCCCCGGATCGTTGGGGTATGGATTGTATGGTTTTCAAGATGATGCTGGCTTAGTAGCTAAGTTTATTAACAAGTTCACTCAAACTGGCATGATTGTTCAATTCCAGGTTTGTTTGGAGTTTGCATGTGTGTTAAATTTTGTTGATAGTCTCACAGATATGCAATTATTTAGCCAGTGGCAAGCTGACGATAGACGACAACGGTTATTTAAGGGCTTAAGGCAGCAATATCACAACAAGGTAAGTCAAGCAGAGTTAGATGGTGCAATGATTGAAATCTATATCGTTGAATTGTTGCGCCATCGGTTGGTTGAACGAGTTGATGCCGTTTGTAGTGCAACGCATACGGTACTAGCTAATCAGCCGAATTCGCAAAGATTGCCGAATGGAATTGAATATGCGATTCGTTCAAACAATCGCATTCAAAGAATGACAATTCAGATAGTTAAGCATGGAGGATAATGATGAAGTATTTAAAACCAATTGACGAGGTTGCAAAAGAACTGGCGCCATTTACTGATGAAGACCAAGAACGTTATCTCAAACTTTTAGCCGCATTTGGGTTGCCATTGAATGAAGCTGACTTGAAAATTGATGATGGTCACTCACAATCCGTTGAGAATTAACAAAGACATAACAATTAAGTTGATAGGAAATATCTAAGGGATGGTTGTTCATTGCTTAGATATTTTTTTGCAATTAGTGGTTTCAAATACGTGTAATGAACGATTTAGTCTAAGGATTTGACTAAAATTAGCCTTCAAACTTTGACCCCACACGTTTTATTGATAAAATTAGAACATTAGGATATTTATATCGAGGATACCGGGGGTTAAAACAGATGGCAGTCTATACTAAGCTTACCGCCACGGGCCAGTATGTGCCGCAGCGCGTGGTAACAAATGATGAATTAGCCGCAATTATGGAGACCAGTGATGAATGGATTCAGGCGCATACAGGGATTGTGACTCGGCACTATGCGATGAACGATGAAAATACCTCTGACTTAGCAACCCAGGTGGCGCAACAACTGTTGACGAAAAGTGGGTTAGCCGCTAGTGCGATTGATTTAATTATTGTGACGACGATTACACCAGATGCGTTAACACCCGCTACGGCTTGTTTAGTACAGGCTAATATTGGGGCGGACCAGGCATTTGCGTTTGATATGAGTGCCGCCTGTGCCGGATTTACGTTCGGCTTGGCTACCGCGGACAAGTTTATTCGGAGTGGTCAGTATCAAAATGTGATGGTGATCAGTGCGGAAGTCAATTCAAAAATGATGGACTTTCAAGATCGAACCGCGGCCGTCTTTTTTGGCGATGGCGCTGGCGGGGCGTTGTTACAAGCGACGACTGATCCAGCTGAAAATAGTATTTTAGCTGAAAAGTTACAGACTCAAGGTAATGCTACCGTTATTCATTCTGGTCGTGTGCAGCCCATTACAAAAATCGCGGCTAGCAACTATCCGCAAACCGATGCGTTTTATCAAGCGGGACGGGATGTCTTTCAATTTGCGACTACGGTTGTGCCGCAACAGATGCAAGGGTTATTAGCCTCAGCTGGGGTGGCGTCGACTGACTTACAGTACGTGATCTGCCACCAAGCTAACTTACGTATCATTGAACAAATTGCGACGAAGCTAGGCTTGCCAATGACGCAGTTCCCCCATAATGTCCAAAAGTTTGGGAATACTTCATCGGCGGGTGTTGCGATGGCGTTAGCGGCGGTTTTTGATGACCTCACTGGGCCAGTCTTGTTGACCGCATTTGGCGGTGGCTTGGCGTATGGGTCCGTGTTGATCAAGAAGTAGGGGGTACAGCATGGAATTAAAAGATTTAGATCGGTTAGTTGAGAAGTATGCGCGGCAAGGTTATCAACAAATCCGGGTTAAAGCTGGTGAGTTAGAGATTGAAGTAACCAAACCAGCTGCGACACCAGTAGCTAAAGCACCAACCGCGACTGCTGATAAAACCGCCGTTACAGACACGACCGTCACTAGTCCGATGGTCGGCGTGGTGCATTTAGCGCCTGATCTCACGGTGGGACAAGCGATTACCCAAGGACAAGAACTTGGTCAGATTGAAAGTATGAAGCTATTTAATCCACTGACGGCCCCAACTAACGGGGTGTTGGCGGCCATTTTGGTGACGGATCAGGCTACGGTTGAGTATGACCAGCCTTTATTTAAGTTACGAAAGGATCGGTAGGGATGTTTCACAAGCTGCTTATCGCGAACCGTGGTGAAATTGCGGTGCGCATTATTAAAGCGTGCCGCCAATTGCATATTCAAACGGTGGCCGTTTGTTCAACAATTGATCGTCAGGCTTGGTATACCCAGCTCGCTGATGAAGTCGTGTGTATCGGTCCAGCCGCGGCGACTGGGTCTTATTTAAATGCTGAAGCTATTTTGATGGCGGCGATTAATACGCATGCCGATGCGATTCATCCGGGGTACGGGTTTCTAGCAGAAAATGCTGATTTTGCGGCGATGTGTGCCGAATGCGGGATTACTTGGATTGGACCGCAAGCTGACCAGATTCGACTAATGGGCGATAAGTCGCGGGCGAAGCAGTTCGCCCAGCAGCAAGGCGTGCCAGTCTTAGCTGGTCGGTCGATTCAGGGGTTAGCGTGGCCGCAGATTAAGCAGACGGCACTGCGAATGGGATTCCCGTTAGTGTTGAAGGCGAGCCATGGCGGTGGTGGCAAAGGCATTCGCGTGATTGATGATGTCCAGGCGTTACACCAACAATTGCGGGTGGCGCGAGCCGAAGCGGCCGCCGCGTTTCTAAATGATGCGATGTATTTGGAACATTTTTTGCCCAGTGCGCGGCATATTGAGGTACAGGTCTTAGGCACCGGGGCGACCGTGCATATTTTAGGCGATCGGGATTGTAGTTTACAGTTACATAAACAAAAAGTTTTGGAAGAAAGTCCGGCTAGTATTTTGACGCCTGCGCAACGGCGTGACTTGTATCGATTATCGCAGCAATTGTTAGCTGAGACTGGTTATCAGAGCTTAGGGACGATTGAATATTTATTTGCTGACGGTCAGTTTTACTTTATGGAAATGAATACACGATTGCAAGTGGAACACGGGGTGACTGAGCTAACGACAGGTATCGATATTGTAGTGGCGCAGATTAAACAAGCCGCTGGTGTGCCACTACACTTAGCATCGACAGTTGACCTAGTACCAACTAAGACGGCCATTGAAGCTCGGATTACAGCCGTTTTACCGGTTGAGCACACGTTAATTGAACAATTTAGTTGGCCGGCAACTAGCCGAGTGGATACGGGTTATCGCGCCGGTGACCACTTTGTGACGATGTATGATGGGTTAATTGCCAAATTAATGGTGACCGGTACGACTCGCGCGCAAGCCGTACAGCACTTGCAAACGGCGTTAGCCGCCGTTAAGTTAGTTGGGCCGGCAACTAATCTGAACTTTTTACGGCAGACGGTGGCACGACCGGCGTATGTTGCTGATCAGGTGACCATTCATAGTCTAGCGGCTTGGGAGGCAAATTCATGAGTCATTATCCAAAAAAAGGCGTGTGGACAACTTGTCCTGCCTGTGGTCGGCACGTTCATACCGGCCAATGGGGACCATGGCAACAGTGTCCCTATTGCCAACATTGGCAACGGCTGACCGCCACGCAACGGATTCAACAATTAGTTGATCCGGATAGCTTCCAAGCGTTACCGACACCCGAACGCCCCAAAAATCAGTTGGGGTTTCCTGGGTATACTAAAAGGCTAGCGCAAGCGGCAACTACTAGCGGCCTTACAGAAGCAGTGGTTACTGGCACAGCGACCATCGCGACTTGGCCGGTGATGCTAATTGTGATGGATAGTCATTTTATGATGGGCACCTTGAATACGGCAGTGACGCGGCGGATGATCACAGCGTTAGACCAGGCGCAAGCGCAACGATTACCGGTTATTTTAGTCACGGCTTCGGGCGGTGCACGGATGCAAGAAGGGTTATATGCGTTAGTTGGCATGAATTTAGTGCTAGCTGCAGTTGCCCGGTTGGCCACGGCACAATTACCGTTAATCACCGTCCTAACTGATCCGACGATGGGCGGTGTTTCGGCCAGTTTCGCTTTTAAAGGCGATATGGTGTTGGCTGAGGCTGGCGCCAAGATTGGTTTTGCCGGACCGCGGGTGATTCAGCAAACTATGCCGGTCACGTTACCACCAGACTTTCAAACGGCAGCGAGTTTATATCAGCAGGGCGCAGTCGATGCGGTCGTGGCGCGACCAGCTTTACGGGATAAGCTAACGACTATTTTGGCCGCGTATCAATGTTCGGGGGTGACGCCACGTGGATGAACGTTTAAAACGGCTACGCGCGGCTGATCGTTTGCGGGCGCCACAAGTGATTAACGCACTATTGCCAACGTTTGTGGCGCAGCATGGTGATCGGTTGTTAGGTGACGATGCCGCGTTAACGGCCGGTTTTGGTCGCACGGCTGAAAATTTAGGCTTAGCCGTATTAGGGATTGATCGTGGGACTGACCTAGTGAGTCGGCGACAAAAAAATGGTGGAGCCTTAACGGTGCCGGGCTATCGTACGGCGTTAAGAGTCCTACAGCACGCGGCTAAGTTCCAGTTGCCGGTCGTAAGTTTAATCAATATGCCAGGAGCCGATGCGAGTCCGATTTCAGAACGCTTTAATCAAAGTCAGGCAATCGCTGACTTGATTGCGGCGATGGGACAACTCACGGTGCCTAATCTAGTGGTCTTCTTGGGTGAGGGCCATAGTGGCGGGGCATTAGCCTTTGCCAATGCGAATCGGATCATCATGCTAGATGACAGTTTGTTTAATGTCGCCTCACCAGAAGCGGTTGCGGCTATTTTACATGGGCAACAGACTGTTAGCGAAGCGATTGATCTGTTACCGATGACAGCCGCCGACTTACACCAGCGCGGCTTGGTGGATACGGTGATTGATCATCGCCAAGCTGATCTAGTGGCGGTGATCAATCAACGGATTGTGACGGCGGTTAGTGAGCTCCAAGCATTATCGCCAGTTGAGTTGATTGCCCAACGTGAAGCCAAATTTCAAGCCTTTTTGGCACAGTGGCCGATTAATTAAATCGGGTGTCAGTGTTTGGTCATGTTTCAAATTTGATTCATTTTTTGTTAAACAATAGGTTATTAGTACGCTTGGTGCTAGTTAAAATTATCGCCTGCCGGTTGGGTGCTAAAGTTACGGTTTAAACTTGTTCACAAATGATCAGTTCATTATCGCCGGGCGGGTCAGCATTGGCTCAGTGGTGTCGTTTGACTTAGCCAGTGATTTTCCGGGTCGGCTTATGAGACCGTTTTGTGGCTCTTAAACGCGGCCACCACGTTCCAGCCAATGCTGGCCCAACCAGAGCGGCACCTTAAGCCAATCAGAGCGATAGCAACCATCAAAAAACGCGCTAGTCCAAGTCGACTAACGCGTTTTTTTGAGATTAATTTTCAGTTTGTAAGTTCACTTATTATTGGCCATTACCAGTTGTTGTCGTGGCATCGGCGCCAGAAGCTTGAGTGGTATCAGTTGTGGTGCCATCGGTTGTTGACGAATCGGCACTCGATGATGAACTGTTTCCAGTTGAAACGGAGGCTGTTTCTGAATAGTCATTAACCGTTAAATCGCTAGTGGTTAACTGCAATTGGGTTCGAATTTTCTTGGAAATCTTCAAACGTTCCTTAGCCGAGGCAACTTGGTAAGATAAGTTATCGATCATCGCATCCTCGCCTTGTAGCGTATAGGACTTGGCATGATGGGTCGCATTCTTGTACTTCGTATCTAAGGCGACCATGTCATTCCAAGTTAAATCAGTCCGCATGTTGTTGGACAATTGTTTCGTGATCTTTTCAATATTGGCAATTGAGCCTAATGAATTGGATTGACTGACCATTGACATAATGACTTGGCGTTGCCGTTTTTGACGCCCGTAATCGCCCTTAGGATCATCATAACGCATGCGTGAATAATCTAAAGCTGCAGCGCCGTTTAACTTGGTTTTCACGCCCTTTTTGACGTTAGCGTGGCCATACTTAAAGGTTAACTTTGGGGTGACCGTGACGCCACCCATGGCATTAACGATTTGTTTTAAGCCACCCATGTTGATTAAAACGTAAAAATCAATTGGGACATTTAAGAGCTTTTCAGCTGATTTAACGGCACCACTCGCGCCACCAATCGTATAAGCAGCATTGATCTTTTCCGATTGACCGTCAATGGTCACCAAAGTATCCCGCGGAATACTGGTCAATGACATGGTTTCCTTTTTCGGATTAATCGTACAGATAATCATCGTATCGGTCCGGGCCGAGAAGTTTGTCTTGGCACTTCGACCTAACGCCCCAGTATCCGTTCCTAATAATAAGATTGAAAACGGTTTGTTGTTTTTGATCACGGCATCAACGTTACGTTCTTTCGACGTACCGGTAGCTTGAAAAGTTGTGTTCATGGTGTTTTTAGCTGTATTCCAAGTCTTGAAGCCCCAAGCTGCGGCACCTGCAACGACGAAAGCTAATAAAATCAATAGGGTAATAACCCACGGCCGATGACGTTTAGGCCGCAAATGTGGGTTCTGTTGCCGACGACGGCGCTCACGTGGGCCCATTGGTTCTTGATTATTTTCTGACATATCCGTTCCTCGTTATTTCATATTTCCACTAACCTATTCTATGCCGATTCTAAGTGCTGCATCGTTTTTTAGGGTTGATTTAAGAAGATTTTAAACTCTTCTGGCAAGATTAGTGGGCGTTCAACCGCTTTTTTTGACATAATCAAAGAACACTATAAGTAAAATTAGGTCACTAGTCAAACGTTTACAAACTTTTAACGGCTACAAGCGCCTGAAAAACAGTGGTATACTTAAATAATTCTCATTGAATTATTATTTTCTGCTAGGAGGAAATTGGCATGGCCATCTTTTTACATAGTATTCAAGGGGTCGTCATTATTATTGTGATGATTGCGTTGGGTTATCTGCTGGCGTCGTGGGGCTGGTTTAGTGAAGATTCCACTAAATTAGTGGCGCGTTTAGTCACGCAGATTGCTTTACCGGCATATATGATTGCGACGATTACCAAGGACTTTACGGCGCAGAAGCTACTGGCAACGTTGCCAGGATTGCGGTTTCCAGTCCTCAATATGGCGATCCTATTTGGGTTGTCGTTTGGCGTGATGCGAGCGCTAAATATTAAAAAGGAACATCGGGGCTTGTTTTCATCGATGTTTTTGAATTCCAACACCGTTTTTATTGGCTTACCCGTTAATGAAGCGTTGTTTGGGAACAGTGCGTTGCCATATGTGCTGGTCTATTATATGGCGAACACGACGATTTTTTGGACGTTAGGGGTATATCTGATTCAACGTGACGGTGTCAGTGCGGCTAAGTTTAATCTGAAGCAAACGTTGTCGAAGATCTTTTCACCACCGTTACTTGGATTTATGATTGGGGTTGTTCTCGTTTTACTGAAGATTCAACTGCCTAACTTTTTAATGGAAGATTTCAGTTATATTGGCGGAATGACGGTGCCATTATCGATGATTTTCATTGGGATATCAATGGCCAATGCCGGATTGCGGAGCATGCGGTTTGATCGCGATAGCATCGGAATTTTGCTTGGGCGGTTTATCTTTGCCCCAGTATTAATGACCTTAATGCTGATTCCGATGTCGATGCCAGTTGAAATGAAACAAGTTTTCATCTTGCAATCAGCTATGCCAGTCATGACCAATGCCCCAGTGGTATCAAAACTCTATGGCGCCGATGCGGACTATGCCGCGGTTATGGTCACCGAAACGACTTTATTAAGTCTGATTGTGATTCCGGTTTTAATGATGATTGTGCAGTCGAATTTAATTCACTAATTTGAAAACGACTTGAAAATGGTGCTATACTAGCAAACGTTAACTATTTAAATTTTTATTAAGAGGGAAGCGAACGATTCGTGAAGAAAGCATATCTTTATATCGCAATCTCAACATTGATGTTCAGTTCAATGGAAATTGCGCTAAAGATGGCCGGTAGTGCCTTTAATCCGATTCAATTAAACTTGATCCGGTTCTTTATTGGAGCCGTGGTCTTACTACCATTTGCTGTGGTGGCGTTGAAACAAGCTGGCCGGAAGCTAGTGGCTGCTGATTGGCGGTTATTTGCGATTACCGGGCTAGTTTGTGTGATTGTAAGTATGTCGTTGTACCAGTTGGCGATTACGGTCGATCAAGCGTCAACGGTGGCGGTCCTATTTAGTTGTAATCCCGTCTTTGCGTTGCTCTTTTCATATTTGATTCTCCATGAACGTTTGGGCCGAGCCAACTTGATTTCGGTTGTGATTTCAGTGATTGGATTATTGATTATTGTTAATCCAGCTCATTTAACGAATGGCTTAGGGCTAGTTTTGGCGATTAGTTCCGCCATTACCTTTGGCTTATATAGTATTATTTCACGTTACGGTTCCGTTAAACGGGGGCTAAACGGGTTGACGATGACTTGTTTCACCTTCTTTGCCGGGGCATTTGAATTATTGATTTTAGCTTGGCTAACAAAGATTCCGGCCGTTGCCAGTGGCTTAACGGCGATGGGCTTGCGTCAATTCGCAGCCATTCCAATCTTGGTTAATGTTAATATGACTTATTTTTGGTTATTATTCTTCATCGGGGTCTGTGTGACCGGTGGTGGGTTCGCCTTTTACTTTTTAGCAATGGAAAAGACCGATGTGTCAACCGCATCGTTGGTTTTCTTCATCAAGCCAGGGTTAGCCCCAATTTTAGCAGCTATTATTTTACATGAAAAGATTGTCCCAACGACGATTGTTGGGATTGTTGTCATTTTAATCGGGTCGGTCGTCACCTTTGTGGGCAATCGATTCAGAGAACGTACCAGTACGATGGGTCAAGCGACCAAGCAAGCTGAAAGTAAAGCGGTGCATGAGCGCGTGGCAAGTCATTCTAATGCGATTTCGGAGCAAGAAGATTAGTTAACTGGGTTGCAACCCAGTACATTGTTGAATAAAATAACAGTTTCAAAAGACCCGTAGCCAAAGTTGCTAGGGGCCTTTTTTTCGGCGGAGTGCTTGCGTTTAACCCTAAGAATCGCTTATCATAGAGACTATTGAAGGCAACAGGTGGAGAGAGAAAATAATGACAGAATTGGTAATTGTACGACATGGTGAGAGTACGGCGAACCGTGATAATACGTATACCGGCTGGAGTGATGTCCCGTTGACTGACGTGGGGGTCGGACAAGCCCATCACGCTGGCAAGCGGTTGCGCGAAGCTGGCATTCAGTTTGGGGCGGTTCATACCTCCGTTTTGAAGCGAGCAGTGGTCACGGCGAATATTATTCTAGATGAAATCGATCAATTGTGGTTGCCAGAATATAAGACGTGGCGGCTAAATGAACGACATTATGGGGCCTTGCGTGGGCAAAACAAAGACGAGACCCGGCGGATTTATGGTAAAGCCAAAGTGCAACAATGGCGGCGTAGTTTCTATACGGTCCCACCGTTATTAGCGCCAACTGATTTAAGTCATGACCGGCGTTATATGAAGTATGGACCCAATGTTGAACCCCGGGGTGAAAGCTTGAAGATGGCGTATGACCGGATTATGCCGTATTGGATTGACGTGATCGCCCCACGACTGTTGGCAGGCGAAAATCAACTGATCGTGGCGCATGGCAGTACGTTGCGCGCGTTGATTAAATACTTGGAACATATTAGTGACACCGGGATTGATGGTGTTGAAGTGGCGAATGGGGTGCCCATTTGTTACGATTTAGATGACCAGTTGCGAATTAAAAGTAAAACTGAAATTTAAAGTTGAGAACCCGTTGTGTGTGACAGTCCCCTTGATGGATATTTGACGTTAACTAAACTTTTAGTTGAATAATTTAGCCTTAGTAAGGTGGTAAGTTCTCATGATCAAGCGTAAGATTTGGCTGAAATCGCTAATTACGATATTAGGTATTTTCATTATCACAATTTTAATACTCGCAACGTCACCTATAATTGCCATCAAAATGGACATGTTAACATATGGACAATTTCGGACATTCATGAAAGTGAATCCTAAAGTATCCACAACACCAACCAGTTCTCTTAGAGCTGGTGGCAAGCAATACGAGATTAAGCCATATCATTTTCAAGCTGATGGATTTGAGGCAAATAGTTTCAACGTATACAAAGTCTTATTCTTTTATGATGCAAGTCCCGCCACTGATCCTGTTTAAGCATCAATGTGATCCTGTGAGTAAAATTGTTACATTGGTCCATTAAGAGTCCTCCCCTAGCCAGTAATCATGACTTTGTGATGAGGTTCTTTTTTTAGTCAACTTGTTTACACTTGTAGATTAAGCAAGTATTGTTTACAATTGTAGCCATAATGATGATGAAGACAAAAGGGGGGGCGAACACATGCAATTAAAAAAATGGCTATTAGTGGGTATTTTGGGGATTGGCCTAACTGGTATGGGGATTAGCTATTATCAAGGGACCCGTGCTAATCAGCGGTCGATACCAAGGCATGTAATGATGGGGCGGCAGTCATCAACGCAGCCTGCCGCGGCACCCACAACAATTAAAACGCCGGCTCGGCCATTAGCGGTACCACCGCTTTTAAAGCCGACGCAACAAACGCAACGGCGGGTGGCTTATACGGTGATTGCTCGAACCGGGACGATGGCATTTAGAGCCGGCCAAACGACCAAAACGCTAGGGTATAACGGTAATTATTTAGGTCCAGTGTTACAAGTAAACCGGGGACAGATATTAGCGATCACGACCAAAAATACATTAACGCAAGCAATCAGCTTTCATTGGCATGGCGCCATCTTACCAGGTAAGGCTGACGGCGGTCCTCACGAGACGGTGGCGGCCGGAGCAACTAAAAAGGTGGCGTTTAAAGTCCAGCAACCGGCAGCGACGTTATGGTTTCATCCACATGCGATGGGAAGTACGGCGAAGCAAGTCTATCAAGGCTTAGCTGGTTTAATCTACGTGCGTGATCAAGCCAGCCAACGCTTACATTTACCACAAACTTATGGTGTTAATGATTTTCCAGTCATCATTCAGGATCGTCAGTTTACTAAGCAGCATCAATTTGACTATGATAAGGCCTATCAAACTGATGGGACGCTGGGGTCGACCTTACTAGTGAATGGGACGTTGAATCCTTATTTAAAAGTCACGACTAAGTTAGTTCGGCTCCGATTAGTTAATGGATCGAATGCTCGTAATTATCAGCTAACGCTTAGCAACCACCAAGCGATGCAGCAAATTGCTGATGATGGTGGCTTGCTGTCACGGCCAGTCGCAGTCCAACGCTTGCGGCTGTCTCCCGGTGAACGGGCAGAAGTGGTTATTGATACGGCTAAGTTGACCCAACCGGTGACAGTGATGAATGGGCAACAGGCAGTCTTGCAGTTGCGACCGACAGCCACTAGACGTCAGTTGGGACAATTGCCGACGAAATTAGTCTCGTTACCGGCTGCGAGGACCCCGAAGCTGGCGCAAAAGCGCACCTTAACATTTAGCAGCATGGGTCACATGGTCACGATTAATCGGCAGACGTTTGACCCTGACCGGATTGATCTGACGGCGCAACGCAATCGGCCACAAATTTGGACGTTGAAAAACTTGAGTGGCATGATGGGCGGGATGAGTCATCCGTTTCACTTACATGGGGTGCAATTTCGAATTTTGAGTGTTAACGGCACGCGGCCAGCGGCTAATGAACGCGGGTGGAAAGATACCGTCGCGTTGCCGCCAGATGGGGTCGTGAAGATCACGTTTAAATTTAAAAATCGCGGGATTTATATGTACCACTGTCATAATTTGGAACATGAGGAACAAGGGATGATGGGGCAGATTAAGGTGAGCTAAAGGAACACAAAAACGGTCAGTGCAGTAATCGATAGGGATTACCACACTGACCGTTTGTTTCTTTAGTTGTTGAAACGTGTTCGGACTGGAAACTTCGCTTGTGACATCAAACCACTGCTCGTCCCCAATCCGCTGGTCTACTCACGTTAGGCTAAGGCACCCATTGGATCCCAAGGGGCCAAAACAGTTGGTTCTTCAGCTTGGGCAGCTTTTAAGTCGTCAGATAAGAATTGTTTGTTAACGACAACTTGGTAGCAATATTCGTCCATCCAGGCATCGCTCATCACGAAGAATCCCTTTTCGCCGACTTTATCGCCCCAGCTGTTTTCAACCTTCCATTTGGTTGGTTGACCATCAACTAAGTCGACCCCGGTGATGACCATGGCATGGGTCATTAAGCTTTCGCCGTAGTCTAGACGTTCAGCTTTAGACATAGAGAGATCAACGTCGAACAATTCGTCTTTACTGTAAACGTCGGTAGCCATCACGCCCTTTTGACGATCAGAAGATTGACCAACATCACAACCGAACCAGACACTTTGGCCAGCTTGTAATTGTTTGATGGCGAGTTGTTTGAAGTCTGCCATTGAGACGTTCAAATGCTTGACTTCGCGACCACCTAAAACATTACCTAACATTTCGATCGTGTAGGTGTGGTTGTAAGGCTTGTCGTCGGTTGGGGCGTTGATGATTGAAACGTAGTCATCTAAGTTCCAGCCAATATACTTTTTGAAAAAGCTTTGTGGGGTTAAGCCCTTGTCGATGTGATAGTTCTTATCATCATCGCGGTATTCCCAGTCGAATTCAGTTGCGGGTTCGCCAAAAGCGTAAGCCAACATCCGGTAAACTTCGTTAAGCATCTTTTCTTTACGCGCTTGGATATCGTCAGCGGACGTTTTTGCCGCAACTAATTCCCGCAATTCAACGGCATCTTTGCGTAACTTTAAGTTTAACGTACTGTTGATTTCAGCCGATTTGGAACTGTTATAAGTTTCAGGCATGACACTCTTAGGCACAATCCCATATTTCTGGATAATTGCGACTAACATGTCCCATTGACCACCATCTTGTTGAGGGGTGGTCATTAACCAAGCGACTTTCCGACTGCTGGTTGGTTGATCAGCAGTGGCTAAGACGTTTTCATAGAAATAGTTGGCTTTTTCGAACTTGTCCCAGAAGAACGTGTAGTTTTGTGACAATTCGAAGTTCTTTAACTTGAACTTGTCAGCCAAGGCATGCCGCATGGTGTTTAATGCGGCGAACATCCAGCAACGTCCACTTTGCTTTTGGTTAGCGACACCACCAGTATCCAAATCAATGGAGAAGACGGGGGTCGTTTGACTCATAGCTGGGATATCTTGGCTGCTGGCTAAGATCCCGTTTTTGGTGACGCTGCGTTCGATAACTTTAGCAGCGGGATGTTGATCAAGGTCAGCTTGGTAGTTGGCGATTTGATCCATACTAATTGCTTTACTCAAAAATCTTCACACTCCTTTAATGTTATTCTCATTGTATCGGTTTCATTAATTTCCGGCAAGTCTAACGATTATGCGCGCGCCGTAATGACTTCAGGGCCATCTGCATGACCGACGATAATGGTGTTGACCATGTCTAAGAAGAGACCATGTTCAACGACGCCGACCATGTGGATGAGATCTTCAGCCAAATCATGTGGGTTGGTAATTGGATTCAAATGTAGATCAATGATGTAATTATTAGAATCAGTTCGGACAAAATCACCGTTAACTTTTCGAAATTCAGGATGATAGCCCTTAGCGGCCATCTTTTCAAAGATGTGCTGACTCCCATAAGGAATCACTTCGACTGGGAGTCCGAAGGCGCCAAGTTGGTCGACCATCTTGCTTTCGTCGACGATCCACATGACCCTATCGGAGTTGATGGCGACAATCTTTTCGAATAAGAGGGCCGCCCCGCCACCTTTGACCCCTTGATAGTCCGTTGAAATCTCATCGGCACCATCAATGGTTAAGTCCAAGTGGTCGACATCGTCAACGGACTTCATTGGAATCCCTAAGCTTTTAGCCTGGGCGGCGGTCCGGTCAGACGTAGAGACGCCCACAATGTTTAAATGTTCATTTTTGACGCGTTCGCCGAGGGCATCGACCATGAATTTAACGGTGGAGCCAGTCCCAAGACCGACCTGCATGCCGTCTTTAATGTATTCCACAGCTTTTTGACCGACGAGTTGTTTTAATTGATCTTGATTCATAAAATGTGAACTCCTTAAAGTTATTTAGTTACCACTAAGTCTGCATACTCTGGGTGTTTGTCAAAAAAGGCCTTGGCATACGTGCAGAGTGGCTGAATCTGTTTGTGTTCGGCCTTAGCGGCGTCAATCACTGCTAAAGTCAATTTAGCGGCGAGTCCTTGATGGCCGAAGTCATCGCGGACAAACGTATGCTCAATTACCCACACTTGACCATCATCAATTGCCGGAAAAGTGATTTCACCGGCTAACCGGCCCTCATCATCATTAAAATAAAACCGGTTTGGTTCGCGTGTAAATTCCATTACCGTCACCACCTTGAAAGGGTTTTAAGTCTCAAGTTCATTAAACGGGTTATTGCCGGTTTTGTCAACGAAACTTCGCTTGAAAGTATGGTAGAATGTGAACACTATCGATAACTAAAATTTAGTAGTGATTAAACCTAAACAGGTTAATGATTTAAGACGATTAAAACGTAACTATTAGTGTCAGGGATTAAGCGTAGGTTTACGACACCATCATCGCTAATCCAATGAATGAGGACTATAAATTGAAAGTAGGGGTCAACCAATGTCACGTGGATTTAAAATTGTTAGTAAATATGCACAGGCCGACTTACATGTCCCGTATCGGACTACGAAACAAGCGGCCGGTTACGATTTTGAAGCGGCAACGGATTTTACGTTGCCATCAATCTGGAAGCTGAACTTTGTCAAAGTCTTATGGCAATTACGGCATGGCGAAACGAGCGCAACCGCTGATCTCGATGCAGCAGCTAAAACCTTGAAGCCATACTTAGTGCCAACCGGGATTAAAGCGTATATGAATGATGGTGAATACTTAATGATTGCCAATCGGTCAAGCAATCCGCTCAAACGCGGGCTGATCTTACCTAATGGGGTTGGTATCATCGATGCGGATTATTATGATAATCCTAAGAACGAAGGCGAAATCTTCATTCAATTGGTCAATCTGGGCATTCGTGATGTGCACATTAAGCAGGGTGAACGGATTGGTCAAGGGATCTTTACGACTTATTTGACGGCAACTGATGAAGCGGAAGTGCAAGCAACGCGCACAGGCGGTTTCGGTTCTAGTGGTAAATAGCTAAAAAAAGGTTAAAACCAGTGATTTTGACGGTTTTCACCGCTATTAATGGTAAAATATAATTATACGTGTTTAATCATTGGTCGAGCGGTTGGATTGGAGGAAAAGAGTTAGTGGCAAAAGCAAAAACGCAATTTGTTTGTTCTAATTGCGGTTACTCAACGCCCCGGTATTTGGGACGCTGTCCAAACTGTGGTGAATGGAATACGTTAGCAGAAGAACATTTTGATAACAAACCCGATCGCAAATCCCGAGTCAGCTTTGCTGGTAAAGCAGCCAAGCCGCAACGGCTCAAAGAAGTGACCATGTCTAAGACGCCACGGGTGAAGACCAAGTTACGTGAATTCAACCGGGTCTTGGGTGGTGGCGTGGTACCGGGTTCCTTAGTCTTAATTGGTGGGGATCCTGGGATTGGTAAATCGACGTTACTCTTGCAAGTTTCGGGGCAACTCGCTGAAACTGGTGGTTCAGTCTTGTACGTCACGGGTGAAGAAAGTGCCTCCCAAGTGAAGATGCGCGCGGATCGGTTAAAAGTTGAAAGTGAAGACTTTTACTTGTATCCCGAAACGGATATGAGTAATATTCGGGCCACGATTGAATCCATCAAACCCCAATACGTGGTGATTGATTCGGTGCAAACGATGCAAGAACCCGACATTACTTCCGCAATTGGTTCCGTCTCACAGATTCGTGAGATTACGGCTGAACTATTGCAGATTGCCAAGACTAATGGCATCACAATCTTTATCGTGGGCCATGTGACTAAAGGCGGCGCGATTGCTGGACCGAAAATTTTGGAACATATGGTGGATACGGTGTTGTACTTCGAAGGTGATTTGCATCATACGTACCGGATTTTGCGGGCCGTTAAGAACCGGTTCGGATCGACGAATGAACTCGGTATTTTTGAGATGCGGACTGCCGGCTTAGCTGAAGTGGCTAACCCATCGGAAATTTTCTTGGAAGAACGGTTGAAGGATGCGACGGGTTCGGCCATTGTGGTTTCAATGGAAGGGACGCGACCAATTTTAGTCGAAGTCCAAGCCTTAGTCACGCCGACGGTATTCGGCAATGCGAAACGCACGGCTAGCGGTTTAGATCATAACCGGGTTTCTTTGATTATGGCCGTCTTAGAAAAACGCGCTAACTTAATGTTGCAAAACCAGGATGCTTACTTGAAAGCAGCTGGTGGCGTCAAGCTGGATGAACCGGCGATTGATTTAGCCATCGCCATGAGTGTCGCCTCTAGTTATCGTGACCAGCAGACGCGGCCAAGTGACTGCTTTGTTGGTGAAGTTGGGTTAACCGGTGAGATTCGGCGGGTTAATCGGATTGAGCAACGGGTTGGTGAAGCCACTAAGTTAGGATTCAAACGTATCTTTATCCCGAAGAATAATTTGCAAGGCTGGGATATTCCTAAAGGGATTGAAGTTATTGGGGTGTCAACGTTAAAAGAAGCACTCCAACTAGCATTACAACAGCCAAATTAAACTGAAAAGGGGCTGACGCCATGAAAAAGTTAACGGTGCGATTGGTGTTCATTGTGGTCGGTGGGACGTTAGGCTTAACCTACTTGCCATATTTATGGACAACGTTGTGGTCGCAACCAAATTCATTATTAAATAATATTTTTACCAACTTCCTAATCGGAGCTTTGTTCCTTTGGATTTTGTCCCTATTCTTAGCTAACGCGGCGATGCATTTGGTTGATCGTGTCGAAAAGAATTTGTCGAAACAAAATCCAATGACACTCTTGTTTGGTAGTGTGGGGTTCATTATTGGGTTACTGATCGCGGTTCTGATATCGCAATTATTCAGTCGCAGTCCACTATTCTTACTGAACACGGTCGTCCCAATAATATTGATGCTATTTTTCGGTTACATTGGTGCCCGCGTTGGGACCACGAGAATCGACGAATGGCGGAAGGTCTTCAATTTTCGGCGGCGCGAAAAAGAGCCACAGCCGGATATTACGGATGCCCAACCGGACCAAAACTATCATCATTATAAGATTTTGGATACTAATATCTTAATTGATGGGCGAATTTATGATTTGGTCAAGACTGGTTTCTTAGAAGGCACACTGTTAGTGCCTAACTTTGTCTTGTATGAATTACAATACATCGCCGACTCCGCGGACAGTATTAAACGGGTGCGTGGTCGCCGAGGCTTGGATATTTTAAACAAGCTACAGAGTGAAAATATTATTCCGGTTGAGATGTATAAGGGCGACTTTGAAGATATCCCAGAAGTTGACACGAAGCTGATCCAATTAGCTAAAAAAGTCAACGGGGTCATTGTAACTAATGATTACAACTTGAATAAAGTCATTGAATTTCAAAATGTCCAAGTCTTGAATATCAACCAATTGGCAAAATCTTTGAAGCCACGGGTCATTCCTGGTGAAGAAATGAACGTCATGGTCGTAAAAAACGGGAGTGAACGGCAACAAGGGGTCGGTTATTTGGACGACGGGACGATGGTCGTGGTCGAAGATGGGAAATTCTACATTAACGAGAAAGTCGACGTGGTCGTCACCAGTGCCTTGCAGACCGATGCTGGGCGGATGATTTTTGCCCGGTTAGCCCACGCTAATCGCGGAATCCCAGACAAGACCGAACATGCCAAGCCACATGAACAATCAAAAAAACAAGCTAATAACAAAGCCAACCATAAGAATAATCGCTCAGCCGCGACGAAATCGTAAGGGAAACTTTATTTTTAGTGGTAAAAATTGTAAACTAAATAGGTAGAGTGTGAGGGCCGACAGGTTGTGCTTGAGCATTGCCTAGCTAGGATAAGTGTCCGGTGTTTTTCCGGACGGTTGTCCTAGCGTAGCAAGCGGAGAGCACAGTCGGCCCGAACACGTTTCGGCAACCACCGAAAACCGGGAGTTTAGTCAGCTCCAATTTGTATTAACTTTGACAAAAAAACGAAAGAGGCGTTAATGACATTGGCAAAGAGCAAGATTCGTGTGCGTTACGCACCAAGTCCAACTGGCCATTTACACATTGGTAATGCCCGGACAGCGTTATTTAACTATTTATTTGCCCGGCATAATAAAGGAAAGTTCATCTTACGGATTGAAGACACCGATTTAAAGCGGAACGTCGCTGACGGTGAAAAGAGTCAAATGGATAATTTGACTTGGTTAGGGATTGACTGGGATGAAGGTCCTGATAAGGGCGGCGATTTTGGTCCTTATCGGCAATCAGAACGGAAGTCAATTTATGATCCGCTGATTCAACAATTAGTTGATGAAGGTAAGGCCTACGAGTCTTACATGACTGAAGACGAATTGCAAGCACAACGCGAAGCTCAAAAAGCGCGTAAAGAAATGCCACATTACGTCTATGAATTTGCTGGTATGACGGAAGACGAAAAGCAAGCTAAGATTGCCGCAGCTAAAGCTGCTGGCATTACGCCAGTTATTCGTTTCCACGTCCCAGAAGGTAAGACTTATGCTTGGGATGACATGGTTAAAGGAGAAGTTTCCTTTGAATCCAAGACTGTGGGTGGCGATTTCGTCATTCAAAAGCGGGACGGGATGCCAACTTATAACTTTGCCGTCGTTGTCGATGATCATTTGATGCAAATCAGCCACGTCTTCCGTGGTGATGACCATGTGGCCAATACGCCTAAGCAATTGATGATTTATGAAGCCTTTGGGTGGAACCCGCCTAAGTTTGGTCATATGAGCTTAATTATTAATACCGAAACTGGTAAGAAGTTAAGTAAACGTGACGAAACGGTCTTACAATTCATCGAACAATATCGCGAATTAGGTTACTTACCAGAAGCTATGCTCAACTTCATCATCTTGTTGGGCTGGTCGCCGGTCGGTGAAAGTGAATTGTTCACGAAACGGGAATTCATCAAGATGTACGATGAAAAGCGTTTGAGCAAATCACCAGCGTCATTCGATGGTAAAAAGTTGGAATGGGTTAATAACCAATACATTAAGAAGACTAATGAAAATGAAGTCTTCTCAATGTCAATCCAACAATTAATCAAGGCTGGTCGGTTACCAAAACGCCCAACCCAAGCCCAAATCGAATGGACGCGGACGTTAGTCTCATTGTTCAAGAACCAAATGAGCTATACGGGTCAAATCGTTGATTTAGCAGACTTATTCTTCAATGGTCCGGCTGAAATCAATGATGAAGCCAAAGCTGAATTGGCGGTTGAAACGGCGCCAACCGTCTTAAAAGAATTTCGGAAACGGGTCGAAGACATTGATGTCTTTGAAGCTACTGAAATTCAAAAGACGATTAAATCAATTCAAAAAGATACTAAGATTAAGGGCCGTCAATTGTACATGCCAATTCGAATCGCCGTTTCACATGAAATGCACGGTCCAGAATTGCCAGAAACGATTGAATTATTAGGTCGCGAAACCACGATCAAGCATTTAGATGCGATGATCGCGGAACTCGCCAAATAACTGTTCGATAATAAGAGTAAATTGACAGGACTGTGCAGGAAGCGACGGCTACTGAAAACGTCGTCGGTCGGGTCAGTTGAAGTGCGATTATCACGAAGAACAGCCGGGTGGTCGTTATCCCTGTAATGAGGCCGGTTTTTACGGTGAACCAGAGTGGAAGCACGCGGAAGCGTCTTTTGGCGTGTAGGAGAACGATCCTACATGCCAAAAGACGTTTTTTATTCCGAAAAATTAATGATAAAAATTTAAGTGGTCAGGCTAGCCGCGGTAGCTAGGGTTAATCAGTGTCGGCGGTAAAATTAATTAGCGAGGCGGGGTAATTAGCAGTCTCAATGATTTCGGTCAGTCTGACTTATCTTTAAAATGGACTGCCGCGAGTGCCCCTAATCAACTAACGCCAAAGTCAGGCTAAACATGTTAAACTAAGTAAATCAGAATTTTGAGAGGAGTTGGCAGTATGATTTCAGTTTTTAATACCCTAACGCGCACCAAAGAACCTTTTAAACCGATCACTCCAGGCGTTGTTAAGATGTATGTCTGTGGTCCAACCGTTTATAACTATATTCATATTGGAAATGCACGCTCAGCGATTGCCTTTGATACCATTCGTCGTTATTTTGAATATCGGGGCTACCAAGTGACGTATGTGTCGAACTTCACCGATGTGGACGATAAGATGATTAAACGGGCAAAAGAAGACCATACCACGGTCCCGGCAATTGCCGATCGGTTTATTAAAGCGTTCTTGGAAGATACTGCTGCGGTTAATATTGAACCGGCAACAGCCCATCCCCGGGCATCTGAAAACATTTCGGAAATTATCGACTTTATTAAGGTTTTAATCGATAAAGGTTATGCTTATGAATCGGCTGGCGATGTCTATTACCGGACCCGGAAGTTTAAAGATTATGGTAAATTGTCTGATCAACGGATTGATGATTTAGAAGTCGGCGCTAGCCAGCATACGGCCGATGAAGAAACCGATCGGAAAGAAGATCCGATTGATTTTGCCCTTTGGAAAGCGGCTAAAGCAGATGAAATTTCTTGGCCATCGCCATGGGGATCCGGGCGCCCCGGGTGGCACATTGAATGTTCAGTAATGTCGACTAAATATTTAGGTGAGACCTTTGATATTCATGGTGGTGGTCAAGATTTGGAATTTCCACATCATGAAAACGAAATTGCGCAAAGTGAGGCGAAGACCGGCAAGCCATTTGCGCATTATTGGTTGCACAACGGCTTCGTCACGGTTGGCGATGATAATGAAAAGATGAGTAAGTCGCTCGGTAATTTTGTGACGGTTCATGATATTATTAAACAAATCGATCCGCAGACGTTACGCTTCTTTATGGCGACGACGCAATATCGGCGACCGATTCAATATACGCAAAGTAACTTGGATGACGCGGCTAATAATCTGAGCAAGTTGCAAAACACTTATACGAATTTGACGTATCGGCTAAAGGATGCCACTGATGGCAGCGATAATGATGTAGCTGAACAGCTACTAAAATTGAAAGCTGACTATGTTCAAGCGATGGACGATGATTTTAACGTTCAAAATGGGATTGCGGCAGTTTACGAATTAGCTAAGCTAGCGAATGTCTATGCGGCTCAGACAACGGTTAAAAAAGTGACGGTCCAAGCATTAATTACGGCTTTGACGGCATTAGCTGGTGTGTTTGGCGTTGTTTTTGAAGCGGCGCCAGCGACTTTGGCTGATACCGATATTCAGGCCTTGATTGATGATCGTGAAGCGGCACGCCAAGCTAAAGACTTTGCCAAGGCTGATCAGATTCGCGATGATTTGAAGGCCCAAGGGATTATTTTAGAAGATACACCCCAAGGGGTTCGGTTTAGAAAGGAATAAGATGACAGTTGATTATCAACAATTAAATGGGATTGCCTTAGCTTATTTAGGCGATGCCGTTTATGAACCATTTATTAGACAACATATGATTGAATTAGGCTATACGAAGCCAACGAAGTTACATCACCATGCCACCCATTATGTGTCCGCTAAAGCCCAAGCAGCCTTGATTGCGCAGATGCAAGCAACTAATCTGTTAACCGATACGGAGATTGATGTCTTCAAGCGGGGACGTAATGCTAAAAGTCATACTTCAGCTAAACATACTGATGTCTTGACGTATCGGATCTCAACCGGTTTTGAGGCGGTTTTTGGTTATTTACAATTGACCAAACAATCAGCGCGGATTGCGGAGTTAGCCCATTGGTGTATTGAACAAGTTGATGAAGGGAGGGTTTCAAATGTCAAGTAATCATGAACAGAATCAAATGGCGCCGGAAAAAGAACCCGCTGATTTCGTGATTGGTCGTCATCCAGCGATGGCGGCAATTAAGAGTGATCAGCAGATTAACAAGGTGTTTATCCAAAGCGGTCTTCAAGCCGACGTGTTAAATGATATTGCGAAAATTGCGAAGAAACGCAATCTTATTGTGCAATATGTTCCGAAGCAAAAGTTAGATCGTTTGACCGACAATGCCAATCATCAAGGCGTTGCGGTGGGAGTAGCAGCTTTTGAGTATGCCACAATCGATGATTTATTTGCCGTTGCGAAGGCCAAGGATGAAGCACCATTCTTCTTGATTTTAGATAATATTGAAGATCCGCATAATTTAGGGTCGATCATGCGGACTGCTGATGCCGCCGGTGCACATGGGATTATCATTCCTAAGCGCCGTGCAGTTGGGTTGACGAGTACTGTAGCGAAGACCAGTACGGGTGCTATTGAACATGTGAAAGTCGCGCGAGTGACTAACTTGGTCCAAACCGTCAAACAATTACAGGAACAAGGTCTTTGGATTTTCGGGACTGATATGAACGGGACCGATTATCGTCAATGGGATGCTAGCGGGGCCGTTGGATTGATTATTGGAAATGAAGGCAAAGGCATTTCGCCATTGCTGAAGAAGACGGTTGATGAAATGTTGACGATTCCGATGATTGGTCATGTTCAGAGTTTGAATGCCAGTGTCGCGGCTAGCCTACTGATTTATCAGGGCTATACGTCACGGCATCCCCTAGGTCATTAATTATGAAACAACAACTTTTAATTGTAGATGCGTATAATATGATTGGTAATTGGCCAGAGCTGGATCATCTGAAACAGACGGATCGATTACCGGAAGCGCGTGATGAGTTGTTAGCCGCATTGAGTGAGTATAAAAAAATCACGGGTTTAAATATTAGTGTGATTTTTGATGCCATGTATGTGCCGGGCAATTCTAAAAGTTATCGGCAAGCTGACTTAGAAATCGTCTGGACTAGTAAAGACCAAACGGCTGATAGCTATATTGAAAAGCTGGCAGCTGATAAACAGTCGCGGGTCTTGCAAGTCACGGTTGCGACAAGTGATCAGGCAGAACAGTGGGTGATCTTTTCAGAAGGGGCTTTACGAATCCCAGCTTTAGAGTTACGTAAACGGGTGCGTGAGGCATTACAAGAAGTGCGTCATACTGCTATCAAAACGCAAGATCGTGGTTCGGTGCGCAAGTCACCGTGGAATGACACCCAATTATCGGCGTTGGATCAATTACGTCAGCAATTAGAACGTGGTCATTCGAAGCATCATCATTCAGAAAATTAATTCATTAGTTAGCCGGTTGCTTGTATTTTTACAAACCTGGCTAACTTTTTTGTTTTAGCAAATTTATAACGAAAGTTTGATGAGAAAACTAAAACGTTTGTTCGCTTGCCGGTCCATGAACCCCCGTGTATATTGGATTTACAGATACGTTGGGGTGCCGTTTCTAGACTCTAGAGATGAGGAAAACGGTATGGAGGAACAGCAATTAATCGGGCTAGCGGCGCAAGGCGATAATCAAAGTATTCGCGTCTTGACTGAACAGTATCTGCCAGTCATGCTGAAGCTACGCCAAAACTACTTTATTAAGAATTACGATCACGATGACTGGGTGCAAGAGGCCCGTTTGATGGTGTATCATGCAGCGCTGACTTATGATCATGCGCAGACCCACAGCTTTGGGGCCTTTTATCGGCTTTTACTCAATCATCGGATTGTGGATTTGATTCGGCGATCATGCGCGTCAAAGCGGCAACCGAATCAAGATATTTTATCGTTAGCGTTAGAAACAGAAGAAATTACAGAAGCCTTGTTGGTTACCAATGGGGCGGCGGTTGACATTGTGCATGTGCGGCAAGTTTTGGCTGACTTTGTGCATTATTGTTCGCCGTTTGAAGCGGAAGTCTTTGCGGCCATGTTACTTGGCAAAGCGCCGGTTAAGATTGCGGCTGAGTTACAAGTTGATTTGGAACGGGTCATCAATGCGATTGATCGGTGTCGGCGTAAGTTGCGGCAACAGTTAGCAAGCTAGGCCTTCGATTGACATTCGAAAAATTCCATGATACTGTTAAGCTTGATTAATTATGGAGGTCAGTATCGATGGCACAAAAAAAAGTTGCACTGGCATGTACCGTTTGTGGTTCTCGAAATTACACGATTGATGCCAACCCAAATCGGACTCACCGCTTAGAAGTTAAGAAGTTTTGTAAATTCTGTGGACAACATACACTTCATCGTGAAACGCGGTAGGGGGATTTTATATGCGCTTATTTAAGTTTTTTGGTCTTGTAGGAACCGAAATGAAAAAAGTAACCTGGCCAACTTGGGCAGAAAATCGGCGGGATTCATGGACAGTTATCTCAGTCTCACTGTTCTTTATCGCCTTCTTCGCTTTGTTTGACTGGATTATCCAATTACTATTGACCATGTTAACCTCATGGCATTAATGGTTTTTTAACCAGAAATTTGTTATAATACGGTTATTGAGAGAAAACTTCGTTGCGACGAGGTTTTTTTATTTTACTTAAAAACATACTTTAAAGGAGTTTAATCATGGTCGAATCTGTTGAAAAAAAGTGGTACGTGTTACACACTTACGCTGGTTATGAAAACAAAGTTAGTTCTAACTTGGAATCTCGGGTCCAATCAATGGGCATGGAAGATAACATCTTCCGTGTTGTTGTGCCCGAAGAAGAAGCCCATGAAGTTAAAAATGGGAAAGACAAAGTTGAAATGAAGAAGGTCTTCCCTGGTTATGTCTTAGTGGAAATGGTCATGACCGACCAAGCTTGGTACATTGTTCGGAATACCCCTGGTGTCACTGGGTTCTTAGGCTCACATGGTCAAGGGAGTAAACCAACGCCACTTTTACCAGAAGAAGCCGAAAGCATCTTGCATCAATTGGGGATGAGTGCGCGTCATACCGAATTAGATGTCGAAGTTGGCGAACAAGTAACGATTATTGACGGCGCTTTTTCTGGGTTGACCGGTGAAGTCACTGAAATTGATAACGAAAAGATGAAGTTAAAAGTTAATATCAATATGTTCGGCCGTGAAACTAGTACGGAACTTGATTTCGACCAAGTTGATCAAATCCAATAATTTAAAGTAAGCTGGTGGACAAGGTGGGACAACTGATTTTAATCGTACTTGTCATGATGATTATCGGCATCCTTGGACGCATTAGTTTTAAATTTATCCAATATGGTCGCCCTCAGCACCTGGTGTCTGCTTTACAGCCCAAGTCAGCTGATGATAGTGCCGTGACGTTGTTTATTCCAGGATATGCTGGCAATCGGTTCTCATTTGGTGGTATGCTACAGCGGTTTGTGACGGGGTCAATTGCCAATAAGTCGTTAGTCGTGATGATTGATCGCCATAATCGCCCCCATGTGACCGGCCATTTAGATCCTTATCGGCCAATGGTTCAGTTAATCTTTGCCACACCCCGGGTGAGTGTCCGGCAACAGGCACAGGGGGTTTTAGCTGTGGTTAAATACTTGTTAGCCCACGAGCACGTTCAAACCATGAATTTGGTGGCACATTCGATGGGTGGGGTGGTTTTGTTTCAATATTTGACGACAGCTGCGCGCTTGGTTAATTTGCCAGAAGTGCGTAAGGTCGTCACGATTGGGGCACCATTTAATGATCATGAAGTGGGTCAAAATACGTATCCAATTGAAAATCATCCATTGACTGCGAGTGGCCCAACGGAGACCACGCCGGTTTATAATTATTTCTTACGGACGTTGCAGCGTTTGCCGAACACGATTTCGTATTTGAATATTGCGGGTAATATTGGCGATGATGCGCAGAGCGATGGGGCTGTTGCCTTAAACAGTGCCTTATCATTACGATTCTTATTACGACCGGTTGTCAGTCAGTATCAAGAGTTTGTCGTCCATGGTAAAAATGCCCGGCATTCGCGGTTGCATGAAAATTATGAAGTCGATCGGCAGATTGTGCAATTTTTATATCCGAATAAAACGAAAACAGTTGCTGATGAAAAATAGATGTGGTAAAATATCGTTTGTGCGTCACGTATGCACGTTCACGTGGGAGGAGCAAAAACTCAGCTCCATTTACCACATCACGGACTAAGGAGGAATGTCTCGTGGCTAAAAAAGTAGCTAACGTTGTTAAATTACAAATTCCTGCGGGCAAAGCAACACCTGCTCCGCCAGTTGGCCCAGCATTAGGTCAAGCAGGTATCAATATCATGGGTTTCACTAAGGATTTCAATGCTCGTACTGCTGATCAAGCAGGTATGATCATCCCTGTAGTGATTACGGTGTACGAAGATCGTTCATTCGACTTCATCACTAAGACCCCACCTGCTGCCGTTCTTTTAAAGAAAGCTGCCGGTGTTGAACATGGTTCTGGCGAACCTAACACGAACAAAGTTGCAACCGTAACTTCTGCTCAAGTTAAGGAAATTGCTGAAACTAAAATGCAAGATCTAAACGCAGCTGATGTTGAAGCAGCTATGCGCATGATCGAAGGTACTGCTCGTAGTATGGGATTCACTGTCGAAGGCTAATTCAATACTGAAGAGTATGTCGGACACTTCATCAAAATGAATGTGTCAAGTGGGAGGAAATCTCCGTTTGAACCACATTTGCAAGGAGGAAAACACTTAGATGGCAAAGAAAAGTAAACAATACCAAGACGCCGCTAAGCTCGTTGATCGTGACAAAGCTTACGATGTAACTGAAGCGGTAGACTTGGTTAAAAAAATGGATTTCGCAAAGTTTGATGCAACCGTTGAAGTTGCATTCAAATTAAACGTTGACACAAAGCAAGCTGACCAACAACTTCGTGGTGCAGTTGTCTTACCAAACGGTACCGGTAAAGAACAAACCGTGATCGTATTTGCTAAAGGCGACAAGGCCAAAGAAGCTGAAGCAGCTGGTGCTGACGTCGTTGGTGAAGCTGACTTAGTTAGCCGTATCCAAGACGGTTGGTTAGACTTTGATGTCGCAATCGCAACCCCTGACATGATGGCCCAAGTTGGTCGTTTAGGTCGGGTCCTTGGTCCTAAAGGGTTAATGCCTAACCCTAAGACTGGGACGGTTACGATGGATGTTACTAAAGCGGTTAGCGATTCAAAAGCTGGTAAGGTGACTTACCGGACTGACCGTGATGGTAATGTGCACGTTCCTGTTGGCAAAGTATCATTTGATACTGACAAGCTTGTTGGTAACTTCAAGACCATTGAAGATGTCATCGTTAAAGCTCGTCCAGCCTCAGTACGTGGGACTTTCATCCAAAACTTAGTAGTGACATCAACCTTTACCCCAGCGGTACGTGTTGACTTAGCTACATTTTAAGGATTAAAAATTATTAAAACAATTGACCCCGCGGGTGATCTGTGATAGATTACTAGAGGTTAAGTTATATCTCTACCTAAGACTCAGGCGGCTTAACGGCCTTAATTCGATACCTGCCGAGGACATTGTTTTTTCTCTATGTCTTGGTGGACATAGGGATTTTTTTTAAATCCCTGAACCAAAATTCTGGGAGGTGAATCTGTTGAGTAAAGAAACTGTTGCTGTAAAAGCAAAAGAAGTTGAAGAAGTCACAGAACAATTGAAGAGCGCCGTATCTGCTATCGTTGTAGATTATCGTGGTTTGACAGTTGAACAAGTTACCGACTTACGTAAGCAATTACGTGATGCTGGTGTTAAGATGCGCGTTATCAAGAACAAAATCATGGTACGTGCAGCTGAAAAAGCTGGTTATGCTGACTTAAACGATGTCTTTTCTGGTCCTACTGCCGTTGCCTTCTCTGAAGAAGACCCAGTTGCACCAGCTAAGATTTTAGCTAACTTCGCGAAAACTGCCGATGCCCTTCAATTAAAGGGTGGCGTTATCGAAGGTAAAGTTGCTTCTCTTGAAGAAGTTCAAGAATATGCTACGATGCCATCACGTGAAGAATTATTGGCTACTATCGCTAACTTGTTACAAGCACCTGTTCGTAACGTGGCATACGCTGTTAAAGCGATTGCTGAAAAGGGCGACGAAGACGCAGCTTAATGCTGTTGGTGTAAACTAAAAAAATAGTTCATATAAAATGGAGGAACACAAAATGGCTTTTGATAAAGATAGTATTATTGCTTCATTAAAAGAAGCATCAATTTCAGATTTAAACGACTTAGTTAAGGCTATCGAAGAAGAATTCGATGTCTCAGCTTCAGCACCCGTTGCTGTTGCTGGCGCTGCTGGTGGCGACGCTGCCGCTGCTAAGGATTCATACGATGTTGAATTAACTGAATCTGGTGACCAAAAGGTTAAGGCTATTAAGGCCGTTCGCGATATCACCGGTCTTGGCTTGAAAGACGCTAAGGGTCTTGTTGACAACGTACCTTCAGTTGTTAAGGAAGGCGTTTCAGAAGACGAAGCTAACGACATCAAGGCTAAACTTGAAGAAGTTGGTGGCGTGGTAACTCTTAAGTAATTTACTTACTTAAAGAGCCACGTTAGACCAGGCACACCGTTGTAATGACGGGGTGCCTGGTCTTTTTTTGTCCAAATTTTTAAGGCTCTTTGTCAACGGCTGTTGATGAATGATCCTATGAGAAACCAATTCATTTTCGAATTGGTTTCTTTTTTGTAA
>NZ_BJDL01000029.1 GCF_005405125.1 Lactiplantibacillus songbeiensis
AGCTGGGTATCTACGCTCATTTTATCCATTATCAGAACACCTCAGATTGTGTTCCAACTTTTGGGGTACACCTCAGCCTTGGCTTCAAAATGGCCCATGGCGTTCCAGCGTTTTAGAAACCAACCGGCAGGCGGCAATTTCAACTAGCACCAAGCGTATTTTGGTGATAAAAATAGTGGTTCAGAAATTTCAAACTCATTTCTGAACCACTATTTTCATTAAATTCCAGACTCTTCGAAACCATTTAGCCATAATAGACTAAGGTTGTGGCAATAACAGTAACCGCTGACCAGCCAATGCTGAGGCTTCAAATGCAGCGGTCGTCTTAACTTGCTTGCCATAGTCCACAATTAACGCGTGCAATTCCCGAGCATGGGCAAAATCATACGTCCAGGCGTGCTCAATTAAAGCTTGTGCCTTCAGATAACCGCTGGGCAAGTCTTGACCTAACCAAGCGAATAACCGGCGTAAGTATGTATCAACAATGATCGTCGGGTTATTAAACACATACATCGAGAAATAATCCGCTGTTTCATCCCCAATACCCTTCAGCGCCTTTAACTCCCGTCGCAGTTGAACAGCCGGTAATTGACGCATGGTCGTTAAGTTAAAGTCATACTGCTTAGCCCAAGTAGCCAAGCCCTGTAAAGTCGGTACCTTCCGCGTATAGAAGCCCGCGGGTTTGACTAGCGCGGTTAGCTCCGTCGTTGATAACGCCAAGAGTTGCTGTGGGTCAAACTGTGTGGCCGCTTTCAAGTTCGCTAATGCATAGTCGACATTGCGCCAGTTCGTATTTTGAACCAGTACGCCGCCCCATAAGATTTCCCACGGCGTCTCTGCCGGCGCAACACCGGGTTCCAGCCAGTGTCTTGGACCTAAGTCAGTTAGTAAAGCCTGATATAAATCATCGATTGTCATTTTTTCCCTCCTGTACAAAAAAAGAGCCAAGACACACATCGTATGTCTGACTCTTTAGTTTTTCAACTAATTTAATTGACATGGGTTCGGTAAGTCCAGCTTACCGAGCCAGATTAGCTGCGTTGAACCGTTAACACGATATCCGCTTTTTTGTCATCGGACTTAACGCTTTCGTCGTAATTCAAGTCAGCGTCATCGAATAATTGCTTAATTTCTTTGCTGACAACCTTTAATTCCCGTGAATCACCTTTTTGACGGCGAATATAAACCACGTATTGGGTATCTTGTTCTTCAAGTTCATAATCGACATCTTCATCGTTCAAAATCACATAAATCAACTTACGTTCTCTATTCATCAGTTTCCGCTCCTCAAATTAATTAAGATTAATCGTCGTCATTAGCGGCGAGTTGGCTTACTTTTCAGTAGCCAACGCTTGAGCAAAGCTCAGATAATTCTTCATGCAGTGATCCAACCAATCAATCGATGCTTGATCTGTTAACTGGCCCGCATTATTAAATTTATTCTGGACTAAACCCATTAAATATTCGTTTCCTGGCAAAACTCGGGCAGCCACACCGGGCGAGTCTAAGATTTGCCGCAAAGTCCCCTGTGCGCGCACTGTCCCCAGCGGACCCATTGTCGCACCTAAAATCATCACTGGTTTACCTTTTAAGGGATGCTCAACCCGTGACAACCAATCAATCGCATTTTCTAGCACGCCAGGAATACTATGGTTATATTCGGGTGTCACAAAAATGACCCCATCTGCTTGCATAACAGCTTTTTTGAGCGCCGTTACCGTTTGGGGTGCTTCAAGTTCAATATCTTGGTCATAAAAGGGCAACTCTCGTAAAGCTGGGATCGTCATATCAAACTGGTCACTATACCGCTTTTGAACAAATTCCGCTAATTTTTGATTATAGGATGCATGTCGGATACTACCGACGAGGGCCACAATTTTCATGTTAATTAAAGCTCCTTTAAATGTATTTACTTTTAGTATACGCCTTTTTTTACTCTCGGGCGGAACCGGTTACAAGTTTGAGTTAATTTTTTCATGCCTTAACCCCTTTTT
This sequence comes from Lactiplantibacillus songbeiensis, assembly GCF_005405125.1. Taxonomy (GTDB): domain Bacteria; phylum Bacillota; class Bacilli; order Lactobacillales; family Lactobacillaceae; genus Lactiplantibacillus; species Lactiplantibacillus songbeiensis. Next base: position 1,995 of record NZ_BJDL01000029.1, read on the forward strand.
TTACCGCTTTTCTTACCTCAATACTGCAAACCACCACATATCAAAATTAACCACTTAACCACCACCAAAAATCTGCTTGTTTCTTAACTTTTTTCAAAGCTAAGTATCCCACCCAGCCCCCACATAATCAGTCTGTTATACTAGCTGATAGAGAATTTGATCGGGGGTTTTAACGTGTATTATCGTGGTGAAGTACTAGACTTTGTGAATATGCTCATGACAGATACCACCGTGCCTTTAATGCGGTCGCGAATCGTCTTTTCTAGTAAAATCGATGTCGAACGACTTAAAGCGGCAGTCCTAGCTTCGGCGCAAATCGTCCCCGAAATTTTTGCGCAATATCAAGCTGACCACAACCGCTTTGAAGTCACCTCGCAACAAGTTGATGACCTCGTTGTCGAAGCCCAAAGTCCTTATAGTCCAGAAAATTTTGCTTTTAATTTAACTACCGGACCACAACTCCAACTATTCGTTATCCATCACGATCAATATGATGTTTTACAAGCATATATGAGCCATCTTCTAACCGATGGCGTTGGGTTCAAAGAATACCTATACTTACTTGCTCAGGCGTACAATCATGACGATCTAGCGGCCATCAGCAATGAACGCCGGTTACGACCCGTGATTACCAAGTTGCAACGGCAATTTCACCGGCCACGGGCGCATGCGGATTTACCGTTGAACACGGTGCAATTACCACATTATCAAGGTATCAACCTCCGCCACATTGGTCATATCATGTTGACGAGCAAGCAATTTATGCGCGTGCGCCAAGTTGCCAAAGCCCAAGATGTCGGCATTAGTGAAGCCATCTTAGCAGCCTATGCCAAAGCATTACAGGTCTTAACCGGACATACCACAATCACCTTACCTTGTCCGATTAACTTCCGCCACTTCACAACGGCCGAAGCCAATGTCACGCGCATCGCGAACTTGACTGGCACCGTTTATTTGAATATCAAAGTCGATGTTGATGCCCCATTCACAGCACTAGTTCAACATGTTCATGACTTGCTAGCAACTGAACGTGCCCATGCGGCTTTCTTATATCGGCTGACTAACTTGCAAAAGATGAATCATGCGATGCCAGTCGGCGTGATGCGTAAGATGGCCAATCGTTGGCTGGCGCATCAGCCACTAACGTATACGAATTTTGGTGTCGTTGACCAAGAAAAGTTACAGTTCCACGGGCTCAACGTGGTCAATTGTGTCTTCTCAGGGGCCTTTCGACCAACCCCCGCTATGGAGATTGCCGCTAGCACCTTTGCCGGAACTTGTACGTTGAGTTTTAACAGCATTGGTTCCGAACGTGATTATCAGCTCGGCATGAAGATTCTAGAAAACATTCAAGCCCAACTCTTAGTTTGGTCACAAACGGCCATCGTCGCTAACAAACTCAGTGCGACAACTGAAGAAAAATAAGATCATTAAAAGCAGCTTACCTGATTATGACATCAAGTGAGCTGCTTTAATTATCTCGATAGCCTAAAGTGATTCTATAATGGTGTCCACTAATAATCCTGTCTTAGCTTATAGTTTTTTAATATGAGATTCTAATTTTTTATAGATATCATCGTATTTCAAGTCACTATCAGCAGTTTTAGCGATTTCGATAGTCCAGGCAGCCAATTCTTCATCACTGAAAGTAATCTGATAATCGTTAGCGTTGCAAAGAATTTGCAGGGTCAACACAGCAGTCCGTTTATTACCATCTTCAAAGCAATGTAGCTTAATCAGTTTAATAAAGATAATACCAACTTTGGATTCAAAAGACGGATACGGACTCATGCCGAAAAAGTCCTGCTGTGGCAGACTAACTAATGATGATAGTCCTTCAGGGTTGCGGACAAACGGTGTTTCATTATTTTGTGTAACGATACGAGCGTTAATATAGGTTAAATCGCGTTCGTTTAAATATTTCATATTACTTATCGCTCTCCGCTAATATATCAAGTGCCCCTTGGTATTGCGCCATCGCTTGATCAACCAGGCCAGCAAGTTTCTGCTGTGAAATCACAGCATTTGCATCAAGTTTCAAAGTTTTGTCTGAATTCATTGAGACGGTCACGGTATCACCCTTTTTCAACTGTAACGCCGCCGCAAAGTCCGCTGGGATAGTAACCGCTAGTGAATTACCAAATTTTGCTACTTGTCGTTGGGTACTTTTCTCAAAAGCCTTCTCACTCATGAATACCACCTCCGTCATATTTACAGCCATTATACAATCTATACATATATACGTCTATATTTTCACTCGAACTATTTCTAAATTAGTCAAATCGACTTCACTGAAGCTAACTTCGCTATTCACCAACAGCACACCTAAAAAGCCACCACGGCTAGCGGGCATTCTGAACGTTTTACCAATGGTGCTATAAAACCACTACGCTTGGTGCTAGTTAAAATTGCCGCCTGCCGGTTGGTTCCTAAAACGCTGGAACGCCAACGACACGGCTGAGCATTTTAGGAACCAACCTCTCGGCTAAATAATCGAACTGAAGATAATCAATCGTTAATTTGTCAATCCCCGTTAGTTAACGCCGGGCGGGTCAGAATTGGCTCAGTGGTGTCGTTTATCTTGGTCGGTGATTTTCCGGCCTTAGATAAAACCCGGCTTTTGAGACCGCTCTGTGGCTCAAAAACGTGGCCACCACGTTCCAGCCGATTCTGGCCCAACCAGAGTGGCAATTTAAGCCAACTAGCACCAAGCGTAATCACTGACTATCCGGATGGTACTTTTTCTAAGTGCACTACCAACGTTATTGCCAAGCATAATCTTATTTTCTAGGAACATGCACGCGATCCTTTTGGAAACGGAATAATCTTATGATCGGTAGCCCGGCTACATAATTCTTCAGCCTCGTCACCGGCATACCCTCGTGCTTGCAGCAAGCCATTGGGTCTAGATTGCCACTGCAAGGCTGGTGCAACGACAACACTTAACAAGCCACCAGCAGCTAAGTCAACACCGTAATTATGAAAACTTGGTTGAACGGCAATCCGAGCTGGCGCTTGCGTGCTAGGCTGCAATCGCGCCGTAGCTAAGTCACTGACTGTCACTTGCATGGCAGTGATTGGTTGAAATGGGGTTTCTAGTAAGTTCGTCAATAAGCCATCATACAAATGCAACACGCGCGCATCAGTCGGCTGCCAGACCGGCAAACCAGCTTGTAACCAGTTCAGGCCAAAAGTTAAAGCAACTTGGTCATGACTAATATCAACTTCAATTGGCACGACTTTTAAAGCCAATGCCGCTTGCTTAATCGCCGCGACTTGGTCATCGCCATGATGAACGACACAAAGAATTGTAAACCGTGGAAAGGCACTAATCTGACCCGTTGCACTGTCAGCTTGAAGTTGTTTTAAGCTAGTCGTTGCGTTCAAAACTGCCTGTAAGCCCAACTGATACCATCGTTCATATTGAATCCGTGCTGCTGGTAATGCCGGTACAATTGATTGTGTCATTTTAATCCCCTCCCAATCACCGTTATGATGACGCTAGTTTACCGACTTTCAACGGCACATCGCAACCCCAAATGCCGAAGTCGTTATTTAATTTTGTCAAAAGTTTAATTTGGTAACGTTTCTAAATTGGAATCCTTCTAAAAAGTGTGGTTTAATAAGGGTGAATAAATCGGTAAAGGAGGAACCGCATCGTGGCAGCAGATATGTTAACCCAAGCAATTCAAGAACTCAAAGACCATAAGATTCGGGTCACCCCACAACGTCAGATCATCTTGACGTATCTGGTCACCCATCACAATCACCCGTCCGTTGAAACGATCTACCAAGCGCTCGATACGCAATTACCTAATCTAAGCCTGGCAACCGTTTATAATACGTTAAAATTATTTGTTGATTTAGGGATCGTCATCGAACTGCAGAATGGTGACGCTGGGACTCATTACGACTTCTTCGGTCGCCCACATTATCACGTTGTCTGTGAAAACTGCGGTAAGATTACTGATGTCTTTGAACCAGATCTCTCCGGGGTTGAAGCTAAGGCCGCCGAACTTTCTGGCTATTTAGTCACAAGTCATAATATGGAAGTCTACGGTCTATGCCCTGATTGTCAAAAGAAACTCGGCGTCACGCGCACGGCAGAGCTCCGGCGCTTAAACTTATCACATGTCGACTAGTCCAAATTACATGCTAAAAAGCCATCCAGTCACAACTGCTGGATGGCTTTTCTGTTGGTCACAAATCGTTTAATGGACCCAGGATAAGCTGTTAGCAAAGTTGCCAAACTAATCTAAGCTGATAACGCTTTTAAAACCATCTCAATCATTTGTGAATACGCAATCGGCCTGGAATACTGCCAACTGCTGACATCGCCATATTGATACAAATGATGCTGTTTAACGGCTTTAATGTTCTGCCATAATGGATCCTTAAATAAAGATGCACTATGTTCGTTCGCACTAAAAAAACGATTTTGGCTAAACTTAACCAAAATCGTTTTTTGATATGGGACTAGTCGTGGGCTTGACCAAAGGCAAAATAAAGCCACGGGCCAATCGGTTGCACAAATGTTAATAACAACCAGCCAAGCTTATGGCCGCGCCGGACTGACTTAGCCCGCAGAATATCGGCAATCGCAATACTAGTCGCTGTAAATTCAAACGCCGCAAACGGGGCAATCCGTTGTCGAACGCGCCGTGACAACTGGGCATGATGCTGAAAACGACAATGTGGTGACATGTTATCAACCCCCTCATCTAATTGCTATCATTATACGCTGTTTGAATTGTAAACGCTATCAAGCAAAGATTTCCGGTGGTCGTTTCGTCAAAAACTTCGTGGAAGGGACTTGAATCGTATCAATGACGGTAGGTAACTGCAATAATTGCCGCACCGTGACCCCGACCTGGCCGCGATCAACCGTAATAATCTGATAACTACTGCTTTCGCGCACCTCATGTAACTGCGGATCAGTACAATCAATATCATACGCTGCCGAACCGGCGACCACATTAAGCACGTGGTCGCCAATCAGATATTCAGTCGGAAAATGGACATGGCCTGAAAAGACCCCACCAATATTATGACCGCGCAAAACTGATAATAATTCGGAGGTGTTCTGTAAAATCGCGTAATGCATATTACTCATCGTCGGTCCATCGAGCGGATGATGTAGGAAGATAAAGGCGCGTTTTGTCGGCGCCTGGCGTAAATGTTTACCCAGCCATTGTAGTTGTGACGCGGACACCCAACCAGCTTCATAGCCACTAATTTTGGAGTCTAAAAAGTAAAAATCATTGTTACCAATCCGCATCCGATTAGCATAGTATGGCCCCGGATCTGCTGGTAGATATCCCTCATAAAAGGCTTGGCGGTTATCATGATTGCCAAGCAAGACCCGGACATGGCAGTTAAACTCAGCCTTCATCATATGCACGACACCATGCAGCCGCTGATAGTCATCCGCAGAACCACCATGCATCAAGTCACCCGTAAATACGATCAGATCCGGCTCATACGGCAACGTTCGAATATCTTGGATAATTGCCGTTAGTTTGGACCACGGATCAGTCTGCTGCTGATGCGCTGGCACGTCGCCATGCGGGGTCAAGTGGGTATCTGAAATCTGAACAATATGCAAACGTTGCACCATAATCACTTCTCTACTCTAGGATTCACCAAATGGTTAACTTCAGCATACTAATCAGACGTAAATTTTTAACAAGCTATCCTGTAAAATAATTGTAAATTTTATGTTTTGCTAATCTAAAGATAACCGAGATTAGTTAAACTTGCCGCCTACCGGTTGGTTCCTAAAATGCTGGAACGCCATGGGCCATTTTGAAGCCAAAGTACGGTCTTCAAAACTGGCCTTGGCCTAAGTCCGAGCAGACCACTCGCACTAAGGCCAACGACACGGCTGAGCATTTTAGGAACCAACCTCTCGGCTAAGTGACTGACCTTCAAATAATCAATCATTAATTTTTTTATTCTCGTTAGTTAACGCTGGGCAGGCCAAAATTGGCTCAGTGGTGGTGTTTATCTTAGTCGGTGGTTTCCCAACTTAAATAAAGTCTGGCTTGGAAGACTGAATCTTGGCTTCCAACCAGCGTGGCAATCATTACCAGTAGCGATTTAAAACGGAGTGGGCTATGATAGGTCTAATTAGTAAAACAAGTGAGGGATTATTTTGAAAAATATTTTTGTCGGCCCACGTGTGGCTTTGGCTGTGCCACAGCCAGAAGATTTCGATGAGATTAGTGATTGGTATACTGATGGTACGTTTGTCCGTAATCTGGACACCATGCCAGCACGGCCATTGTCCGGGGAAGACTTAGAACAAACTTACCGCAACCTTAACCGTGATACTGAATTTTACTTCCATATTCGCGCTTTGGATGACGACCGTCTGTTGGGATTTGTGACGTTGTTCAACATCGACTGGCATAACCAGATTTGCCAGTTGGGATTGGCAATTGGGGATGCCGATGATCGGGGTCACGGCTATGGCACGGAAGCTCTAAATTTGATGCTTAATTATGGTTTCAATGAGTTAAATCTATATAAGGTTTGTTTGGACGTCATTTCAACTAACCAAGCTGCCATTTCTGTTTATCAGAATAGCGGCTTCGAATTTGAAGGCACGAATCAGCGTGCTATCAAGCGTGACGGCCAACGTCTAGACCTATATAGCATGGGGTTATTTGCCGAAGATTTCCAGCCACGCATAAAATTTAACTAATCAATCAGCGCAATTAGTTGCAGCCGGTAGCGTTTGCAATTATAATAGTCGCAGATTGATAGAAAGTGTCGAACTGACTATCAATCCTTAATATTCTTTAGTTTTTAGATCACAGCCGGTGTTGCTGCCATAATGCCGGTGCGATCACTTTCATTCATAGACTCCCCCAAGCCTTATGAATGGGGTTCATCAAAGCCCCCACTTTGATGTTTCCTACTCCTTGACCACTGCATCCCCTGATGTGGTGGCTTTTTTTGTAGAGTGGTCACTCAGACGGGTTGACAGTGAGCATTGCCTAGTTAAGACAAGTACTCGGTGAACTTTCCGAGTGATTGGCTTAGCGTAGCAAGCGGAACTGGCAGTCTGAGTGAGCACGTTTCAGCAAATTTGTAGCCTGTGAGGTTTGACGGGTTGGGGATGAGCATTGCCTAGCCAAGACAAGTACTCGGTGCTTTTTCCGAGTGGTTGGCTTGGCTTAGCGTAGCAAGCGGAACTGGCAGTCTGAGTGAGCACGTTTCAGCCAGATTTATAAAATCCACAAAAAAAGGCCGCCCCAGCCCCAAACGGAGCCAAGTCGACCACCAACCTTAAATCCGACTGGTGCGCCATCTACTCACAATCTCAGTAAATCGTTCACCACCCAAATCTAACGTCCCTATTCTTCTTCCATCTCAACCACGTCACCACGTTTCGACCAGCGTTCCTTAAGCTGTACCAAACCCCACGCAATCCCCGCGGTAAATAGCAACAACATCAACGTCGACATCACAATCACAATGATAATCTGAACCCCTTCTGCTTTTAACACATCCAGCTTCGTCACTAATGCAATCCCGGACGGAATAAAAACCAAACTAATGATTTGTACGAAGAAATTACTAACGCCTTCCACTTGTTCGAGCTTGACGATTTTCAATGTTAACAATAGGTATAACATGATCATTCCAATTAAGGCGGGCGGCATCGGAAATCCTGGCCAGATTTGATTAACCAATTCCGAAATCAAACTACTAGCTAATAGAATCAAACCGTAAATCATGATTTGCTTAATAAATTTGCCTTTATTTTTCATAAGTCCTCCTAACCTAACCCGATTAACTGTGCGAACCCCGGCACCATAAAGTTCACTAAGATACCGGCCACGACGAACGCAATCGCGCCAGTCGCCCCAGCCGCTTCACTCACTTCAATCGCCTTTGTCGCGCCAACCGCATTACCCGCAATGCCAAAACCTAAGCCCGCGCCTAACGGATTCTTGTGCAGTTTGAACCACCGAATAAAATGATCACCCAACGCATAAATCAAGACGGAGTTCAAAATGACTGCAAACGCCGCAATTGCTTGATCGCCACCAACCGATGCGGCGACTGGTAACGCAATCGCCGTGGTCGCCGCTTGAACCAACATCGCACCAAGTGCCGCATCGGTCAAACCAAGTAACATCGATACGGCATAAATCCCAAAGAGTGATAATAATAGGCCTAAAAATAAGGCAATCAAAATCACATCCCAATACTTCTTAAAAATATCATTTCGCTTATACAACGGCACCGCAAAGGAAACGGTAGCCGGTGCCACAAACCAAAATAACCAATCGCCACCAACTTGATACGCTTGATAAACTTTGTGCAACGGTGCTTGCAGGGCCGACGCAATCAATACCAGCAAACCAATCCCGAGCAGCATTCCAAAAAATAAGGGTTGGAATAATACAAACCGATTCGTTTTATGATAGAAATACTCGCCAATCCCATAGACTAGCACGGATAGCCCGATGCCAAAGAATGGATTATTGAGAAGATAAGTCACATAATTTCCTACTTTCTTTTGTGAAATCAAAGTTACAAAAAAGGCGCCCCACATCGGGTCTAGTCATCATTTACCATGGTGGTTAGGCTCGAGCAGTGCGCCAACACGACTCTAAATATTATGTTTTAATTATAGCAAACAAAAGTAAATAATGATAGGAAGAATTTAATCAACTACATAAAACATCAAAGCATACGCCCCAAGTCCCGTATGAGTCGCAATAATTGGACTCGTCCGCTCAACTAATAAATCCGCTTGCGGCGCGACTTCTTCAACTAACGCTTGGGGGGCTTTAGCCACCTCATCGTCACCGACATACGAAATTCCCGCCGCTTCAACCCGGGTCACATCAGCTAGGTCATTTAAGATTTGGGCTTGGGCTTTAATCAAGGCTTTCTTCCCGCGACCACGGGTGTAAAGCTTCAACTTACCATCGACGATTTCAAAGACAAACTTCAACTTAATTAAGTTAGTCACCATGCCGGCGATTTTCGGTACCCGGCCACCTTTAACCAAATTATCCAGCGTATCCACGAACAAATACACGTGGGTCTGCGCACGAATCACGTCAATCTTAGCGATAATGGCCTCCAAGTCTGCTCCAGCATGCGCCATGCGGGCAGCTGTCAAGACTTGAAAGGCCATGCCACGATCGGCCGACTTAGTATCAATCACAATCACGTGGCCTTTAGCCAGTTGGGCCGCTTGCCGCGCCGCATTGACCGTGCCACTCAGGGTTTCGGTTAAATGCAGCGACAAGACGGTACTGCCATCCGCGGTCAAATGGTCGTACAAATCCACAAATGACCCAATCGCCGGCTGACTAGTGGTTGGCAACAAATCGCTAGCGGCCATCTTGCGGTCAAAATCAGCCCGTGAAATGGTATCATCGGCAACCAAATTTCCATCAAATCCCACCATTAACGACACAATGTGAATCTCATACTGTTTGATCTCGGCCGGGGTAAGTTGGACCGATGAATCCGTCACGATTTTAATTGTCATAATTGACGCCACGCTTTCAAGTTGTTTTGCTGGCTATTATAGCATTCACAGTTTCATCAACCGTTTTAAAGCCCGTGATAACAACGTTTAGCAAGTATCAAAACGAAGCGACGATCACAATTTAGTTATAAACTTTGTAAAACACAACTTTTAACCCACACCCAGCACTGCTTTTTCAAGAACACATCACTGTTTTGGCTGCATGATGTCACAGTTTCTTCAAAAACCGCCGTTATACTATGTCCATAGTCAATTAGGAAATCCCCGTTTCCGAACGACGCCCTAACTTTTGAATTCATTTACTTCTCCCAAAAGTAATGAATCATGTGTGTGCACAACCTAATTTAAGTCCCACTTCCCTTTTCCACCATCTTCCCCGGATGGTGGTTTTTTTAGAGTGTGAACGAAGACGGGGTGCTGGTGAGCATTGCCTAGCTATGTCACTGACTCGGCGGGCTTTCCGAGTGAGTGACATAGCGTAGCAAGCGGAACCAGCAGTCTTCGTGAACACGTTTCAGAAAAAACAACAACTCACCGAAACAACCCCACCCAAACATTTCACTTTAATTGACGCTAGCCCACTAACCGGTTACGCTGAACTCAACTACAAGTGTTGGAGGGATAATTATGCCAATTGCACCAAGTCACGCCCAAGATGTCTGGAAAGATGTCGGCGAACATGTTCAATTCACCGTTTTAAGCTTAACGCGTCAAGATCAAGCCCAAGCACAAGCTGTATTTCAAGAATTTGCAGATCGGTCGCAAGCGATTATTCGCTCATTGCGGATTCGCGATGCTAAGCCCGAATCGGGGTCGCAGCTCAAAGTCAGTATCGGTCTGAGTAACGCTGCATGGGATTATTTATTCCCCAATGCGCCGAAACCCCAAGAATTAGAAACTTACACGACCTTAACTGGACCTAACTATCAGATGCCGGCCTCAGCTGGTGACCTCTTCTTCCATATTCGCGCTAGCAATGAAGCGATTGTCTACGAATGCCAGACACAATTCCGGCGGGTTCTAGACGACATTACAACCGTTGTCGATGAGACTAAGGGGTTCCGTTATTTCGAAGGCCGGGCCATTATTGGGTTTATTGACGGCACGGAAGCGCCAGCGGTGGAAGACGCCGCTGATTACGCTTTGATTGGCGATGAAGACGCCACCTTTGAAAATGGTTCATATGCCTTTGCGCAAAAATGGCAGCATGATATGCCCGTATGGGAACACATGTCGACTGAAGATCAGGAAAAAGCCGTGGGGCGTGAAAAGTTCAGCGACTTTGAATTAGCTGACAAAGATAAATTCAAGAATGCGCATAACGTCGCTTCCAAATTCGAAGTAGACGGTGTGGAACAAAAAATCGTACGGATGAATGTGCCATTCTCCAACCCCGCCGCTGGTAATACCGGCACCTACTTTATTGGCTATGCGCGGCACTGGACCGTTACTAAAGGGATGTTACAAAACATGCTGGATCAAGGTGACTTTTTATTGACCTTCTCTAAATTGCTGTCTGGTCAATTATTCTTCATTCCGTCCCGTGATCTACTCGCGCAAATCGCTGACGACGACTTCCACTAAACCTTATTTCCTTCAGAGAACAAAAATAGCCTTGCAGAAATTTCGGTAATTTCTGCAAGACTATTTTTTTTTAACCCATCAGTTTACTAAACCCTTATTTGACTTGTTTCAACGCATCCTGAACGGCTTCTTTAATCGCTCGACTAGAAGCCGATGCACCAGAAATCGCATCAACATCGGTCGAATTAGCGGCCACGATTTCTTTTGGCAACTGGTCAACTGCGACTAAGCCAACGTCTTCACTTTCATGATGTTGAACAACTTCAACATTTTCAATCTGCTTAGCGCGATACGTGACCCGCACGGTGATCTTACCACCTAAGCCACTGTTGGAACTGCCTAAATACTGATCAGCGCCAAGATCGACTTTGGCTGCATTTTCGGTATCTACAATATCATTGACCCCGTTGACGTCATCGGCATCGACATCATCGGCATCGGCCTTTGCAGTTGCCGCTTGTTCGCCGGCTAGCTTACCGAAAATTAAACATTCCGCTAAGTTACCGCCACCTTGGTAACAGTTTGAGACAATTCCACCGAGTTCACCGGCACCATAAAGATGTGGAATCGGTTGATCATTGACACCTAAGATTTGCGCCTTTTCGTTGCGTTCAGGCCCACCTTGGGTATTCAAGACATCGTTAGCGACCGCAATCGCATAGTAAGGCCCATCGTCAAAGGCCCGCATACTCTCAACGTGCCGGCCAAATTCATAATCTTCACCGGCTGCTTTAAATTGATTAAAGCGAGCGACAGTCTTTGCTAGATTATCAGCTGGTACGTCCATTTGGGTGGCTAATTTAGCTAAAGAATCCGCGGAGATCAATTTATCCATAAATTCGGGGTAAGGTAACCGACCGTTAGCGGCTAATTCTTGCTTGAAGTCATTGTATTGAGCTTGATCAAAGACCAAGTATGGATGCAAATTCTTCATCGGAATCAACCATGAGCCATGGGTCTTAATATGACCATGCCGATGTGGTGAGTCTTCTGGGAAGTAACGGGTCCCGTCATCAGCGGTCACTAAGATACTTCCTTGCTTCAATAATGGCCAGTTCAATTGCCGACCACGTTCATTATCAGCTTCTTTAAAGGTCAAACCTGGCAAAACACCGTGTGATTCATAGTTGGCCATATGCCACATCTTGGCCCCTACCGTTTGGGCCATCTTAACCCCATCACCACGGTTATAGAGCGTACCTAATGGCGTTAAGCGCTTGCTATGCAAGTAAGTCTGGACGAGTTCAGGGTTATTTTCAAAGCCGCCCATCGCTAAGACGACCCCATTCTTCGCATGCACATTGATCACTTGATCGTGACGTTTGATTTGCACGCCACGAATAATGCCAGTACCAGGTTCTTGAATCAACTTTTGAGCCCGGGAATCCAACCAAATATCAATCTTGTCGGTCCGATCCATGACTTGTTGCCGTAAGACTTTCCACAAGCCAGCGTCTTTGTCACGTTTGTGGACCAGCGCAAAGTCAACGGTCTCGCTACCCTTTAGTTCTGGGTATTCCGCCATCGTCTTCTTCATATCAACCGCATCGCCAGGCTTAACATCATGCTTCCAGCTAACAGCTTTAATGCCTAAGTAATTTTCAAAGTAAGCGGGAATCTGGCTCATCCCACGTAGATAAGCCTGCAAAGTCTTTTCTGGGGTGACGAACGACCCATTCAAGCCGTGATAGTAATCGGTCAAGTCTTTTAAGCTTTCACCCATGACCACGTGTTGGGCAGAATAACGGGTATTCCCACCTTCACGACCATAAGGTGCCGTTTCAACAACTAAGACCCGCGCGCCATTGTCAGCGGCAAACCGGGCAGCCGAGGCTCCGGCACCCCCAAAGCCTAACACGATCACATCATAATTGCCTTGCCATTTAACGGCCAACGCGGGCGTACCGTTTTGCATTTTAACTAATTGCGTGAAATGCGCAAAACAACTTTCCAAGAAACTAATCGTCTTTTGGTCAACTAAGCACCCTTGGTCATCAAAGGCTTTCGGTGCAAAGCTCAACATAAATTCATTGCCAGGTAAGACGGTCGCCCCAACGCCAGGTGAGTTCAAGATTAACCGTAATTCATCTTGGGCGCGCGACGTGCCTTGGATGCCTAAGGACGTGCCGACAATCATTAGCGGTTTGCCATTTAACGGATGCACACTATAGGAGAGCCATTCGATGACACTCTTCAAAGCAGCTGGCACAGCGTGATCATATTCAGGTACCCCAATAATGACCCCATCGGCAGCGTCAATTTGATCGGCTAAGGTCTGAACAGCGGCTGGTAATTCAGCGTCTTTACTAGGTTCTTTAAATAATGGGACTTGATCAATTTCAGCCACGGTCATGCTGACTTGGGTACTGAAATGATGTTGCATGTAATGTAGTAATTCACGATTATATGATTTTTCGGCATTCGTACCGACAATAGCGACTAATTTCATAGTTAACAGTCCTTTTCAGTTTTATGTCTGATTTCATTTAACAGCGTGTGGTTGTTCACGAGGTCAATATAACGACTTTTGACGAAAAGGCAATGTGAAATTTTGATTAAGTCGATTAAAGGCTGGTATATCAGGTTAAATTAGCCTGATATTTTTTTGAACAGGCTGATTATCATTGTGTAAAGCGCTTACTTTAGCTAAATAATTGTTTGATATTCATAAATATTATTAATGAATATTACTAGATTAAAACCGACACTTAACGTTTAAAACCATGTCGTAATAATTAATTCCGTGGGGTTTCTCTTCTATTATTCCTATTAAATCAACATTTAAATGATTATTCAATCTCATCTATTAGTCTTACCCCCTATCCAAGGATTGACAATTACAAAATAAAAGTTATGATATCTCATGAATCTTAAGCAAACGCATTCAATCTCCATATTCATGTGAATCTTTTATCAATTGATCACTGACGACGGTTGCGTCAATGATCGTGATTGCCATTATTCATGGTTCAAACCATCAGCATAAAGGGGCTCAAAATTATGATTAGTAAAATCAATTGGAAAGCATTTCTCTTACCTTTAATTCTCGGCATTGCTATCTGGCTGCTGACACCATTTAAGCCAACCGATATTAATACCGCCGCTTGGCATTTATTTGCCATCTTCGTCGCTACCATCGTGGCCTGCATTACCAAGCCACTGCCAATGATGGCAACGACCTTAATTGGGATCACCATTGCGACTTTATCAGGGATCTTTACGATGGATGAAGTCACGGCGGGCTTTGGGAATTCGACCGCTTGGATGGTCGCGATGTGTATGTTCATGGCCGCTGGCTTCATCAAGTCCGGTTTAGGCAAACGGATTGCTTACCTCTTCGTTAAATTATTTGGTAAGCACACGTTGGGCTTAGCTTATGCATTATCAGCCGTCGATACCGTTTTAGCCATTGGCATTCCAAGTAACAACGCCCGGGTCAACGGGATTATGTATCCAATCATCGATAACCTCTCACACGAGATGGGTTCCGATCCGAAAAAAGGCACCCAGCGTAAATTAGGCTCATTTTTAATCTTTAACGAATACGAAATCAATAACGTTACTTCTGGCTTATTCCTAACTGGACTGGCTGGGAACATGGTCGCGTTAGGTCTAGCTAAGACGCAAGGGATCACCGTTTCTTGGTTACAATGGTTTGCGGCCGCGAGTGTTCCGGGGATTCTCTCGCTATTAGTCATCCCGTTCGTCCTTTATAAAGTCTATCCACCCGAAGTCAAAGAAACGCCCAATGCCCATGCGTGGGCCGATGCCCGCTTAAAAGAAATCGGTAAAATGACCTTGAGTGAAAAGATCATGTTAACGACCTTCGTCTTGGCGATTGGGCTCTGGCTCGTGGGAACCAAGATTGGTATCGACGCCACTGAAGTCAGCTTTATTGCGGTTGTCATCCTCTTAATCACGGGGGTCTTAACGACCAAGGATATGTTAAAAGAAAGCTTTGCGTGGAATATCTTAGTGTGGTTATCAGTCATTATGTTAATGTCTCAAAAGCTCATGACATTAGGCTTCTTCCCATGGTTCTCAAAGACGTTGGGTAACGCCTTGCACGGGATGAGCTGGCTGTTTGTCTTAATCATCTTATTCTTAGCTTACTTCTACTTACATTACATGTTCCCAAGTGTCTCAACACAAATCTCCGCCCTGTATGCCGGCTTCCTCTCCGTAGCGATTGGGGCAGGGGTGCCCCATACATTAGCGGCCTTAATGTTGGCCTTTTGCGGGTCAATCTATTTATCTACGACCCCTTATTCAGCCGGCCCAGCCGCGTTGCTTTCCGGTACTGGTTACGTTTCTAATAAAGAATGGTGGCAGCTAAGTGCCCTGATTGGGGTTATCTTCAACGTCATCTGGCTCGGTGGCGGTCTCTTATGGACCAAGGTCATCGGCCTCTGGTAATCAAAAATTAAAAACCGCTCCTAAACTAATTTACGCTATACTTAACTTAGTTTAGGGGAGGTTTTTTTGATGAATGAGCGCGATTTAAAATACTATTGTCACTTAGTCGAGAGTGGCAACTACACAGCAACGGCCAAACACTTTCAAGTGACCCAGCCCGCCATTTCGGCTGCTTTGAAACGGTTAGAAACCCAATACGGGACGCAGCTCTTAAGCCAGCCCAATCATCGCGCCCGCTTAGTCACGACCGCTGCCGGTCAAGTCCTATATATTCGCGCGCGCAAGCTCATTCAAGAATTCGCTCAAGTTACTTTGGATGTCCGGCACGCCGATGATCAAAAGGTTCGACTAGGCTTTTCACATAACGCCGCTAGTATTTGGTTGCCTAAAGTGATTGAAACCTTTGCGCATCACCAGTTACTGCCAGCCATTACCACGACCGTCGCGATGTCGGAGCCTTTGTTCGACCAGCTTCATCGCCATAAGTTAGACGCTGCCATCTTGTCGACTTTACAGCCGATGCAATCAGCGGACTTGCAGGTCTTTCAGTTAACGACCCACCCACTTTGCGTGTTGGTTAATCGACATCACCCGCTCAGCCAGCAATCGATGATCCAAGCAACCGATTTACAGCAAGTCCCAATCATCGCGCGCTTACCGCACTCGTTGCCGCGCACTGCGCTGGAACAGTACTGCCAACAGCGACAACTGCAGCCAAATATTATCTACGAGGCTCATTCGAATCAATTAGTTGAAAAATTAGTCGCCCGTAATCTCGGCATCGGCTTTGTGATCGCCGGCTCGGTTTCGCTGAGCCAAGACGTTGTGGCCGTGCCATTAAAGTCCAGTGAAGCAATTAACTGCTACATGCAACTCGTCGTCCGCAAGTCCTTCTTACCAACGGCTCGGCAAGTCCATTGCATTAGTCTGCTCAAAAAAATTCCAACCCAAGGATAATTCGTCGATTCAAAATCATAGCTTTAGCCGAAAGCCGTCACAGTTTGTTCACAGGCCACGGCTATACTTTAGGCATAGTCAATTAAGGAATTCCCCGTTCCCGAACGACACCCTAACTTTTAAATTCATTTACACCCCCAAGTAATGAATTGTGTGTGATATACCCTAACTTTAAAGTTTTACCCCTTTTTCCACCATTCTTCCCCGGATGGTGGTTTTTTATAGAGTGTGAGGTAAAGCGGGGTGACGATGAGCATTGCCTAGCTATGGCAATTATCCGGTGACTTTCCGGATGGTTGGCATGGCGTAGCAAGCGCAGTCGCTAGCTTTGCCGAACACGTTTCGACAAATTCACAGAAAAAGTCGCTGTCACTAGCACTACTAAGGCCTTAACAGCCTTAAATTTTCCCATTCACCAAAAAGATTCCACCCGTTTAGTAAGTCCGCACCCCAATCCAACCCATTAGCTCACCTAACAAAGTCCCCATCACACCGGCATTTCGTTGACCAAGCTAAGCAACCTATCGTAAGCTGGCACTACTTTAAAGATGGGGGAAAATCATATGTCTAAAACTACATTCAAGAATTGCCAGTTATTCGACGGCGCCCATGACGCCATTCAAGCTAATAGTTGGTTCACGGTTAATGATGCTGGTCGGATTACCGCGATGGGGACCGGGACTGCGCCAAGTAGTGACCACGTTGTTGATCTCAATGGCAAATACGTCATGCCCGGGTTGATCAATGCTCACACGCATATCACGATGGACCCCAAAGTCGGCAGTGGCGACACTGGCGTCGATGAAGTCACCGCGACCGTCCGCGCCGTTCAAAACTTGCATGAGCTCTTAAAATCCGGTGTCACTTATATTCGCGAATGCGGCTGTACATTTAACATCGACGTCACACTTGAGAAACTACGCGCAACTGGTAAATTAACCAAGATTCCCAACATTTTACCGTCTGGCCAACCATTTTCAATGACGGGTGGGCATGGCGACTTGCCAAACTTCGGCAAACTAGTCGATTCACCCGACGAAATGCGTAAAGCCGTGCGAACAGCCTTACGTGATGGCGTCAAAGCCGTCAAACTCATGGCAACCGGTGGCGTCATGACCCCCGGTGACTTTATGGATGATCCGCAATTGACCATTGAAGAAATGTCAGTCGCGGTCGCCGAAGCCCATCACAAGGGTAATATTGTCGCCGCCCATGCGGAAGGCAACCCCGGCATCTATAACGCCATCAAAGCCGGCGTTGATTCGATCGAACACGGCTGTTACGTCACCGATGACGAGATCGACATGATGCTCGATCAAGGCACTTACTTGACACCCACCCTAGTCGCCGCTTGGACGATTCCTGAATTTGGCCCGGGTAAGTTACCTGACTGGGAAGTCAAAAAATCCGCCGATGCCTGGGGCGATATTTGCGTCAACATCGAACATGCCCGTCAACGCGGCGTAAAAATCACGTTGGGGACCGATGCCGGTACGCCCTACAATGACTTCTCAATGACGCCAGTTGAATTCGAATTAATGGTCCGGAATGGTGCGCCGAACTTTGCCGCCTTACAGACCAATCAAAATTCGGCGGCATTATTAAACATCGCCGATGATTATGGAACGTTGGTTGAAAATAAAATTGCGGACTTCTTAGTGTTAGACCGCGATCCGTTAGCGGACGTCAAGGCTGTCCAACAATTAGACAAGGCCGTCTATAAATCAGGCGTCCAAGTGTATTAAACTAAGGCATCAAAAAAGGTTGGGCTAGCGTCCAATCTTTTTTAATAGCCACTATTCAGTAGGCAAACGCAGCAAAATTTGCTAGAATACCCCTTAATAATTAAAACTTGAAGGGGGAACCCACTTTGTTCTTTTTTGACCCAACTTACTTTCTCGTTATTATCGGCTTAATCATCTCGATGGCCGCTTCCAGCTACGTTAACCGCACGTTCCATCATTATGATAGTTACCGTAGCCAAAGCAACCAGACCGGGAGCGATGCGGCCCGCTTTATCTTATCGCAATCTGGTATTCAAGATGTCGGCGTCCAAGCCATCAGTGGCGACTTAACTGATAATTATAATGGCCAGACTAAGGTACTCAGCTTGTCTGAATCTACCGCCAACTCAACCTCAGTTGCCGCAATTGGTGTCGCGGCGCACGAATGTGGACACGCGGTTCAAGATCACGTCAATTACTGGCCGATGCGCTTACGAACGGCCTTAGTTCCCGCCGCCAATCTCGGGTCAACATTATCATTACCAATAATCATCGTCGGGGTCTTGTTGAGTTACAACACAACGTTAATCCATATCGGGATCTTCTTATTCTCATTAGCATTACTTTTTCAATTAGTCACCTTACCCGTAGAATTCAATGCGTCCCGGCGTGCTTTAAAAATCTTGTCAAACGGCCAAGTCCTAACGCCAACCGAAGTCCCGATGGTTCGCAAAGTTTTAGTCGCAGCGGCGCTAACTTATGTTGCCGCGGCGCTATCGACTTTCCTACAACTCTTGCGGCTGGTGCTCTTATTCGGCGGCAACCGCGACACCGATTAAAAGTTAGCTTAACAAATGCTTAGGGATTTTTTCACGACATTGCACCAGTTCGTTCACATATTCTTCACAGGCACTCGGTATGATAGCATCATAGCAATTGAGGTAAAGCTCATTGTTACTATCTACAACCTAAAATTTTTCATTTACTCCTCCAAAGTAATGAAATTAATAACGTCAGGTGACTCCCCATCACCTGACTACCCTACTCCTTTTTCCACCGTATCCCCGTACGGTGGTTTTTTTGTAGAGTGTGAACGAAGACGGGTTGCTAGCGAGCATTGCTTAGTCATGCCAATTACTCGGTGGGTTTCCGAGTAGTTGGCGTGGCGTAGCAAGCGGAACTAGCAGTCTGAGTGAACACGTTTCAGCAAGTTTGAAGAAAACGCAAAGTAGGTCGGTGACGAGCATTGCAAGCGGAACTAGCAGTCTGAGTGATCATATTTCAGCCAATCCCCTCAAAAGCCACCCACAGTTTAAACGAAAACTTTACAATTTCCATAACTTAGCACATATCCCTTTAACTTTTACCCCCCAAGTCGTTATACTAGGAACATGGCAGTTGAACTTGTCACTCAACTACCATAATCTTTTTCATTTACTCCTCCAAAGTTAATGAAAAATTAGTTTCGTTGGGCACTCCAACCTGACGAAAAGAACTACTCCTTTTGCCGTCGCTTAACAGCGATGGTTTTTATTTTTACTTTCAGAAAACTTGCAATTCTAAAACCGGCAAGCGTATGATAATCGAGGAAGCTTAATAAGGAGTGATTATATGAAGAAGCGTAGTTGGGTCGCGGCGTTAGCGACGCCCCTAACGTTATTTACCGCCACATTGTTAGCTAGTGAAAAGTTATATAACTTTGCTTTCAAACGGGTCGATTATGTCCCCGAAACCTCAGCCGACAAGCAAAAGTACGCGGATGCTTATTGGGCTTACGTCAACTGGTTGTATCGCCAACCAATTCAAAAGTGGCAATTGAATCTTGACGATGCTGAAAACCGTCTTGTTGCGCAATACGTCCCGGCTAAGGCCAATAGTCGCAAAACAGTTATTATTTCGCACGGCTATAAAGGCGACGGCGAAACGATGGCGAATTATGCCTATATGTTCCATAACATGGGCTATAACGTCTTGTTGCCAGATGATCGTGGTCATGGTAAAAGTGCCGGCAAATATATCAGTTTTGGCTGGCAAGACCGGCGCGATTACCTCGGTTGGGTCGATCAAGTCATTAAGACGGTCGGCAAGTCAGCCGAAATCGTGCTCTTCGGTGTCAGCATGGGTGGGGCTACTGTTGAGATGATGAGTGGCGAAGAATTGCCATCCCAAGTGAAAGCCATCATCGCTGACTGTGGCTACACCAGTATTGAAGAAGAACTAGCCTACTTGTTAAAACGGCAATTTCATTTACCAAAATACCCATTTGTGCCAATTGTTAGCTTTATCAACCGCCACCGCATGGGCTATTTCTTAAGCGATGTCAGTTCAGTCGAACAGTTACGCCATAATAAGTTACCAATCTTCTTCATTCATGGTGAAAAAGATGTCTACGTCCCAAGTTGGATGTTGAAGAAAAACTACCGTGCAACGACCGCGCCTAAGATGATGTGGCAAGTACCGAATGCCACGCACGCGGAAAGCTTTTGGATTGGCCCCGCGGCTTATGAAAAGCATGTGAGTGCCTTTTTGAATCGTTATCTAGATGACTAAACCTAAATAGGTGGTGAAAACTGTAAAAGTTTTCACCACCTATTTATTTTGAATTCAGTTTAGTGACGGCTGGCCGCAGTCACAATGCGCGCCAATCGATCCGCCATCTTCGCCAAGTTAGCCGGTCCTTGGGTCATCGCTTCATCCAAAGTCGACACATGGTCCACAATCGGCAAGACCGCCGTGACGCCATGCTCCGCAAAGGCTTGATTCGCCCCTTGTTGATTACCGACTAATAAGTAACATGGCTTATCGGCAGCTTGAGCCAATTCACTGATTTGAATCGGCACCTTGCCCATAAAGCTCTGATCATCAACTTGCCCTTCACCAGAAATCACCCAGTCAACGGCTTGAATTCGTTCAGCTAACCCACTGAGCTTAGCCACCAGTTTAAATCCAGATTGAACTTGTGCACCTAGAAACTGCCGCAATGCAAACCCAATTCCACCAGCCGCACCATCGCCAAGGTGATCACTGACTTGGCCGGTCGACACTTGCATGAAGTGTTGCATCGCCACATCGTAAGCTTCAATATCGGCCTTGGGTAACCCTTTTTGCGGACCAAAAATCGCCGCCGCCCCCTGTTCACCCGTTAATGGATTGGTTACATCTGAGGCATTGACGAACTGAACCGCTGTCAACGCCGGTAAGACTTGAGCGGTCTCAACACGAGCTACGTTTCCTAAGTCAGCGCCAACCATCATCAATTCGTGGTCATCAGCATCAAAGAATCGATAGCCTAGTGCTCGTAAAATTCCCGCACCGCCATCGACCGTCCCACTGCCACCTAAACCAATCACAATCTGCTTGGCCCCGCGTTGTATGGCATCTTTAATCAACAGACCGGTGCCGTATGTATTGGTCTGACTAGGCGTCAGTTGATCGGTAACGAACTGAATGCCGGAAGCCGCTGCCACTTCAATCACGGCCAATCGTTGTTCAGCAAAGTACCCGTAACTAGCCGTAATCGGGCGCTGGGCAATATCAACCGTTGCAACCGAAACTAACTCGCCACCTGCTTGGTTCGCTAAAAAAGCAGCGACCGTCCCTTCACCGCCATCCGCAATCGCGATTTGATCGGCACTAATTCCTTGCGCTTTTAGTTGATCCGCCACGATTTGATTAGCTTGAATACTCGTCATTGAGTTTTTAAATGAATCAATTGCTATTAAGGCTCGCACTGAACTCACCATTCCCTTTTCCTATTCACTATCATTACTACCAGCGTTCCATTATCAATCATACGCCGAAATGCTCATTGCTGCCGAAAAAAAGCGACCCAGCCGCAGCTAGGTCGCTCATCATTGATATTAGTTTAACTTTAATGTCAGTTGACTTTTTCCTGCCGGTTAGTCTCTAAAACCCCAACAATTAACGACGGGCGGGCCAGAATTGGCTCAGTGGTGTCGTTTCACTTAAGCGAGTGATTTTCTCGATTTAGTGAAAGCCCGGCTTTCGAGACCGTACCATGGCTCGAAAACGTGGCCACCACGTTCCAGCCAATTCTGGACCAACCAGAGTGGCAAGTCCAATCTAACTAACACCAAATAGATTAGTTTTTAATCATCCAAACCCAAACGCTTAAAGATATCGTCCACATGGCGTAAATGATAATGATAATCAAACGCATCATCAATTGCTGCTTGGTCCAAATGCTGCCGAATCTCAGCATTGGCTTCCACCAATGGCTTGAATTGTAAGTGTTCATCCCAAGACTTCGCCGTCAATGGTTGGACTAAATCATAGGCCCCTTCACGTGACATACCGGTATCGATCAACTTCAACATCACCCGTTGACTGTAGATTAAACCATAAGTATCACCCATGTTTTCCTTCATCCGTTCTGGGAAAACGGTCAACGTCCCGATAATCTTATTAATCCGAGTTAAAATGTAATCCGTTAAAATCGTGGTATCAGGTAAGATAATCCGTTCCGCAGACGAATGCGAAATATCGCGTTCATGCCAAAGTGGAACATCTTCATAGGCTGTCATCATATGGCCACGAATCACGCGAGCTAACCCGGTCACATTTTCAGAACCAATTGGATTCCGCTTATGCGGCATGGCTGATGAGCCTTTTTGACCTTTATTGAAGAATTCTTCAACTTCGTGGGTTTCTGACTTTTGAAGACCCCGAATTTCAGTGGCGAAGACTTCAACACTCGTCGCGATTAACGCTAAAGTGGCGATGTATTCGGCATGTAAATCCCGTGGTAAGACTTGCGTCGAGATTTCTTGAGCCCGAATGCCTAATTGATCACACACGAATTGTTCAACAAATGGTGGAATGTTAGCAAACGTCCCGACTGCCCCGCTAATCTTGCCCGCTTCCACGCCAGCAGCGGCATGTTCAAAGCGCTCAATATCACGGTTGATTTCGGAATACCAACGAGCCAGCTTTAAGCCAAAGGTCGTTGGTTCGGCATGCACACCATGGGTCCGGCCCATCTCAACGGTGTACTTGTACTTCTTAGCTTGCGACGCCAACGTTGCGCGTAAGTCTTGTAAATCTTGACGAATGATAGCATTGGCCTGCTTTAACCGGTACCCTTGCGCCGTATCAACGACATCAGTACTGGTCAAGCCATAATGCACCCATTTACGTTCATCACCGAGTGATTCGGACACATCGCGCGTAAAGGCCACGACATCATGATGGGTCACGGCCTCAATCTCCGCAATCCGATCCACATCGAACTTAGCATTTTTACGAATCTTAGCGACATCTGCCGCGGGGATCTTGCCTAATTCAGCCCAGGCCTCATCGGCGGCAATTTCAACAGCTAACCAAGCTTGGTACTGATTT
The DNA here is from genome assembly GCF_005405125.1 of Lactiplantibacillus songbeiensis. Classification (GTDB taxonomy): domain Bacteria; phylum Bacillota; class Bacilli; order Lactobacillales; family Lactobacillaceae; genus Lactiplantibacillus; species Lactiplantibacillus songbeiensis. The sequence goes on from NZ_BJDL01000029.1 coordinate 25,554, forward strand.
TCAAGGGACCACACTTTGCCCATCTCTGGACGCGTATAACGATCAATCATTGCTAATCCTCATTTCTATAGCCTCATTTACTAACAAAACACGAACATTATTATAGCATACCCGCTTCGTAAATCATAGGAACGGTTATTGGAAATAGCTAGTTAATTTTCATTACTTTTCATATTAAAATCCTTATATCACGGTTAATTGCGAATAAACATGAACGTTTATTAACTAGTAAATTAAGAACATTCGTATTTAAGGTTGCACTCGGCCATTAAAATTGCTATACTTCTTGCTGTTGGGTTGGTGAACGTTTGGCCACCAATTGCTGTTAAACATTCATATATTAAAATAATTTAATGAGGTGGAAAATTATGGCATCAGTCGTAGTAGTAGGGAGCCAATGGGGCGATGAAGGTAAAGGAAAGATCACGGACTTTTTAAGTCAGGAAGCAGATGTGGTATCACGTTACCAAGGCGGCGATAATGCCGGCCACACCATCGTATTTAATGGTAAAACTTTCAAATTACGGCTGATTCCTTCAGGGATTTTCTTCCACGATAAGACCAGTATCATCGGGAACGGTGTCGTTTTAAATCCGAAGTCGTTAGTTGAAGAACTCCAATACCTCCGTGACAACGGGGTTAATCCGGATAACTTACGCATCTCCAACCGCGCTCACATTATCTTGCCTTACCACATCACCTTAGATGGCGCCCAAGAAAAAGCCAAAGCTGGCGATAAGATTGGGACGACTAACAAAGGGATTGGCCCGGCTTACATGGATAAAGCCGAACGAATCGGGATTCGGGTTGCTGATCTTTTGGAAAAAGACACCTTTGCCACCCTCTTAAAACGTAACCTTGAAGAAAAGAACCAAATCATCACCAAACTATACGGTTTAGAACCCCTTAATTTCGATGATATTTTTGAAACTTACTATAATTATGGTCAAGAACTCAAGCCATTCGTGACCGACACTTCTGTCGTTATCAATGACGCTTTAGACAATGGCAAACGCGTCTTATTCGAAGGCGCGCAAGGCGTCATGCTCGATATCGACCAAGGGACTTATCCTTACGTTACCTCTTCTAACCCCGTTGCTGGGGGCGTGACGATTGGGAGCGGCGTTGGCCCATCAAAGATTGACAACTGTGTCGGGGTCTTAAAAGCGTATACCTCACGCGTTGGTGACGGTCCATTCCCAACTGAATTATTCGACGAAACGGGTGATTTCATTCGTGAAACGGCCCATGAATACGGGACCGTGACGAAACGCCCCCGTCGAATCGGTTGGTTCGATAGTGTCGTTCTCCGCCATGCTAAGCGGGTTTCAGGATTAACACATTTAAGCTTGAACTGTTTAGATGTTTTGACCGGCTTAAAGACCATCAAGATCTGTACGGCTTACGACTTAAACGGCGAAACGATCTATCATTACCCTGCTAGCTTAAAAGAACTCGAAGCTTGCAAACCAATCTACGACGAATTACCTGGGTGGGATGAAGATATTACCGGCGTGAAGACCTTAGCCGAATTACCTGAAAATGCCCGTAACTACTTGAAGCGGATTGAAGACCTCGTTGGCGTTAAAGTGGCGACCTTCTCCGTTGGTCCTGACCGCGACCAAACTAACGTGATCGACCAAAACATCTGGGACTAGCTTAAGGGAGCGATTGACATGGAGATTTTTGATTACGAAGATATTCAACTCATTCCAAACAAATGTGTCATTAATAGCCGTTCAGAAGCGGACACGACCGTTGACCTTGGCGGCCGTAGCTTCAAGATTCCGGTCGTTCCTGCTAACATGGCGACCGTCATTAATGATGACCTCGCCAAGTGGTTGGCTGGGAATGGCTACTTCTATATCATGCATCGCTTTGAACCGGAGCAACGGCGGCACTTTATCGAAACGATGCACGCTAACCAGCTATTTGCATCGATCTCAGTCGGTGTTAAGCCCAGTGAACATGACTTTATTGACGCTTTAGCCGACGATAACCTCGTACCCGAGTACATCACGATTGATATCGCCCACGGTCACGCCGATAGTGTGATTGAGATGATCAAGCACATTAAAGTGGCCTTACCAGATAGCTTTGTAATTGCCGGTAACGTTGCGACTCCCGCAGCCGTGCGGGACTTAGAAAACGCTGGTGCCGATGCCACTAAAGTTGGTGTTGGTCCTGGGAAAGCTTGTATCACCAAGGTCAAGACTGGCTTTGGGACTGGCGGCTGGCAATTAGCTGCTGTCCGTTGGTGTGCCAAAGCTGCCCGTAAACCCATCATCGCGGATGGCGGTGTGCGGACCAATGGCGATATCGCCAAGTCGATTCGCTTCGGCGCCACGATGGTTATGATTGGATCTATGTTGGCTGGTCATCAAGAATCACCTGGGAATATTCTCAAGATCGATGGCAAAACATATAAGCAATATTACGGTTCCGCCAGTGAGACCCAAAAAGGTGAACATAAAAACGTTGAAGGTAAGCAGATGCTCGTCCCATATCGGGGCCACTTAGCTGATACCTTGAACGAAATGCAAGAAGATCTCCAGTCCTCAATCTCATACGCCGGTGGTCGTGATCTCAAAGCGATTACGAAGTGTGATTATGTGGTCGTTAAAAATTCAATCTATAATGGTGATTAATCACCGCGCGAGTTTGGCTAAGGCCAAGCTCTTTTTTTGTTAGTCTGGAATACAACACGTCCGAGATTTTAGTAAATCCTTAACCCCTTTTCCCTGACGCTTATTGGTCAAACCAGTTATACTTAAGGTAACGATGTCTTGGCACCTGCCAGGGCGACTACTAATCGAGGTAATCAAGATGGAACATAATCGTGTTTTACGTTTAGAACATGGGATTAATTTCCGCGAACTCGGCGGTTACGCCACTACTGGCGGCCAAACAATCAAATGGCAAAAACTCTTACGTTGTGGGGGCATGTCGCTGCTGTCAGCCAATGATCTCGCCTACTTAGATAACTACGGGTTACGCTACGATATTGATCTACGGCAGACCAGTGAGACCCAAATGTCGCCGGACCGTTATCCAAAGCACACAACCTATATCAATACCTCTGTGTACCCGTTCGCTGATAATCGGCGGATTGACCGACGTCTCAAACGACTCTTTAAACGGTTAGTGGCGCCGGATTCTTTCGGTACCCAAGTCTACGCCCGGATGATTACCGACAGTCATCCGGTCAAAGTCTGGCAACAGCTCTTCACTACACTGCTCGCTAATGACCAGCCGAATCAATCAGTGCTCTTCCATTGTGCAGCTGGTAAAGACCGGACTGGCGTTGCGGGTACTTTGATTATGACGGCGCTAGATGTACCGCGGGAAACGATTATTCAGGATTATTTATTGACCAATGCTGTCTTTATGGCGGCTGATCAAGTCGACAATGACACGATCATTACTGAAGCGAACAATGGTGACTTAGCTAGTCGCTTCAATTCGGCTTTGAACGTTGAAGCTGATAACTTAAAGATGATTTTTGCTGTTTTCGATGATCTCTATGGTGGTGGTATTGGCTACTTACGGGAAGTCTTAGGACTTAGTCAAGCCGATATTAATGACTTGCGGCGTCTTTACTTAGACGATTAGCGATTGAAAGTTGTTTAACTGGCTGCCTACCGATTGGTTTCTAAAATACTGAAACGCCAACGACACGGCTGAGCATTTTAGAAACCAACGGCTCAGCTAAAATCCTGACTGCAATAAATTAACGTTAATTTATCAATATCCTTTAATTAGCGGCAGGCGGACCAGAATTGGCTCAGTGATGTCGTTTACCTTAGTCGTGGGTTTCGACTTAGATAAAGCCCGGCTTTCGAGACCGATTTGTGGCTCGAAAACGTGGCCACCACATTCCAGCCGATTCCGGGCCAACCAGAGTGTGGCAATCCAAGTATTAAGACGCCTCATCTAACAGTACTTATAATTGATTTAGAGTTTTAAACTTCACCATGTTAAAAAAGCGTTGGATTTAGTTAATTTAACTAAGTCCAACGCTTTTTAAGTTACAAGATTGGTGATAACAACCGGGAAAATGTTTGTTTAAACTTCAACCAGAATGATTGTTGCTTAAAATCTTGCACAGTAATTAAGCTACTCTTCGCTTGATCCGCTAAGAAAATCGTTTCTAGTTCTTGTGCCAAGTCGGTATCATACAAGAACGCATTAACTTCAAAGTTTAGCTTGAAGCTACGGAAATCCATATTCGCCGACCCTACCGATGCAATCTGGCCATCGATAACCATCGTCTTTGCATGAATAAAGCCATTGTTGTAATAATAAATCTTGACTCCGGCCTCCGCCAACTCCCGCGCATAATATTGCGTGGCACGATAGACAAAGGCATGGTCCGGTTTATCTGGCACCATAATCCGGACATCGACACCCGACATAGCCGCAATTCGAATCGCATCTAATACGGAATCATCCGGGATCAAATAGGGGGATTGAATCCAAAGTCGCTGTTGCGCTGTGGTAATCATCTTGATATAGCCTAACTTAATCTGTTGGGCATCGCTGTCAGGACCACTGGAAACAATCTGTAGTGACGTGTTCCCCTTGACTTTAATGACTGGAAACATCTGATTGTTCGGTTCGATTCGATGATCGGCATCGGTCGCATTCCAATCACGAATAAACCGTTCCTGAAGTTCGAAAACCCCGGAACCCACGATTCGCAAATGGGTATCACGCCAATAACCGAACTTTTTATCACGACCCAAATATTGGTCACCCACATTGAAGCCACCGACATAGCCAACCCGACCATCAACGACCACAATCTTACGGTGATCACGGAAGTTCAATCGAAAGTCGAGTACGGCGGAATGGGCACCTAAGAACGGCCGCGCATGACCGCCAAGTTCTTCTAAATGCTTGAAGAAACTACGGAAAGTTCCCATTGACCCCCACGGATCATACAAGACGCGCACATCGACCCCTTGCGCGGCTTTGCGTTCTAACAGATGTAACAATTCGTTCCCAATGCGATCGTTATAGAACGTGTAATATTCAATATGAATATGCTTCTTAGCCGCTTCAATATCTTGAAACATCGCGTGGAACTTCGCATGACCATCAGTATAAATCTTGACCCGATTCTTCCGACTCAGTAAGGCACCGTCTGAGTTCAAGAATAGGCTGACCATGCCACGCACCGAACTCGTCACCGCATCGGCAGGTAAGAGTTCCGAACCTAATTCGTCACGTTGACGCTGAATCGCTTCTTCCAAGCGAATCTGAGTTTCTTTCTTTAAACGAAATAACCGGTTCTTGGGCAGCTTCCGGCCAAGAAAGGCGTAGGCAATAAATCCGGCCACCGGAATCATCACTAACACCAATAACCACGCCCAAGTCGCCGCAATATCGCGCCGATCCCGGAACACCGTAATGACCGCGGCGATCGCGTTAATCACGACGATGATGTTTAAAATTGGCAAAATATATTGCAATTGAGGCACCCACCTATTTTATTGATAATTTCATTTTAACGCAGATTGTCATTGGATAATAACCTTTTGCGATTGGAATCATTGCTTTTTTCGCGAAAAACGGTAATACTTTCGACATGGAGGTTTTGTCGATGTTAGCTATGCTAGGAATTCATGGACTGGGACCTATTCGGATGTTTCATCTAACCGAACGGGTCGCCGGCTCGCGGGGTGCCATTGGGATTCTGCTCATTATTATTTTACTGTACATTGCTTACCGCCATTATCGACGGCAACAGAAATAACCTTTTAGCGGCTCGATCTGGTTTATTAACCAGTCGGGTCGCTTATTAATTTAGTAGCACTTTGTCACCCTGGTTGGTCCAGAATCGGCTGGAACATGGCGGCCGCGTTTTTGAGCCACAGAACGGTCTCAAAAACCGGACTTTGACTAAGCTGTAAAAACCACCAGCTTAGTCAAACGACACCACTGAGCCAATTCTGACCCGCCCGGCGTTAATTAACCAGACAGTCCAAATTTCATCGTAAACTTGACCAAGCGATTGAAGGATAATGTCATAATAGCTAACACACATGGTCAATGAGTTAAAAAATTTCTCTGCCACTTTCTCTTTTAGCGATTATCATTCAATTTATTCTCAAAATATCAAAATCCCAATAAAATTAACTTTACAACCATTCCCGCTTTTAATCCTTCCTCCTAACCCTTATTCAAGCCTCTTGAGAGCGGTTAACCAGCTTTAGTCAGGAAACGTTAAACTGAACGATCAAAATAGTCAATTCACCAATTATTCGGATATTTTTAGCTATATCAGCTAAAATGGCTAACAAAAATTTATAATTCAGTCAAAATAACTAGTTCATTTTATTAAAAACCGATTAGAATAGAACCCATCAAATCGAAATGGGGCGATTTTCATGGATCTTACGCATACGCATTTGCTTCGTAAAAAAGATATTGGGGCCATGTTAGCCAATTACCATAGTCCGCTGAAAAAGGAACTCAAAACATTTGATCTCACGATGTTAGGGATTGGGGCCATCATCGGGACTGGGATCTTCGTGTTAACCGGGACTGGGGCGCTAACCGCTGGACCCGGCTTGATGATTTCCTTCGTGATTGCCGCGATTGCCTGCTTGTTCGCGTCCTTATGCTACGCCGAATTTGCAGCGATGGTGCCCGAAAGTGGGTCAGCCTACACGTACTCCTACACGACATTAGGTGAAATCGTCGCGTTCATTATCGGCTGGGATTTGATGTTGGAATATTTATTCGCCGTCTCGACAGTCTCCGCTGGTTGGTCAGGTTATTTTCAATCATTTTTAGCCGGCTTCGGCTTACACTTACCGACTATCTTGACCGCCGCTCCGGGTTCTGTTCCGGGCGTTACTTCGTACTTCAACTTACCGGCCTTTGCCATTATCATCTTGATTACCGCGCTGTTATCCTTAGGCGTCAAAGAAACCAAGCGGGTCAACAACATCATGGTTGTTATCAAGTTAGCCGTCGTCTTACTCTTCATCTTCACGGCGGTCCGCTTCATCAAACCTGCTAACTGGTCACCATTATTGCCATTCGGGATGAAAGGCGTCTTCGGGGCTGCTTCCAGCGTGTTCTTCGCGTTCATCGGCTTCGATGCGATCTCATCCAGTGTTGAAGAAACGCTGGAACCTTCCAAGACCTTGCCGAAGTCAATGTTACTTTCACTCGGTATCTGTACGGTCTTATACGTGGCCGTTTCCGCAATCATGACCGGCGTGGTGCCTTTCCGGATGTTCGCTAAATACATCGACCATCCAATCTCAGCCGTTCTCATCTATTCCGGCCAAAACTGGTTAGCTGGAATCGTTGACTTAGGTGCCATCTTAGGGATGACCACCGTCATGTTGGTCTGCTTATATGGGCAAACGCGGATTTCCTTCTCAATGTCACGCGACGGCTTACTCTCACCACTCTTCAGCCGAATCAGTAAACGGACAGGCGCGCCGGTTGCGTCAACGATGTTATTCGGTGTCGTTGCTGCCGTCATCGGTGGCTTCATTCCATTGGCTGACTTAGCCGAATTGGTTAATATCGGGACCTTGACCGCCTTCTTACTCGTTTCTTTCTCTGTCATGCGGCTCCGCAAGACCCAACCGAACTTGCGCCGGCCATTCAAGACCCCTTGGGTACCATTCGTTCCCATTATGTCGATGATCAGCTGTATCTTCCTACTGATCAACTTGAAACCTGTCACTTGGCTACGTTTCGTGATTTGGTTAGCGATTGGGATGGTCGTTTACTTCACCTACTCAATCAAGCACTCCAAGTTAAGCCCAGTGCAATTGGCTAAAGCCGACGAACCGGAAGAAAAAGAGATTAAATAGGATAAATTAAAGACTGCTGACTTAGGTGGATGACTAGGTTAGCAGTCTTTTGTTGTGTACATTCATTTGATAACTGCTCTTCTTACGGTCATGACAACAATTGCTGAATCAGTTGCCGCTGTTATTGGCTTGGATTGTAACATATTATTTTTAATTGTAACATCAACATGTAACAATAATTTTAAGAATGTTACAATCCTGCTTTATCACCGAAAAGTGGGCAAATTCCCTCTTCAGCCCTTAATCATCATCGGCCACGCGCACAACCTTCCCAGTATACGTGTCAACCTGAACCTCACTCACCTGACGACCGTGCTTCACCTTCACTTCCCAAAGCACCGTGCCATTTTCATGATCCATTGACCATTCAACGGCCGTTCCGCCACCAACCCGCTTTTCTGCTGCTTTTGAAATAGTAGCAAGTGGCTTTAATCGTGTGACGTCAATCGCTGTTTGGGTACGGTCATCGCCATCAGCTTCTAGTTGTTCTTGTTCATGCCGAATAACGTGCCCCGTTTGTGCATTGAGGGTTAATTCATATTCATGGCGCTGATCCAAACCGCTGACTTCATATTGATACTGGCCATTCTCACGTTCAAGTGAGAGTTCACTGACAGTAGCTTTGGCCCCAAATTGATCATGATACTTGGCCACCGCCTGCTTCACGCTAACCTTAATCGTTGACGGTGACACTTGCTTAGTTGTCACCTGACTATGCTTATCTTGACTGCTAGTGGCGTCATGGTTAGCCGGCTGGGCGCTACAGCCTGCCAAGACTAAGGCCACCAATATTAGACAACTTAACTTTTTCATCATTATTCCTCCATTCCTCCCTTGAATGCGATTACATTAGCACTTTTTATTTTAGCAACAACCGCGTTAAAACGCCACTTTGACTGGTCCGGTCAGTGAGCTAACAAAAGTCGGTTATAAATTAGCATAAAATAATTAATTTATCGACTTTCCTGCCACTATCACCGCCAAAAGCGCGTATCCTAATAGGCACCAATCAAGATGACCACTAGGGGGCGGGCACACATGCGACAACAGAAGCTACAGTCACGGTCATTATTCGGGATGTTAATCACGCTTGGTGTTGTTTACGGCGATATTGGAACTTCGCCACTATATGTGATGAACGCGATCATTAATGATGCGGGTCGCTTAAAGTCAGCGACCCCGGATTACGTTATCGGCTGTGTGTCCTTGATTTTTTGGACACTAATGCTAATTACAACGATTAAGTACGTGCTGATTGCATTACGGGCAGATAACCACCACGAAGGCGGCATTTTTGCGCTGTACGCGTTAGTCCGACAACGGGCTAAATGGCTGATTTTTGTCGCGCTAATTGGCGGCGCCGCTTTATTGGCTGATGGTACCTTAACTCCCGCCGTTACTGTGACTTCCGCCGTCGAAGGCTTACGCGGCTTACCCGGAACCGCCAGCTTCAGTCAGCATCCCTTACTGGTACCATTAACAGTCACCGTCATCTTACTTGCGCTATTCATGATTCAAGGCCTAGGCACCGCACTGATTGGGCGGTCATTTGGTCCGTTAATGCTGTTGTGGTTTACCGCTATTGGTGTCGTTGGACTAGCCAACATTGGCACCGCACCAGTTATTTTAAAAGCGTTCTCGCCCTTTTATGCACTCAAAGTGCTCGTCAGTCCAACGAATAAGATGGGCATCTTCATCCTTGGTAGCGTCTTTCTCGCGACGACCGGGGCCGAAGCCTTGTACTCTGATATGGGCCATGTCGGTAAAGCCAATATCGATGCTACCTGGCCATTCGTCTACGGCATGCTCATCTTAAACTACTTGGGTCAAGGTGCTTGGATCATCCAACATTATCAGCAAGCCGGCTATCGTAATGCGGTAAACCTTAATCCTTTTTATGAGATGATTCCGGCTAACTTACGCGTTGCCGCCATTATCCTCGCTACTTTAGCCGCCATTATCGCCTCGCAAGCTTTGATTACCGGCTCATATACCTTGGTCGATGAGGCGATTGGCTTGAAGTTTCTACCGCGCATGATTATTAAACATCCTAGCCAGATTCGCAGTCAGATCTATATTGGCGCGATCAATTGGTTATTGTGTGGCGTCACTTTGGCCATCGTCTGGCTCTTCCAGACCTCCGCTCATATGGAAGCTGCCTATGGATTGGCGATTACGATTACCATGCTGATGACCACGATTTTACTGACTCAATTCGTCCAGTTACGCGGTCATCGCTATGCGGCACTCGGCCTACTAGCCGGGTTCGGTAGTCTTGAAACAGTCTTCTTGGTGGCCAGTCTGACCAAGTTCATCCATGGCGGTTACTTAACGCTAGGCCTGACGCTACTAATCTTCGCTATCATGGTCATCTGGTATTTCGGGAACAAACGGCGCCTGTGCTACAACCGCGACCAAGAACAAGTCAGCCTACTCGACTATCGCCAGCAACTCACCCAACTTAGCCACGATGACCGCTTGCCGTTATTCGCCACTAACTTGGTCTATCTCGCCAAAGTCGACGCGAATTATCACGTTAAACGTGCCATTCCGTATTCGATTCTAGATAAACGACCGAAGCGGGCCCGGGTTTACTGGTTTATCACGATTAACGAGACTAACCAACCCTACGACTGCAACTACACCGTAGATATGCTAGGCACTCGCAACATCGTCGAAGTTCAATTGAACCTCGGCTTCAAGAAGTCGCAACACGTCACAATCTATTTACGCGAAATCGTGACTTACTTGATTGCCAACCACATCATCGATCCACAGCACCCGCACTACGGCACCCAGACTAACCGCAATGTGGGCGACTTCAAGTTCGTTGTGCAGAATCAGCAGATTATGGATCTCAGCAGTTATCCGACCATGCGCCAGCTCGACCGGATCTTAATCGGTGGGCGGGTCCTACTGCAAAACATCACGCCATCATCGGCCAGTTGGTACGGCTTGGAATTTAGTGATGTCTTGGAAGAAACGATTCCATTATTCACGAATCCAGCGACCGATGCGACCTTGACCAATCGAGCGGTCCGGCATCAGATGCAACCACCGAAATAACAAAAAAACTCACTCGACCTTACACAATAATCCAAGTGAGTTTTTTGTTATTTCGATGTCATTCGTTTCGGATGTTCAGAATCCTGCACCCCAAGAACATCTAAGAAGAACGCAACAATTGGAATCCCAACGATCAAGCCCCAAGCACCTAACAAGCTTTCCATAATAATCAGCGTGATAAATGTGGCAAAGACCGGTAAATCAGTTCGGTCGGCCATGAGTCGGGGATGTAAAAAGTAAGATTCAAACGCATGGATAATAATGACCAAGACGATAATCTCGGCAACACGGACTAAACCACCAGACGCAAAGGCCAGCAAGGTCAATGGAATCATCGATAACAAGACCCCTGCTACCGGCACTAAGCCTAAGATGAAGACGATAATTGCCAACACCATAATACTCGGCATGCCGATAATGGCAAAACCAATCGTCATTAAGATGGTATTAATGGTACAAATAATCAATTGGGTTTCGATAATTTTGCCTAAGATTAGAACAAACTTCCGACCTAAATAGTAGACATTGTGGAAGAACTTACTGAACCGCGACGTTAAGAACTGGCGACCAAAGCTCATCATCCGGCCACGCGTTAACGTGAAGATGAAGCTTAAGAAAATTGCCATCAAGACGTGCGTAAAGCCAGTTCCAATATGACCGGCCTCTTTAATCCCAGTCACTAACAAGGTCTTTCCATTTTGAATCAACTCGCTACTATGAATCGCTTGATCGACCCACTTATCAATATTTTTATTCCAGACCGGATGATTGGTGACCGCTTTTGTCAGCATATCCGGAATCACTTTTAACTGCGTGATTAACGTTGGCGCGGCATAGGATAAAGCCCCAATCAACACCCCAATGACGACCACGTAAACCACAATCGCCGCAATCCAATATGGCAGATGGGTCTTCACGTTCAACCAACGACTAACTTTCACCGCTAAAAAGGCAAAGATCACCGTCAGTAAGATGACCGTCGCAAAGCCACGCATTAAGTAAATGAGCACGATTAAAAACGCTAGCGTGAGATACATATCCACATCGTCACGCTTCAAAAAACGAATGATTCGATCCATTAACAGGTCCCCCAAATCTTCTTACTTCTAATATATATACGACTAATAACGCTTGGTTCTAGTGGGCTTAAATTGCCACTCTGGTTGGTCCAGAATCGGCTGGAACGTGGTGGCCACGTTTTCGAGCCATAGTGCGGTCTCGAAAGCCGGGCTTTATCTAAGTCGGAAAATCACCGACTAAGATAAACGACACCACTGAGCCAATTCTGGCCCGCCCGTCGTTAACTAACAGGTATTAAAAAACTAACGATTGATTATTTTCAGTTCGGTCATTTAGCCGAGCGGTTGGTTCCTAAAATGCTCAGCCGTGTCGTTGACTTCAAAATGGCCCATGGCGTTCCAGCGTTTTAGGAACAAACCGGCAGGCGGCAAGTTTAACTAGCACCAAGCGTAGCAACATTACTTGTCATTATAGCATTGCCCCCTGCAAAACGTGGGGTCAGCCACTTCCTTAAGCAAAACTTGACTTTCAAGATTTGAACCGGTAAAATGGTTTCAACATTAAAGAACGATTAAAAGATGAGTAGATCAGTAGTGGTGTTAAGCGAGCATTGGGTTGGTGGAACAATGTCGCCACGCTGATTGAAGATGGTCTTGGATTAAGTTCACGTTGGTGAGTGATCCCCACAAACTAGCGTCGCCGCAACTGCCCGTTACCGCAGTTAGGGATCGTGACACCTGTCACCGTCCTTATGAGCAAGCACCCAGCTTGAAACTCAGGTGGTACCACGGCCAAACGTCGTCCTGATTGATTTAACGATCAATCAAGGACGGCGTTTTTTTCGTTCTTAACTAAAAAAATTATGAGGTGTTCAATTATGACAGAATCAACTTTAACCGCACCATTTCGCTACGATGTCGTCGGCAGTTTACTCCGACCGACCGCTTTAAAACAAGCCCATGCCCAACTAGCTGCGGGTGATATTACCGCTGAAGCAGCCTTACGGGTCCAACAAACTGAGATCAAACGCATTGTTGACGAACAGGTTAAGCTCGGCTTACATGCCGTGACCGATGGTGAATTTTCACGGAGCTGGTGGCATCTCGACTTCTTATGGGGCCTAACCGGCGTTGGTAAATATGACTATCATCAGAGTTATAAATTCAAAGGCGACCATACCCGGACTGATAATGCCGAATTGGTCGGCAAAGTCGCGTTTAACCCAGACCATCCCTTCTTCAAAGCTTTTAGTTACTTACAATCAATCGTTCCCGATGGCGTCTTAGCCAAACAAACGATTCCGTCACCATCAATGCTCTTCCGGGACAACCGCAGTGACAACTGGCATCAATTCTATGACAGTTGGGACGCATATCTGGACGACTTAGCGACAGCTTATCACGAAACGATTTTACATTTCTATGACCTCGGCTGCCGCTATATTCAACTCGATGACACCACTTGGGCCTTCTTAATCAGTAAGCTCAATGACGATCAGTTATCCGCCGCCGATCACGACCATTACTTGCAAGTCGCCCAAGACGCTGTGACTGTAATCAACACGTTGTTAGCTGACCTCCCTAGTGACCTGACTGTAACCACGCATATTTGCCGCGGAAACTTTAAGTCGACATACCTCTTCTCTGGTAGCTATGATGTTGTCGCTGATTATTTAGGGCAACTGCATTATGACGGGCTATTCTTGGAATATGACAACCAACGTGCGGGTGGCTTTGACGTCTTAGATCGGATCTGGAACGGTGACGCTCACAAACGAATTGTCTTAGGCTTAGTCACGTCTAAGTTCCCAGAACTTGAAGCCAGTGACCACCTGATTGCCCGTATTCACGAAGCCGCGACGAAGGTGCCACTAGCTAACCTGGCCTTATCCACACAATGCGGTTTTGCTTCGACTGAAGAAGGCAACCAGTTGACTGAAGCCAATCAATGGGCCAAGCTACAACTGGTCATTGATACTGCTAATAAAGTCTGGCCAGAAGCTTAATGAACCCAAAAGGCTCTCGAATCTGTTAATCGATTCGAGAGCCTTGTTTTATTTTTACACTCAATTACGCTTGGTACTAGTAGAATTAAATTGCCACTCTGGTTGGCCCAGAATCGGCTGGAACGTGGTGGCCGCGTTTGGAAGCCAAAGTGCGGTCTTCCAAGCCGGGCTTTATCTAAGTCGGAAAATCACCGACCAAGATAAACGACACCACTGAGCCAATTCTGACCCGCCCGGCGTTAATTAACGTGAATTAATGACTATTTATTGTCGACCACAAATCAACCGGCAGGCGACAATTGGCGGTAATTTTAACTAGCACCAAGTATATTCAATTAATTATGTATGGCCCGTGACCATCGCCCATACACCTAAAATAATACTGACTTGCCGACAAAAAGAGTCATCAATCATTACAACAGTCATTTTATAATTGAACTGGATTATGGGTCACAAAATAGTTTAACTGCTAAAGGCGTCTTATACTAAGTTAAACGAAAGGAGACTCACCCTGATGGAAGTAAAGATAGTAAGTCGCAGTAACACTTCAGCATTGAGTTTACCGAAAGACAAACGTTTCAAAAAAGTCCAACGTTGGCTGCTAATCCCTGCCACAGACGGAGAATCTTTCACTTTGGTTCCAAGAATGGAAAATCCATACACCCCAACTAAAGGCTCAAAATCTATAACTGAAGAATGGTCTGACGTTAATTGGAGCGAAGTAGAATAATGGTATATACACCTAAGCAAAAAGATCTCATCTGGGTTACCTGACCTTAGATAATACTTCCCAGATTCAGGGCCAAATTATCGCTGCACAAATCTACTCATTTGATGCATCGCCCAATGCAAATCGTCAAATCGACTTCATTGAGACTATGCGTGACGAAGACTTTTATCGAGCCGCACAAATTGTTTACGACAACTTTGATTTTCCGTTTTAGGTCAATCAAGGTCATTTGACCACACGTATCAGACAAATAGATCTAAACAAAAAACAAGGTATCTCACACAACTTTTTCAGCTGAGATACCTTGTTTGTATAGTCAATTAATTACGCGTGGTCCGTGACCGTAGTCGTTGCCGCCACGGTTTAACCGGCTGCGAACTGCTCGCCTTAATGGGCCGGTTGAGTAAGATAACGCCAATAATGATCGCCGCAAACCCAACAATTTTGGCTCCGGTCAAGACTTCACCGAACGCCCAGACACCGATCAAGCCAGTAATGGCCGTGCCAACCCCTGCCCAGATCGCATAACCGACGCTGAGTGGTAACTGACGCAACGCTAAGGAAAAACTAAAAACAGCTAAGCCGTATAATAACATCCCCGCGATGCCGATCCATTGATGGTTAAACCCATCTGAAAGTTTCAACAAACTAGTCCCTAAAATTTCCACACCAATTGCTACTATTAACTGTACCCATGCCCGCATGACACAGACCCCCTTTTAGCTATTTAATAAAATCGCGCCAATCACAATGGCCAATAAGCCACTGATTCGACTGAGACTAAGCCGTTCCCGGTACACGACGACGGCTAAGATCACCGTAGCAAACGTGCCAAGACCTGCCCACATGGCATACGTCACCCCTAATGGTAACTTTTGCATGGCGAGCGTCACCAAGACCAAAGAACTAAAATACCCCAACAACACCATTATCGTCGGTACCAAATTCCGAAATCCGTTCGCTTTCTTCAAGAAAAAGCTGCCCACGACTTCCATTAAAATACCGCCAAACAATAATACGTATGCCATATTTATCACCTCGCTAAAATTTTCGCTGTTCTCCCATTCTACGGAAGTTTTTCTAAAAAGGCAATCAAAAGATACGCCTGGCTGATTACAGTTTCATGACAAAATGAAGACAAACAAATAGCGTCATCTAGCCAACTAGCTAAATCACGCTCAAAATTTTAAATATAGAAATAGATGGAAAAGTACATCAAGGTCGTCCCAATCATCACGAAGATATGCCAGATGACGTGCAAGTATTTGATATGCGGGAAGCTGTACAATAAGGCGCCCAAAGTAAACGCCACCCCACCAGCAACCAAGAGCCAGAACCCAGTCAGACCCAGATTCAGCCACAACTGCCGACCACCAGCCAAGCACATCCAGCCCATCAACACATAGATAATCGTTTCAATCTTATGCAGACGTCCCGGCCAGACCGCATTTACCGTAATCCCCGCAATCGCCAGAATCCAGATGGTGATTAGAATCGTCCAACCAAGCCAACCGCGAATCGCCAATAAGCTAAACGGCGTATATGTACCGGCAATCAACACGTACACCCCACTGTGATCTAAGATTCGGAACACTTCCCGCGCTTTGGTAAAGTACAGACTGTGAAACATCATCGAACAAGTATAGAGCACCAGTAACGAGCAGCCATAAATGATAAAAGCTGTCCATTCTAATCCCCGACCGTCTTCATACGCTTTGAACATCAGAAAGACAAACCCGACAATGCTCATAATCAAGCCAATGCCGTGAGTGACTGCATTTAAAACTTCATTCGTAATTTGATAGCGCCGCGTTGGCTGTTGCATGTTAATCACCTCGAAATATCATTGGGTCTAGCATACCATCATATAATGTTAATATCAATACATCTAGTCTATAAAACTAGATGATTAGATTACTTTACTTAGTTTGGTGTGGATTGCCACTCTAGTTGGACCAAAATTGGCTGGAACGTGGTGGCCACGTTTGTGAGCCGAAGAACGGTCTCACAAGCCGGGCTTTATCTAAGTCGGAAGACCACGACTAAGATAAACGACACCACTGAGCCAATTTTGGTCCGCCCGTCGTTAACTAGTAGTAGTTATAGATAAACTAGTTACTAAAACTGCTCAGCTGGGGCGTTGGTCTTAAACAATCTAAAATCAACCTTTTAACCTATCTCATAGCTAAAAAATCGCGTACCCAGCTGATGACTGACCACGCGATTTGATACTTAACGATGTTGATTCAAATAAGTCTCAACATCGCGACCTAAGTGATTCATGCCGCGGTATTGTTGATACTGGTTTCCACTTTGTGCCAAGACAACAATGCTATAGACACCTTGCTTCGTTTTAAAGAGAGCCGCATCGTTTTGAACACCTTTATCTGGATACTCGCCCGTTTTATTGTAGACAGTCGCCTGCTTGACCAGCGCCGGCAACTTACTGTGGTTACGACAGCCTTTTAGCAACGTCAGCATTTTCCGGTCGTAGGTCCGGCCTAACAGTCGGTGCTGATAAACGCGGGTCAAGAAACGGGTTAAGTCTGATACCGACGTATAGTTATCATGCCCGTGCCGTAACGCTTGCGTATCTAACAAATGTCGTACTAACGTGGTTTGCTTAAAATGAAACGCCTTAATCGTCTGATTAACTGCTTTTAGGCCACCAGCCCGCTTGATTAAACGATTGGCCGCCGCGTTATCAGAGTTATGAATCATTAATTGTAAATCTCGCTGATTTTGAGCCGTCAATCTAAACCGCTGTTGCTGCACCCGGCGATAAATCGCCAGCATAATATAAACCTTAATCGTGCTAGCCGCGCGTTGCCGCCCAACCTTGCCATTACCAGTCTGTACACTGACTGGCCGTTGACCCAGGCGCGTCACTTTGACCGACCAGCGACCACCCATGGGCTTTAGGTCCCGTTTGGCTATTTTTTTAATCGCCGTTTGCTCCTGCTTTAAGCTCGTCGCTTGGGCGTTAGTCGTCCATAACCCAAGACCGACAACTGCAAGTAGCATGACTAAAACGAATTGACTGAACTTTTTCAAGCGAAGACCTCCATTTTAGTAGTAATACCCACGCTTAGGCTGAAACTTAGTCCATACGAGGTTTGGCCCCATTTGTGCCGTTTCAATTAAGACTTTATGTGATTTGTGCTTAATCGTACGCTGACTCGCACGTATGTCCGGCGCATCCGTAAACTGACCCAACACAATTCGATAGGCACGCACAGACCGATTATTTTTAAGGGACATCGTCGATTTATATGCCCGCAGCTTCTTACCGGTCAGCTTAGTCACAAGATGCCATTGATGACTTTTCTTCATATACTTTCGAACGGAACGGGGTTTGATCACTAACCGGTAATGATGCCCATCGCCACTTAAAGTCGCATTGTTATAAAAATACCAAGTACCGCGCAACGATTTTGGCATCGTCCGTGTATAGTCACTCGCTTGCGAGTTAACTGGTGCCACCATCAATCCTATGCCAGCCGTAACGGTTGCCAGTCCTAATATCCAACCAAACTTTTGCATGCTTCAGACCTCCAAGTCTTAATTAATCTGATAGTCCCCTTTAATATGTTGGAAACTTGTCTCTACACTGTATTCGCCATCGTCCATATCGACTAACCGCAACGTATACGTCTGCCCAGGCGCGGCGGTGATACTCATCATTTTAAGTTTCGTTGAATAACCGTCATTCGTACGATAATCGACTCGGGCTTCTTCAATTGTTCCCCGCTCGTTCGACCACAACCGCCAATGCCAACCATCGTCAGTTTTAAAGAATTTTGAATAAGTGACTTCATTGTTGTTACGAGTACTACTTTCTTCCGTAGCCGTATCGGTGAATTGATCTAACGTTTTGGTCTTTCGATCAGTATCATTATCACCATAATGATACTGCCCTTTTAAATGCTGAAAACTGGTTTCAATACTATATAAATAGTCTTCAGCCCCGACAAACTTTAAGGTATAGTGCTGCCCATTTTGTGTCACACTCGACATATTTAAATACCACTCCATCCCATCAGTCTTACCTTGATCGGACAAGATGCGCCCCTTTTCAATTGTTCCACGTTTATTAGAGGTCAACTCCCAATACCAACGACCACCTGTCTGATAAAACTCTGAATAGGTGATTTCATGATTATTCATTGTGCTATCATCTTCCATTGCTTTGACGTTACTGACGCCATTCAAGATGGTCACTAATTCATGATTAAGTGGTTTAACATCCTTAGTCTCACGCGTCGTACTCGTTACTGCGGTACTACTACTAGCAACCGAGCTAGTTGTCGATACTGACGACGCCCTACTACTGCTAACAGCGGCATGACTCGATGCCGTCGTAGGTTGCGTCTGGTTATCACTCGACGCCCCCATCCAAAATAAGCCTACTAAGAAGATCATCGCACAAAGTCCCATTCCCAGTAGTACCCACAAGATCCATAATCCTTTTTTCATAAGCTCCTCCAAAATTAGCTGGTTTTAATGTCGTGATAATTATAGCAAATATCACCATATGGGAACGCCATTATTAAAGAAAACGGTCTAACCAACGTTAAATCTGCTAAAATATCCATAAGGGGACCTTAAAAGGAGGAGTTTGTTACATATGGAAAAATTGACCACATTACTCGCATTAGGTGCTATCACTGGGGGCTTAGCCTGGGCACAACCATCTAAAGCCGACACGACCTCAGCCAGGACCACAACTGCCAAAACGACCAAAAAGGTAACGAAAAAGAAAAAAGCCAAGCATCATTACTTATTAGTGATGGGCCACGGGGCTGGTGACCCCGGCGCCCGCGGTCAAGGCACAACTGAAGCTACTTTTATGCGGCAAAAGTTAATGCCCAAGTTAGCGAAATACGCGAAAAAGATTAAAAAGAGCAACGTGACAATCTACAATCCTAGCCACAACATTGTCCGTGATACATTAGTCTTCCATAAGGGTTCCTACAAGATCAAGAAACATACAACCGTCATTATGTTCCATCTTGACGCCACCACGAGTGCGTATGCACACGGGGGCCATGTGATTATCCACAAAAGCAAACCGACTAAACGTGACGTTAAGCTCCGGAAAGTCATTAAACAATATGTCGGTTTGAACCCCGCCAACAACGGCTACAGCTTCCGCACCAACTTGCGGAATTGCAACGTTTTACGTAAACGCGGCATCGACTACAGCTTGATTGAAACGGGCTTCATTACTAATAAGTCCGACTTCAAGCACATCAACAAACACTTAGATCAGATTGCCAAGGGTTACGTTGAAGCGATTGCGAACGAAAAAATCAAATAAGGCAACTAACAAGGACTGAAACCACAACGTTTCGGTCCTTTTAATTATCCCGCCACAATACTATCCCAAAAACGATTGCCATCTCGCCCTGTGTTAAACTAAGCTTAGTCATTACTAAACGAAAGAAGTGGCATCAACATGTTAATGTCAATCAGTCTAATCATTATCGGCTTTTTAGTCGGGCTATTAGTAATCTCCACTGGCGGCGGTGGCGCGGCGATTTACTTGGGACTACTCACCAGCGTCTTCGGCCTTGCCCCAGCCGTCGCCGCTTCAACGTCCCTCGTCACGGCGTTCCCATCACTGTTAGTTGGCGCCTATGGGCATTATCGAACCGGCCAGATTCACTTTAAGGTCGGTAATCAAATGCTGATGACCGCCATCCCAGCGACGATTGTCGGGGCATTAGTCGCGCCTTACATTTCTTCAGTTGCATACACTTGGATTGTCGCCATCATTCTAACTGGCCTAGGTATTCAGATTCTAATCAAACGCTTTTTCAGTCATGGGGATCATCCGGTCCAACACCAAGGCAGCCAAGCCGCTATTTATGGGCTAATCAGTGGGATTATGGTTGGTGTGGCCGGCTTAAGTGGCGGTGGTCCGATTATCGCGGGGTTACTTGTCTTAGGACTCGATATGCTACCAGCCGCGGCGACCTCCTCATACGTACTAGTTGGGACGTCATTGGTTGGCCTACTCTTTCACCTATCGGCCAACAACATTAATTGGTCAGTCGGTCTCAGTCTGATGGTCGGTGCGGTCGTTGGTGCTTTTTGTGCCCCGCGCCTACTAGCTAAAGTCGATGCCGCCAAGCTTAATGCGTATGTGAAACCGTTTATGGGCGTGTTGTTAATCATTATGGGATTACGGATGCTAGTTTAAGCCACACTAAAAGTCCGGTTATCGCGCTAACGATAATCGGACTTTTTATGACCCATACATTTGGTACTAGTTGAATTTAACCCCCAAATTTAGCCGAGAGGTTGGTTTCTAAAATACTCAGCCGTGTCATTGGCCTTAGTGCGAGTGATCTGCCCGGACTTAGGCCAACGACAATTTCAAAGACCGAATTTTGGCTTCAAAATAGCCCATGGCGTTCCAGCGTTTTAGAAACCAACCAGTAGGCGGCAACTTTACCCAGCACCAAGCGTTGACCCATGATCAAACTCGTTCTTCCGCATGGGCCGCAACTTGCTGGAAGATACTGATGATATGCTTATCTGCCAGTTGGTAGTGGACGTTGCGCCCATTACGCGTCCCGACCACCAACTTTAAATTCCGTAGCACGGATAGTTGGTGCGAAATATTCGATTGCGTTAAATTCAAGCCGGATGCGAGTTCCCCCACACTTAGCTTCGAAACGCCTAAAGCATACAGAATACGGGCGCGTGTGGGATCACCCAAGGCTTTAAAGATGGCGGTAATTTGACTCAGCTCCGCGTCTTGCGGGATTAACTGACTGAGCTTAGTGACGATGGCTTGATGTTCATTTTCTGGATTCATAGTTGCTCCATTTTCCGATTGTTTCCACAAATTAAAGGTGTTACAATACACATGAACAGTCATTCATATGTCTGGTCATTCATAAATTAATTATAACCATTCAACGGTCAAATTCAACTTAGAAGGGTGCGATTCGAATGGCGCATGATCATCAAATCAAACAACAGACCACGGCTTTTAAAGTTGGGGTCATCTTAAATTCAGTCTTTATCGTCTTAGAAGCCGGCTACGGGTTGTCGAGTCACTCACTGGCCTTAGTCGCCGATGCCGGTCACAATCTCAGTGACGTTCTCGGCCTCCTAATCTCTTGGTTAGCACTATGGCTCGGACAAAAAAGTGCCAATGCGAAGTACACGTATGGGTATAAAAGCTCCTCGATTCTCGCGGCGCTTTTCAATGCCGTCTTCCTACTAGTTGCCATTGGTGGGATTTCGGTCGAAGCCATTCAACGACTCGACCATCCGGCCCCCGTTGCCGAATGGGATGTCATTATCGTGGCTGCCATCGGGATTTTAGTGAACGGCTTCACGGCCCTCTTATTCATGAAAGGGCAAAAACATGATTTAAATATTAAAGGCGCCTTTCTCCACATGGCTGCCGATGCCGGGGTATCACTAGGCGTGGTCTTAGCCGGTTTCGTTATCTTAATGACCGGCTGGTACTGGCTAGACCCTGTGATTTCCTTACTGATTGCGGTGGTCATCTTAATCGGAACTTGGGGCTTACTCCGCGATGCCATGAATTACTCGTTGGAAGCCGTGCCTGACAATATCGATCAACAGGCGATTCGCGATTACTTACTATCACGGCCAACGGTTAATCAAGTCCATGACCTGCATATCTGGGGCATGAGTACGACCGAAACCGCGATGACTGTCCATCTTTGTCGTTCAACTTTAAACGATAATAACGTCTTTCTGGAAAAGCTCAATAAGGGTTTGAGCGAACAGTTCCCGGTGACCCATATTACGGTACAAGTAGAACTTGGCAAGGTCGATTATGAAACGACAGATACTTCGATTTAAAACTAAAAATGGTTTGGGACAAAAGTCCTAGAACCTAAATAAGTAAGTGATGTCAATTTCCGGTTTGTGGCGATTGACACCACTTTTCTTTTTAGATTGAGTTTTAAAGTGGTTTGATTACTGGTATAATTCATTTGCATGGAGCTAACGATCTCTTTTCTTTTTTGGTTTCAGCGCCTTAAGAATATCAGGGATCGTCATCTCTGTGTATACATAAGTTTAAAAAAGGTAGTTCTGAGAAATCAAATGATTTCTCAGAACTACCTTTTTTAATGCAAGCCGGGAGCTTTTGTCCCAAACTCATCTTTTTTAGACTCATTAAAGTTAGTCCGTACCAAGCTTAGCAATTTCGGCATCAAAATCAATCTTATCAAACTCACCGTTTAACCAGGGATTGTTTTCAATGGGTTGATATTTTATGAGTCCTGCTGGCTTAGCAACTAATAAATACTTCGTTTTTGCGGAAATTTCTGTTTCCTGTGAAACCGTTAACCCAATTGACTGACCGACTTTGCGCATCTCATACCCGCCAATGACAGGCATTTTACTGCTAACTAACATATTTATAGTCGCCTCCACTTGCCATACAACGACACTCAATTTAATGCTAACTCTGGATCAACCAGCCCTCAATTAACTTGAATAATCCCAGCCGCTAACAAGAACATATGCGTCACCACTGGCCCGACAAAAGTAAAGCCATGGCGATGCAAGTCTTTCGCCACCCGCGCCCCAAATGTCGAACGCGTCGGTAATTCATCGTCTGGTGCTGGCATGATTAACGGGGTTGCATCGACAAACGCCCATAAATAGTGACTGAAACTGCCATATTCGGCTTGTAGCTTTACAATCGCTCGCGCATCGGTCATGATTGCACGTAACTTCCGACCATTATGCATCACACCGGGTGCTTGCATGAGCCGTTCAAAGTCTGGTTCATCAAAACCAGCTACTTGCTCAACTCGCAATCCAGCCATGTGTTGACGTAGGAGCGGTAATTGACTCGCCGCGACCTGCCAACTGAGCCCGGTTTGCAAGATACCGACGATCAACAGTTCAAATAAGACATGATCATCGTGCGTTGGGGTGCCGAAATACGCACTGTAATCCGCAACTCCATCGGTCGTAATCTCATTAAAATCATCGCTTGCAATCATTCAGCACTCGCCAACCAATACCCATTTTCAATCCGATTCAGCAACGTCACCAGCTGTTTGGTTTCGGCAACGTCGTGTACCCGCAAGATTCGGCCACCTTTTAACATCATCGTGGCTTCCGTTACTAAAGTCATTGGCAAGCGGTCTTCTTTTTTCAGACCCAATAAGAGTCCCAAGTAACCTTTGCGTGAGATAGCAACCATCATCGGCCGTTTTAAATAGTTGAATTCATCAATATTACGCATCATCACATAGTCTTGTTCACCATGAGCAACTTTGGAATAACCAATACCTTGATCTAAGGCGATTCGTTCTAGATCAATCCCCGCCGCGGTCAATTCAGCTAGATTCTGCTCGAAAAACTGCCGCATACTACTCGTTAAGTCTGCATACTCTTGGTCGCGACTACTATGCATCGTCAATAGCCCCACCCGGCTATCTGCCATTAATTGTAGCTTACGCGGATCATCCGTGAAGGCATTCACGTCATTAATAATGCTGACGCCTTCCGTTAAGACCGCCTGCATCACGGGATACTTGTACGTATCGATAGCCAAGACGGCTGCTGGAAATTGCGCTTTGATGGCGCGAATATATGGCAAGGTTCGGTCTAATTCTTCGGCTGGCGTGACTTCTTTAAAGCCAGGCCGCGTCGTCTGACCATTGACTTCGATGACATCGGCACCCGCTTGGAGCATCTCATCGACGTGGGCCAAGACATCAGCCATCGTTTCGTAGCGGCCACCATCGTAAAAGGAATCGGGCGTAATATTCATAATGCCATAGATTAAGGGCTTTGTCGTTAAGTTGAAACGATGATCACCCGCTTGCCAGTAGATGTCATATTGCTTCATGATTTGCGTCAATTGAATCTGTACGGTCGCCTGTTGTTGAAAGACTTGGGACCAGTGCCGTGTTAATTGACGGGCCGCTGGTTGGCTGAGCAGCATCGTCAAAGCCGCGGGACTCGCCTGCACGACGCCATCTAATTGGTGTGCCAACTGGGTTAACTTGACTTGTTGTTCCCGGTCATACTGCGTAAAACGGAGCACGAGCTGTTGTTCCCGGTTGATTTGGGTACTCAGCGCCTGACTAGCAAAGTCGCGCGCTTCAGCAAATGTACTGGTAATATCTTGAACTAACATCGATGCCACCTAACCTTTCCTTGTTCACAATTGTTGTTTCAGTTGTTGAGCGGCTTGACCGCGATGACTCAGTGGAATCCGCCATTGATCTGGCAATTCGGCTAAAGTCCGACCAAAGTGCGGTAACCAAAATAACCGATCAAAGCCACCCGAATACCGACCGATTTGGACCGGTAATAAATAGCCAGTCACCGTTGCTTGGGCAACCACGACACGTCCATCCGGCCAAGCCGCTGCCAAGGTTGCGCGCATCGTGGCACGGCGTTGCGCTAACGGTAATGCATTTAACGTGGTAATTAGCTCACGGTTACGCTCAAAGCCACTCGTTTGCACACCCAAGTCCCGCGCCGTCGTCACCCCGAATATATCCGGGCGTGCTGGCAACTCTAAGCCACTATCATCCGCAATAACTGGCTGTTGCAAGGCCTGCGCCGCAAATCTAGCTTTACCGACAGCATTGTCGACATAACTGGTCGTCGTTTCAACCGGAAAGGCTAAGCGCGGATAGCGGGTCAAATATTGGGACGCCGAGACACCATAATAGGCTAAGCAACGCCGTAAATCATCACTTTTTCCTCGATTATTGGAGGCAATCAGCCAATCAATGCCCATCACTAAACACCTGCCAGCCCGTTTGTTGTAATTCACGCATCACATAAAAGGAACCCGTCACAATAATCGCCCCATTATCAGCCACAGCTTGTTGCGCTAACGTTAAGGCCGCTTGAATCGTTGACACCGCTTGAATCTGTGGTTGAACCTGTTGTTCGTCCGCGACCGTCTGAGCCACCGCAACTAAAGCATCGGCTGACAACGCTCGTTGCGGATTAGCCGGCGTATTGGTAATCACCATGGTTGCGGCTGAAACGAGTTGTTGGAGCATCGGTTCATAATCTTTGTCCTTTAAGACTCCGACAACCCAGACTAACGGCCGTTGGGGCAATAATTGCTGCACACTTGTGACTAACGCCTGCATACCATCGGGATTATGCGCACCATCCGCAATAATTAGTGGTTGTTTTTGAAGAACGGTCAAGCGGCCTGGTAAGCGAACTTGCTGTAGACCAGTCCGCACCGCCGTAGTGGTAATCGCTACCTGTTGCCGTTGCAGCACCGCAACAACCGTTAAGACTAAGCTGAGATTTTGTAACTGATAATCGCCTACTAAACCGAACTTTAACGCTGACCAATCGAATAAATCGCTACTCATTGAGACCGTCGTGCCAGTAATGTCACGTTGTTGCACGTGGACCTTTAATTGCTTTGCGACCACTAACGGAACGTTTTGCGCCTCAGCTTCAGCCGCAAAAACGGTATCCGCAGCCGGTGCTTGATTGGCTAACGTCACAACCGTCGTTTTCGGCTTGATAATCTTCGATTTATTGCGAGCAATCGCCGTAATCGTCGACCCTAAAATGGCGGTATGGTCTAAAGCGACTTTCGTAAAGACAGTGATTTGTGGGCCGGCCAAAGCATTGGTCGCATCATATTGACCACCTAGCCCCGCTTCAACCACAGCCCAATCAATCCCCAGATTACGGAACCAAACCATCCCAATCAAAAAGAACCATTCAAAAATCGACACATCCGCCGCCGTCAGTCCCATATTTGTTAAAACGGGCACGATCTCCTGGTACGTATCAATAAATTCCGCCGCTGTAATCCAGCGACCGTTCACTTGTAATTGCTCACGCGCATCATTAATCGCTGGGCTACTAAAACGCCCCACTTGATAACCTTGCGCTTGTAAGATACGCGCTAACATCGCGCCAGTTGAGCCTTTGCCATTCGTCCCCGCTAGATGAATCACGTGGAAATGCCGATCTGGCTGATTCAAATGCTGCATAATCCGTCGTAATAACGGGACTCGGTCGGCTTCAGTCACGAGCATCGCTTGATTCAATTGACCTAATAAATGCTGATAACGAGCTTCAATCTTAGTCGTTGTCGTCATGTGTCACCTGCCTACTGATTAATTCGTTGTAAGAATTCCCGCTTTAAGTCTAAATCATCACGGAATTTCCCGCTATAATAACTGCTTTCGGTCTGAACCCCCGGCTTGCTGACACCACGCATCTCCATACACATATGCCGCGCCGTAATCGATACTGCAATCCCAGCTGGGTCTAAGATTCGTTGGAGTTCGGTTGCAATCGTCACCGTTAAACGTTCTTGGACGTTAGGCTGTTGACTGCAATAATCGATTAGCCGTGGAATCTTGCTCAGCCCAATCACCTGCTCATGTTGTGGCACATAGGCAACTTGAACCGTCCCAAAGAAAGGTAACAAATGATGTTCACACATTGAATAGAACGGGATGTCCTTTAGTAAGACCATCTCAGTCGGATCAGTGATTTTAAACAACTTATAGTTATCGAATGGCGCCGCGGTCTTCGTTGCAAAGACTTCCGCATACATCCGAGCGACACGATCGGGGGTCTCAACTAACCCAGGACGATCGGGATCTTCACCAATCGCCGTTAAAATCTCACGTACTGCATGGCGAATCGTCGCCTGTTTCGTTTCATCAATCATCTTGCTCACTCACATTCCCTACATTTTTAATCCAACTCGTATCTTGATTAGCCGCAATCAAGCCGGCTAGCTGAGGCGCTACTAATGGATCATCTTTCGCAATCTCAGCGGTTGGTAATAGCACAAAGTTTCGTTCACCAGCATGCGGATGCGGCACTTGTAACGTTGCCGTGTTAATCCGTCGGCGACCCCAGAAAACAATATCTAAATCAATCGTCCGCGGTCCCCAATGAACATCACGTTGCCGGTGTAACTGATGTTCAATCGTATGTAACGCAGTCAATAGTTGGTCTGGCGTTAAAGTGGTCGTTAATGCGACCGAAACATTATAAAAGTTAGCTTGGTCCCGATTACCCCAAGGCTCTGTCTCATACCAGTTCGACGTGGCTAGCACCGTCACCGCTGGTAAGGCCCGCAACTGGGCTAACGCTTGTTGAATCGACGCCACACGCGGATGAATATTCGAGCCAACACTCAGATAGACGCGTTCTTCACTTGGCATGCGGCGCCCCCTCCACTTCAATCTCGACATCATCAAAAATTCCCGGCATCGGGACACTATACTTCCGAATTTTGACATTAATCGTCTCAACGGTCGGAAAATGATCCAGTAAAGCCGTTAGCAAGTGATTGGCCAACGATTCAATCAACTTATAGGAATGTGTGGTGACGAATTCATCTGTAATCGCACGGACTTCAGCGTAATTGATCGTCTCATGCACATCATCATGCCGAACTTTCGTTTCGATCGGATATTTAATTGCAATATCCAAGGCTAATTGTTGCCCGTTGCGCCGTTCTTCTGGTAGTACCCCGTTAAACGTATGGACGCGCAAGTTATTAATCCGAATCATTCCCATTAGAATCCCTCTTTAGCTGTTTTTAACTACCATAATAGCATGAAGCACCCGCTTAGTGATAGTAATCCGATGAATATCGAACTTTCATTCCCATAACGTTTGTCAATTGACCAAAAAACACGAACCTTCCAGTTCGAAGATTCGTGTTTTTAAGTTTTACGCTTGATGCGAGTTGAAATTGCCGCCTGCCAGTTTGTTCCTAAAATTGTGGTCGATAATAGATAATCATTAATTTCCATTAATTAACGCCGGGCGGGCCAGAATTGGCTCAGTGGTGTCGTTTATCTTGGTCGGCGACTTTCCGACTTTAGATAAAGCCCGGCTTTCGAGACCGTACCAAGGCTCGAAAACGCGGCCACCACGTTCCAACCGATTCTGGCCCAACCAGAGTGGCAATTTAAGCCAACTAATACCAAGCGTTAGGTTTATGAATTTTGCAGACCCGTTTCGAATTTAAAGACATTCCCAAGATATTGACTAGTTAACCCCGGTGTCCGCTCCACGATAAACGTGGCAACTGGCGACTGGGCCATTTGGGTCTGAATAAAGTCCGTATTGACCAAGTTGGCTAATGATAAAACAACAAAGATCACTAGGTAGGTCAACACAAAGGCGACGGCCCCACCCGCCAAGCTATTCACTTGCTTAATCACGGGTAGCCAGGTCACACCGCGTGACACTCGAGCTAATAAGCGAACCACCGACCACCCTAACGATGAGAGTAAGAAGAATGACACTAAGTTAATCACCAAGCCACTGATCGCATTTTGATTCATGAGCTTCAGACTAGTTAACAAATTCGCGATAAACGTGCCTAAGGGTTGATAAAGTACTCGTGCAAACACGAGCACCCCAATCGTTCCAATTAAGTGCAACACTTCAATAACAAAACCGCGGTGAAAGCCGCGCATGATCGCCATCACTAATAATAGTAAAATCACAATTGTAAAAATCATCGATGAAGAAACCTCCTATGTTCGTGACCTTATTTTACCAGTTCAACTTCTGACAATGACGATAGCCCACTAAAATTAACCCAAACTTAGAGGTCATCAGCCTGAGCAGCGGGTGATGGCCCAACTTGTCGCCACATGACACTAACCTTAACTCGTCAACTTGACTTCCGAACCGTTTTTCGTTACCTTTAATAGTAACTATTACCATTTAAAAATGGCCATTATTTTAGAAACGGAGCACCCTCACATGCGTTTAAAGCAGATCTTCTTAGGCACCGTCCTACTACTAGGACTCAGCGGCGTCTTAGCCGGCTGTCAGCAGATAGCTAGCCCAACCCGTCACGGTCAAATTAAAATCGTGGCCAGTTTGGATTTTTACGGCCAGACCGCTAAAAAAGTCGCTGGTAAGTACGGACAGGTCAGTTCAGTGATTGATCGACCAAGTATCGACCCGCATGACTACGAAGCCACGGTTCAAACAGCCAAGCAAACGAGTACCGCGCAATTATTAATTTACAACGGTTTAGGCTATGACGACTGGATGAGCAAGCTGATTACCAACAAAGCGCAAAACGCACAAGTCATTCAAGTCGGTCAAGATGTGGCCGGATTAGCCGATGGTGCCAATGAGCACGTCTGGTACGACCCGGCCACCATGCCCAAGTTAGCATTGCTAATTGCTAAGCACCTTGGCCAACTACAACCAGCCCATCGCCACTATTTTCTTAAGCAGGCCAAAGCCTATAACGCGAGTTTGGCTCCCTTAATGACCGAGATCAAGCAATTGAAACAACATGTCCACGGTCAAAAAGTTGCCGTTAGTGAACCAGTCTTCGACTATGCCTTAAAGGCGCTAGGCTACCAGATCAGCAACAATCATTTCGCCAAGTCGATTGAAGAAGGTGCCGATCCGTCACCAAAAGATATTCAGCAGATGCAACAAGATATCAAACATCATCGGATTGCTTTCTTTGTTGAAAACACCCAATCAGACAGTAACTTAGTCGACAATATGGTGAAACTAGCTAAAAAATCCCACGTTCCGGTCCTTAAAGTCACCGAAACCCTACCAGTCAACCAAACGTATGCCAGTTGGATGCTGAATCAGTATCGTCAACTGGCTAAGATTCAAGCCCAAAACTAACAGCGTGTTACTAAAAGGCCCTTTCAGAAAATTTCTGAAAGGGCCTTTTAGATTAAGTTTAATTTTTTTGTCGTTCATCACGCAATAATAGCGCTAAAATGACACCAACAATTTCAACGCCTAACATCGTCAAGAAGACGGCATGGTAGCCATGCAAGTTCGCCGTTAACGTTGGGACCCCAGCTTTTAACTGAGACGCGGTCACATTGGACAGAATTAACGTCGCAATCGCAACCCCGGCAGAACCTAAAATTTGGCGTACCGTGGTAATAACTGCAGTCCCGTGTGAAATCAGCTGATTTGGTAATGAATTAGCTCCTAAGGTCACAGCTGGCATCATGACAAAGGCATTGCCACCTTCAATTAAAGCGGCAATCAGGATCATTGTGACCAGATTAAGCTTGGCTGTGACTAACGCTAAAATCAGCCAACCAACCACGATCATACTCATCCCAATCAACATAATCTGTTTGTAACCGATCTTTTCCGCCAACTTCCCAGTTAAGGGATTCAAGATACTTAAAAAGACGGCGCCAGGAACTAAAGATAGCCCTGAAATAAAGGGTGATACCTTTAAGATCCCTTGATAATACAATGGGAAGACAATTGTGACCACAATTAACGCAATATAAGAAATGGCCGTTAAGAAGATCGCTAAGTCGTAATTAAACGTCTTTAAGACTCGTAATTCAAGTAATGGCGTCTCCAGATGGAATTGCCGATACGTGAAGTACGCCACGGCTAGAACGGACACGATTAATAAGACCCAACCAAATATCCAATTAACATTCGGCTTGCCAATCTCGTTAACCACATATAAGATTCCGGCAAAACCTAGTAGCATCACGATTGAAAGTCCATCAAGCTTCGATGGCTTGCTGACCATGACATCTTGGATTGTGACAAAGCTCAACACGATTAAAATCGTGGCAACCGTAATAAAGACTAAGAATAAGCCGTGCCAATCCGTAAACTTCAACACAACCCCAGAAATAATCGGCCCGCTGGCTAGGGCAGACCCCATCACGAGTCCAGCTACCCCCATGGTTGAACCACGCTTAGCTTCTGGCGTAATCGTCAATAAAATAGATTGATACGACGGAAACAAGACTCCGACCGCCGCGGCTTTGATCAAGCGGCCAACCATCATTACCGCAAAGCTTGGCGCAAAATAAATAATGATGGACCCAATATCAAATAAAACTAAAACAGTCAAAAATAATTTCTTAAAGCCAATATTATTTAATAACCACGGACTGATCGGCATCATCACGACCATCGTTAACATAAACCCTGTCGTTAGCCATTGGACTGTTGATGCTGAAATCCCGAAGTCCCGCATAAACGTTGGGTAAACCGTGGATAATGACGATTGACTAATCGACATCGTCCAAGTCCCTGTTAACAACGTAAAAATAAACCAGAAACGGCGCCGCCCAGCCAGGGTGATCGTTGTTTTGGAATTAGTCATCTACTCTCCCTCTCTCACTTTAGAACTATTATTATCTAACAGTTACTATTGTACTCATTTTAGGCTAAAATGTACAGGTGCGTTCACAATAAAAAAAGCGGTTAACCTAAGGGATTTAACCTAGGTTAACCGTTAATTATGCGCTTTATTCAGCCAACATGGCGGCACTGACCGTCTGTAGCTTGGTGTGGTCTAATTCGCCAGCTTTGACTAACGCCATCTTCTTCAGCGCAATCACCGCCCGATATTGTAGTTCAGCCACGTTGATATCGTCCCGTAGATCATAATGGGTTATCGTGACGTAAGCAGAGTTTTCGTAAACTTTTTCCACTTTAGCATAAAAATCATAATCGGTATTACCATTCTTTTGGCACTTAACACGATCCCCCACAGCAATTTTAGCCATCACTATCACTCCACTTCATAAAATATGCTCATAACATAGCACGGAATGTGGTGAATAACAATTAACAACACCGTTAACTGTGAAAATCCAGGGCTATTTTAAAGTATCTTTACAAAAGTAAGGCAACGTAACGAATGAAGGACTATCGGTTCTAGCCGTTAATGGGGTTATTTTCTATAATTGAAGATACAAAAAAAGTGTTCAGGTTTTATCCTAAACACTTTACTGTTTGCATGGCAACGTCCTACCCTCGCAGGGAGCGATCCCCCAACTACTCTCGGCGCTAAGAAGCTTGACTTCTGTGTTCG
>NZ_BJDL01000030.1 GCF_005405125.1 Lactiplantibacillus songbeiensis
TGCTCAGCCGTGTCGTTGGCCTTAGTGCGAGTGGTCTGCTCGGACTTAGGCCAAGGTCAGTTTTGAAGACCGGGCTTGAGGGCTTCAAAATGGCCCATGGCGTTCCAGCGTTTTAGGAACCAACCGGCAGACGGCAATTTCAACTAGAACCAAGCGTACCACTACGTTAAACCATTTGATGTTTTTGCCGCACTGCTGCTCGCCATAATGACCGCGCCGTCCATAAACTGACGATCACGATTAGCCAACTGAGCGCGGTTAGCGATAATGATTTAACCACCGTTGCGGCAACAACCACGCCTAACATACCACCGACAATAATGCCGAACAAGCCCCGATAGTCAACGCGATCACGGCGAATAAAATTAACCGCTGAACTTGGCATCAGTAGCGCGCAAGATAACATCATAATTGGAAAGGCCGCAATTGGCGTTAATCCAAGAAAATAAACCATTACCATACATGGCGCGTACAGACCGACCCCGGCGGCCATTAATAGACCGAGGATAAAATTACCGCCAATCCCAATCGCTAATGGCCAACCACGTAAACCAGTCGCGTGATTAGCGATACCGAGCAGACTGATCCAGCCTAACAACTTGGCCGCCATCATTAAAGCCGTCACAATTAACGCCACCGCCATAATTAGTTGAATCCGCCGTTGATTCAGCTTGACCATCACTTCACTGCCGATAACCGCACCAACCGCGGCCGCAACAACTAGACTAATTAGTGTCCACGGTTCCACATTAACCGTCGTTACAAAGAACAACGCTTCAACAGCCGTGGGAATCGCATGAACCGTATTTAACGTTCCCGGCAGCTGGCGTTCATCTTTTAAATAATGACTCGCTTGAAAAATGGCCGTCGTCGTGACAAAGCTCCCAATACCTAACGTATCTAAAAAGTCGGTCACCGCCCCAATCGCCACGCCCACCCCAAACTCACGGCCGGTCGTCTGATGATGGTGTTGGCGGGCACCGCGCCATAACAACCCAAATAACCCCACGCTACTTAGCGTTAGGAAACTCACAATTGCAATTACCATTTTCGTTCCTCTTCTCTCTCACCTTTCAGATTATACCTGACTTTAATTTAGCTGCCAAAAAATTAGGCATTATTGTTGACCAAACGACCCGAACATTTTAAAACAGTTATAATCCGTATAATTATATTTATCGAACTTTCAACGTCACATTTTAAAATTAGTTCGTAATTAAGCTTAAAAATACCCCATTTAGCGTGATTTCTAATTGTCACCAACCGTATTATTTGGTATGCTAAATGCATTCAATTATTCACGCTGGCTTCTACAGCGAAAGTGAGGTCGTGCAGGCATGTCATCTGAAAAAACAGCACCAACCCTGAATCGCTCGCTCGGATTCTGGTCGGCGTTATCCTTAGTCGTTGGGACCGTGATTGGGTCCGGGATTTTCTTCAAGCAATCATCCGTTTTAGACAGTGCCGGTTCAACGACTAACGCGCTGTTAGCCTGGTTACTCGGTGGCGTTATCACCTTAACCGCCGGGCTGACCATCGCTGAAGTCGGCGCCCAAATGCCGCATACTGGTGGGCTTTATGTTTATATGGAAAAGATTTACGGGAAGATTTGGGGCTTCCTATCCGGTTGGATGCAAGTTTCTATCTACGGTCCCGCGATTATCGCCTCAATTGCCTCTTACTTAGGTATCTTATTAGTAGGATTCTTCCATCTAGCTAGCTGGTGGCAAGCACCACTGGCGATTGGCGTGATCGTCCTCATCGGTATTTTGAATATGTTCGAAAACCGCTGGGGCGCTGCCTTTCAAATCGTCACCACTTTAGGTAAATTACTACCAATTGCCGCCATCATCATCTTTGGCCTGTTCTTTGGTGACCAAAATGCTTTCGGTCAATCCTTAAAGACGGTCACCCAATCAACCGGTAGCTTTGGGGTCGCCGTCTTAGCCACTTTATTTGCCTATGACGGTTGGATTTTAGTCGCTAACTTGGGCGGTGAGATTAAAGAACCACAAAAAGTCTTGCCCCAAGCGATCATTTTAGGCATTTCACTCGTCTTGATTGCCTATACGTTAGTGACCTATGGGATTTTACACTTTATCCCCGCTGCCAAGATTCACGCTTTGGGTCAACAAACGACGGTCTACTTCGCCCAAGCGGCTTTCGGTACGATTGGCGGGCGCCTCTTAAATATCGGCGTCATTGTGTCGATGGTCGGTTGTCTGAATGGGAAGATTATGACATTCCCTCGTATCATGTATGCCATGGCAGAACGGAATCAATTACCCTTCTCCAAGCAGCTACGCTATATCAATCGCCAGTCGCATGAACCAATTGTCGCAACGATTGTGATTTTAATCCTAGCCAGCATCATGATCTCATTCTTCAACCCTGACCGGTTATCTGATTTATGTATCTTTACGGTCTATTGTTTCTACGTTGCAACGTTTGTTGGGGTCTTCCTGCTCCGCAAACGAAATCGCGACCGTGTCCGGCCATTCTCAACACCGGGCTTTCCAGTAACACCCATTATCGCAATTCTCGGGGCGCTGTTCGTGATTGTCAGTGAGATTGGCTCTGATCTACCGGGCGTTTTATTATCGTTCGTGATTGTCCTCGTAGGGATTCCAATTTATTACTTCAAACAACATCAAGATCAAGCCGCTTAAACTCGGCACACAAAAAGGCCATCCACTCCGGATGACCTTTTTCTATGCTTATTTAGTTGCTTTCGCTTTAAAGCTCAAGTAATAGACCGCACCCACAATAATCCCCCCACCGACGATGTTGCCAAGATAAACGGGAATTAAATTGCTAATAAATTGCCCCCAAGTTGCCCCACCTTCAAAAACAGCGGCCGGAATCAAGAAACAATTGGCAATACTATGTTGGAAACCAGCCGCGACAAAGATCATCGTTGGAAACCAAACGCCCAAAATTTTACCAGCTGCATCTTTAGCGCCAAATGACATCCAGACTGCTAAGCCAACCAGCCAGTTACAACCAATGCCAGACACAAAACTCTGCCAAAATGACGCCGTAACTTTGGACTGCGCCATGGTAATCAAGGTCGTTCTAAAGACCCCAATGTGCGTCAACCCGACAAAGTGTCCGAAAAAATACGCCACTAAGATTGCGCCGACTAAGTTAGCTACGGTAATCTCTAACAGATTAACGACATACTTGCCGATACTAATCCGCTTCGCATACATCGCCGTACTGATCGTCATCATATTTCCAGTCGCTAATTCCCCTCCAGCTAAACAAATCATCACCAACCCGATGGGAAAGACGGTCGCTCCAACCAAGGTTGCCACACTTCCCAAACTAGCTGGAATCGACGCCGACACGCGGACGTTAGCCAGAAAGCTGATCCCAATCAGGGCCCCACCAATCATCCCTAACAGGAACTTAGTGAACAGTGAACGTTGGGTCTTGGCGGTTCCTTTGGCTATACTCTGCGTTAATATTTCTTCTGGACTAAACATCTTAGCATCCCCTTAGTAGCTTTTTGCTCAATATGCCACTATTATATATGAAAGCGTTTCCAATTGGAATAGACAATCATACTAATTTCAACATTTCAGTCAATTAGTCAGGTTATAAGTCAAAATGATATTTATCCTTTTGCTCGGAATAGCACAATATACTAAGACACACCTTGCTTCGTCCTTGTAAGGCAACTTAACTAAGCTAAACGTCAGTCATTTTTATGAATTGGGACTAACATTCGTCAAGCTAGTACTGTATTGATTGTCCTTTGTTTTCTTCGGTTACTAGTGATTATGACGCTATGTCGGATTATTTATCAGCTCGCTAATAACTAACAATAATTACCTTTCCGCCCAACGCTAGTTAAAATAACCACAATAATGAACGCCGGGCAGACCAGCATGGGCTCAGTAGTGTCGTTTGACTTGGAGCGGGTGATTTTACCGGTCCTAGTCAAAGCCCGGCTTGTGAGACCGACCTGTGGCTCGCAAGCGCGACTACCACGTTCCAGCCGATCCTGTACCAACCAGAGTGACAAGCCACCTCAAACTTAACCTGATGCCAAAACTAAAAAACGTCCCAAGGTCATCACCTCAGAACGTTCACAACTACTTATGCTAATTTTTTGTCCAACACCCGTGATAATACGGACAACGCGTAACAGATAATGAAGTACATGACCGCAATCATGACAAACATTGGAATAATGTACGCGGAGTTTTGCCCATAAATAATCTGCGCATGATTCAGTAATTCCGGCAACACGATAATCGTAGCCAATGACGTATCCTTAATCAAAGAAATAAATTGACTCACAATCGTCGGAATCGTCTTCTTAATCGCTTGTGGAAAGACAATGTGCCAAAGTGCTTGGACGTAAGACATCCCGTTAGCCCGAGCACCTTCCATTTGCCCATAGTCGACGGCCAAAATCCCGGAACGAATGATTTCCGCCAACATCGCTGATTCGAAAATTGTCATCGCTAAGACGGCTGCAAAGATAATCCCCGGTTTAAACCCAAGATGTGGCAGGCCAAAGTAAGTAAAGAAAATGATCAAAATCAACGGTAAGTTCCGCACGATATCGACCACAAAGCCCACAACTCTTGATAAGTATTTAATCTTAACATAGCGTAAGACACCTAAAATTGAACCAATAATAAAGCTGGCAATAATCGAGATAATCGACACTTCGACAGTCACCCAGAGGCCTTCCAGCAAGAAACGCATGTTGACCCATGAATAGGCTTCAATAAAGTTTTGCATTCAACGCCGCCTCCTTTTTAATTAGCTAACCGTTTTTCTAAATGCTGCATGTAATAACTGAGTGGTAACGTGATCACTAAGTAGAATAACCCAACAACCACGTAACTATTAATCGTATCGAG
Organism: Lactiplantibacillus songbeiensis; assembly: GCF_005405125.1. Lineage (GTDB taxonomy): Bacteria > Bacillota > Bacilli > Lactobacillales > Lactobacillaceae > Lactiplantibacillus > Lactiplantibacillus songbeiensis. The sequence continues at coordinate 4,881 of NZ_BJDL01000030.1, forward strand.
TGATAACGACGCAATCGAGTTTCCTTGATACATCAAGTCGAACCCGGCCACGAAAGCTAACACCGACGAATTCTTCACTAAGTTGATGAACTGGTTACCCAATGGTGGAATGACGATCTTAAAGGCTTGTGGCAACACGATATAGCGCATCGCTTGCCAGTAAGTCAGCCCGTTAGAACGCGCTCCTTCCATCTGACCATTATCAACTGATTGAATCCCGGCTCGAACCGTTTCAGCAATAAATGACGAGGTATAGATCGTCAACCCAATCGTCCCAGCCGTAAAACCATCAATCTTAGCCACATACATCGGAATAATCACGTAGAAGAACATCGCAATCACTAACAGTGGGATATTCCGAAAAATTTCAATGTAAATCCGACCGATAATCCGCATGGCGTGATTCGGCAAGACTTCAAAGATCGCAAACATCGTCCCAATAACGGTACTGAAGACCAGTGCAATCACACTGGATAATAAGGTATAGCCAAGCCCCTGAATCAACTCTGACCAGTAGTGCGTTAGAATATAAACCATTAGCGCGACGCCTCCTTATAATTGAAGCCGGCGACATTACCGAACCATTTCTTCAATAAACGGTTATAAGTCCCATTAGCTTCGATTTCTTTAAGTGCTGCATTCACTTTATTTTTGAATGGTGCTTGCCCTTTGTTGATGGCAATCCCATAAGGTTCTTTGGTAAACGTGCCACCCACAACTTCGTAGCCGGGGTTTTCAGTCGCCATCCCATATAAGATCCCATTATCAGTCGTTAGTGCCACCCCTTGACCAGACTTGAGGGCAGTCATCGCTTGCGCGTAGTCTGATAATTCCAGCACTTTAGCTTTAGGCGCAAACTTTTTAATATTCGCAACCGAGCTAGACCCCGTTACCCCTAAGACCTTAGTGCCAGCTTTATTCAAATCTTTGACCGACTTCACCTTACTGCCTTTTTTGACTAATAAGGCTTGGCCAGCATCGAAGTATGATTCTGAGAAATCAACTTGCTTCTTCCGTTCCGGACTAATCGTCATCGTTGCGATAATCGCATCGATATTCCCATTCTTTAATAACGGAATCCGCGTTTGACTCGTAACTTGCACGAACTTCGCTTTCCCATTTTTACCTAGGATCTGCTTCGTAATGGCCGTGGCCACATCGGCATCGAACCCTTTGATCGTATTATCCTGAACGTCCATTAATCCAAACAGCTTCGTGTCGGCTTTGACGCCCCAAGTAATCGTATTGCTGGCCTTATCATTCGTTAAAACATCTTGTTGTGATAACGATTTGCGACCACCGCATGCGGTTAAGACGAGCGTTAAGACGCCCAACATGCCGAGCACGCCCAGGTAACGTTTTAACTTTTTCATCAAATGACCTCCCCTGGCTGCTTAGTGTGTAATAATTTTGCTTAAGAATTGACGGGCCCGTTCATTGGTCGGTTCGCCGTCAAAGAATTGTTCTTTGCGGTCATCTTCCAAAATCTGACCATCTGCCATGAAGACCACGCGATCGGCAACTTCACGCGCAAAGCCCATTTCATGGGTGACGACCAACATTGTCATACTGGAGTCAGCCGCAACATTCTTCATCACGTTCAATACATCATCAATCATTTCTGGATCAAGCGCTGAAGTTGGTTCGTCAAATAACAAACATTTTGGTTTCATTGCCAACGACCGCGCAATCGCGATTCGTTGTGATTGCCCCCCGGAGAGTTGACTTGGTAAATTACCGGCTTTATCCGCAAGACCGACACTGTCTAGTAAATCCATCGCTAACTTTTTATTCTCAGCTTCTGGCCGCTTTAAGACGAGTCGTGGTGCAATCATAATATTCTCTAAAACGGTTTTATTCGCATATAAATTAAAATGTTGGAAGACCATGCCGACGTTTTTACGAATCTTGTTCATATCCGTCTTCTTGTCCGCCAAGTCATAGCCATTGACTAGTAACTGTCCTGATTGAACGCGTTCCAACCCATTGACGGTTCGAATCAAGGTACTCTTTCCGGAACCAGACGGCCCGATCAAAACAACCTTTTCACCTTCATTAATCGTTAAATTAATATTCGTGAGGGCGTGAAAATCACCATAATACTTTTCGACGTTGTGAAATTCGATCATTGACATATAACAGTCACCTTCGCTTTCCAATCAGTTCAAAACTGATGTTTAGAATTATTGCATTAATATTTGATGTTAAAGAATTCTTATTCTTCGTTAATGCTATTTAAATAGTTTAATACACAATTAGTCATTTTGTCAAAATATAGGCTATTATTGTTCATAATAACTAAAATAGTGCTAATTCACGGCGAATCTTTCGTTTAAAATAGCTTAAATCAGCGGTCTAGTTGAACAAAGCAAGCAAAATTAAGCTTAATATTCGTTATTTGCAACAAAAAAATAGCCGGTAACCCCATTTTTACCGGGAGTTTACCGACTGTTTTCTCATTTTATTTTAATCTTCATGGTTAATTTTTTGCTTCATCTGATAGATAATCAAGCCCAAATCGCCGACACCAATCACAACTAAACCATTCCAAACCAATAAGGCATCCCACGGCGCCATTGCTGGCTGTGCCAAGGTATGGCTGATAATACCTAACATCATCGCCCCCGCTTTCTTTCAGTTAATGGCTTTAGTCTACTGACTACCAATCACTTAAAAAGTGGCTTAAAAGAAAAAAGTTCTGAAATTTTTTCGATTTTCGCTAATGTTATCCCATCAACTAGCCACTTGATAAATTCTCACGTATTCTTGAATTAGTCCGTGGTCGCTTAGTCACAATTAAGAAACACGGTCACCTGCTGTTAGCTAATGGCCAGTTAGTCAATTCAGAGATTTAGCGGTACACTAGTTTTTGTAACCGATAACAGTAATGGAAGGAACTTTTAATTATGATTAAAACGATTGCTTTTGATTTCAACGGCACCATGTTTTTTGACACAGCGCTACAACGCCAAGCTTGGGGCCAAATGCTCAAACAAACCTTTAACCATCAAATGACCGAAGCGGAATTCTTCAACGATATCGCTGGTCGTAATAATCAATACACCTTTGACTTATTCGTCGACCAACCGCTCCCCGCTAACAAAGTTGCCACTTTAGCTGACGAAAAAGAAGCTTTGTATCGTCAAATTTGTCTAGAACAACCTGAAATTTTCCATTTGGCACCCGGTTTACCCGCCTTTTTAGATCGGTGTCATGACGCTGGTATTAAAGTGAATATCGCGACAGCCTCACAATTAAAGAATGTCGAGTTTTTCTTTGACCACTTGAACCTCAGTCACTGGTTCGACTTTGACCAAGTGGTGATTAACGATGACAGCCTGCCTGGTAAGCCAGCCCCAGACATGTATTTACAAGCGCTGAAGCACATTGGCGGCGTACCTGCGACCAGCATGATTCTGGAAGACTCGCTGTCGGGGATTCAAGCTGCGAATAATGCCAAGGCCGCCCAGACCGTCTTAGTTCATGCACCCGAAGAGGCTATTCCGGCCATGCCCGCTGGCGTTAAGATTGATCAAACCATTACGGATTATCATCATCTATTTGAAACCCTTTAACCCACAAACAGCGCGTTACCAATTTCGATTGGTAACGCGCTGTTTTGAGTTTAATTTTCGCTTCAGTTGGGCTAGATTGAGGCTGGAACATCATGACACTTTTAAAGCAACTGATCCACTCACTAAACTGTTTCAGTTAATCAACGCCGGGCGGGCCAGAATTGGCTCAGTGGTGTCGTTTAGCTTAGTCGCGGTTTTCCGACTTAGATAAAGCCCGGCTTTCGAGACCGCCTTGTGGCTCGGAAACGTGGCCACCACGTTCCAGCCGATTCTGGACCAACCAGAGTGGCAAGCAAACACTAACTAACCTAAATATCGTTTGCTAGAAGGCGTGATCAGTTGAACCGCCGTTAATAATCGTTAACACATCGTCCAAGCTAATGTCGACCATGTTCTTAACCGCTAAGTTGGTGTAGAAGCCAACGTGTGGCGTGATAATAACATTTGGCATTTGCATCAATTGCGCGACTAAGTCATTTTGCAAAGGTTCACCAGAATGATCTTGGTTAAATAACGCCGCTTCGCCTTCAACCGTATCTAAAGCCGCTCCAGCAATTTCACCAGCTTTTAAGGCCGCAACTAAGGCTTTCGTGACGATAACGGGCCCACGTGACGCATTGATAATGAACGCATCAGACTTCATTAATTTCAAGGCTGGTCCATCGATCAAGGCTTGCGACGTTGGATTCAAGTCAACATGTAGGGTCACCACATCAGCCTGCTTCAATAGGTCTTCTTTGGTGTCGACATACGTCAAAACATCTTCTAATTCAGGCCGCTTTTTCACATCATAAGCGATCACTTTGGCACCTAAGCCATGGAATAAATGCGCCACGGTACCACCAATCCGGCCGGCACCAATAATGCCGACGGTTAATGACCGAATTTCGCGGGCTTGTAGACCGGCCCAGCGGAAATCTTGTTGATTAATCCGTTGGTCGAAGAGTTCCAAATTCCGAATCAGCCGCATCGTCTGGGTTACCGCCATTTCAGCGACTGAGTTAGGCGAGTATGCAGGCACGTTGGTCACCGTTAAGCCGGCCGCTTTCGCAGCGGCTAGGTCAATCGTATCAACCCCAGCCGTCCGACTAGTTAATTGTTTTAAACCATAGTCGGCCAATTGTTGGTAAACTTTGGGATCATCACCAATGGCACTCCGTTGTTGAATGACTAAGCCATCGTACCCTTTTGCCAAATGGGCCGTTTCTGGGTGAAATTCTAAATCATTGGTATCAACTTGAACGTTATTTTTAGCAGCCCAATCTTTAATCGCCGCTTCTTCATCATCACGAACACTAAACATTAAAATTTTCGTCATTACTTAACCTCCGCTTTACTTGCCACGTACGTTGCCATCCGTTCAACCGCCGTTTTAAGGCTGTCCATTGAAGCGGCATAACTAATCCGGACGTAGCCTTCCCCACCAGGACCGAATGAACTACCAGGAATCAAAGCAACCCGTGCTTCATGCGCTAATTCACGGCAGAAGGCCATACTATCTTGTGGCAAGCCGGCTGGAATCTTACTGAAGAGATAGAAGGCCCCTTCTGGCTTAGCAGATTTGAAGCCAAGTTTGTTCAAAGCTTCATATAAGTAGTCGCGCCGAGCTTGGTATTCCTGCTTCATCGTTTGAGCATCATCCATCCCATTACTTAACGCTTCCGCCGCTGCAGCCTGGGCATTAGCCGTCGTTGTGGTGACCGTAAATTGATGAATCTTACCCAGTTGCGCCGTAATGGCCTTTGGTGCGCACATAATCCCAATTCTCCAGCCAGTCATCGCGTGGGATTTAGAGACCCCATTCAGTAAAATCGTTTGTTCCGGCAAGTATGAAGCGATGGACACATGGGTCTCACCGTAAGTCAATTCACTGTAGATTTCATCGGAAAGCACAAAGATTGGTTTGTCAGCCAATACTGCTGCTAGAGCTTTCAGATCCGCCGCCCGGTAAGTGACCCCAGTTGGGTTCGATGGGAAGTTCAAGACCACTGCTTTGGCCTTGGGATGATCCGCCAAAGTTTGCTTTAATTGTTCTGGTGAAAGGACAAAGCCATTCGCTGACGTATCCATAAAGACTGGTTTGGCGCCAGCCAACTTCGCAATCGCAATGTACAATGGGAAGATTGGCGTTGGAATCAAGACTTCATCGCCAGGATTCAAAATCGAGCTCAACGCCGTGTAAATCCCACCAGTCGCACCAGCCGTAATAATGACTTCATTATCAGGGTCGTAGTTAACACCATACTTTTTAGATAAGAAGTTCGCCGCGGCTTGTCGTAAAGCTGGGGTCCCGTTTGATGGCGCGTAGTGACTTTCGTTATTGTTAATACTGTCAATGGCGGCTTGCTTGACATGTTCAGGGGTATTGAAGTCTGGTTCGCCTAATGTTAAACGTACGATTCCAGGAATATTGGCGATTTCAGCATTGAACGCTAAAATATCGGATGGTTGGATTTCACTTAAACGGTCATTCATATGTTGCACTAAAGTTGTACTATCAATTGGCATATTGATTCCTCCAAGTTTTTTTGGTTGGTTTGGGGTTGCGGGCTGTTTTGTAAACGGCTAATCAAAAAGCGCATTTCTCAGAAAGTTCCAAGAAATGCGCTAGTTGAAAAAAGACTTCTAATTAGCCACCCTTGGAATTTTCAAAACATCCATGGGCGCCGTTGAATCACAAAAAGCTTTTGGCAAGCCGCATCGATGCAAACATCGGATCCGTGTTTGCACCAAAGCAGCTGGCACAAACACTAGCGAAAATACCAAAAGTAAAAGCTAGTTTGAGTTTTTTGATTTAACGGTAATGACATATCATTAGCTCCTCATCAATTATTAATCTAACTATAACAATTCAAATTCTAGCTGTCAACGCTTAATTTGATATACTAGTCTTACATACTGGAATTGATTGGGTTGTTGTAATTGCCACTCTGGTTGGTCCAGCATCGGCTGGAACGTGGTGGCCGCGTTTGGAAGCCAAAGAACGGTCTTCCAAGCCGGGCTTTATCTAAGCCGGAAAAACACCGGCAAAGATAAACGACACCACTGAGCCAATGCCGGCCCGCCCGGCGTTAAAAAACATTAAAATTGTGACCTATTTCTATTTAAGCTTGGTGTACAAAACGACACATCTGTCTTAAAACATACTGGTCAAAAAAACCAGACGACAAACTAAATCAAACACCCCAGTCAAGCAACTGATACTTAGGATTTGACCGAAAGGAAGATGCCCCATGACTTACCGTGCTTTAATGTTCGATATTGATGGTACTTTGACTAACAGCCAACCGGCATATGCCCGCGTGATGCGGATTGTTTTAGCAGAATATGGCAAACCATTTACGGACGCCGACGCCCAAGCCACTTTCCCAATGGCCGCTGAACAAGCGATGGCCCACTTGGGGATTGCGGCCGACCAATTTGATCACTTTCAAGCTCGCTATGAAGCCGTAATGGCCGACCATTTTTCAGATATTACCCTCTACGATGGGATGGCCACGGTCTTTGAACAATTACCCGCTGAACTCAAAGTCGGGATTGTAACGTCACAACGGCGCAACGAAATTGAAGCTGGTATGCGTGACTATCCGATTATGGACCGCATGAACGTTGTGATTGGCGCCGATGACACTGACAAGATCAAGCCTGATCCATTGCCGCTGTTAACTGCCCTGGAAAAAGTCGGGGTTCAGCCAAGTGACGCGTTATTCGTTGGTGATTCCTTGAGTGATGAACAAACGGCCGCGGCAGCTGGTGTTGACTTTGGGTTGGCCGTTTGGGGCATGGACCCAAACGCTGAGCATCAGCAGGTCACTTATCGGTTAGCCACACCGTTAGCGATTTTGGATGTCCTTTAGGATTTTAGCATAACTTAAAGTCCCACTGGTAGGAACTCGTTATGAGTTGCTGTCAGTGGGACTTTTTTGCTGATTAGCCGAAACGTGTTCGGCAAGCCTGAGACCTGCGCTTGCTACGCACCTAGCACGACTCGGAAAGTTCACCGAGTCCTACTAGGTACTAGGCAATGCTCAGTCTCACCCCGGCTTACCTCACACTCTGTCCTCAAACGCCACTTGCGCCGAAATCTGATAATCGCCCGGCTGTTCGATTGTCGACGTTCGCCCAGCGATTTTTTCCATTCCGCCCGTAATTAGCGTTGATGCCAGGTACAATTTATAATCTTCATGCGCATCATGCACATCGGTCAAGCCAACGCGGGTGATGTGACCAACTGGTAGTTGGTCAATCTGGTTAATCCCGGCATAAATCACCAGTTTATGGTTTTCTAATTTCAATTGTGAATACGGAATTTGAATGCCTTGACCGATTGCCTTAACAGGTTCGCCAGTTGACCGGACTTGCGTCATAATCGCCGCATCACTCATGCCACCATAGTCTAACCGAATAATATTGGCTGCTTGGAGCTGATCAACAATTTGATGGACATTATGCTGTTCCGCATACGAAGTCTTCACCGCAGCGGGTAATAATTCTTGACCGTCAAAGATCCCGTTTGCCGGAATATACGGCTGGTTCTGGTTTTGACCAACGCGACTTTGCTTTTCAGCTTCAATGGCTTCTTTCGGTTTACCACCTAATAACTTTTCAATCTTGGGTGACAAGTCAAACTTAGCCTGCCGATTCGTGAAGTAATAAATGATATTTAAAACTAAAAAGTAAATGATCACTAGGAAAACTAACATGTAGATAATCCCACGCAACCAGCTGCCATTTTGCATTAAGCGAATCGCCACATAGCCAAGGTAGCAGTTACCGGCTGCCCCTAACAAGGTATAGATTTGGTTTTTTATCTTAACATTGACGTTAACATAACCAAGGGCATGGTTAATCATATCTAGAATACTAAACATTAATCATTCGCCCCGCTATCTGTCGTGGTATCGTCCGTCGTAGTATCCGTTGAACTTTCAGTGGTACTTGAATGCTTCTTCGCGGTAGAAGAAGAACTTGCATCCGTCGTATCATCGTCATTCGTTTCGTCAGCCGTTGAGCTAGACGTCTTCTTGGCACTAGATTGGGCCGTTGTACTATTCTTCTTAGCCGATGATGAACTTGCTTCGGTTGTGTCATCACTAGAACTGCTTGTACTATCATCAGAACTGCTATCTGATGAACTGTCATCACTGGATGAGTCACTACTGCTCTTATCTTTACTACTATCCGAACTACTGCTTTTATCGTCCGGTTTATTTTTGTCGCTACTACTCCCACTGATTGTTGACGTTTGGACCACACTGGAACTAGCTGGTGCGCCGTTAACCGTCTTGGTCGTTTTGTTGACAACAACGTTAGTGGCACCCAGTGCAAGTACAATCGATACAATTGCAAATGGTGAAATAAATGGCGGTGTCCGATAAGCCATCGATGTCATTCCCTTCTGAGTCAATTATCCGTTCTTCTTATCTCGAACTTCTATTTAAACATGGAACCATTAAAAGTGCATTAATTATTCTCGAAATTAATAAACTCTTTACGCTTAGATTGCCTTAGTCGACAACCATTACCAGTCCACGAAAAAAAGCCGACCCGTAGTCAGCTTATTTAGTCGCTAATTGTTGCTTGGCTGTACAGTCCGCACACAATCCATAAATTTCAATCCGGTGGCCCGTAATCGTACAACCGGGTAACTGTGCCACATAGTCATCTAACGGACACTCTTGTAACTCCATCACCCGACCACAATTCGAACAAACAAAATGATGGTGGTGCTGATGCTTAAAGTCACATTGATATTTGACCAACGTTTGATTGGCTTCGGCCTTTAATTCCAATAAACCCAACGTTTCAAATTCTTTAATATTACGATAAATAGTATTATGACTCATTCCGGCAAATAAGGTTCGCATATGGTCATCGACCGCCGAAATTGCCACGTAATGATGTTGATAAGTCACTAAATAGTCTAACAGGGCTTGGCGTTGCTTGGTAATCTTTAATTGATTGCGTCGCAAGACCTTAACCGCCTGTTCCAATGTTGCGTCCATGTTGGTGGGGCCCCCATTCTTAAAATCCCGATTACACTAATCAACAAGCGTAATCATTACTATTTAGTTTAGCATAGTCCACTAATAAAAGATATTACTCAGCTTGATACCGCGTGACTAAGGCTTGTAGTTCTGCTTTCGTCTGTTCCCAATCGTCGTTAACAATCACGTGGGCATGGCCAACTAGCCCAGCTGGTAATTGTTGATCACGTTCATATTCTTTACTGGCCACCCGTTTTTGAATCCGACTAGCTTCATCGCCTCGCTTGGTTAACCGGGCAATTAACGCATCCTGTTGCGTCACTTCCAGATAGATCACGACGGCTTGCGCACCCAATTCCTGCGCATAGGTCACCGCACCAGCAGTATCAAGCACAATGCTAATTAATGGGGCTTTTTCCCAAGCCGCCTGCAAGCCTTCCCGTGAAGACCCATATTGATTGCCACTATAAGTGACATGTTCCAAATAATGCTTAGTCGCAAAACTCGTCGGCGTTTCAAAGTAATAATCGACATTATTAACTTCCCCAGACCGGGGTGCTCGGGTCGTATGGGTGATCACTTGTGGCATATTGAACTGCTCTAATAGGTAACGACAAACCGTCGTTTTCCCACTGCCTGTCGGACCCGTTACTACAAAAACTCTTGGCGTCGTCATTTATTTTTCTCCTAAATTAGCTTAAATTTTCACAAAGTTGTAAGGCTTTTCATTTGCTTTATATCAACGAACAGCGTATAGTAAATAAATTGTAAGGTTCATAGATGATTGTAAGCATCTCGTAGCAAGACCGAACAATTTTCAGAGAGGAGTCTTGTCATATGAAATTTCAAACAACTAACAGCTGGTTCAATATCGTACTCGATACGAAACGGCAATTATTTGTGGCGACTGACAAACTTCATCCCGAATTGCGCGCTGAAGGCGTCACAATCGAAGATGCAGTCGCAAACTTAAAGACGCAAGCCTAAAAATCGTTACTGCTTAACTTAAAAAAATAAGATAATGATTCACTTGGTAGTTTAAAATTACCGGTACCGTTTATGCGACGGACCGGTAATTTTTTTGTGTCTATGGTGGCATTTGCCGAAACGTGTTCGGCAAGCCTGAGACCTGCGCTTGCTACGCACTTAGCACCACTCGGAAACCCCACCGAGTAATGCTAAGTACTAGGCAATGCTCAGTCTCAACCCGGCTTACCTCACACTCTACTTCGTAATATACGCATTAGCCTCATCCAACATCCGCTTCAAATTATCATACGTCAATCGTTCGCGAGCGGCAGCGTAGTCGAACCAGCCGACTGCGCTGATCTCGGCTTTTTGCCGGGTCACAGCCACACCGGTTGGGACTTCGCTGACAAATAATGTCACTTGTTTTAGATTGCCATTGGGTAACCCATATTCTGTATACGTTTTAAAGCTCGTATCGACTTGGACATCGAGTTGGGTTTCTTCTTTAATCTCACGCTTAGCCGTTTCAACTAAAGTCTCATCGCCTTCCAAATGACCTTTAGGGAATCCCCAAAAATCACTGGTGGCACTTTGTAATAGTAAATAAGCGGGATGGCCGTCTTTTTGTTGGTAAACAACGGCACCGCTGGCTACTTCTGTACTCATGAACAAAATCCTCCCAAATCTGATTAAATACCCATTTAGTATAACATTTCAACCTTGATCTAACGCTAAAATTTCTCGCAAGATGCCACTAAGTGCAATCCCCTGCCGCTCACTAGCACGATGTTGCGCTAAAGTTGCCGCGACCGCCTGATTTAACCACTGGTTCGCTAACCTGATACTCCGTTCAAGCGAATAGCCACGGCCTAACAAACCAGCTAACACTGCAGCCAAGGTATCCCCGGTACCATTATAATGACCAGGTAAGCGCTGTTGACCACTAAACTGGACTTGGTCATTTGCCAGCCAAGCACAGCCAATCTGATCATCCTGAGTGACATCAGTAATGATTGCTTGTGCCCCAGATTTTAACTGTTGTTGCAATTGTTGCAGTAACGGCGCTAGCTCCGGTTGCGACTGGTAAGGCGTTCCTGTCAATAGGCACGCTTCTGTTACGTTAGGCAAAATGACATCGGCCGGTTTAATCAACTGGCGCATAGCTACCACGTAAGCCGCATCAAAACCATCATATAATCGTCCTAAATCCCCTAACACTGGATCGACCACCAAGAGTTCTAATGATTGCTTGGTTAAATAATCCGTTAATAATTGACACAAAGCCACCGAACCAACATACCCAATTAACGCCTGCTGAAAGTCCAGCTGTGCGGTCGTCCAATGCTTAAACACTTGTGGCAACCATGCCGATAAATCTACAATTGCTGGCGTGCCATAGCCACTTGTATGCGTCGACAATAAACTCGTCGGTAACGCCGCTACTTGATAATCCATCGCGGTCAATACTGGTACGGCTGCACTCAATGAAATCCCGCCGACTGCGGATAAATCTTCTGCTACCAACATCGCTGACACGGTGACATTCCCCCTTAGTTTTTAAGACTACTTATGTATAACTTCAATACTACGCTTGGTGCTAGTTGAGATTGCCGCGTGCCGGTTGGGTCCTAAAATGCTGGAACGCCATGGGCCATTTCGAAGCCTCAAAACCGGTCTTCAAAACTGACCTTGGTCTAAGTCCGAGCAGACCACTCGCACTAAGACTAACGACACGGCTGAGCATTTTAGGACCCAACCTCTCGGCTAAATTTGAGGTCGACAATAGATAGTCAGTAACTCCTGTTAATTAACGCCGGGCGGGTCAGAATTGGCTCAGTGGTGTCGTTTATCTTGGTCGGTGATTTTCCGACTTAGATAAAGCCCGGCTTTCGAGACCGCTCTGTGGCTCGAAAACGCGGCCACCACGTTCCAGCCAATTCTGGCCCAACCAGAGTGGCAATTTAAACCAACTAGCACCAAGCATAGGCTACTATGTATAACTTCGGTACTGATTCAAACGCCCACCGACTTTAATTAATAATCATCTTATCAGAATTTCCCGCACTTGTAACCCCATTAAAACTCGAAAATAAGCTTGTAGAATCAACTAAAATCACGACTTTTAACAATTAATCCGCGTTTCTCATTGACTTTTAATAATCAGTCACGGTATGATATGGCATATCAGTAAATTTGTCGATTTGTGACAAGTGACTGTTAAAAATAACTAAAAAAGGTGGCTACTATTAATGGGGATTCGTCAACGGATTTTCCAAAAAGAAAATCTAGATCGTTATTTAAAGGCGGACGGACATTTTGAACGAACGTTATCAGCGGTGGATCTAATCGCTCTAGGTATCGGTGCGGTCATTGGAACGGGGATTTTTATTCTACCAGGGACCGTTGCCGCCACGACAGCTGGACCCGGCATTATCTTATCATTCGTCATTGCCGCCATTGTTTGTGCGGTTGCGGCGATGTGTTACGCTGAATTTTCATCTGTCTTGCCCGTTGCTGGCTCGGCTTACTCTTACGGTAACATTGTTTATGGTGAATTGGTCGGCTGGATTACCGGTTGGGCGCTGGTCTTGGAATACGTCTTAGCGGTTGCCACCGTTTCAGTTGGCTGGGCCGCATACTTCAATTCATTTATTGCTGGCTTTGGCTTAAGATTACCCAAAGCAATTACCGGTTCATTTGATCCCGCCCACGGTACTTACATCAACCTAGTGGCAATTATCATCGTTTGCCTGATTGCTTGGATTATTGATGAAGGGCTAAAAACCTCGATTCGGCTAAATAATATTATTGTTGTCTTGAAATTAGCTATTATTATCATGTTCCTGCTAGTCGGCTCATTTTATGTCAAGCCTAGCAACTGGACACCCTTTGCACCATTTGGCGTCCACGGCATCTTCAAAGGCGCGGCGGTCGTCTTCTTCGCTTATCTAGGGTTCGATGCCGTTTCCAGTTCTGCCGCTGAAGTCAAGAACGCCAAGCGCAATATGCCAATTGGGATTATCGGCACGTTGGTTATTTGTACGATCTTCTATATTATGGTCGCCGCAGTTTTGACTGGGATGACTTCTTACAAATTGTTAAATGTTGATGATGCCGTCACATTCGCCTTGCAATTAGTTCACCAAAACTTCATCGCAGGGATTGTTTCCATCGGCGCCTTAGCCGGCATGTTCACGATGATGGTCACGACGATTTATAGTAGTTCGCGCTTACTCTACTCGATTGGTCGCGATGGCTTATTACCGAGCTTCTTAGGTAAGATTGACAAGAACCACACGCCCAAGCACGCGATGGTGACCGTCACGATTGTCATTTCGATTCTCGGTGGCTTAATTCCACTTGGACAATTGGCTAACTTAGTTAACATCGGGACTTTGATCGCCTTTACCTTCGTTTCCTTTGGGATTATCTTATTACGTCGCAACCCTAAGTTAAATAAAATCAAGGGATTCCGCGTCCCATTTTATCCTTACTTACCGATCATTTCCGGCTTACTATGTATCTTCATGATGACCCAATTATCTTTAGAAACTTGGGCCACTTCCTTAATTTGGTTCGTCCTCGGACTAATCATTTACTTCAGCTATGGGATTCGCCATAGTAAGATGAATCAGCAAAAATAGTTCTATTAGCGGGTCTAAGCCAATGTCTTGGATCCGTTTTTTGATAGCTTGGTTTTAATTGACTTAATATGATCATCAAGTATAATCAGTGTGTAAGGTTGTTTGTGTTTCAACACAAAAAGACCAGCGTGACAGGAATCACGCTAGTCTTTGGTTTCAATCAATGCTTGCTACGTGCTTGTATTGGTTGTGACGCGACCTAAGAAGTTTCATTGTTGATTGGTACTTTTAAAACCACTTAAGCCCGTTGGTGTAAACAACGGACTTTTTTTGTGGCTGAATCTCTAATTAGTCGCGCTTAGCACGATGACAGTACCGACAATTGCAATGGCAATAACCATAGCAACGATCAATACTAACTGAACGTCATGTGCTAATTTTCGAAATTCTCTCAACGCTTTTGCGACGTTCAGCTTGATGAAGAACAAACTGAAGACCCGTCTCCTAACTAAATTGCCAAGCAAATACTCATCCACTGGCAACACCTCCCATATTTAGGACACGTCACCAGCAATCGCACACAGAAATTGTTGCCAACTTAATTGTACCATTGCAATCTCTGCTAGCCTAACGTTTCCGGTTTTAAACATGTTCCTAATTATTTTTAATCCTGTCATATCTGATCAACGAAAAACACAACCAATACCACACTAAAAAATGACACCGCTTACCAATTAAGGTATGATGAACACAAACTCATAAGGGACGTGATTAAATGTTACCACCAAAAGTAATCCATCAAGCCATCAATCAACACCATGCTAAAATGAACGATTTAATTCAAAAAAATCCATGGTTAATTCCGGCAACGTTAGCCTTGAACATCATTCCCGTTGCTATCTCAGCTCACGGCTTTTGGCAAGCGCGACAATTGCATCTTAAACTCAAAATCGAACGTGAAAAGACTAAACAAGTTGCCGTTGAACAAGTCGGTGCGGTCAAAGCCAAGATCAAGACCGAACCAGCGCATCACCATTGTCCAGCATTTATCCATCATCATCTTTGCCAACATTTCATGCACCATTAACCTAAAACGACCAACTGACAAAATGCCAGCTGGTCATTTTTTTGTCTATTGAGCAACAATAGTGTAACGTCCAGTACTAGGGTAAATTGTGTCTGTTAGTTAAAAAAATAAGCCATCATTGACAAATACCCAGTTAATTAACGCCGGGCGGGCCAGAATTGGCTCAGTGGTGTCGTTTATCTTGGTCGGTGATTTTCCGACTTAGATAAAGCCCGGCTTTCGAGACCGCACTTTGGCTCGAAAACGCGGCCACCACGTTCCAGCTGATTCTGGCCCAACCAGAGTGGCAAGTTAGCTCCACCTCCCCCCTAGCACACAACACTGTTAAGTCAGTTTACAAATAAATCGTCACATTGGCACTACCCGCTAGCAACTTAGCAACGGGACAACGTGCCTCGGCCAGTTCCAGCCATGCAGCGGCGGTCGCCTGATCAACTTCTGGAATGGTCACGGTCGCATCAACGACAAATTGATAGCCTTGCTGATCCCGACTCAGCTTAACGGTCGTCACAACCGTACTCTGATGGATAACTTGTTGTTCTTTTTCAATCTGTTCTAACGTCGCATTTAAACAGGTACTCAATGCCAAGCCGATTAATTGCTCCGGATTGGTCCCGGGCGCCGCACTCAATGGGCTCGACACTGGCACAGTTAAGCCATTCGGCACACAAGATTCACCTTGCAACCCGTCCACATTAATCGCTTGTGTCGTATACAAACTGGGATAATCTGCCATGCGCAATCCAACCTTTACTTTAGAATGGCCTCATTGTCCCATATTTTGACAGCGCTGTCAGCTTTAGGTGTTGGTCTACCAGCTAATAGGCGTATAATATGAATTAAAACTAGATGAATAAAGGACCTTTTTCCTATGAAAAATAATCAATTTGCAATCGTGCCCACCGACTCGGAAGCGGCCATTGCGGAACTCACCAAGATTCACTTTATTACTGAAAACATGGCAGCCTTAAAGACAGTACCTGCTGTCTACCAAACCTTACTAGCAAAGAGTTTCCCCGAAGTTCATTCGGCCGCGGGACTCAAACATAAATTTGCTAATATCATGGCTACCAGCCAACTCACACTAGCTGACTGGTTAACGACCGCCACGGTGGTCAATAATCAAGTCTTCTATAACGTCGGCTTGCAGTTGCTCGGTTTCTTACCCGGCCACGACTTTGACCTCGCGGACCCATTATTGGCTATGCGTGACATTCAATTACCAATGGTTTCTGACAGTGCTTTTGACCGCGAAGCCCTCTACTATGCGTGGTATTTACTATTGAATACTCGTGGTGTCAAAGGTCAAACGTTAATCGAATTATTGACGACCCGTGGTTATTTTGTACCGTTTTATCAGTTACCGAACGAACAAAAACCGCTCTTCTTTAATGGCAAAGCCCAAGCAGTCTTCAATACTAACGACTTAATTCGTGATGTAGTCTACGTGGAAGCCCCATTAGATACCGATGCCGATGGCCAACGCGACTTACTAAAAGTTGAAATATTACGCCCGGCCGAAACTGAAACCGGCCTAAAAGTCCCGGTCTTATACACCGCGAGTCCTTATAATCAAGGCATCGACGACGTGGCTGGCAAAGCCACCATGCATAATGTCGATGTGCCGTTAACAGCTAAGACCCCGGATGAAAAGACGTATGCCGATGTTGAAGCTCAACCAAAAACAACACCGTTACCCGCCGCTCGACCGGTCAATGCGACAACTAAACAAGCCGAAGAAAGCTTTGGCCGTGAGCAATCTTATACGCTGAACGACTATTTCTTGGCCCGTGGCTTTGCGGTCGTCTATGCAGCCGGCATCGGGTCAGTTGATTCTGATGGCTTAGCGCCAACTGGTGACGAAGACGAAACCACGTCGACCATTGCCATTATCGAATGGCTCACTGGTAAACGGCCCGCCTTCACTAATCGTGATGCTGATACGGCCATCGACGCTTGGTGGACTAATGGGTCCGTTGCGATGACCGGGCGCTCCTACTTAGGCACCTTAGCCACGGCCGCCGCAACTACTGGCGTTGCCGGCTTAAAGACGATCATTTCAGAAGCCGCCATTTCTAGTTGGTACGACTACTACCGCGATAACGGTTTGGTCGTGGCACCTGACACCTTCCAAGGTGAAGATACAGATGTTTTAGCCGCCGAAGTCTTCTCGCGGAGTCTTAAAGCCGGTGATGCCCATCGCATTCAAGGTAAATTTGATCAAAAGCTCGCTGCCCTCACGGCTGGTCAAGACCGCAATACTGGCAGTTATAATCAGTTCTGGGATGAACGAAACTATCTGAAGAACGTCGATAAAATCAAAGCTGATATCGTGATGGTTCACGGCTTAAATGACTGGAATGTCAAGCCGCGTAACGTCGCCCATTTATGGGACAAGCTCCAAGACGTCCCCGTCACCAAAAAGCTAATTTTGCATCAAGGCCAACACATTTACATTAATAACTTACAGTCACTCGACTTTACCGACATGATGAACATGTGGCTAAGTCACGAACTCTATGGTTTAAAGAACCATGCCGAAGACTTATTACCTAACGTCTTGGTTCAAGATAACACGGCTGCTCAAACGTGGCATGCCCATGACAACTGGTGGCAAGATGTGGATCAAGCCTTAGACTTTAAAGTGCAATATAAAGAACTCGTACCGGCTGATCATCCCGTTGACCAACGTGCCGCCCACTTTACAGATAAGTTACCCGACAAGTTGTTCGCTCATTATCAACGCCATCTGGATGACTGGCAAGCCGACTTATTACGAGAAGACAAGACTGGACCGCTATACGATCATCGCCTCTTATTCAAGAGCTGGCAAGCACCAGCTGACCAACTGCTAGTCGGCCAGCCACACTTATCCGGTTCCGTTGCGGTTAACCAGAACTTTGGGATGCTCAGCTTCATGTTGATCGACTTTGGTAAAGCCCAACGCTTAACGGTCAGTCCCCAAATGATTGCCAGCAAAGCGCTTGACCTTGGCTACCACTGGCGTGAAGATGATTTGAAAGACTTCAAGTTAGCGCCAGCTTCCAATTATAAGATGATCACCAAAGGCCATTTGAACTTACAAAATCGGCACAATCCTTGGCACAATGAAGCGCTGCACGCCAACGAATTCTACGACTTTGATGTTGATTTGCAGCCACTCTTCCATCACTTGTTAACTGGTCATCAGATTGGCTTAGTCATCTATGCGACTGATATGAAGATGACGGTGCGTGGCAATCAAGATTTGCAGTATTCTTTACAATTAAACAAATTAGCGCTGCATATTCCAATGAAACCTTTTAAAGCCTAACTAAAAATGCGATCCTCAAAATCTGAGGGTCGCATTTTTGAATGCTGCAATAATAGTTGGAATTGATAATAACCTCTTACTTTTCAGTTCGCACAATCAAGCACAAGAACAAGCCTGCACCTCCGAGCACCATCATTGGAATTGCAGCCCACGTTAGAACTTGCTTAATACTACTAACAATACCAATTCCTAAGATAAATCCTGAGATTAGCGCACCATATAAGCTAAGCCAACGATGCCGTTCACGCAACAATGGCCGTTCATCTAAACCAAAATGCCGATTAAATTTCGTCAAATAATTCAACGCTAACAAGCCAACTAGGAAAAATAAGCTCACCACCGGATTCATCAATTTTAGTTGCGGTTTAAAAAAGTTAACCACTACTAAAATCAAGTAACCACTCGCGAGTATCCGTAAGGTCAACTGAACGGGCCAAATTTGTCGTCGCACATCTTGTCGCCGTAAATAATCTGTCATCCCCGTGTCTTCCCTTAATAAGGTATCCAAGGACAAGCCGTAAAGATCACTCAGCTGCAACAAACTATCAATATCCGGATAACTATTCTCATTTTCCCAACTAGAAATTGTTTGCCGGGAAACATGCAATTGTTCAGCCACAGACTTTTGAGTTAGCTGCTGTGCTAGGCGACCTTGTTTTAACCGCTCTCCAAAACGCAATGCCATCAACTCCTTCATAAGTTAGGTTCATCATAACCTGTTTCACTTATAAGACCCTAGCTTAGAATCTTGGCACCTTGCTCTGGCGGTATTTGTTAGCCTTATTATTTACTTTTGGGTGCATTCACCGTTGCAATCCGATTAGCAATCAAAGCCGTTAAATGCTTGTTACCAGTCGTGTTCGGATGCACATTATCATCGCCGAACCAGCTACCTTGCTTTAAAGCCATGCTGTACCAATCAATCACATGCACATTTGAATACTTTTTCGCCGTCTTATTAATTTGAGTATTCACTTGATTTTGCCAACTACGCGTTGGGACGTGTGCCGTCACCCAAAAGACTTGATGACCAGGACCAATCGCATGAATAACCTGATCCGCTTGGGCATTGGTAATCGTCCCGTTTGTCCCAATATTCACTAGGACATTGGTTGACAATTGCCCTTGCGCCTTCAAGCTACTAATAATCACTGGTACGTCGGTAACTTGTCGCCCGACTTTACCTTGAATGACCGCCCCAGGGATGACTCGTTGCAAATCATTGGAAACATCCAACAAGACTGAATCACCAATCGCCGTCAAGTTTGTTTGTCCCATCGCCAGTACCACTTGTGGTTTCAAGTTATACGACTTAGCCACCGCTTTTTGCTTAGTATTTAACTTAGCTAACGCTTGCTTCGTCTTTAGCTTTTCAGCGGCAACCTGTTTAGAAGACGCTTTGACGGCTTCTTTTTGCCGTTTTAAGGCCGTGGCGTTCTGTTTCTTAACCGACTTAGAATTCTTCGTTAGCGTTTTTTGTAAACCAGTCTTTTGGGCTGTAGACGCTTTACTAGGCTGTTGCACAAAGCCAACCGCTGTGACAACGAACAATACGGCTGCCAAGCTAGCAATCGATCCGGTCACTTTGTTGAACCTAGGGGCCCGCATAAATGTCCGTAGATCACTGAAGACTTGGCTGTAATTATAGTGCCGCATTGGGTTTTCAATAAACCGATAGCTTAATTCGGTAAACACCATAATCAACGCAACTTCAATCACACTGTTCAATAAAGGATGGTCACCGATATTTTGTACGCGGGATTCATAGAAGATCATGACTGGAAATTGATACAAGTAAATGCCGTAGCTCCGTTGCCCAATATAAGTAAAGACTGGGTTGGTCAAGAGCCGATTCATATGACTGGCCGGATGTGCGACCGTGGCCACCAAGACTCCTGACAACAACGTGAACAAGAACATCCCACCATGATACGTGAAGCTGGATTCACCAGACATCTTAAAGAACATCCAGATTAACCCAATTAATGAACCGCCACCGATTAAGTCTAACGTCAACCGATTGACTGGTGCAAGCGTATCCGGTAAGTGTCGCGATGGCCATGCAAAGGCCAATCCAGAACCAATCAAAATCGCAAACATCCGCGTATCGGTCCCATAATAAACCCGGTTCGTATTCGCCGGATTATATAAAAGCGCCATTGTGACGGCCGAAATGACCGCCGCCAGCATCATTAATAAGAAGATCCGATGCCGCTCTTTCAAAATCAGCATTAAACCAATGACGACCAATGGCCAGAATAAGTAATACTGCCCTTCAATCGAGAGTGACCAAAGATGGGTAAACGGCGATTCACCGTTGAACCGATCGAAGTAACTCTGACCGTGCCCAATCTCAAACCAGTTATACACATACAGTAAGTTAGTCACCACCGTGGCCCGAATATTGGTCAATAATGATCGCTGAAACAAGGTAATATATGTGGTGGTGCCTAGTAACATCGTGACTAACGCCGGGTATAACCGGCGCAATCGCCGACCATAGAAATTCCACAGGCGAATTGACCCGTGGCCTTCCCATTCTTGTAATAAAATGTCCGTAATCAGGTAGCCCGATACCACGAAGAAAATCGGAACCCCTAAATAACCGCCTTGTAAGGATGCGGGCATTAAATGATAAATAATGACCCCCAAAACCGCTAACGTCCGAATACCATCGAACCCGGTGATATACCGGCGTGGACGCATGCGGTGCCGGTTCATCCGCGACATCGTGCGGCTCATGTTTACGCCCTGTAAATTTTCGTTCATTTTCCCATTACCCCTTGAATTGTTACTTCAGTGATTAGCTATCCATAACTAACGATCTTAATAGTTCTACTATAATATGGCAATCAACGCTTTGACTAGTATTAGTCGGACTTTTTTAGTTATTCTTATTAACCACCAAAGTCCTTAATTTTTAACGACTCGCGACCCTTGATTTCACAGCAACGACCACTACACTAACCTTGTCACACCCACTACAGCGACTATGGTTACCTTGATGATGGTTAGCATCACGACTGGTACTGCCCGATAGTGATTGCGGTGTGCCAGTCGTTAAGGTTAACCAGTACGCACCTGCAAATAATTGACCAACCACACTGACCACGTTATTCATAATTAATCCTGACGTTTGTTTGGTATATTTACGAAGCCTATGTTCACCCACGGTAGTCCCCTGTCAGGAGATTAACCTTGGTAATTTCACCAGAACTCAAATGCTGGACCTCTCCAGTTGGCAGTTGTACGACCAGCGCACCGGTAGCATCAATATCATTGACCACCCCGGTAATCGTCGTAGCGCCCGTCTTTAATTCGACTTGTTGGCCAATCACCATCGACAAGCGTCGATAATCGGCCATGAAATCACCAGTTGTATAAGTTTGATAACTGGTAAAGAATTCAGATAACAACGTACTGACTACTTGATTACGCGTCACCGTTAACTCAGTGGTCACGGCCCCAGCCTTTTGTTTTAACTCAACGGGGAAGTCACCCGTTGGTAGTGTCAAGTTGATGCCAATCCCGACAATAACGGTTGAAATCTGACCACTTTCTAAATCAGTTGTTGCCTCCGACAAGATGCCAACTACCTTATGATGATTGACTAACACATCATTGACCCACTTAAGCGCCACCGTGACATCGAACAGTTGGTCCAATGTCTTGGCGACCGCGACCGCTGTCCCCGTCGTTAACAACCCGGGATCAAACCGGGCACCGGCTTTGATTGGCAAACCGATACTTAGATACAATCCGGTCGCACTTGGCGAATAAAACGGTCGCCCAAAGCGGCCATAGCCGCCCGTCTGCGTATCGGCTACTACCACAGTCGGTTCCGTCAGTGGATCAGTAACCGCCAAACGTTTGAGATAGGCATTAGTTGAATCAACCTGATCCAACGTTAACAGCTTCGGCCGAACCGGACCCGTTAACCCCGCCATAATGACTGGTGCACTCAATTGATTATTGGCCACGTAACGATAGCCAAGGCCATGACGACTTTCAATCGAATAACCGGCCGTCTGCAAACTTTGAATTGCTTTCCAAACTGCAGTCCGACTGACCCCAATCTGTTGCGCTAAACCATCACCAGAATAATAATTCGGTGCCGTCTGCATCAAAAACTTTAAAACTTCTGTCTGGGTTGCCATCGATCGTGTCCACCTAACTTTCAAACTTGTTAACCTATTATTTCATACCGGTTAACCGACCGCAATTGATTCGAGCATTTGTAATATTACATTTTCATAAAAACTGGTAAAAGAATCGTTATATTTGTTAATTTAGTGTTCTTGCCACTCTGGTTGGCCCAGAATTGGCTGGAACGTGGTGGCCACGTTTGGAAGCCAAAGTACGGTCTTCCAAGCCGGGCTTTATCTAAGTCGGAGAACCACCGACTAAGATAAACGACACCACTGAGCCAATTCTGGGCCGCCCGCTGTTAACTAACAGGAATTAAAAACATTGACATCAGTTCGGTCATTTAGCCGAGAAGTTGGTTCCTAAAATGCTCAGCCATGTCGTTGGCCTTAGTCCGAGCAAACCACTCGCACTAAGGCCAAGGTCAGTTTTGAAGACCGGGCTTGGCTTCAAAATGGCCCATGGCGTTCCAGCGTTTTAGGAACCAACCAGTAGGCGGCAATTTCAACTAGCACCAAGCGTATAGAAACGATAAATTAAGCATTGAACAGTATCGACATACCAGACACTACTACAATTATGTCCTACCACTTTAACAGCGTTATCCGTGTAACCGTATACATATGCATTTGATTTGAATCGGGCTAGGCCACTAAAGGCAACCAAAACAACGGTTTGTCGGTGATTGCCAAACCATTTTTAACAGTGGTATGATGGTTAGTAAATATAAGAAATTAGGTGATCATTTTGAAACAAGGCACAACGATCATTACATTGGATAACGGTTACCATTTATGGACCAATACCCAAGGTGAAGGTGACATTCATTTACTCTGTCTCCATGGTGGCCCTGGTGGCAATCATGAATATTGGGAAAACTTCGGTGAAAAGTTAGCTGATTTAGGCGTCCAAGTCACCATGTATGACCAATTAGGCTCATGGTACTCCGATCAACCCGACTACTCTGACCCTGAAATTGCTAAGAAATACCTCACTTATGACTACTTCTTGGATGAAGTTGAAGAAGTTCGTCAAAAGTTAGGCATCGACAAGTTCTACTTAATCGGTCAATCATGGGGCGGCGCTTTGACAATGCTCTATGCCTTGAAATATGGCCAACACTTAAAAGGTGCCATCATTTCTAGCATGGTCGATAATATTGACGAATACGTCGTCAACGTTAACAAATGTCGTGAAGAATGCTTGCCAGCCGATGCGGTTGCCTATATGAAGCAAAAAGAAGCTGAAGGCAATTGGGATGATCCCCAATATCAAAAATACGTGGACGTGTTAAACGCTAACTACGTGGACCGCAAACAGCCAACAGCCATCTCGCATTTGATCAACACGATGGCTACCCCCGTTTACAACGCCTTCCAAGGTGACAACGAATTTGTCATCACTGGTAAGTTAAAGGAATGGGATATCCGGGACCAAATCCACAACATCAAAGTGCCAACATTATTGACCTTTGGTGAACATGAAACCATGCCACTCGACTCAGCTCGGCGCATGGCACGTGATATTCCAAACTCACGCTTAGTTACCACGCCAAACGGTGGTCATCATCATATGATTGATAATGCCCCGGTTTACTTCGACCACTTGGAACAATTTATCAAGGATGTTGAAGACGGCAGCTTTAACAAATAATTAGCTCATACCGCTAACCTACTTTGGGTTGGCGGTATTTTTTTCAACTTAGATAACCCCGGCTTGTGGAGGACCGCACTTTGGCTCCCAAACGCGGCCACCACGTTCCAGCCGATTCTGGCCCAACCAGAGTGGCAATTTAATCTAAAAAAAGCCGCCCCGGCAATTGCCAAAGCGACCCATTAAATTCAAATTAAACGTTTAAGATCCAGAGGAAGATAATAAAGATAAAGAAGAGCACATACATTAACGGATGAACATCCTTGCCATGTTTAGTGGCTACCATCGTAATCACGTAACTGATGAACCCTAAAGCAATCCCATCTGAGATACTGTAAGTCAATGGCATCCCAATGACCGTCAAGAAGGCTGGCACGGCAATTTCAAAACGTTCCCAATGAATTTGCTTCAATGATTCAGCCATTAAGACCCCGACAATAATTAACGCCGGCGCTGTCACTTGGTCGGTAACCACGTTCAATAATGGTGAGAAGAATAACCCGAAAATGAATAAGATCCCCGTTACCACGGCACTAAAACCAGAGCGGCCACCAACGGCAATCCCAGCTGATGATTCAACATAAGCGGAAGTTGGTGACGTCCCTAAGACTGAGCCCACCAACATTGACGTGGAATCGGCCATTAAGGCTTTTCCAACTCGCGGCATCTTGTTGTCTTTCATAAACCCAGCTTGTTCAGCCAAACCAACTAACGTCCCTGCCGTATCAAAGAACGTGACTAATAAGAATGTTAGCACTACGATGACTAATTGCAGACTATTGATGTCACCAATATGTGATAGTGCGACCCCAAATGTTGGTTTTAGTGACGGCGCTGCTGACACAACGGTCGTTGGCATCTTAATTAAGCCAGTCACTAGGCCCAAGATCGAGGTTAAGACCATCCCAATGAAAATCCCACCAGGAACTTTACGTGCCATCAAAATCAACGTAACGATTAATCCAAAAATTGTTAACCAAGTCGTCCCAACACTTAATGAGCCTAAACCGACCACGGTTGACTTGTTGGCCACAATCAAGCCACCACCATGTAACCCGATAAACGCAATAAAGAAGCCGATCCCGGCCGAGATGGCCAACTTCATATCACGCGGAATCGCATCAATAATCATTTCGCGTAACTTAAAGATCGTGATAATCATGAAAATCACTGAAGCAACGAATACCCCGGCTAAAGCGGTCTCCCACTTCACACCCATCCCAATCACGACGGAATACGTGAAGAAGGCGTTGACCCCTAATCCTGGTGCAATCGCAATCGGATACTTCGCAACTAATCCCATTAACAAGCAACCTAATGCTGACGCTAACGCAGTGGCGGTAAAGACAGCCCCTTTACTCATCCCGGAAGCCCCTAACACGCTAGGGTTAACAAACAGGATATAAGCCATCGAAACAAACGTGGTGAGGCCAGCCAAACTTTCCGTTCGGACATTGGTCTTGAGTTCTGAAAAATTAAAATATGCCGCTATTTTATTCATGATTTCCTCCAAAAAATTATAATTGCAGAAATTGCACATTTGTAAACGTTCGTGTTTTACTAATCTTTAACACTAATTATCTTATCATTGTTCATCATTAAAAACAATATCCGAACACTAATTAATTATCATTAGTTTTATTTTCATTTTTAAATTGACCAAACGTGTATTACAATGTAAGTGATTACATGCTAAGTTTAATCATTTTTTGAGGGAGTGAGTCTTATGGCTAGTTCCAAGTTCAGTGCAATTTTCTTTTTAATTCTATACGCGGTCCTGCTATTTCTCGTCTTCACGATGCATAATATGGCCGCCATGTACTTGATGGCAATTGGGATGTTTTTAGAAGCCTGCGAAGGTGTTTATTGTAACTTCTTCCATAAAGAATAAAAAATCAGATGGCGCTGGAAAAATGCTTCCGCCCCATCTGATTTTTTAATGATGATAATGCAATTGACTGGTATCGCTATGCTCCCCGAGCTTTGCGACTTGATTGGTAATCGTCTGCATCATCTCAAGTACTTGATTAATCTGCGGGACACCTAGCTGTTTGACCCAAGCTTCAAAATGTTCGGTAATGGCTTGGTCAACTTGAGCCTCGACCCGTTGACCGCCTTCGGTTAAGTGTAAGTATAACCTGCGTCTGTCAGTTGGATCTGGCACTTGAAAAACATAATGTTGAGACAATAAAGCTTTGATTTGCCGTGAAATGGCACTCCGAGTGACTTTACGTTGCACTGCAATATCATTCAACGTCACTTCATCTGCCGTAGCAATTCGGCGAAGAATCAAAAATTGTTCAAAGGAAAGATTATTTTGACTTAACGGCCATGCCACTAAATCCGCCATAATTTTCGTGGCATTTTGATAGGCCTCAAAATAATTATTTAATAAATCCGTTAAATCCGTATCGTTAGTCATTACCATCACCATCGTTCCATCCTCAAGATTTGCTATTTTCTAAAATATAACACGCCTTTAACCAATTTGCACAGATTCACCAACACAATTTGGTTAATTCCTCTGGTAAAGCATCCTGCCTAACATTTCAATTTCAAAACGTGTATGATTGAGATATGAATTAAACCGCTTACGAGGAGATGTTTAAATGTCATTAACCCCCTTGCACCAAGTTGAATTGAACTTAATGCAACGCGTTATTAACATTTGTGACGCTGAAGCTATCGATTACTTTTTAATCGGCGGCTCACTACTCGGTGCGATTCGTCATCACGGCTTCATTCCGTGGGATGACGACATCGACATCGGCATGCGCCGCGATGAATACCAACGCTTCATTACAGTCGCCAATCACTATCTGGACCCTAACCAGACCTTTTTACAGACTGGTGCGAGTGACCCAGATTACGGACTCAGTTATATGAAGCTACTGGATGCCACCACGTACATCGAAGAAAAGAATAACGTCAATAATGCCTTTAAAGGCGTCTTTGTTGATATCTTTCCGTTCGATAAGATTCCTGATGATACTGACTTACGCCGGTCACAAATGATGCACTACAAGTTGGAGGACGCCGCCATTTTGCTGCGCCTCAACTATAACTTCGTTAAGACCCCGTTGCGCAACCTCATCACTAAGAAAACACCGCAACAGTTGGCAGAAGTTAACGACCATAAACAACAGCGTGAAGATTACATGCGGTTATACGAACATTCTGATTCACGGACCTACAAGAATCTTGCATCGCAATATGATTACGATAAGGAAATTCTCAGCTATGATGAGCTAACTGAGTTACAAACGGCACCGTTTGAATCCTTACAGGTCAAGATTCCAAAAGCTTACGATGCCATTTTGACCCGGATGTATGGTGACTATATGCAACTACCGCCAGCTGATAAACGCGTTGAAAAACATTTGAACAAACTAATCATTAATAATCGCGAAATCTTGTAATTGCGACTAAGGTAGTTCCGAAACCAGTAACGGCTTCCGAGCTACCTTTTTTAGAAATTTCATATTATTAGCTGACTTAAAGCTGCTACTCTGAAAAATATTTGATTAACCTATTGATGCTAGTCACAACCACTAACTACCAGTGAAAAATTATCGGTTATTTTATAAATACTTGGTCATTAACGCCGGGCGGGCCAGAATTGGCTCAGTGGTGTCGTTTCACTTAGTCGGTGGTTTCCCCGCTTAGTGAAAGCCCGGCTTTCGAGACCGCACTATGGCTCGAAAACGTGGCCACCACGTTCCAGCCGATTCTAGGCCAACCAGAGTGGTAACTTAAACCGACTAATACCAAACAGCCACTCATGAAAAACTAATTTATTTTTTTAACAGTAATCACCCTTAATTTGCGTATGTTAAAATTGAGGGTGTAAAGAAACCGATTTAAAGCGCGATAAATCAACTTTAACCATCAGCCACATCAATTAAACAAATGGGGGATAACCATGGCAGCAAAACTTTTTGGCATTATGATGATCAATGTACAAAGCATCGAGCTTTCCATCGTTAACTTGCGAACGCTAAAGCAAGTTGAACGAGTGCGCTCGGATGTGTCCCTCGGGGAAGATATCTATGATCAACACACAATTGATTATGATTCAGTCGAACAAGCGACCCAAGCCCTGACTGGTTTTATTCAGATCATTCATGATTATGGCGTTGAAGACTATCATCTATGGGGATCGTGGTCACTGTCAACAGCCGACAATGCCGATTACATTCAAGATCAATTACTCGTCCGAACGGGGCTCAAGATTGACTGGTTATCCAACAGTCAAGAGACCTACTTGCGGTCAGCGGCCGTTGCGGTTAACTTTCCAAAGTTCAAACAAGTCATTCAACAACCTACCTACTTATTAGGGATTAACTCTGGGAGCGTTGGCATTTCACATTACAATCACGGCAATTTTAGCTTTTCACGGAGCCTGCGCTTAGGCCCCGTTCGCATCGCCGAAGTCTTGGAAGACCTCCAATCAACGGTACCTAATTATGTCGAAGTCTTAGATGATTATATTTCTAGCGAAATTGCGGACTTTGGTCGCTTCTTGCCGGCCACTAACCACCAGCCAAGCAACGTCGTCATGTTAGGGGTTGCCCCATTTTCAAACCTCTTTCAGCAACAAACAACCAAAGCTGGCGTGACTGAAATGACCAAGACTGACTTTCAAGCCCTCTACAATGATGTCATCAATGCCTCCGATCAGTACTTAATGGATAAATACGAAGTTGATGAGAACGATGTCCACTTTATTGTGCCCGAACTCTTGTTAATCAACGAACTATTACAACTGACCAACGCTGAAACGATTTGGCTGGGGAACGTCACCGTTTTAGATGGCTTAATCATTCAAGAGGCCGTCAAGTTAGGTTATAAGAAGTATAACTTCAACGACCAGATTGTGACAGCAGCAACCAACTTGGCCAACCGCTACAATGTTGAACCCAAACATCGCGACTTGGTCACCAAATTCTCACTACATTTATTCGACCAACTCAAACCACTGCATCACTTAGGCAAGCGTGACCGACTCCTCTTACAAGTCGCCGCCATTGTCCATGATGTCGGTAGTTATATCGACCCGCATCAACATTATATGCATTCAGATTATATCTTACGGGCAACGGAAATCACGGGTCTGACGAACGACGAAAAACAAATTATCGCCACAATTGCCCGCTATCACAGTGCGCAGACGCCATCTAAAGATATCAAGCATTTTGAGCATATGACGCTTGAACAACGCCTCGTTATCTCAAAATTGTCCGCAATTTTGCGGATTGCGGACGCTTTAGATGATGGTCGCCAACAAAAGATTACTAAAATCTCTGTCTCTATAAAAAATCCAAAAGTCATCATTACGTGTTACTCACATGATGACCTGTTTCTAGAAAACTGGGTGTTCTCGCAAAAAGCCGAATTTTTCAAGGAGGTTTTTGGCCTGACACCGGTAATTAAACGTCGGGGGGTACGTTAATGATGAATTATCATAAGGAAAGTTATTACACCAATCGAGAACTCAGTTGGATGGACTTCAACTATCGTGTCTTGGAAGAAGCTCGCGATAAAGAGAATCCATTATTGGAACGTGTTCGCTTCTTAGGGATTACGCAAAGTAATCTTGATGAATTCTTCACCGTCCGGGTCGCTTCACTTCGCAAGTTGATGTCCGTCAACTACACCAAGCCAGACCCAGCCGGCCTAACACCGAGTGACCAAGTCGCCGCTATCAGTGCCGAAGCGCACGAAATGGTCAAGCGACAATATAACACTTTGAATCGCTCACTGTTGCCGTTACTTGAACAACACGATATTCGCTTATTAACCATGGCAGATTTAACAAGTGAACAATATACGTTCGTTAAGAACTACTTTGACGATGAACTCTATCCAGCCTTAACCCCGATGGCGGACGATTCATCGCGGCCGTTCCCATTCATCGGTAACAATACGTTGAATATTGCGTTACGCATTTATAAAAATGGCAATAAAAAAGACCGCAAATTTGCGACCGTGCAAGTTCCCGATGTTTTCCCACGAGTCGTGGTTTTACCTGGGGCTGAAAATCGGTTTATCTTAATCGAAGATATCATCAAAGCCTTTGTCGGTTCCCTCTTCATTAACTACACCGTTAAAGAGACCAGTGCCTATCGGGTCATTCGTGACTTGGACTTAGATGTGGCTGAAGAAGATACGTCCGATTTATTGAAAGAAGTCCAAAAGCAACTCAAAATGCGGGAACGCGGGAAGGTTATGCGCCTAGAAGTTGAAAAGAGCATGAGCAAACACCAGCGGACCCGGCTATCCAAAGCATTAGGCAGTACTGAAAGCGCACTTTACGTGGTTAATGGGCCACTGAACTTGACGTTCTTATCTAAGCTTGTCAAAGCCGTGACCGGCCATGATGATTTGAATTATCCGAAGTATCACGCTTACTACCCGGCTGTTTACCGGGAAAAGTCAATTTTCGACTTAATCAAAGACCATGATATTCTCATGCAATATCCTTACGATGATTTCCAGCCCGTCGTGGACTTTATTCATGAAGCCGCCGAAGATAAAAATGTCTTAGCCATTAAGATGACCCTCTACCGGGTTTCTGCCGACTCCCCCATTATTAAATACTTGGGCCAAGCCGCCCAGAACGGAAAGCAAGTCACTGTTTTGGTCGAAGTTAAAGCCCGTTTCGATGAAGAGAATAACGTCCATTGGGCTAAAAAGCTGGAAGAAATGGGTTGCCATGTCATTTATGGCCTCATCGGCTTGAAGACTCATTGTAAATTAGCGTTAGTCGTGCGGCGTGAAAATGAAGGCATCAAGCGCTACATGCACATGGGGACTGGGAACTACAACGATGTGACCGCCCACTTCTATACCGACCTCGGCTTATTTACCGCTGATACTGATATGGGGATCGATGCGTCCAACATTTTCAATATGTTGTCCGGTTATTCCGAACCGCCTTATTTCCACAAATTGCATATTTCTCCCGACGGTATTCGCGACTTCATTAATGAAAAGCTGGACGCGGAGATTGCCATTGCCAAGGCTGGTCGGCCAGCCTTGGTCAAGATGAAGATGAACTCGCTTTCTGATCCGCAAATTATCAGCAAACTCTATGAAGCTTCCCACGCTGGCGTTAAGATCCAATTAATCGTGCGCGGTATTTGCTGCTTAAAGACGGGCATCAAGGGGATTTCCGATAACATTGAGTTACATTCAATCATCGGGCGCTTATTGGAACATAGCCGGATCTACTACTTCAGTAACGATGGCGAGCCACAAATCTACTTGTCGAGTGCCGATATGATGACCCGGAACTTAAATCGCCGGGTTGAATTGCTCTTCCCACTCTTACAGCCTGAAATCAGCAAACGGGCTATGGAAATTTTTGAGACGATGTGGCACGATACGGTCAAGACACGGATCTTACAACCAGACGACACCTTCTTGAAGTGTGACCGTCGCGGCTTACCGAACTTGGATTCACAAGCTACCTTTATTAAGCAGGCTGAAGACCGGGTTGCGGCTGATCATGCCACCCCGACGCCAACGAGTACAGCCCATCAATTTATTCCAATGATGAGTCCGAAAAATGAACCAGATCCGTTACATGATGATGGAGGTGATCAATAAGTATGGAAAATTTTGCAGTAATTGATCTAGGATCCAACTCGTGTCGCATGACTGTGACCCAGATTCATGACGATGGCGGCTATACAGTCACGCATCGGCTTAAAGAGATGGTGCGTTTATCTGAAAATGAAAACGTGACGGAGCTACCAACTTTACAACCAGCCGCCATCGAACGGACCATTGCGGCTTTGAAATCCTTTAAAACCATCTATGATCAATTGCCTAACCTGACGCTAAAAGCGTTAGCGACTGCGGCGACGCGTAAAGCCACTAATCAGAAGAAATTCTTGAAACAAGTCAAGACGGAACTCGGCTTAGACATCGAAGTCATTCCCGGGACGACTGAGGCCTATTATGATTACTTAGGCGTCGTTAACACCTTACCGACCACTAACTGTGTCATGATGGATACCGGCGGCGGTAGTTGTGAATTGGTGCTAATGATCAACGGCCAAGCTAAACATTTAGTGAGCTTACCGATTGGTGCTGTCAGTTTATCCGAAAAGTTTCAACTAGGCGACGCTATTCCGGCCAATGCCCTGTTTAAGGCTATGACCTTCGTTGATAAATTATTCAACAGCGTTTGGTGGCTGCGCAATGGTCTCAATCTCCCTTTAGTTTGTTTAGGGGGCAGTAATCGGACCTTAGCTAAAATCAATCGCCGCCAGAATAACTTTCTCGACTTTGAAGATATTCACGGTTACCGGTTGAAAGATACGGCAATTTACAAGACTTTCGATGATGTCCTCACTCAAGATGCTGTTGGCCGCGCAAAAATTCCGGGTCTAGCCAAGGATCGCGCCGATATCATCGTCGGTGGGATGGTGCCAGCCATTACCTTAATGCGTTATTTGGATTCTGACCGCATGATTTTCTCACAAAATGGCTTACGCGAAGGCGTTCTCTTTGAACACCTGACTGCGTTAGCAGAACAAAATAGTAAGGTCAGTGAATAATCCACTGATTCCAGATCAACAAATGAGTTAACTTGGAATTGCCACTCTGGTTGGACCAGCATCGGCTGGAACGTGGCAGTTTTAACTAACGCCGTATCAACAAAACAATAAAAAGCAGTCGTCAGTAAAGGCCCCATTAGAAGGGACTTACTGACGACTGCTTTTATCTAATCTGCTTTAATGCTTATGCTGGTCTTGTTGATCCTGATGCCAACTCGTCGGACTCCATAATTGGCCCTCCATCGAGCCACGTAAACTTTCAATCTCGGCTTGTTGGTCATCGATTGTTTTAATAATGCCTGCAATTATGGCTTGATTTGCTGGTGTCTGTAACTTTTTTAACTCTTGGATCGCCCATGTCGCTTGATCGGCTTCACTCATGGTTACCCCGCCCTTCATCTTTGCTGATATCAATTGTACGCAATTTAAGACTATCTGCCAAACTTTTCGCTTGTAACAAAAAAGGATCGCGCTTATGCACAATCCTCTCGCTCTCGGTGCCTACCCAACTGCTTGTTGGTCGTCATCATATAGCTTTTGTTGAATCTCACGTAATTCTGACTTACGCACTGAACGTGGCAAAAATGCCCGAATATCTTCTTCGTTATAACCGATTTGTAAACGACGCCCATCATAGATGATTGGCCGTTTTAAGAGTTGTGGTTTTTCGACTAATAAATCTAACAGCTGATTAAAGCCTAATTCTGACAAGTCGATGTGCAATGCCTTGAAAGCCTTGGACCGCGTTGAAACAATGTCCTCGAAGCCGTTTTCCGTTAGCCGGAGGATCTGTTTCAATTCATCGCGATCTAGCGGGTTCGCAATAATGTCGCGTTCATTGAAGGGAATGCCATTAGCAACCAACCATGCCCGTGCACTACGGCTTGACTTGCTAGATGTTGAATAATATAAATTTACTGTCACGATGAATTCCTCCTAAGTTTACAGTAAGTGGTTTTAACACTTACTTTTATATAGTAAGTATACGTTGTTAGTCAATAATAGTCAAGGTTTGTCAGGAAACTTTTTCAT
Organism: Lactiplantibacillus songbeiensis; assembly: GCF_005405125.1. Lineage (GTDB taxonomy): Bacteria > Bacillota > Bacilli > Lactobacillales > Lactobacillaceae > Lactiplantibacillus > Lactiplantibacillus songbeiensis. The sequence goes on from NZ_BJDL01000030.1 coordinate 38,794, forward strand.
ATTGATTTAATGAAGAAAGTTTGATGGTTTTGCGAACCACGTCACTGGCCACAAAAGCGGTATCTCAATTGTGAGATACCGCCAAACCAACTAATATTGACTGACTGCCCGGGCTGGGATCGAACCAGCGACCTCTTGATTAACAGTCAATTATTCTACCGCTGAACTACCGGGCAATTTTGCTACTCAATAGTTATAACACATTGTGCCATTGAAATACAATCTTTTTTTAATTTTTCACCATTTTTTCTCATTGTAGTTCAGCTTAAAACGTAAAAGCACCTGATAATTAGCAAGCCATTCACAGGTTGCGCAAAATATTTTCGCAACTAACTTATAACAATTACTTAACCGGCGTTAATAATCCCAGCCATGACATCACCGTAAAGTCTTGATCGTGCAATTGTTTTTGCAATTCATTGCGGATTTCAATCGGACTTAAGGTCGTGCGCAAATCAAAATAATAATCACCACGCTGATTGTGCATCGTTGGCAACCACTTGCCTAACTTTGTTAAGCCACTGACATCTGGGGCTTGGGTCTGATGGTGAAATTGGATATGCAAGGTCGGCTGCCAAGTCGCTTGCCGGTCACCCGTCCGTTGTATCAACTGGCAGACTTGCCGATGATAGCGTAAGGCTAAGCGGCCCCCCATAATCATGCCAACTAACATTAATCCGCCACCAAGTCCCAGCGCACCTAATAATAAGTTTGTTAAGACCGCATTTGCGTTACCCTGTGCGCTCCCGAAAACGGCGGCACACATTAGTAACCATAACCCAATGACCCACGCATTCATCGAGTTAATCGCTAAATCGCGTGCCCAACGCGTGACTTTTAAGCGTTCTTTGTCATCAGCCGTGACGACTCGCCGCCCAATAACCGGTTGTCCAGTATACACGACACCAACACCCAGCCGTTCATAGGTATAGCTCGTTAACGGCTTAAATTGCGCCGCTAATGGTTTTAATGCGACAACTGGTACATATTCAGTCATCACCGTTACAACGTGCTCAGCAGGCTTAAACTGATAATGACAGCCCTTGACAGCTGTCAACTGCCAACCATGATGGGCCTGACGATTCAACCAACGACTTTCGGCTAATGACCCTTTCAAAAAGAAACGTCTTTTTTGCATGCGCATCGCCTCCATTATGTGACCTGAAGCCTATCCAATAATTAGTTAAGGCCTTATTATATTCATATTGGTCTATTTTTCAATTATTTGATCACACGCTGATGATCCGGACAGAAAGCTTGATAATCAATAAAGTGTGTTTTGTTGACAATGGCAGCCCTTTCCTAAAGATTTGATTGGTCTAGGTTACCAACTTCATGAAGACCCCACTAATTGCTAGTTAATTGCTGTTAGACCTTATTTATTAAATTTCTTATATTTATTCACAAATCTAACAAATCATGCTAATCTTAAGCATAAATAGCGTTCAATTAAAAGCGCTTTCAATACGACTAAAATAACTCATGAAATGAAGGGAATACTATGCCTGCAGAATACATCATGGCGATTGACGAAGGGACTACTAGTACCCGGGCGATCATTTTCGACCATGCGGGTAAACAAGTCGCTGATTCGCAACGTGAATTTCCACAATACTTCCCCCAACCTGGTTGGGTCGAACATAACGCTAACGAAATTTGGAATGCAGTCTTATCAACGATCGCCAACGTCTTTATCGACTCTGGGATTCGCCCTGATCAGATCAAAGGAATTGGGATTACTAACCAACGCGAAACCACCATTGTTTGGGATAAAAAGACCGGCTTACCGATTTACAATGCCATCGTCTGGCAATCACGCCAAACTGCACCGTTAGCAGATCAATTAATTGCCGATGGAGCCGGTGACATGATTCACGAACACACCGGCCTGATTACCGATGCCTACTTCTCGGCCACGAAGATTCGCTGGATCTTAGATCATGTTCCTGGCGCCCAAGCTCGGGCTGAAAAAGGCGACCTCTTATTTGGGACGATTGACACGTGGATTGTCTGGAAGCTAACCGGTGGCCGAGTTCATGTGACGGACTACTCCAATGCCAGTCGGACCATGTTATTTAACATTCACAACTTAACTTGGGACGACCAGATTTTGGAACTCTTGAACATTCCACGCAAGATGCTGCCAGACGTCCGGTCTAACTCCGAAGTTTATGGCTCAACCAAGGACTATAACTTCTATGGTAGCGAAGTGCCTATCAGCGGAATGGCTGGTGATCAGCAAGCTGCCCTCTTTGGTCAGATGGCCTTTGAACCCGGGATGGTCAAAAACACGTATGGGACTGGGGCGTTCACCGTTATGAATATCGGTGAAAAGCCACAATTGTCTGATCATAATTTACTGACCACGATTGCGTATGGCCTCAATGGCAAAGTGACCTATGCGTTGGAAGGTTCGATCTTCGTGGCTGGTTCCGCGATTCAATGGTTGCGCGACGGGATGCGCTTAGTCGAAACCGCCCCTGAATCTGAAGAAATGGCCCGGGCTTCGCATAATCATAATGAAATCTATGTCGTGCCCGCCTTTACCGGTCTCGGCGCGCCTTACTGGGATTCCAATGCCCGGGGTTCCGTCTTTGGTCTGACCCGCGGTTCGACGCGTGAAGACTTCGTCAAAGCAACGCTACAATCATTGGCCTATCAATCTCGCGACGTCATCGACACGATGCAAAAAGACGCCAATATGACAATTCCAACGCTAAAAGTTGACGGTGGCGCTGCGCGTAATGACTTGCTGATGCAATTCCAAGCGGATATCTCCAATGTTGAGATTCAACGTGCTGCTGACTTAGAGACCACTGCGCTAGGGGCCGCTTTCTTAGCCGGACTCGCGGTTGGTTACTGGTCTGACTTAGATGAGATCAAAGCCTCGCATAAAGATGGTGATCACTTCTCACCACAGATGAGTGCTGCTGAACGGAACAACTTGTACGCCGGCTGGCAAACGGCTGTTAAAGCAGCACAAATGTTCAAACACACGCCTTATCAAGCTGATTAAATCAAAAAAGCCTAATAACGTGGACTTTCTAAGTTCATATTATTAGGCTTTTATATTTATAATTTTTAGCAGGAAAATACGATTACCAGTAAAAGTAAATTAACCCTAAACAAATTAACAAGATAAAAATTAGTACAACCACTATAAATAGTTGCTTAATAAATTTATCCATCTAAAACTTCCTTAATTTTATTATTAATCAAGTGCACTCGCCACGTAGATAGTACAATGCAATTGCACGTAATTAAACTAGATGCATTTATCATTTTTAACGGGCCAGCCACCAAGTCTTAATGCCCGAGATCACTAGTACTGGCACTGCCGGCAACAAGATTACCATTACATACACGCCATTGCTCAACCGGGCTGTGCCCATCACGTCATTAAAGAATGGCGACAACGTTACGAGCAATGAACTAACTGCCGAGAACGCCACAGCCATAACCAGTTTAGAATTACTAAACGGATTGCGATGGAACAATGTTTTAGAGCTCCGGGCATCGAATACGTGCCATAGCTGGCCAAAGACTAAGGTTAAAAAAGCCACGGTTTGCGTCGCTTCCACTGACAGACCACTACTGGCTGCCCAGATAAAGGCGATAAAGACCACGGCCCCCATCACGATCCCCCGTAACAAGACGCGGCCTAAGAGACCATCGGCTAAAATTGACGCTTGGCTATTCCGCGGTGGGACTTGCATCAGATCACCTTCCGGCACGTCGTAACCCAAGGCAAACGATGGTAAGGCATCGCTGACCATATTGACCCACAGGACCATTAACGCCGTCAACGTCGGTGTATTACTGCTGACCTGACCAATATCATGGGTGATCAGTAACAATCCTAGTAATAGCGACAAGACTTCGGCCACATTGGTCGTCAATTCGTGACGCATAAAGTTTTTAATATTGGTGAAAATCGTCCGGCCAGCTTCAACGGAATGTTCAATCGTGGTGAATTTATCATCCATCAAAATTAGATCCGCCGATTCTTTGGTTACGTCCGTTCCGTTTATCCCCATCGCCACACCAATATCCGCTACTCGTAACGCTGGTGCATCGTTCACACCATCCCCGGTCATCGCCACCACTTCACCTTGGCGTTGCAGTTGTCGCACAATTCGTTGCTTGTGTGCTGGTGAGACGCGCGCATAGACGCGGACATCAGGGACCCGCGCAAACAACTCATCATCGCTCAGTTGGTCGATTTCACGACCTTCTAACACTTGGTTAGCCGTAGCCGTTTGGTCCAACATTCCTAGTTTAGCCGCAATCGCTTGGGCCGTTTTGGCGTGGTCTCCGGTGATCATGACCACCTTAATCGCCGCTGCTTGCAAGGTCGCCACCGAATGCCGAACTTCTTCACGTGGCGGATCAATAATCCCAGCTAGACCAAGCAGCGTCAAGTGTTGTTCCAAGTCAGCCATCGGTAAATGCAACGCTTCGTCCGCCGTAATGACCCGTTCACTCACTGCCAACGTTCGCAACGCCTCAGCTGCAAAGGCTTCAATCTTCGCCATAAACGTCGCACGTCCAGTTTCGATTGGAACTAACTGATCAGCTATCGCTAAATAATCAGCATGTTGTAACAAGACATCGGGTGCACCTTTTGTGATGACCTTGTACTGATCCCCCTGCTTAATCACGACACTCATCATCTTCCGAGTACTATCAAACGGAAATAGTCGCAAGATATCAACATCATTTGCCCCAGACTGATCAAGCAAAGTTGCTCGCTCTAAACCAGCTTTCTGGCCTAATACGACTAAAGCGACATCGGTCGGGTTACCAAACGGCACGTAACTGCCTTGCTCATTTTTTGCCACCGTTGCTTCATTATCCAAGATACTCGCCGTTATAAAAGCTTGTGCTACTCCCAACTGATCAGCTGGGGCCAGCTCACCCAATGGTTCATAACCGCGACCTTCGACTTCAAAATCCTGTCCATTAGCAAAAAAGCGTGTTACGGTCATTTCATTCTTCGTTAACGTCCCGGTCTTATCTGAGGCAATAAACGTCGTCGCCCCCAAAGTTTCGACACTGTTTAATGACTTGATCAAGCCATTGCTCTTTGACAAGACAGTCGCGCCAATCGTTAAGACAATTGAGAGCACCGCTGGCAAAGCATCGGGAATTGCGGCAACCGCTAATGCAATTGCCGTAGATAATAAAGCCGCAAAGCTCGCAACTGAGAAGCTCCCGGTCGTCAACCAAGTCTTCACGGTTCCAGCAATCAAGGTGAATAAAACGATACCGCCCGCCACCAACATCAGCTTGTGCGTCAAGCCGTTGACGGTCTTTTCAATAGGCGTTAGTTGAGTCGGTGTATCCTTTAGTAACCCAGCAATCTTCCCCAATTCCGTCTGCACACCGGTTGCCACCACAACTGCATAACCGTTGCCACTCGTCACGGTCGATCCCGAATAACCCATATTCTTGCGATCACCCAAGTCAGTATCGGCTGGAACCGCGTCAACCTGCTTCGCAATCGGCAACGATTCGCCAGTTAAATGGGCCTCCAAAACCGCTAACTCCGAAACTTTGAGCCAGCGCACATCGGCTTCAATAAAATCGCCAGTCTTCACGCTGATAATATCGCCGGGTACTAATAAATTCGCCGCGACTTTATCCCAATTGTCATCCCGTAAGACTGCAACTTGATGATTGTTCATCGCTTTTAAACTCGCTAACGATTTGCGAGCATTCGCTGTCTGCCAGACTGATAAACCACTATTGATTAAGATCAAAATCATAATTGCAATCGCTTCATAGAAGGACGACCAAGCATGTTGCACATCACCAGTCTGAACTAAGTCATAACCGCCACTGACTAATGACAGTGTGACCGCTAACAGTAAGATAATCACGAGCGGTTCTTTAAAGCTGCGCAAAAAAACGAGCCAAATCGGGGTCGGCGGCACGACTGGCAATTCATTCTTGCCAGTGGTCACTAATCGTTGTTGCACGTCCGTACTCGTTAAACCGGTCTGCCGGTCGGTTTTTAAATCCGCTAAGACGGTTGCTTTAGATTGGTCATAAAACATAAGTGGTCCTCCTTTATTGGGCTTCAGTAACAAGTTAAGCTTAACAAATCGTTTAATTCGTGCCAACTATAAGCCACTTATACCGATATTGTTCATTACTTGAAGACGACGATCTAAATAAACTTAATATGAAGGAATTTACCCTAAACCGCCAGCTGAAATTTCATCATTTTCTAATCTTGGAACAGCCGTTTACAGTAAACTACGCTCAGCGCTAGGTGAACTTGCTGCCTGCCGGTTGGTTCCTAAAACGCTGGAACGCCAACGACACGGCTAATCATTTTAGGAATCAACGGCTCGGCTAAATTTGTGGTCAACAAGAGATAATCATTAATCCCCGTTAGTTAACGTCGGGCGGACCAGAATTGGCTCAGTGGTGTCGTTTATCTTAGTCGGTGATTTTCCGACTTAGATAAAGCCCGGCTTGGAAGACCGCACTTCGGCTTCCAAACGCGGCCACCACATTCCAGCCAATTCTGGTCCAACCAGAGTGGCAATTTAAACCAACCAGTACCAAGAAGCGTAGTCAGCACAAAAAAACTCACTGAAAGTCAATTCAGTGAGCAGGTCCCTAACTTTATTTAATTGACAAACTGGCAACTAATCGCCAATCTCCGGTAGAAAGCCTTGCCGTTGCGCAATCTTCAAAAAGTCACGCCGTTTAGCCGCAGTCCCTAAGGCTTCTCGCGTCATATCAGCTAAATGTTCATCCCGGGCGCCACTACTGCGGTGCTGGTAATAGGCGTGCAAGGTTTGGTCAAACTTTGTCAACTCAGCTTGATAACTCGCCGGCTGCACATAGTGATCCTTAAACAAGATGGCATCCAATCCCAACCGTGGTTTCTTTTCTGGCTGTGTCGCTGGATACCCAATTTGAAACCCAAAGACTGGTAACGTCAAAGCCGGTAACTGTAATAAGTCAATCACAGCTTGCGTGTCATTATTGATAGAGCCCAAGACGACGCTGCCAAGCCCCAAACTTTCAGTGACCATCACCATCGCTTCAGTCATTAGCGTTGCATCTTCCACACTGCCCATAAACCGGTCTAATTCGGTTAAGGCGCGCTTAGCCGCCGGGGTAGCGGCTAACTGGACGTTACGTTGTTGATCAGCTAAGACCACCAATAAACGGCCTTGTGTGGCGACTGTTGCCCGCGTCGTCAACGTTGCCAATTGTTGACGGATATGAGGATCGGTCACTTCAATTAAGCTATACGCTTGTAAATACTGACTCGTTGGGGCTTGTTGGGCACTAGTGATAATCTGGGCCAACGTGGCATCACTGACCGGCTGATCAGTAAAGTTCCGCTGGGTCCGATGCTGGTTTAACAACTCAATAATGGCATTACTCAAAATAAAGGCTCCTATCCTTGGACTAATTCAGTTGACCACACGTTTAGTTGGGGCAACACGTCGACATTCAAATTAAACACGATCCGTTCACAGACTTGGTCAATCTGAATACTGTGAAATAAGGGGTAGCGAACCCGCCCCACTGACTGTTGAACGATGACACTCAAGGTACTCAAATTATCGAGCGCCGTTTCGAGTAACGTCATCGACCGTTGCGGGAAGTATTCCCGTTGTAGTGCCGGATCATCTAGTGCTTGACCGACCATCGTTTCGACATCGTGTTTCGTTAACAACAAACTTTCGGGGTGTTCATTAATCAGTCGCAGTAAAATCTTTAAGGTTAACACGGTTTCAAACTCATTGCGAAACCGAAACTTCGTTTGAAACCGCGTCTGGATAAATTGTAACAATTCTTTCCTCACTAGCTTGGTCCTCTCTTCAAGAAACTTGGTCTACATTACCATATTTCTGCGAATTTGTAAGGCAATGACCTCAGCCACCCAGAAAAAAACGTCATCCCCAATAGGATAACGTCTAACCACCTTTAACCAATATGATTTTCCTTTAAAACCGTATCAACTTCCGTCTGCATCTCCGGCGTCTTCGTCCATTCTTCCCAATGATCCATCGCTTCAGTCGGAATTTCAAAATTCTCGTTGATGTATTGTTGATAAGCGGCGACGTGCACAGAATGTGGAATATTTAGCTGCAAGATCCGCACTTGCTTGATAAAGCCACGTTCAGCCGCTAACTCAGCGCGGCCGTTCATCAACATATTGCCAAGCTCCATATAAGTTGTCCCGTCATTGCGGGTAATTTCTTGAATCAAATCTAACGTTTCATGATTTTTCAAATTAATCCCTCACTTCAAGTTTTAGTATAGCGGGCAACTTTTTACGTGTCAAAAAAGTCATGATGGGCTATTAAGTCGGAAACCCCTCCTAAATACCTGTTTTTTGACCATTATATTACCAACATTGTCGCAAATTAATTGCAGGCTAGTTTCATTTATCATACAATAAGGTTAAATAAATTAACGAACCTGGAAATTGTATTAAACAGGCGTTAGGAGGAGAGCATTATTTTTAAATTTTTTGTGCAACCACAAATTGATGTCCGGAAACATCAGGTTTATGGTTACGAAACCTTATTACGTAAATCTGAACCTGAGGGCTGGCGGGTGCCAACTAATTTTCTAGCGCTGTCTATCGCTGAACAAGCTCAATTAATTGAACAAGCCGTTCATGAACTAGGCACCAACCTATCACATCAATTCCTCGCTTTTAACCTCAATCGCGCGCAATTTGAACAAACAGATACTTTGGACACCCTACTCAAACTAAAATCACGGATTGAACCCGTTCGCTTAGCCATTGAATTAACCGAAGCACCAACATTGGCACAGATGCAACATTATAGTGAGGTTCTCCATCAACACGAGATGAAACTTGACCTCGATGATGTTGGCACTGGCTCTAATACCTATGCCAACATCAAAGACTTTCTACCATACGCGGATAAAATCAAGTTTGCGATGCAAAATCTACGAATGAGCGGCATTCCTGAAAAGATTCCATCACAGTTAGACTTTTGGGCTAAACAAGCCCATCAGCATCACTTGACTATGATCTTAGAAGGTATCGAGGACGAGCAAGACCAAGCGCTAGCCGCCAAATACGGGGTACATATTCATCAAGGTTACCTTTACAGTAAACCGGTGATGCCGACTGAACTTACTGAAAACCTAACCTTTTAATAACGAAACGATTGTTGCTATAGCTGGCACAACCGTTTTTTTGTTACACAAAAAAACCACTATCCAAAGATAGTGGTCGGCATAAGAGAGAAAGAGAATTGATTAGAAGGTAACTAAATACCTTACATGCTTAGAATAAGCGATATTGAAAGCGTTGTCAATGGTTAGTGAAAATAAATAGAAAAATTATCAAAAATTGATAGATAAATTGATATTTAAGCACCATCAATTAATTCATCGCCTCTATGAAAGCGATTTACCCGTGACTGTAACTGGATTAGCGGTTAGTCCGTTAAATTAGTTCAACTAATAAATCATGATAACTATTTTAATACTACAGTAACAAAAGAATCTCGACTACCATCGTAATCGAGATTCTTTCAAATTGCTATTTAACTGACTTAGTAACCCCAGGACCAACTAAAGTCGTCGTTGGGTGCAAGATTGATGATGGATTAGCCACCACACTCTTAAGCGAGTGACCGGAAACATTAACCAACATCAAGAAGACCAATACGATTAACAGTGCCCATGAAAAGAGTTTCGTTGGAATCGGCATCGTTTCTGAAATCACACTGCTGTAAAAGTCATGTTGTACATCACGCGCGACATGCCGATTATCTGGTTCAGCTTGTTGGCGTTCTGCCGTGACCTTTTCTTGATACGCTTTAATATCAAAATTCTTTTGCTTTTCTTTAGCATCCTTTTGATATTTACGCTTATCTTTCTTCGATAAGGCTTTGAACATCTTAATGAAGGCCCGATATTCTTTTACGACTGGTTCAGTCGCCCCGATCTGCTTTAAATCACCGTATTGAATCCAAGCGACACGGTCACAGATCATTTCAATTTGTTTTAAAGAATGACTGACGAAGATAATCGTCTTGCCTTCTTCTTTAAATTCTTTAATTTTTTCCACACACTTTTGATAGAACGTATCATCACCAACCGATAACGCTTCATCAATAATCAAGATATCTGGATTAATGTGCACAGCAATGGCAAAGCCTAGCCGTGACTTCATCCCGGATGAATAACTTTTAACCGGTTGATACAAGAAATCACCGATATCCGCAAAAGCCACGATATCATCAAGCATCTCATCGATTTCTTGATTCGTGAGTCCCATCATCAACGCTTTCAAACGAATGTTTTCAAGCCCCGTCAATTGACCACGTAACCCAGACTTAATGGCAACGATCGAGGTATCCCCACGAACATCGACAACCCCGGTCGTTTGTGGAATCACGCCTGAAATAATATTCGATAACGTTGACTTACCAGAACCGTTGACCCCAATTAGGCCCAAGGTTTCACCTGCATGGACTTCTAGCGAGATCCCTTTTAAGGCCCAGAATTCGGGAATTTTTTGGTTGGAAAGTGAAAAGAACGCCTTTAATTGATCAGAACGCGTTTTAAATAAGTCGAATTCCTTCGTCACATTTTGCACTTTAATTTTGTAATCAGTTGTCATTTTAAATACTTCCTAATTATAAGCGATTCACGACACGCTATTTCTTTCGATATTACTAACTGCTTCATGTTACTAGAGAACCCGATTAGCGTCAAGCATCCGCCTGAAGCTTAAAACTAAATTAACCGCTAATTGGATTGCCGCCTGCCGGTTGCTTCCTAAAACGCTGGAACGCCATGGGCCATTTTGAAGCCAAAGTTGAGGTGTACCCCAAAAGTTGGAACACAATCTG
>NZ_BJDL01000031.1 GCF_005405125.1 Lactiplantibacillus songbeiensis
GACCCTACACATTTGATTCGTCGAAACTTTGTTCAGTTTTCAAAGGTCTAAGTTCGTTCGTTGATTTCCTCAACGCAGCTTAATTATCATAACATCTTAAGTATTTCATGTCAACATCTTTTTTTCAAGAAGCAACAACTCAATTTGTTATGTGTTGCCGTTGCGACAACAGAAACTATCTTACCAATTATTGAAGTGGTTGTCAACAACTACTTTCAATTAATTATTTTCAAGCTTTTGCCCTGCCGTAGCAGCAACGTGTACTAATATACCAATTACAGAGAGACCTGTCAACGGTTTTTCACAACTTTTTTCATAAAGCCACTGATACCGGTCGCATCCCAGCGCTCGGTTGCTTATAATAGTACCTAATCTAGTCTAAGGAGTCCACTGCTATGCTCGCTTGGTTACCATTCTTACTATTATCTTGTTTTATGATTGGTCTCACTATTTATCTTTGGCAACAACCTCAATCAGCTTTAAAAAAGTTAAAACAACTTGCCTTGCTCGGATTCATCTGGGTACTTACAGCCTTTTGCTATACACCGACTGCCTACAACTTCGGTGGTAACGTCACGTTGCAATACATTCAGTGGGGACCCGTTAAACTAATTCTTAATCCTTTCCGACATCTTGACCTTGAATTTTGGCTCAACGTCTTATTAACTATGCCGCTTGGTTTTTTAATTGGTTGGAACAAGCCGACTTGTACTTGGCGGCGACTCATCTCGCTCGGACTGCTCACCGGACTATCTTTAGAGACCGGTCAGTTCATCTTAGACTGGCTAGTAAATCTGCAGCGTTGGGTTGAAGTCGATGATGTGTTGACTAATTGGACCGGTGTCATCATCGGATTTGCCGTCTATCAATTGCTGCATAAGCGATTACGCTGGTCTTGGTTGTAGCAAAAAAACGTTTAGCTTCTATATAAAGAAGCTAAACGTTTTTTATTATGCTTCATCGAAAAATAAGTTAAAGACATGGGCACGATCGCGATTCCAAATCTGATTATCACTCGTTGGATAAACGCGATTTGTTAACACAACCAACCCGCATTGACGATCTAAGTCAAAGGCAATTGCCGGACCAGTATAACCAGTATGGAAGTACTGATGTTTACCAGCTCGACGTTCCCAGCCAAGGGTCCGGCCTTCAACATCGTATTCGCCTAACCAATCAAAGACGTTTTCATCCAAAACCCGTTTGCCTTGGTACTCACCAAAGTTCAACATCATTTCAACAAAGACGGTTAAATCAGTTAGTGTTGAGAATAGACCAGCATGACCACTCTCGCCATTCAACAAGAACGCTTTATAATCATGAACTTGGCCTTGGATTTGTCCCCGGCGTGGATCGAACTCAGTTGGCACAAACCGGATCTTGGGCCGATTCAAATTATACCCAGTATTAGTCATCGCCAACGGATAACAAACATGATCCTGGATGCTACGCGCCAAAGCCCCATCGACCGTACGGATAATCCAACCTAAAATAATGTAACCCAAGTCGGAATAAACGACTTTTTCACCTGGTTTGTTAATCAGCTCGGCATCATAGACCGCCGTAATCAAGTCTTCACGATTCATCGCCGTCAAATTATCAATATCAGCTGGTAAGCCACTATTATGAAGCAAAAGTTCTTTAATCGTTATTTCAGTATGCTTAAACCCAGGTAAAAACCGGGCTACGGAGTCATCTAAGCGAATCGTATGATCGGATAATAGCTGGAAGATCCGGGTCGTCGTCGCCACGACTTTTGTGACAGACGCCAAATCATAAATCATCGACGCATCTAAACCGATACCAAACTCGGCGTTACCTTGTTTACCATGGTAGTACTGATTAATCCCTTGGGGCGTAATAATCCCCACTGAAGCACCATAAATGTCGCCAGCTTGAATACAACTGTCAATATATTGTGTTAGTTTCTCAATCACTAGTCTGAGCCACCCTTTCATCATTGCACATTCGCAAAAGCTGAATGCTTGCAGACTGTTGTCCCCCTTTATCATAACGAAATTCATCACAAAAGCAACGGCAAACCGCTCTGGATTAAAAATCAATTCAACTTGTTAATCAAATTATTAATCCCCCATTCGATTTCTATATTAAATTATTGATATCTAAAATTGGCATATTATCAACACTTTGGTCAATATAATTTCTGAATTTATTTAAGTCGTCTTACGTTCTTAAATTAAGCTTATAAATCCTTGATATAGCTAAACTTAAGCGTTTTCGATAGTTTTTTATTTTTATTAGTGATTTTATTTTTAAAAATATTTCATGGAATCGCTTACAATATTGCTCAAATATGGTATGATTCAATTGTAAAAGTTTTTATATAATCCAATTGGATTTTAATTATGGAGGCGAAACAAATGATCACATTTGATAAAACTACAACTCCAAAAGCTTGGAAAGGCTTTAAGGGCGGTCATTGGCAAGAAGAAATCAACATTCGTGATTTCATTCAACAAAACTTCACACAATACAACGGTGATGAAAGTTTCTTAGTTGGACCAACTGCAGCAACTAAGACTTTGAATGACAAAGTCTTAGCCTTAAAGAAAAAAGAACGTGAAGCTGGCGGCGTTTTAGATGCTGACACTAAAGTTGTTTCAACCATTACGTCACATGGTCCTGGCTACATTGAAAAAGACCTTGAAAAGATTGTTGGTCTCCAAACTGACAAACCTTTGAAACGTGCTTTCATGCCATTTGGTGGGATCCGGATGGCTGATGATGCCCTTAAGTCATACGGCTTTACTCCTGATGAAGAAAACGACAAGATTTTTAATGACTATCGTAAGACACATAACCAAGGGGTCTTTGATGTTTATACCCCAGACATGCGTAAAGCACGTCACTACAAGATTGTTACTGGTTTACCAGATGCTTATGCACGTGGCCGGATTATTCCTGACTTACCACGGGTTGCCGTTTACGGGATCGACCGCTTAATGGCCGAAAAAGCTAACGACTTCGCACACATTGGCGATGGCGAATTAACTGACAAAGTTATCCAACTTCGTGAAGAAGTTCAAGAACAATATCGTGCCTTAAACGACATGAAGAAGATGGCTGCTAGCTATGGCTACGACATTAGCAAGCCAGCCGAAACTGCTCAAGAAGCTGTTCAATGGATGTACTTCGGCTACTTAGCAGCTATCAAGACTCAAAACGGTGCCGCGATGTCTGTTGGTCGGATTGATACCACCATGGATATCTTTATCCAACGTGATTTGGACAACGGCGTTATCGACGAAACCCAAGCCCAAGAAATCATCGACCAATTCGTCATGAAACTACGGATGGTTCGCTTTATCCGGACTGAAGAATACAATGCCCTCTTCTCAGGCGACCCAATCTGGGCAACCTTATCAATGGGTGGTGTTGGTCTTGACGGCCGTCATCACATTACGAAGACTGCTTTCCGTATTTTGAAGACTTTGGACAACATGGGTGCTGCTCCAGAACCAAACATCACTATTCTTTGGACATCCAACTTGCCAGAAGACTTCCAGCGTTATGCAACGGAAGTTTCAATCGACAGTTCAACCATCCAATACGAAAATGATGACTTAATGCGGGTACAATGGGGTACCGACTACTACGGCATTGCTTGCTGTGTTTCTGCACAACCAGTTGCCGATGGGATTCAATACTTCGGTGCACGGGCTAACTTAGCTAAGGCCATCCTTTACACCATCAACGGTGGGAAAGATGAAATCGCTGAAGCACAAGTTGGACCAGCCTACGAACCAATTACTTCAGAATACATCGATTACGATGAATTCATGAAGAAGTTCGACAAGATGATGGATTGGTTAGCTGACGTTTACGTTAACTCACTGAATGCCATTCACTACATGCATGACAAGTATTACTACGAAGCTGCTGAAATGGCTTTGAAGGATACTAACTTAGACCGGACCTTCGCTACTGGGATCTCTGGCTTATCACATGCTGCCGACTCAATCTCAGCTATCAAGTATGGTCATGTTAAAGTTATCCGGGACGAAAAAGGCATCGCGGTCGACTTCAAGGCTGACAACGATTACCCACGTTATGGGAACAACGATGACCGTGTAGATGACATTGCTAAATGGTTAGTCAAAGAACTTTATACGAAGATGAACACCCATCATCTCTATCGTGGGGCTAAACTTTCAACTTCAGTTCTGACCATCACTTCAAACGTTGTCTATGGTAAGAACACTGGGACTACGCCTAATGGCCGTCAAAAAGGCGAACCATTCTCACCAGGTGCTAACCCAGCTTACGGCGCTGAAAAGAACGGGGCTTTGGCTTCACTCCTTTCAACTGCTAAGATCCCTTATCGTTACGCAACTGACGGGATTTCAAATACCTTTGGCGTTACACCTAACACCTTAGGCCATGATATGGAATCACGTAAAGACACCCTTGTAAACATGTTAAATGGTTACATGGATAACGACGGGATGCATTTGAACATCAACGTCTTCAATAAAGCAACTTTGATTGACGCTCAGAAACACCCAGAAGAATACCCTACCTTGACTGTTCGGGTTTCCGGCTACTGTGTCTACTTCGCCGACTTAACCAAGGAACAACAAGATGATGTTATTTCACGGACATTCTTCGAAACAATGTAATTAATCTTTAAACGTAAGAGGGCAAGGCTCATGGAGAATAAAACAGTTACAGCGGATCAAACCACTAATGAACCAGTCAAGGGCTATGTCCACTCTATTGAAACTTTTGGATCAGTGGATGGACCGGGAATTCGGTATGTGGCGTTCTTACAAGGATGTCATATGCGGTGCCAGTACTGTCACAACCCTGACACTTGGAAACTAAATGTTGGTGATGAAATGACCACCGATGAAATTTTAGCGGACGCGGCTAAATACCGTAAGTTCTGGGGCAAAACAGGTGGTATCACCGTTAGTGGCGGCGAATCACTGGTACAAATTGACTTTATTTTGGAACTCTTCGAAAAGGCTAAAGCGATGAATATCAGTACTTGTCTAGATACGTCTGGCCAACCATTCACCCGTGAACAACCTTTCTTCGGCAAGTTTGAACGTTTGATGGAAGTCACCGATATTTCGTTGGTCGATATCAAGCACATCAACTCCGCTGAACATAAGAAGTTGACCCAATACGGCAACGAAAATATTTTGGACATGATTCAGTACATGGCCCAACACCACGACGATATGTGGATTCGTCACGTACTCGTACCGCAACGCACCGATTACGACAAGTATTTGACTGAACTTGGCGATTACATCGCTAAGATTCCAAATAATGTCGTTCAAAAGGTCGAAGTATTGCCATACCACACTTTAGGAGTTAAAAAGTATCATGAAATGAAGATCAAATATCGCTTGGAAGGTATTGATTCTCCAACTCCTGAACGGGTCGCTAATGCTGAAAAGTTGTTGCATACTGCGGACTACACTGGCTACAAGAAGTGGATGCCATTGCCAAAACTGTGATAACCAACGTTATTCGTTAGTGAGTTTTGTCAGAATATTCGCGTTATTAAAGGAGTCGAGATTAAATTCTCGGCTTCTTTTTTTATTCCTTTATTGGGATGAGTTGGGATTGGCGTGACTTCCCACTCCGGTTGGGCTGGATTGATGCTGGAACGTGGTGGCCACGTTTTTGAGCCATGGAGCCGTCTCAAAAGCCGGGCTTTGACTAAGGCCGGGACAAATCACCCGGTCTAAGTCAAACGACACCACTGAGCATCATCCAGCCCGCCTACGCTAATCAACACTTAACTATAAACTATGGCGTTGAAATGCCTTTAGAACAAAGACACCTTAGTTACGGCTTTGAAAAGGCATTAAAACTAACTACACTGACTTGCCGTATCGACATCGACGACCCTGTCCTATTCAGCCAAGTCCAACTTAGCAAAAAATAATCGTTCATGTTTAAATACTCAGTCATTAACGCCGGGCGGTCCAGAATTGGCTCAGTGGTGTCGTTTATCTTAGTCGTGGTTTTCGACTTAGATAAAGCCCGATTTTCGAGACCGCCCTTTGGCTCGAAAACGTGGCCACCACGTTCCAGCCAATTCTGGACCAACCAGAGTGGCAATTTAATCCAACTAGTTACGACTTATTTAAAAATAAAATCATTTTAAGAACACCGGTATATCAGTCTTTCTAAAAAAATGTTAAGTCAACTAAAAAAAGTAGGGTCTTTCTATTGCAACCGCTTACAAAAACTGTTAGTATACTAAGTGAGGAAAGGAATTACAACCTCGTTAGCAAGCTTCTCAATAAAGAGTTTGATAGATGTCGCCAACACGTTAGACATCTAAGTTCCACAGGTTATGGTCGTTACCGAGACCAGTTCAGGCATTGCTTAGCGTTATCGGTTCAGCGAGTGTCGGGAGATTTGCGTTGGATGACTGAACGTTGATCCTTGAATAAACGGTAACCGCATCACGTTTTAATTGGTGTTATCAAGACTATCTAGATTTAACTTTAAGAGTTGGAAACAGGTGTCGCCGATGACCAGATTTAAGTTCCACTAGTACCATGGTTCCTGAGATTTAAGTACCATTAGTACCAGTTCCATTGTAGGCTTAGGCATTAAAAGTTTAAACGGAGGTGCATGTCTGTTACGAAGACATTACCAAGTTATAAACGCGAGTTCGACTTTCGTTAAAACCCGTTTGAAGAGTCACGAATCAAGTAAGGATTTACTTTTGATCGACTAAAGCAGATAGATACAATAAGTACGGGTTAGTCCGTTAGAAGTTGGACACACGTAAAATTGAATAGTATGAAGGTGTAACGCATTAAGAACACTGAACAACGTAATCTTGTTAACGGTGGTTATTCCTCATAAGTAGAACTCAAGTTGAGAAGCCTTGGGTTCTATTTTTTTGTGCTTAGAAACTCGATTCGGAGCGGCTAGGACCGATACTGGTTAAACTTGCCACCTCCCACTATTCAAGATACCTTGCGATTTAGTGACTTCGTGGTGTCATATATAATTGACATCATGAACACCAGGGACTACACTTTAGGCGTCAAAAAATCAGTCGCCAGCTCTCAATCAAAAAAGCGCGACTGAAACGCTGCTATCAAGGAAGTCCTGCTTTGAATCAAGTCAAAAAATATCGTCAACAATCCCACCTGACTCAATTTCAGCTCGCTCAAAAAATCGGTGTTGCTCGTCAAACCATTAATTTAATCGAAAACGACAAATATAACCCTTCACTGGATCTTTGTATTCACTTAGCTAGAATCTTACAAACAGATTTGAATCATTTGTTTTGGGAGGGATAACCATGGCAGGCAAAAAAAGTTTACGTGATACGATCGTCAAACACTGGTTTGGTATTTCTGGAACTTTTGATGAATATAAACGTCAAGAAGTGAATCGGATTGGCACGAACGCTTTTATGCTTTTGCTGCCGTTCAGCTTCATTTCACTGTTTGTCGCTGGATTGACTGTTGCCAATCGTCCACAGGATGCCATCAGCATTGTTATTTCACTTCAAGTTGGCTACTTCATGTTAGTCATTTGCCCCTACGTTCTACTTGCCTCACACCGTGCCCACATTACCGATACTGAAGTAACTACCCATGATCTCAAACAAGCCTACTTGCACATTGGACAAAAGATGAGCTTCAGTGCCGTTTACACTGGACTATGGTTTTATTTTCAAACTACCCTACTGGACCATTACTTTGATGGCACTAACTTACTTCACACACTAACACAATGGCATTATATTTGGACTGGCATTTGGACCGGCGGCATCATGGGTATCATCATTGGTATTCAGGCACTGATTCGACTAAAAAAATACCGTTAGTAACTCATAATCAATCAAATACAACATATACGTACCAGATAGTGCTAGCCTAACCATCTACTGTAATCGTTTACACAATCAGTCACAACCTTTATACTAGAGGAACTAACAAGGAGGTTTTTTAACTTGAAAACACTCAATTTAGGTCAAAGTGGCTTGCAAGCTTCCACCGTTGCCCTGGGGATTATGCGTATGAATGCCCTCACTGTGGATCAAGCCACGACTGTGTTGGAATCCACTGTTGATTTAGGGATCAACTACATTGATTCCGCGGATATTTATGGTAATGGTGACTCTTCTAAAATTTTTGGTGCCGCTTTAAAGCAAGCAAATGTTAACCGCGACAATCTTTATATTCAATCTAAAGGTGGGATTGTCCCAGGGAAACGTTATGATTTCTCCAAGCAACATATCCTTGATGCTGTAGATGGCGAATTACAACGGCTAGGCGTGGATTACCTCGACACCTTTCTCTTGCACCGTCCTGACCCATTGATGGACCCTAGCGAAGTCGCAGACGCCTTTAACGCACTACAGGCTAGTGGTAAAGTCCGCCATTTCGGCGTTTCTAACTTTAATCCCATGCAGGTTGACTTATTGCAATCAGCTTTGAGTCAACGCTTAATGATCAACCAACTCCAATTCGGCATCATGCATACTGGAGCCATTGATTTCGGACTACACACCAATATGCAAGATGACCGCAGTCTTAATCATGATGGCGAAATCATTGAGTATTCACGGTTACATCACATGACGATCCAGGCTTGGTCCCCTTATCAATATGGGATGTTTGCCGGAATCTTCCTCGATAATCCGAAGTTTCCAAAGCTAAATGCTGCCATGCAAACCTTAGCTGATGAAAAACAGACGACTAAGTCAGCCATCGCAACTGCTTGGATCTTACGTCATCCGGCTAACATGCAAGTTATCCTAGGCACAATGAATCCTAAACATCTCGCCGAGAATGCCGCTGGCGCCGATATCGACTTAACCCGTCAGGAATGGTATGACATCTACTTCGCTGCTGGTAACGATTTGCCATAATAAAAAAGGTTCGAGCCGAAATTGACTCGAGCCTTTTTTAGGTTGGAGGTAGCGCCCTAATTTCACTCAGTGACACCCTTTTTCTTAATTTTATCGCAAGATTCTTTAAATCGCGCTAAAATCAAGTTTTTATATTTCGAGTTTATACTAAAATGCGCTATCATTAACAGTATAAGACCAACTTTTATTATGCCATTCAATTAAACTGCAATTATCAAGGGGAGCCCTGCCATGTCAAAATTTAATATCTCACTCGTTAGTGCCGACCGCGCCAAAGCGATGCTAACGGAATATAAGGAACAACGTAAAAATTCCGTTCCACAGCTAACAGCACCTGGTCGCTACATTTTACCAGATTACAAAATGACGCGACGTCGGGCTGCTTTTAAAATTGTGAAGCATACCTTCTTGACGCCACACTACAAATCCTACGTTGCCCTGGACTCTGACAATGGGCACACCTTGTGGATGCGTAACTTCGGCTCATTGACAGAAGCCCTATTCTGGTTAGAAACTGGACTTAAAATCAGTGATACCGACTCCCACTCCAATTATAAAGAGTGGAGCGACAAGCACACCGCTGAAATTGCGACCTTCAAAGATCTTTTACGGCAACGTCCGAAAGCTAAGCAAAAGAAGATCGGCAAAAAAGCTGTTAAGAAACCCAATAAATAACAAAAAACGGCATCGACTTTCAAGTCAACGCCGTTTTTTTGATGTTCAATATACTGATGCCCATAATCCCCATAATTAATGGTCATTAGCTAGAACATCCCCCAAAAATAATGACTAACCCAATCTCTTTTGACCGTGGTATGCCGACCACTGATGACTTATGTTTAAAACACAGGTCAAGTATATGAGCTTGGTGTAAATCTACGACCATTTCAAAGTAAAGTTATTGTATAGATTTTGTAAAGTAGCACACTTGGGGCTAGTTAAAATTGCCGCCTACCGGTTGGTTTCTAAAACGCTGGAACGCCATGGGCCATTTTGAAGCCAAAGAACGGTCTTCAAAACTGGCCTTGGTCTAAGTCCGAGTAGACCACTCGCACTAAGGCCAACGACACGGCTGAGCATTTTAGAAACCAACCTCTCGGCTAAATGTATGGATTTAATGATAACTATCCGATAATTAACGACGGGCGGGCCAGAATTGGCTCAGTGGTGTCGTTTATCTTAGTCGTGGTTTTCCGACTTAGATAAAGCCCGGCTTGTGAGACCGCCCCTTGGCTCACAAACGTGGCCACCACGTTCCAGCCAATTCTGGGCCAACCAGAGTGACAAGTAAAATCCAACTAGCACCAAACGTAACGTACACAAAAACCCGGTTAATTGTGCCTGAAAGGCAATGCAATTAACCGGGTTTTATTGAACTTTGTTTTCAGAAACAGTCTAATCGGTTTCTTGGGCCGATGTTGACTTTCGCCGTGACCGTTCACGTGCATAATCAGTCTTCGTCGAGATTTCAACATCCCGTGCTAACTGCTTCCGTTTGGCTTTAGCCGTTGCCTTAGCGGTTGCTTTAGCAGCTTCTTCGACCGGATCAGTTGTTAAATCACGATGGATCGAATAAAGCATGATCAATACCACGGCAATCAGTGGGAACCCAGACATCGCACAAATCGACTGGATGGCTTTAAAGCCCCCGACTGTCACCAATCCTAATGAGAAGAGTAAGAAAATAACTACCCAACTCATCCGATTGAACCGACTTGGTTGTTGACCAACTTCCAACTTTTTACTAGTGAAAGATGACGTGATGAACGCAAATGATGACACGGTTGTGGCTAAGAAGATGAAGCATGATAAGCAGTAGAGTACTAACATGATCATCTTAAGCGGCAACGTCGTCAATACAGCGGCAATCACAGCAGCTTGACCTTGCGTGTTCAAGATATGGACTAAGTTGACAATCCCCATCTTTTGCAAGTACAAGGCGTAACCACCTAAAATTGCGTAAAAGCTGACACAGCCTAACGAGCCCCACAACAACATCCCACCTAAGACTTGGCGAATGGTCCGTCCGCGTGAGATCCGGGCAATGAATAAGCCCATCACTGGCATAAAGGATAACCACCAGCCCCAGTAGAAGATCGTTTGACTTTGCATGACGGTGACTTTACCGTTAGCAGCCGTATTGAAGCTCATGCTGACAAACTTATTAAGGAATAGTCCGATACTGTTCGTTTCGGAATTCAAAATGTATAACGTTGGGCCGACTACTAGTACGATGACTAAAAAGCCAATCGCTAACCAGATATGGGCGGAACTCAACCGGCCGATCCCCTTGGTTAACCCATGAAAGACCGCCGTAGCAAAGATAACGAATAAAATGGCGAATAAACCGAGTTTGAGCATCATCGTATCCGGAATCCCGGTAACGGTGCTCAACACTTTAGAAATAACTGGAATTTCCATCCCAACTGAGGTACCGACACCACCCATAATCCCAATAACGACTAAAAAGTCGACCAGGTTACGAGCAATACGTTTACCTAAGCTGTCACCTTCTAAGACAGAAATCGCAGCACTTAAACGTTGGACCTTGATATGCTTAACGTACATGGCGTACGAAATCGCAATTGTGGCGGGAGCAAACATCATCCACGCCATTGGTCCCCAGTTGAATTGACCCAACATGTGGGCATAATTATAAGCGGAATTAGAAAACGGCTTAATGCCGAATGACGGACTTTGTAAATAACGTAACGGATCAACGATACTCAACATTAAGATGCTGGCATCGATCCCCGTAGCGTAAACCATACTGCCCCAATGGAAGGTTGAAAACTCTGGCTTATCCTTGGGACCGCCTAACTTGGTTTTACCGAATTTACTCAAGCCTAAGTAAATGAAAAAGATAAAGTTGATGACATAGACCAGCATGTATAACCAGCTCATATTGCCTGTCAGCCAGTTGAGGATTGCCCCCAAACCTGCTTCCAATGATTGACCGCCGACTAATAGAAAAATCGAAGCCACTGCAAACAAACCAATTGTTGGCAAGTACACCCACCAATCAATATTCTTACTTTTTAAAATAATAAACCTGCTACTGAAAATATCCATTCGATATATCAATAAAATTCGTGGTTCTTCCTCCCAAGTTAATGGGAGTCCCCACGCGTTAATTTCCGACTAGCAATCGGTACACCCCTTCGAGTTACTCCTCGAAGCACTCAGTACCCTTAGTTTTAATAAGGTAAATCGGCTTGCAGGTCCAGTTCGGTTTGTGCTAACTCAAAATCAGTAGCAGAATTTCCTTCTTTCCGTTGGTGAACTTAGACCTGCGCCATACTGACAAACTTATTAAATTGCTTCATCTACGTTGGTACTTACCAGTTTAGCTTAGAGTGTGAGTCAGAGCGGGTTGAAACTGATCATTAGGCTAGCCAGCCAATGGTTCGGCGCTCTTCCGAACGGTTGGTTGGCGTACCTAAGCGCAGGCTTCAGCTCTGGCGAATACGTTTCGGCAAATTTGCTGAAACGTGTTCACTCCGGCAGTTGGCTCCGCTTGCTACGCTAAGTCAAGGATGCGGAAAACCACCCCATCATTGACTTAGCTAGGCAATGCTCACCAACTACCCGCCGTCGTTCACACTCTATAAATATCTTGCTAATGGATAACCCCCTTGAATTCAGATACGTCATTTGTAAAACGGTAGCTAAAATAGTCCCATAATACACAAAAAGTCGCACGGCAGGGTAACAAGTTACCACCTGTACAGCGCGACCCGTCTTATACAAATGCTGATTTCAGTATTTTTCGTCTGATATATCTGATGTTCATCTATTACTATACTAGCATTAGAAAATAATTCAAATAGCCGGTTTAACGGGAGTTTAAGCCTATCATGATAGGGATAAGACCGCTTTTTTAGCCGCAAAAACGCCGATTTTTCTGAAAATTAATCGGTTTTTCCGCAAATTATTAATTTTTATTTAGAATCATTCTAAACTAATTGAATTTATTTTTGTTAGTGTTATTCTAATGATAACAGTAAAGGAATCGGTTACACAGTAAAAAGGAAGGTGCTTTTTATGCGACATTACTACAAATTGATTTTAACCGTTAGTATTGGGATTTTAGCGCTAATCTTAGAATTCGGCTTCCATTGGCAACTAACCGCGCAAGTCATCATCACCGTGATGGGCTCGATTATGGCGCTATCAATGTTAGTTGAAATGATCAAAACCTTGCGTTCTGGCAAATACGGGGTCGACTTATTAGCCATCACTGCCATTGTTGCAACATTAGCGGTCAGTGAGTACTGGGCGGGACTAGTCGTTCTAATTATGCTGACCGGTGGCGATTCATTAGAGGATTACGCCGCCAAACGGGCGAATACAGAACTAAAAGCCCTCTTAGATAATTCCCCACAAGTCGCCCATCGGCTCGTTGATGGCCAGCTTGCTGATATTGACGTTGACGCTGCCCAAGTTGGCGATCAATTAGTCGTTAAGCCTGGCGAGCTCGTCCCGGTTGATGGGCATTTGATCCAAGGAACCGCCTTATTCGACGAATCTTCCTTAACTGGTGAATCCAAACCCGTTGAAAAAACGCTTGGCGATGACCTGATGTCTGGGGCTGTTAACGGTGATAGTGCCGTGACGATGGTCGTCGATAAAGTTGCTGCTGATAGTCAGTATCAACAATTAGTGAAGTTAGTTCAAGAATCCGAAGCCCGACCGGCGAAGTTTGTTCGTTTGGCTGACCGATACGCGGTGCCTTTTACCTTAGTTGCCTATGTGATTGCTGGGGTAGCCTGGGCACTTAGCGGGGACCCGCATCGCTTCGCCGAAGTTCTCGTCGTTGCTTCACCGTGCCCTTTGATCTTGGCAGCACCCGTTGCGTTAGTCTCTGGGATGAGTCGCTCCAGCCGCAATGGGATCGTGGTTAAGACCGGTGATATGCTTGAAAAGATGTCGCTAGCTAAGTCCGCCGCCTTTGATAAGACTGGGACAATTACTAGTGGCCAATTAACGGTTAACCAAATCCAGCCACAAGCTGAATTTACCGCCGCGGAAATCTTACATCTAGCTGCTAGTGCGGAACAAAATTCCAGTCATATTCTGGCCCGTTCCATCGTTAAATATGCAGCCGACCAGCCACTTAGCGCTGCGAATAATTTGGCCGAAGTTACCGGTAGTGGGGTCACTGCCACCGTTGATGACCATCTCGTTAAAGTCGGCAAATTAGCATTCGTCGATCCTGACACGACTGAACAACCATTAGCCCAGACCGCCATTTACGTCGCGATTGATGGCCACTACGCCGGGGTCATCACCTTTATTGATAATGTCCGGCCCGAAGCTGCTACGACCTTGCAGGCGTTACATGCTGAAGGCGTTCAAAACGTGATGATGCTCACGGGGGATCAACGGGCGATCGCCGATAGTATTGCCGCTGAAGTTGGGATTGATACCGTTCAAGCTGACTTACTCCCAGCTGATAAGATTAAGAATTTAAAAGCTGTTCCAAATGATCAGCGTCCCGTCATTATGGTCGGCGATGGCGTGAATGATGCCCCTTCGCTAGCCGTCGCCGATGTTGGGATTGCCATGGGCGCTCATGGATCAACCGCCGCCAGTGAATCCGCTGACGTCGTAATCTTAAAAGATGACCTCAGTCGCGTGGTAACCGCAATTCAAATCTCCAAAGACACCTTGAATGTGGCTAAGCAAGCAGTCTGGATTGGGATTGCCATCTGTACGATTCTTATGCTCATTGCTAGTTCCGGGATTATTCCCGCCTTATTTGGGGCGATGCTACAAGAAGTTGTCGACACCGTTTCAATCCTTTGGGCCTTGCGGGCTTTACGGGATCGTTCCCAAACGAAAGCCACGACTAAGAAATCGCCAAGCACCACTCAGAATTAAAGCGTTGCCAAATCAGATTTGTTAGTGCTATGCTGAGGGGAAATGAAATGGATGTGATACCATGCCGCAATGGGTCTTGGATTGGTCCAAAGAATCCCTGATTTTCATCGTTGTCCTAACCTTTGTCACGGTGGTCTTGATGAAGATCGACCTCCGTCAAGCGATTCTGGTCGACTTTGGTTATATGATTCTAGCGTTGCCTTTAGCTTATCGAAATCGCAACCGCCGCAAAAAATAAAGCAACCCCAATTCGGGTTGCTTTATTTTATGACTATTATTTATCGACCGAAATAAAATCAAAACTGTCATAGTCGAACAATCCTCGATCGGTTAATTTTAACGTTGGAATCACTGGTAACGTTAGAAAAGACAAGGTAATAAACGGATCAAAGGCAATCGGCTGATCACATAATTGATTATAAGCCGTCTTAATCTCGGCTAACTGTTGTGCGACCGTCTCATAGCCGGCGGCGGATAATAGGCCCCCAATCGCTAACGGCAACGTCGCCGTCACTTGTTGATCATCTGACACCGCGATGCCGCCATTAGTATGCGTAATCTGCGTGATAGCGCGTAAAATTGCCAAATCCGAGGTCCCGACTGCCACAATATTATGGGCATCATGCGCCACTGAACCAGCAACTGCCCCGTGCTTCAATTGAAAGCCATGTACCAAGCCAACGCCAACCCGACCGGTATGACGATGCCGCTCCACAACAACCATTTTTAAAATATCCTGGTCCAAATCCGTCACAAATTGACCTGCAACCACTGGCACTTGCTTAATCAGGTGATCTGTTTCAATATGGTTCGGCTGCACACCAATCACGTTGGCCTTTCCCGTAGTTAATGGTAACGCCAAGTCCGCGAGCGTGGCGTGCTGCTGAATCCGAGTCGCCGTAAAGGCTAATGGTTTGGTGGTTGCTTCTTCGTCAATCCATATTCCGTTCTTCATCGTTCGGCTAACCTTGACTTGGTCAACATCATCTAAAACCACTAGATCTGCTAATTTACCGGGCGTCAAACTACCCCGATCGGTTAAACGATGGGCGTTAGCAGCATGATAGCTGGCCATTGTATAGGCTAATGCTGGCCGAATCCCGCTAGCAATGGCCAGCTTAACGTTATAGTCAATCGACCCTTCCGTCATTAAATCCGCAATCGTCTTATCATCAGTACAAAAGGCAAACCGACTGGCATTCGCTTCCGTGACAGCGCCAATGGTTCCCTGCACATCGCGTTCAACAGTCCCCTCTCGTAAGAAGACAAACATGCCTGCCTTAACGCGTGCTAACGCTTCTGGGACCGTCGTACATTCATGGTCCGTATCTAAACCAGCATTGCGCATCACGTTCAACTGATGCGCATCTAAGCCGGCCGCATGCCCATCAGCGTGATAGCCATGGGCGTTGGCATCGCGAATCTTAGCCAGGGTATCGGCATCCCCACGTTCAACGGCACCATAATCCATCACTTCCGCGAGTCCACGTACTTCCGGCTGCGCATATAACGGTCGTAAGTCAGCCGCATGCAATGTTGCCCCATTATCATCAAATGGTACACAAGGGACTGAAGATGGCAACATGAAGAAAACATCGAGTGGTGTCTGGCGCGCATCATCAATCAAATATTGGATTCCCGCGATTCCCGCCACATTAGCCAATTCATGCGGATCAGTCGCAATCGCGGTAACCCCATGTTGTAACAGGACTTTACCTAGTTCACTCGGCGCCACCATCGCACTTTCCATGTGTACATGGGCATCAATCATGCCCGGGACAATCCATTTGCCGGTTGCATCAACCTGTTCACGGGCCTGGTACGGTTCATCTTTTAAATTACTAATAATATGGCCATGATCAATCCACAGACTCGTGGTTTCAAATTCACGAGTCAACACGTTTAATACTTGGGCCCCGGTAATAACCATATCCACTGTTTTCGTCAAAATGTTCTCCTTCTGCCTATCATATCAGGAGCAAAAAATCGACCGACGCCACCACAAAGCGAGTTGTGGTGGTATCGATCGACTCAATTCGCTTATAGTCCAGTGTTTACGGCACTGGGTAGAAACTCGCCATCCATATCATGGCATTATATAGGCAATTCATTTATTTTTGATTGTCCGTAACTTTAGCAGATTTCTAGGGTAAATGCAAATTGGGTTGTCGGTTGGTAAACCTCTATAGTCGTTGATTGACCGTCTTCGTCGATTAGGACAACTATTGTTAGGTTTATCGATAATCCTATCTTTCGGATAATTAGCTGGTCAAAATAAATCGTTATCACGCTTGATGTTAATTACCGCCTACCGATTGATTTCTTAAACATTGGAACGCCATGCGCCATTTTAAAGCTAAGACTGAACATTTTAGAAACCAACCACTCAGCTAAATGACCGGACTAAGAATAATCAACAGTTAACTTTTTAATACCGTTATTTAACGTCGGGCGGACCAACATTGGCTCAGTGATGTCGTTTATCTTGGTCGGTAGTTTTCCGACCTAGATAAAGCCCGGCTCTTGAGACCGCACTATGGCTCAAAAACGCGGCCACCACGTTCCAGCCGATGCTGGCCCAACCAGAGTGGCAAGTAAACAACCAATAAACTCATCAATTATTTGGTTCACGTTGATTTACAACGGATTACCGGTTATCATGAAAGCGATGTCTTAACTTATTAACTAAAAAGAGTTCAAGGGGTTCAATACTATGATGATGATGAATAATCCAACCATGCTTTCTTATATCCGTCGTGAGCAGTCCGTGCTCAATCAAATTCTAGATGCTTATCCAGATCAAACCGGCGCAGCACTGGCACAAGCGTCAACTGACACAACCCACTGGTTAATCTTAACAACTGCTTCCAGCCTCAATGCTGCCCAAAGTGCCCGCTTTTATATGGAAAAGGTTGCTGATGTCCAAGTCGAAGTTCAAGATGCCCAACTATATGCGAACTATGCCCGCGTCAATCCAAACGTCGATACGGTTATCGGTATTTCACTTAGTGGTCAAGATCCAGAGACTTTAGCAGCCATGCAAAAAGTTAAAACCGAATCAAATGCCTACACGATTGCAATGACCGCCCAAAAAGAGTCAACGCTAACGACCTTAACCGATGCTACTTTTGATATTTTAACCGGTAAAGAAACAATTCCTTACATTACGTTAAGCTACAATGCTATCGTCTTATCCCTGATGTTCTTGGGGTTACGCAGTGCTGTTGACCGCAAGCTAATGCCAACACTAGCTGCGAATCAAGAACTTGATGAATTTGGGCTCCTGATCGAACACATCAACGAAACCATCCAACGGTCCAATGACTATTACCGGAAGTTCACGATTGACTTTGGATTAGCCCAACAATTCACGGCAATTGGGTCGAATATTGTTGCCGGAACTTTAGCTGAAATGCAGACGAAATTCACTGAAATTGTCCGCGTCCCAACTCATGGCTACACCTTAGCTGACTTTACCCATGGTGGCTACCTAGGCGCCCACGAAACCCATCGGCAGTTCTATATTGAATTGAACACCCCAAAGACAGCCATCATGCAACAACTTCAAGCCGTCAAAACTTATGAGTCACACCTGACACCACACATTTACACGATCAGCTTTACCGGCGAGCACCCCGCCATCAATGACGGTCAAACACTCCAATTGCATCAAGTCGATGATCCTTTAAAAGCCCCATTATTAGCCATTATTCCGTTCCAAGTTTTAGCTTGGTTTATCGCTAAAGCTAAGGGTATCAATTTGAATCATCCGATTTTTACCAACTTTCAAGACGCGATTAAGATTCCCACCAACATTACTGAATAACAAAAAAACGTGCCTGACCTCATCGTCAGACACGTTTTCTTATAATCAATTAATTTAATTCGGCCGCTTGATGGATTTTAGCGGACTTAGTTTGATGAACATGAGCCAACCCAATCCCAGTAAAGCCACTAATAATTGAAATGACCGGGCAAAGTAAACTGAAGAAGGCGAATGGTAAGTATTGAATCGTTGGTACCCCTAACGTGGTCGTCAAGAAGACCCCACCAACACCCCAAGGCACTAAGTAGTTGATGACGGTCCCGCCATCTTCCAAGACACGACCTAATGATTGGTTATCTAAGCCGCCGTTGTTAAAGGCTTGTTTGAATGCCCGTCCAGGTAAGATGATGGATAAGAATTGTTCGCCAACAAAGACGTTGACACCGATACAAGTGATAATTCCAGCCGTAATCAACTTGCCATCACTCGTTAAGTGCTTGGCAACTGGCGTCATAATCTGACCGATTAAGCCAAACTTCATGAGCAACCCGCCTAGTGATAACGTGACCACAATCAAGGCCACCATACTCATCATACTGACAATCCCACCACGCGATAATAAGGTATCGACACTCGCATTACCAGTTTTTGAAACGAAACCCGTGTTAATAATTGCGGTTAACTTGGTCATCGTGGTTTGGGGTTGTTCGAATAAAATCAGCCCAGCGGAAAGAAATATATTGAGTAACATCGTTGGAATCGCTGGCATCTTGAAGCCCGCGCAGACAAAGACTAAAACGATTGGTAACAAGGCCAACGCCGAAACAGTAAAGTTGCCATTTAACACCGCAACCGTCTGATGAATCTTCGCTAAGCTGGTACTCGTATTGTCATGGCCTAACATGGCGAATAGCCCTAAGGAAATTAACCCAGCTGGTAATGTCGTCCATAATAAGTGCTTGATGTGGGCAAATAAATCCGTGTCAACCACTGCTGACGCTAGGTTATTGGTTTCAGATAAAGGTGATAATTTGTCACCGAAGATTCCGCCACTAATAATGGCCCCAGCAACTAATGCGGGATTCAAATTCATCGTGACGCCCATCCCAAAGAACGCAATCCCAACTGTTGAGGTGACCGTAAAGGCACTACCAACGGCGGCGCCCACTAACGTACAAACGATAAAGACAGATGGTAAGAACCATTGAACATTGATTAATTTAAAACCAATCACCATCAACGTTGGAATCGTTCCGGCCGCAATCCAAGTTGAAATCATCGCCCCAATCAAGATAAAGATAAAAATCGGAATAATCCCTTGGTCAATTCCTTCCTTGATGCCGGCATTCACTGCCGACCAAGGGAAGCCACGTAACATCGCCCAAGCGGTAACTACGCCCATAGCTAAGAGCACGGGAACTTGTGGTGATAAGCCAAAACCAATGACGCCCAGACTCATAATGCCTAGGACAACCAACAATACGATTACTGCTTCTAATGTGCTAATTTTAGGGGTGCTTTTTGTTTGCTTCATACGTCATTACTCCTCGTAAAAACTGTCTTCAGTAACGCCAACTATTAGCACTCGCAATATCGAGCAATCCCACCACAATGTCTGATCGTCATCCTAATCATCCTCTTCTATATAAAAAATCGTCCCCATTGTTCACTAAGAACAACAGGGACGATTAGACTAGTCGCGGTACCACCCAGGTTGAGGATTGATGAAACAATCCCCCACTCACTAGAAGATAACGGTTCTAGTTATTACCCGTTTCAAGTTTGAAAAGCCGTTACCGTATTTCAACCACAGCTCCTGATCGGTTCGCAGCAACCACCGACTTCCTGACACCCAGACCTGCATCTACTTGATGTAACGTTCAACGCTCAATATATTAACTTGCCATTAACAATACCACCGTTTATTTTAATCGTCAAGACATTATTTTAATTATATTCTCATTTACTTTAGTCGCTGTAAAGTTAACTTTTAAGTAACTCGCTCATTGACCGTCTTCGTTGACCAACAGGTTAGTGGCATACCATTTACCAACAATATTACGCTTGGTGTTAGTTGAACTTGCCGCCTACCGGTTGGTTCCTAAAACGCTGGAACGCCATGGGCCAACGACACGGCTGAGCATTTTAGAAACCAACCTCTCGGCTAAATGAGTCGGTTAAATAATTTAACATTAATTGACAATTTTCCAGTAGTTAACGTCGGGCGGGCCAGAATTGGCTCAGTGGTGTCGTTTATCTTAGTCGGTGATTTTCCGACTTAGATAGAGCCCGGCTTCCGAGACCGCACTGTGGCACGAAAACGCGGCCACCACGTTCCAGCCAATTCTGGCCCAACCAGAGTGGCAATTTAAGCCAACTAGCACCAAACGTAACAATATTAAATAAGCCAGTTAGCGGGGACTGGGCTGGATGACGTTCAGCAGCATCATTCCAGCCCAACCGGAGCGGCAAATTAAATCAACCTAGTTAAATAAAAACACCATGCTATTCCATGCAATATGTAGGAACATCGACGGCCAAATACTGTGGCTACGTTGATAATTCCAACCGAATAATAACCCCAACGGGAATACACAGGCAATATTACCAAGCCAAATTAACGAACTGTAACCCGCAACTAAGTAAAGTGGAAAGTGGATCACTTGAAAAGCTACTGCTTGCGCAAGATTCACACGCCAAAATGGACCAGTCTTCAATAAGCTATTCGTTAAAAAGCCACGGAAAAACCATTCTTCAAATAAACCGGCCGCTAAAGTGACATTTAGTAATTGTCCATTCTCCCGAGTTAATAGGTTCGGATTCAATCTAAATGGCTGGGCCTGCCACGATTGCCCGACACTTTGGATACCGATTAAAACTAACAAACTGATCCAGAAGACTTTGGTCAGCTGCAGGTGCCATAATTGCCGCGGCTGATCGGTTAATTGATCACGAAAGACCCGACACCCCCACCAGGTTAAAACCGTCCATGGTATTGCTTTGACCATAACTGTTAGGAAATCAAAACGCCATCCAGTCACAACTGTAGGTAACCAACCGTGAATCACCGGTGTTAGGAAACTCCATAACCCCAGTAGCACCAAATAGACCCACCACACTGAGTTAACTTTTGATTTCAAATTCACTCGCCGCCTTTTATTAATTAATCAATAAGGTTAATCTTAAAACTGGATATAAATTTCGTAATGTTAACTGGTTGTAATCGATTTGCAACATTGGCAAGGTACACTTGGTGTTTGAATGATACCGCCAAGTTGTTTAAATAGTGGTATTCTAAAAAGTGGACAGTTTTTCAGATAAAAAGGATAGTTCAACTCTTCAGGAATTGATGGAAAGGTCGCATATTTAATGAAGTTAGTCTCAACGGGGTCATTTATCAGACGTACAATCGTGGCTGGCGTCGCCTTGTTCGGTATCGGTGTCGCATTACAAACCACTACCGCCCACGCTGAAAGTGTCAACAGCTATATTAGTAATCAAAAAGTGGGACATGCCAAAGTCACCACGGCAATTTGGGGCGGTTTTCCTAAGTATAAATACCGTCACGGTGTTGGTAAACCAGAAGGTGTCGTCGTTCATGAAACGGCTAACCCGACCTCAACAATTTATGGTGAAATGGCCTATATGAAGGCCCATTACAATAACGCGTTCGTGCATAGTTTCGTGGACGCCTCACGCATCATCAACATTGCCAATACAAATTATTTAGCTTGGGGCGCCGGTCCCGCTGCCAACCAACGCTTTGTTCAATTTGAACAGGTCGAAGTTCACAGCAAGTCCGCCTTTGCCCATCAGATCGCTAATTCAGCCTACTACACGGCTTATATTTTGAACAAATACCATCTCAAGCCCAATGATGCGGCTTACGATGGTAAAGGAACAGTTTGGTCACACGCATCCGTTTCTAAGTTCTTGGGTGGCTCAGACCATAGTGACCCGACCGGTTATTATGCCTCAGCTGGTCGGAAGTACTTTGGGCAAGCGTATACAATGGCGCAATTCTACCAACAAGTGAAACGGCAGTATAATCTGATTCATCATGCCGCTTACGAAAAAGCCACTTACCGCAAAGGATCGGGCTCCGAAACGGCTAAGCTCAGCAGCCGTTATACGAGCTACCGTCTCTATAATCACATTAAAGGGACCCGAGCAACCAAGAAATACACTTGGAAACGGTCAAAAGCTTACACTGGCAAGCGCGTTTATATTGATGCAATCGGGACAAAGACAACTAAGAAGTCAAAATGGTATCGCATTCGCTTTAAGAAATCGACTTCAGCCCAACGTTACTGGGTCTACAGTAAAGCTTTAGACTTTGGCACGTTAACCTTCAATAAGAACTTAACGCTTCAAAAGACAGTCAAGGCTGATAGTAATACGACCTATTACGACCATATTCCGAATACGTTATATGTATCAAAGCCAGTCGGTAACACCAGCAGCTTGCGCGGTCAAACCGTAGCGGTTAACTGTGAAGGCTTCCGGACAATTGATGGCGTTCAAACCCAATGGTACCGGGTCGTTCCTACTAGCGGGACGCCTTATTGGATCAACGCGACGGAATTTGACTAAATAACTGGACTTAAAATAATCAATCGTTATTTTTTTAATTCCCGTTAGTTAACAACGGGCGGCCCAAAATTGGCTCAGTGGTGTCGTTTATCTTAGTCATGGTTTTCGACTTAGATAAAGCCCGGCTTTTGAGACCGCTCTATGGCTCGCAAACGTGACCACCACGTTTCAGCCGATTCTGGGCCAACCAGAGTGACATTTCACACCAAACGTAGTGGTTATTAAAAAGAGCTGATTCGCGTCAGCTCTTTTTTAATACCAATTTATTTAGGTTCTACAACGCCATTCACTACCGCGGTTGGTGCTTGCCCGTCTAAAACGGCCAGTGCATTGTCCGTCACAATCTTCGCCATGGCATCGCGTGCTTCAACGGTAGCATTGCCAATATGTGGCGTTAAGATGACATTCTTCAGCTCTGCAAAACCCGGCGTCAACTTAGGTTCAGTTTCGTACACGTCCAGTGCCGCGCCAGCTAATTGACCGGCCTTCAACTGGGCTAACAAGGCATATTCATCAACTAATGGGCCCCGCGCGGCGTTGATCAAATAAGCACTCGGCTGCATCAAGGCTAGTTTGTCAGCATTTAATAAATGCTGCGTTGCCGGCGTTAATGGCGCATGTAAGCTCACCACGTCAGCGGTCTTCAGCAGTTCATCTAAAGTTAAATAAGTCGCATCGGTCTTGCTCTGCGTAAAAACGTCCAATTGGTGACGCTGGGTATAGACAATATTCATGCCAAATGCATGCAACCGTTTGGCAACGGCTTGCCCAATCTGACCCATCCCAATGACCCCTAGTGTCTTACCAGCCAACTCATGGCCTAAGAAGAACAACGGGGCCCAACCATCAAAACCAGTTGTCCGCATCAGACGATCCCCTTCGACCATCCGATGCATTAATGCTAAGACTAAGCCAACTGTGACTTCCGCCGTACTAGCTGTTGAGACGCCAGGCGTATTCGTCACCGCAATGGCTTTGGTGGCAGCATAGTTAATATCAATATTATTAAAGCCCGCGCCAAAGTTTGCAATCAACCGTAATTTAGGTGCCGCATCAATAACGGCCTTTGTTACGGGGGTCGATAATGGGGTAATCAAAACTTCGGCGTCAGCAACCCCCGCGATCAATTCAGATGGGGTAATTAACCCAGTCCCTTGATAGACTGCTGGTTCATAACCGGCTTGTTGCAATGCTTGAATCCCACTTGTTGGAATCTGAGCGGAGATAAAAATTTTTGCCATGTCCTAACCTACTTTCTAAACAACGAAAGGGCAGAAGATTCACATCTTCGCCCTAACTTAATTACCATAAGAATGAAATCATCGAGCGCGCGACTGCTGGATTTTGATTCAGTGCACAATGCGCAGCATCCGCCCCACTATAAAATTCTTCACGATAGCGGGCCAACTTGTTCCGCAATAAATAACTAACTGACCGCGCTGACGCGACCGCTACATAGCCATCATTGTTAAAACCACTGTTCGTATCACCAATCACATTCAACATCTGCACGTGCTTCGGAAAATTCGCGCGCTGTTTTAACATCGCCGCAAAATGTCGCGTAAAACGGGTTGGCTTGGCAGCGACCGCTTGCACATGCCGTTCCGTTTCGGCATTCAGGTAGCCGGTCAACCCATCAAAAGGCCCGGCAATCGTGACAATTTTACGTAACTTAGGCAAACGATGGTCATGACCATAAGTTAGCGCCTGATTGACAATATCATTAGACCCTAGTGAATGGCCGACTGCATTGTACTTGGTCACACCATATTTAGCTTTTAACTGTACCAATACCTGATGTAACCAATAAATTTGCGTTTTCTGCGTGGCATGATTGTCTTGAAAGACCACCTGGACCATCGGATTTTTAATCGATTTTTTCCAATACCCCTTAAAACCCATCACACCGTTTTTATAAACGTTAACCACTAGCGCTTTTTGGGCCGCACCAGCTTTTTCCGCTTTTTTAATTAAGTAATCAGTCGAATAGGCGCCACCATTATACCCATGTAAAAAGATCGTTGCCGTTTTCGACTGTTGGTACTGACTGTTAATCGGCTGGGTCGGCATCGACCGCAACTGACTAGTTACTTTCGTAATTTTGGTGCTGTTACCACCGGCACCAATTAAGACAACCGTAGCCCCAATTACGAAGGCAAGTAGCAGAAATTGCAGTACCGTTTTGAATCGTTTCACCAAAATTCACCACTTTCCCCGTCAAACTCCACTAGTCTATTTTACCCGTTTCCCTTAAAACCGCAATTAATAATCAAAACGACCACTTATTTGGTGGGACCTTTAATTCGGTTTTAGATTGAAGACTAGTATAATAAGGAACGTAACCTTAGTGAACGAACTTAATATTACTGGTGGTTACAATAATCGTCAAAAACACTTCAGTTAGATCGAACTTACCACTCTGGTTGGGTCAAAATCGGCTGGAACGTGGTGGCCGCGTTTGGAAGCCAAAGAGCGGTCTTTACAAGCCGAGCTTTATTTAAGTCGGAAAAACACCGACCAAGATAAACGACACCACTGAGCCAATTCTGACCCGCCCGGCGTTAATTAACCGATATTTTTAAGTTTACTATAACCAGTAGGCAGCAGTTTTAACTCAGAGCCAACGGAATCAATTTACTAGCTGATTAAGCAATGAGAAAACTAGTTTGAGTCGTAGTGATCAGTCTGTTCGCCGTGTCGAGACACTTAGCTGGGTGATTTTTGCCCAGGTTAGTGTCTGGGCCGACTTTTAAGACGTGGTTTTTGGCTTGAAAGCGCCCTGCAGACCGCAGTTTGGCTGCAGGGTCCGCCCCACCGCGAACAGACTGATCAACGGAGACGGTTATTAACCTAATTAAAATAATTCATTGGAGGATGACCATGTATAATAAAGCATTTAAATATCCAGACAAAGCAGCTTACGAATTCGTTGTGCAGGCACTAGCCGCAAAAGGGATTACGTATCATGAAATCGCGCAGATTACCTTCAAACTGCAGACTAAATATGTGCCTGACTTAACGATTGCCGAATGCGAAGCTGAAACTAAAGAAGTCTTGCATAAACGAGAGCTACTGAATAATGCCATGGTCGCCCTCGAACTTGACCGTTTAGCGACTGCTGGACAATTGAGTGAACCACTGCAAACGATTGTTGCCAACGATGCCGGGGTCTTCGGCGTTGATGAAGGCTTGGCCCTCAATATGGCTAACATCTACGGGACTATCGGCGTGACCAACTATGGTTATGTTGATAAAGTTAAAGAAGGCGTCATTAAAAAGTTAGACACCGACAAATCCGGGGTCGTTAATACCTTTATTGATGACCTCGTAGGTGCGATTGCGGCGGCTGTTGCGGCCAAAGTTGCTCATAAATACGCCTAAAAAAGCAAAAGAGTGCTAACTGCCGATATCAGTTTAATCGGACAGTTAGCACTCTTTTTTAATTTTAAATTAACTATTGGCCCTCAGCCGATCCAGACACGCTTAACTTGGTCGACTTACGCCATCTGATGTTCAGCCAGCGACTTCATCTTTCGGACACGTTGGTCGCGGGGAATGAACATCCGAATTTCGTCTTGATTAAAGCCACATAACAAACGATGATCATCAAAGATAATCGGCCGTCGTAATAATTGCGGTGTTTGGCTCAAGACATGTACAGCTTCACTCAATGGCATATCTTCAATTGGTGTCGTCTTACTTAATTGTCGATATGCGTTAGATTTGGTACTAATCAAATCATCGATACCATCATAAGTATATTGAAGCAAATGTTTAATCTCAGCTTCCGTCAAAGGCTGAGCATTCATATTCCGTTCATGGAACGGAATCCGATGCTCGAGTAACCAGCGATGGGCTTTGCGACAACTTGCGGTACTTGGTAACACACATAAGTTTATCATAATATTATCCCCAATCTTGCTTGCCTAACAATGCAACCCCCATTATTGTGCACTGTAATAGTTGACGTCATTAATTAACACCCTAATCATAGCAAAATTCATCACTAATTGCTAGCGTTTTCAGGAAAATATTTAAAATAATTTGATTGTCGCAGTTTATTAACAAATTAATTCCGAACTTGGTACGTCCGGGATTAATTTTTTTATCTTTTTAACCTGGTGATACACACCTAATCTAGCCCTAATTGTTCCCGTAAATAGGCATTTAGAACGACTGCTTGGTTGTGTTGTTCATCTTTAGCGCCGTATAATAAAATTACGTTGGTCGTTTTAAGTTGTTCGGCAATCTGATTAATAAAATCAACAGTAATCGGATTAGCTTTGAGTTCAGCCAAATAACGGGTCTTAAATTTGGGATACTTAGCCGGTTCATGATTGAACCATTTGCGTAATTCGGTTGATGGCCCAATCTCTTTGACCCAGTCATCTAGCCGCGCATTAACTTTTGAGATGCCACGCGGCCACAGTCGATCAACTAACACCCGATAACCATCCAAATCGGCTGGCTTAGTATAGATACGTTCCAACTTTAACACTATCTCATCATCTTCAATCTTTAGAATTCGAGGTCTTACCTTATGACAACTTCTAAGTTCGCCACCGCCGACTTTTTCACCGGTCGGCCCACCACTGAAATCGCCCAAGCCTTATTGGGCACAACTTTATTATATCGCAATCCAACCGGGACTGTCGGCGGTTTAATCGTCGAAACGGAAGCCTATTTAGGCGCTAACGACACCGCCGCTCACGCCTTTAACGGCCGACGAACAGCCTTTAGTGAACCACTCTATCGCGATCCCGGGACTTTGTACATTTATCGGCTGCGGGCTAATTACTTACTAGATATCGTCACCCAACCCGCGGAAACTCCGGAAGGCGTCTTAATCCGGGCGATTGAACCGACTCTAAATATCGATCAACAATTAACTAACCGTGGTAAAACCGGCGTCCAAGTCACCAATGGCCCCGGTAAATTAATGCAGGCGTTAGGAATTCAAGATCAGGATATGAACCTAGCTCCCATTACGGACAGTGCCATTGCAGTTGATTTATCTCAACGACGAACCCCACAACAAATTCAAGCACTACCACGGGTCGGGGTTAATGCTGAAGCAGCTAGTGGTCAACTGCCACTGCGGTTTGTTGTTGCCGGAAATCCATACATTAGCGACAGCCGGAAACGTGATTGGCACGCGGACCATGGCTGGGCATAATTAAGCAATCAGGAGATAACTAAAAATAGTGATTCAGAGTCATTTAAAACGCTCTGAATCACTATTTTTATCATCAGCACACTTGGTGCTAGTTGGTTTAAATTGCCGCCTGCCGGTTGGTTCCTAAAATGCTGGAACGCCATGGACCATTTTGAAGCCAAAGTTCGGTCTTCAAAACTGGCCTTGGCCTAAGTCCGAGCAGACCACTCGCACTAAGGCCAACGACACGGCTGAGCATTTTAGGAACCAACCTCTCGGCTAAATTTGTGGTCGACAATAGATCATCATTAATTCACGTTAATTAACGACGGGCGGGCCAGAATTGGCTCAGTGGTGTCGTTTATCTTAGTCGGTGATTTTCCAACTTAGATAAAGCCCGGCTTTCGAGACCGCACTGTGGCTCGAAAACGTGGCCACCACGTTCCAACCGATTCTGGACCAACCAGAGTGGCGATTTAAACCAACTAGCACCAAGCGTATCGTCAACCTATTCTCCAATGACCAACTCAACCTGGCCACGTTTGGGAACAAAATTAATATTAAAGATCGGTTCCCGCAAGATTTTTTCATATTCGTCCAACACATCGTTGGGTAGCGGCGTATGGTCAGCTAAGGCCTTCGTTAGGTCATCAACGGAATAAATCTCGTCCATATTAATAAAGATCCGCATGTTGCTAACGACGTCATTCAGTAATTCCGTCAAGACCGCATTCGGTTTCCCATTGCCATCGGTGACCACAACTTGGTTACTATCAAGCTCTTTATGGTCAATCTCAGTTAACTTAACGATATCAAATACATTTAGCATCTTTATTCCTCCGTTAATTTCTAGGTTGCTTGCCACGCACAACCGCCCGCAACATCATTTTTCACTAGTTTACCACAAACCCCAGCATTGCAAAGCGTAAACTTACCCGCAAGTCGCACTCACTTAACAATCTGTTACGGCATCTAAATTTAATCGTTTTGACACAAAGCTAATGAATGCCCGTGGCTATTAGGTTTAAGTTCGTGTACATGCAACGAATAAGCTTGTTTCAACTACACATTGAAGGTATGATTTAATCACTAAAACGATTATGGGGAGTTTTATAATGAAAAAAATGGCCACTATTTTGGGGTTAGCTGGCACCGTGGCAGCAGTCGCGTTCACGACGCCGACCATTGCCCATGCTTACGACACCATCAGTAATCAATCTACGCAAAACTACACCGCCCGTTTTGTGAATCAAGCAAAAACGAACGATGGTATTTATAAATACGGTATCTATAATACCAGTCGATCAACGACCACTCGTGATTTAAACGGTAGTAACTGGGAGCATAGCTTCATTAAAGTCACCCAACAAGCGACTACGGCTAGTGGCACTTGGGTCAAGTTCAGCTATTATGGTAAGAATATTGGCTGGGTCAAGAAGAGCGCCATTGAACCCTACTCCGTGAAGCAAAACGCCATTGCCTTAATTGACAAGTATCACTACCGCGGCACCGCGATGCTGATCAAGAACTACGCCAGCAATAGTGTCACCGCTTCGACCGGCTACGCCTACTACGGTGGTCGCAAGTTGAATACTAACGAGACCGTTTATCCAACCGCATCACTACAAAAAGTCATCACCGCGGCCATTATCGTCCAACTCGTTAATGAACATAAGTTAACGCAATACACTCGGCTCAGTAAGTTCTATCCGAACATCAAAACCAGTGCCAATATTACGATTCGGCAACTGCTTGACCATAATTCTGGTTTAGAACAAGAAAACGAAGAAATTGATCCTGGTAAGTTTTTAACTGAAGCACAAGCCGTTCAATATGCCATCAGTCAATTGAACGCGACTGGTGCCGGTAAGCATCACTATACCAACGCTAACTACATTATTTTAGCAGGTATCATTCGACAATTAACCGGAAAATCCTTGGAAGAAAACGTGCAGAGTCGGATTATTAATAAGCTCGGTTTAACCCACACTTACTTTTATAATACGATTCCAGCTAACTTAACCCCCGCCGTTAGTTATAAATACGTAGATGGCAAGAATTACCAATACTATCCACTAACGACGAACTTGCTCTCTTCCTTGACCGGGGCCGGCAATATGTATATGTCGCCTGCTGATTATTACACCGTTCAAAAAGGCTTGCGGAATGGTAAGATCTTAAATAAGAGCGATTATTATTACTTATCCAATCACTACAAATACGCCTACGATGGTGGCATGTGGCACATTAAGAGCAACCACATGAAATACAGTTCCGGCAGTCTACGCAACACCGGCGTGACAACCCACATGTACTTGTCCGAGGGTAATAAGACCGGCGTCATTTTCTTCTCTAATCAAAAAGGTACCGGCACCACAACTGCCGATTTGACTGAAAAAACACTTTATCGCCTCGTTCAATACTACATGTAAAGCTTTTTAGTGCTGGTGACTTAGTTGTGGGACTAACTTACCACTCTGATTGGTCCAGAATCGGCTGGAACGTGGTGGCCGCTGAGCCAATTCTGGCCCGCCCGGCGTTAGTTAACGGGAATTAATGATTATCTATTATCGACCACAGATTTAACCAACCGGCAGGCGGCAATTTCAACTAGTACCAAGCGTACTGCTAATACTAAAAATAAATCACGCGTTTCAAAGTCGATCAAACTTTGAAACGCGTGATTTATTTCGGTTGGTAACGATTCCATATTTTTTCTTGCACTTTAGGCATCGGCAAGGCTGCAAGTCGATCAGCTGACACTAGTTTACCCGGAAAGTAAGCTAGGTCTGCCTGTTCAACCTTGGCACCGAATAACTGAATCGTCCACTTTTGATGCGTAAACGTATGCTTGACTGGCTTTAAACCTAGATCAAAACTAGTGACGGTCAGTTGATACTCTTGCTGGAAATACGTTTGAATCGCTAGTTCTAGATCAGCTGGTAAGTAATTTTCAGTCAAATCTAAGTCCGCCACTTTCAGTAACGGAACTGTCCATAAGTTCGCTAACATGCCATTACTCGGCCGTTGCGTCATTAACCATTGCCTATCAGCTTGCGCCAATACCGCCACATAATCAACTGGGACTGGCCGTGGTTTCTTCGTCTTGACGGGATAATCTAATTCCTTACCATCCAGATAAGCCTGATTGAAGTCCTTGACCGGCGAATGAGCTGAATCAGGATTACGCGCGGTCATATAACTAGAACCGAGATCCATAATTGCTTGGTTAAAGTCTCCTGGCCGATCTTTAGGAATAATCCGCGCAATCACCTTTTCAAATAACTGCCGGGTCTGCGGCTTGGCAATATCAGCGTCAATCTCTAATAACCGACTAAAGACCCGGAACGCATTGCCATCGACTGCCGGGACTGGTTCATTAAAGGCAATACTAGCAATCGCGCCCGCTGTATACGGACCAATGCCGATCAATTCCGTGAGTTCAGTGGCTGTCCGTGGCCACTGACCACCGTAATCCGCCAATAATTGGCGCGCACAGCGTTGCATGTTGCGAACCCGGGAATAATACCCTAAGCCTTCCCAAGCCTTTAGCAACTGACTCTCAGGCGCCTGAGCCAAGGCCGTCACCGTTGGAAACCACGTCATGAAACGCTCGTAGTACGGGATCACCGTTTGAACTTGCGTCTGTTGGAGCATAATCTCTGAGACCCAAATATGATATGGTTCATGATCATGGCGCCACGGTAAATCGCGCCCTTCACGATCAAACCAGGTCAGTAACGTCGCCTGAAATGCCTTAATTGTTGCCGGTGACCACTCAATCAAGTAAATTCCTCCTACCTAAAAATGAGCCTGACTAGGTCGCCCTCGTCAAGCTCATCGCTAATTATTCAACATCTAGCGTACTTGCTAGATCAACTAATGTTTTTTCGTAATGATCAGTCACACTAGCATCTTGAAAGTCGGCGTTAAAGACTGCCATCGTCAAATATTCTGGATACTTGACGATGACCGCTGCTAACCGGTCGTTACTTTCAGGATACTTCTGATCTTCGTTATTTAAAATATCTAAGCTTGCTTGATAACACACATTTGCTAAGAACAAATAATCGACAAAATAATTAAAGCCCAACTGATTTTTTAACTTAAAATGTGCATCGGCATCAACGGTCTCGTAGACGTTATCCATATACTTCGACACGATCTCTTGATACTGACGCAACAACTCTGTCTTGGCCTGCACATGATTTTCGGCTGCCATCTAATCCCCACCTAACTTTGTACCTGTAGGCATTATAGCATATGGCGTAACCCCAAATTGATGTTTTGAACCAATCCGGCCAATTGTTGGTACTGCCACTGGCGTTCAGCCGTGACCGCTGCTTGGTCATTGGGTTGGGTCAAGTTGACTAATTTAATCGCTTGGTCGGCTGCTCGTAAGGCATTCTCATCGACATACGCCGAGGCAATTGCCCAACTAATACATTCTAACGCCGCCGCCCCAATCGAACTGGTACTATTAGCGCCCATCGCCTCAACTTTAGCACTGGCTTGGCGCACTTGGTAGACACTAGCTAAATTAACCTGCCACAATTCATTGGCATCAATCGCCAACCGTAATTGACGATCATGCTTCTGATTGTCATCGACATACTGCATCGCTTTTTTCGCGATAATCAACGCCCACTTGGCGAGTTGCTGTTGGGAGAGTTCACCGGTTAAACTTTCGATTTGGCTCCGTATTCCAGGGTCATCGTCAATCGATATTTTAGGGTGACTCGGTCTAAAACCTTCCGTCATCACACATTCCTACTTTCTTACTAATCCTACGACTGTTCAAACTATACAGCAATGTTAGTATTGCACCTATTACGACCCGGTTGGCGTGGCGACGTCCCAAGGATTGCACG
The DNA here is from genome assembly GCF_005405125.1 of Lactiplantibacillus songbeiensis. Classification (GTDB taxonomy): domain Bacteria; phylum Bacillota; class Bacilli; order Lactobacillales; family Lactobacillaceae; genus Lactiplantibacillus; species Lactiplantibacillus songbeiensis. Next base: position 33,150 of record NZ_BJDL01000031.1, read on the forward strand.
CTCATCCTGGTACCTAGCGAATCAAGACTTACTTGCGCACACGTCAAAGACAAGCGACTTCGTCTAACCAACCATAACCTAACGTTGCTTAATATCGGTCATTAATTACCACTACCTAATCTTGAATGACCCAGTGATTAGTGCAAAACCGGCACCTAGCAACACCGTTGATTGTCACCACAACCTAGTCATTATCAACTTGTGACGCCATTTAACGACGCCACATTTGGCAGTCTAAAATAACATCCGATATTACTGAATTGTAACAGAAAATTGGCCAATAAGGTCCAATCAACTACTAAATTTCGGAAAATATTTATATCTATCAGTCGAACACCGCTTAAAAAAAGACGGTGCGCAAGTCTCATTCAACTTGCATCACCGTCCAAGCGAAACTAACTCGCCTTAATCCTTATTGAATTTCAATGTGATGAGTATCGGCCGCAGCCTTTTTCGGCAAGGTCAAGCTCAAGACCCCATTATCATAATGGGCAGCAATCTTTGTCGCATCGACGTCAGGTAATGAATATTCCCTGCCAAAACGGCCCGTTTGCCGTTCACTAGTGATGATATTGCCGTCTTTGTCACTGTCATCACTAAGGCTTTCGCGCTTCACACCAATCGATAATCGGCCATCGCGATACTTCAAGGCAATATCAGCCTTCTGAATGCCGGGAACATCGATTTGCATGGTGTACTGCTCATCATTTTCTTTAATGTCAGTCTTCAACAAGGCACTATCATGGCCCGTCACGTTAGCGACTGAACGGCCTAGCCCGGTTAATAAATCATCCATCTTAGAAAAATCATTCAATCGATCAAATAAATCATGGTTCCAATTCAACATATCATTAGCCATATGCTAATCACCCTTTCAACTTGTTTACAGTTTCTATTCTAAGCGTTCACCGATTAAGTTCAACAATTTAGCACTCTTGTATAGCGAGTGCTAATTTAACTTGTAATCCTGCATATCAACGGGTACTACTCGGACAACTTTATATGGTGTGATCGCCATGGCCTTAGTCATCGTCGTCCGTGGCCATTGCTGTTCTGGCACATCAGCTAGTTCAACCCCCACCAATGACCGAATGCGATCCAAAATATCAGCTACCCCAAAGTCATTGTCGCCTTGATTGAAGGACGTTTGTAACGTCGTCAGTTCGACTTGTAAATGCTGATGCTGAAAGCTAAACGTGACTGGTACTTGCACCAAGTTTGCTGGTGACAGCTTTTCTTGGGCTAAACTGTCATCTAAGCTAGCAATAAAGGCTGTAAATTGCGTCATTATGACCACCTCCATCAATTTGCTCATATTATACTGCACCCATCTAGTAAGCGCTATCTAATCGATTGAGTTCGTTTTATTTTCAGCTAAAAAACAATTTTTGAATTAAAAAAGCCTACATTCAAAAAATGGTAAAAAAAAGCTGTCAACAATCAAAGATTGCCAACAGTTTCTTTATTAGAACGTTAAAAGATTAGTTTTTAGCTAACTTTTTAGCATCTTCGTCGATGGTTTCAAAACCGGAAACACCGCTCTTTTGCTTTGGATGCTTTGCACGTTCTTCTTCAGCTTTTTGAATCATAGCTTTCTTTTGTTCCTTGCTAAGCTTTTGTGCCATGATAATCGCCTCTTTTATGATGGAAACGGAACCAATGTCCGTTACAAGTTCATTATAGTGCTAAAACGTCTTAATGGCGCATTTTTGTTTTAAAAATTTTGAAACGCTTAACTTGCATTCTGTAATAATAAGATTTACAGTTAAGACATTCAGGAGGGGATCATATGACAAAAGTACTTATTCTCGGCGCTGCCGGCCAAATTGCCCAGTTAGCTGAAACGCAATTTTTAGGTAATACCGATGTTGATTTGACACTTTACTTACGCAACGCGCAACGGCTCAGTGACTTAGCGTCAGCTCGGGTCACCCTGATCGATGGCGACACGACTGATGCTGACAAGCTAACTAGCGCGATGCAAGGTCAAGATGTCGTTTACGCCAACTTAGCTGGTCAAAATATTAAAATTCAAGCGGAAACCGTCTTGAAAGCCATGCATGCCGCACACATCAAACGGTTAATCTGGATCTCAACGTTAGGAATCTATGATGAAGTGCCTGGTAAGTTCGGCGAGTGGAATAACGCCACTTTGGGTAGCTACTTGACCCGTTATTACAGTGCCGCTGAAGTCTTAGAAAACTCCGACCTTGATTACACCATTATTCGGCCTGCTTGGTTGACTAATAAAGATGAGATCGACTATGAAACCACTGGCCGCCACGATGCTTTTAAAGGGACTGAAGTATCCCGTAAAAGTATCGCCGCGTTAGTCGTGAAGTTAGCGACCAATCCCACTGAAAGTGTCCGGGAATCCTTAGGGGTCAACAAACCTAACACTGATGGCGATAAGCCCGCCTGGTATTAAAATTTAATCACAACTCAAAAAATCAGCGACTAACTTCGCTGATTTTTTAATACGCTTTTCATTTTTAACCCCTTCAAATTAGGCTTTTAAAATCACGAACCTTTTGCGTTGACCCTACTAAACTGCGGTGTTAAATTTAAGACTCATTTTGAAAATAACTCGGGTTTTCTGACCCAGTTTTCAAGGAGGCGCCACCTAATGAAATGGTTCGTAAAAAAGTTCACCGGTCTAACGACCACCCAACTACACGACATCTATCAACTACGCGCTAAGACGTTTGTTCAAGAACAAGCCCGTAGCTACCAAGATCCTGATAATACCGACTTTGACGCCCGCCATATCTTTGCTTACGATGGCAATCAACTGGTGGCTTACGCGCGCATCTATGAACATGACGGTCTAGTGACTTTCGGCCGCATTACGACTGATAGTACCTATCGTGGAACCGGCCTTGGTAAACAATTGATGAATCACGTCATGGCAATTTTAAAAACCCACTACGCCAATGCCACGATTGAAATCGACGCCCAAACTCAAGTCCAGCATTTCTATGAAAAATTTGGGTTAACCGTTGCTGGTGACCCCTTCATGGACCTCGGTGCCCAAGTCATCAAGATGCAGGCACCAGCTCGTGCGTTAGTTTTAATTTAAAAAATAATCTAATCCTGTGAATCGAGAATCTGTTTTAGCGCGGCTAAATCAGCATTAACGGTTGGCAGGATTTTTTTGAACCGTCGACTATATGACGGATGATACAACGGAAAGAGGCGGTAATTGACCGTGGTTAATTCAAAACGCTGGTCAGCTGTTGACCATTGGCGAATCGGCTGGGTTAATAATTGGCCATGCACCGCACTGATTTTGACTTTGGGTCCCAATAATCGCTGTAACCCGGTATTCCCCAATGGCACCAGTAGCCGATCTGGCAACTGCTGTAATTCAACATCTAGAAGTGGCGCACTGGCTGCAATCTCGGCTGGTGTTGGGCGCCGATCCCGTTTTAATCCCGTCGGTCCTAACTGGTAAGGCCGTGAACGAACTGCACCAGTTAAATAGACTTCTGAGCGCGTCAACCCAAGTGCCGCTAACCAGCGATCCAATTCTTTGCCAGCTGGGCCTTGAAAGGGGTGGCCAACCTGGGCTTCCACTTTTCCAGGCGCCTCTGATACCATCACTAAAGCTGGGGTTAAACTCCCCTCACCTGGCACAAACCCTTCTAAATGGTCAAATTGCGTTAGTAAAGCACGCCCCTGTGCTTGCTGTGTGGTTGTTAAAAAACTAGTCATTTGAATCCCTCCGATTGTTTACTTCATCCTTCTAATAATATTGCGATTATCCGGAAGTACCTGTTTACGATACTACAAAGCCCTACACCGTTCATAGTTGCGTAAACGGGTAGGGCTTTCGTCTTAAAGTGACTATTCTATTCCAGGTTCACTCCGGTAACGTTGCAAGATATAAATCGCCAGTACCACTAAAACAGAACCAATGATCTCAACGACACTAACCTTTAGATTCAAGAAAATAATGCTTAAGACAAATGTCACGACTGGTTGCACGGCATCCACAATGCTAACAACCGCAGAAGGCGCGTATTGCAAACTGTGTAGTAGGGATAAGAATGCAAAAATCGTCCCAATCAACACAATCGCCCCAATTGAGATCACTAGTTTCGGTGTAATTGCTGGCGCTCCAATCCATAACGGATGATAAGTATTGAATAAAATTCCGGCAATCAAGGTCCCCCAGCCTAGAATGACGACTGGCGAGTTTTCAGCGACAATTTTCCGTGGTAACACCACGTATAACGCGGCTGTAACCCCTGATAAGATTCCCCAGACCAATGCATCGGTCGGAATAGCCAACTCATGGATATTCCCCCGCGTAATGGCTAAGAAGACCCCTAGTAAGGATACCCCGAAAGCTAGCATATCTGTTCGTAAAGGCAGTTCCCGTTTAAATACCAGCGTTCCTAACACGATGAATAATGGACTTAAGTATTGCAGAATTGTAGCTGCCGCCGCGGTTCCACGTTCAATACTGACATAGAACGTATACATATTCGCCATCAAGCCCAATGTCGCATACGCAACTAATTGCGCGATTGACCACCATGACTTAAAGACTTTAAAGATGCCACGCCCTTGTTGCATCGCACCGATTGCTAACAAGATGACCCCGGCAGATAAGGTCCGGACCGATAAGAACCAGTCAGCCGGAATGGCTTGGTTCTGAGAGACAAACTGCATGACCGTCCCCGAGATTCCCCATAAAGTCGAGGCGAGCATCGCCCACATGATACCCTTCATATAACGATTAGTTGTTGTTTGCAATTTTCATGACCTCAATCTAATTAATGGCAATATTATACCGGGGCTTGATTAAAGTTTCCTGAAAATTATCGTTTTATTTTCAACAAAAAAATAGCGGGTACCGCCATTTTTGACGTCCTACTATCATTACAGAATTGATAATTATAACCTAGAACAAAGTCCCAATATAGTAGTGAATAAACATCGTAATAATCCCGACAATCACGTTACGAATAACGGCGGTCTTAACATTGCCTTTACCCAAAACTGCGGATAAATAACCGGTCAGTGCCACTGATAGCGACACGGCTAGAATGGTGCCTGGCCACTTCATCGCATTCGGCAAAAACGTCATCGCCACTAATGGGAAGACGCCTCCCGCTGAAGCCGAGAATAATGATGAAAATGCGGCGTCCCAAGGATTCATATAATGGCCTAATTGCATATCATATTTAATACTGATCATGGTTTCAAGTGGCTTCTTAGCTAACAGATCATCTGCAATCGCCAATGCAGTCTTTTCGGTCACGCCTAGCGTCATATAATGCCGTTTAACCGCGGCGACTTCATCAGCATAATTCGTCTTCAGTAGCTGGCGTTCCTTTTCAACCACGGCTTTTTCCGTATCCTTTTGGGTACTAACAGACGCATATTCCCCACCAGCCATTGAAAACGCACAGGCTAATAGGTCTGATAACCCAGCAATAAAAATCGTAAATTGATTACTCGTTGCCGCGGCAACACTAAATAACACGCCGACAACGGTTAAAATGCCATCATTGGAGCCCAATACACCAGCACGCAGTGTATTGAGCTTTTCGTCCATCGTTTGTTTAGCCTTTTTAGGCTTTGATTTTGACATTAACATGTAATGATCCCCCTCAACCTATGCGAACAAGTGACCAATAAAGTAAGTCACCAGCATCGTCAACAATCCTGAAATCACGTTGCGGACAACACCATGCCGCCAATCAGAATTACCCAACTTGGCCGCCACAAATCCCGTAATCGATAACGCAATCGCCACCGCAATAATCGTTGCTAAGATCTTAACTTGTGGTGGAAAGAACGTAATCGAAACTAGTGGCAAGATTGAGCCGGTTGGAAATGAAATCATCGAGGCGATCCCAGCCGCATAGGGACTGATAAATTGGCTTGGATTAAAACCATACCGTTCACGCACGGTCGTGACTAACGCATCTTCTTGCATCATTTCTTGGGTCGCCTGTTGCGCTAACGGGGTACTAATCCCTTGATCCACATATTTTTTAGTGACCATTGCGACTTGACCGTCATAGTCCGCTTTTAAAGCGGCCCGTTGATGACTAATGGCCATCTTTTGCGCATCTTTTTGCGTATTGACGGAGACATACTCGCCCATCGCCATCGAAATCGTCCCAGCCAACATCCCAGCTAAACCAGAAATCAAGATTGAGTAACTGTTGGTTGTCGCACCCGCGACCCCGACAACAATCCCGGCTACGGATAAGATCCCATCATTTGCCCCCATCACGCTCGCCCGCAAAATATTGACGCGTTGTGCCAAGGTCATTTTCTTTTTCATACTGCCGCCCCCAAGTAACTACTTTATAATCATTATCATGTAATACATGTTATTCCTTTAGTGGCTGAATTGCAAGCCTAATACCAATTAACTAATTAACTAAAGTTTTGTATCCCTAAAACTAAACCTAGTGTAACATCAATTTAAAAGTAACGTTATGTAAACATAACAAAAAACCAACTAACTTTACACAAGTCAGTTGGTTTTAACCAATAGTCATCTAATTAACATTATTAAATTGTTGTGCCGTTGCCAACGTAAATTCAGTTGGTTGCGCTGCGGTCATCAATTCTGGCGTCAAGGCAACCCGCGTGATCGTTTGGTCGTTGTAAGGTTGCATATAAAAAGCCGGTTCAGACATGCTCATGTACGACCGATATTGCGTATAATCCACTGAGCCATCCGCTTTAATCTTAACACCCTTTGGAATTTCGACCGAGTTCAACATATGTGACAGCGCGTTAACTGCGGCACTCGTTGTCGCGACTGCTTCCGTATGTTCACGCATAAAGACCGTCCGCACAAAACGAGATGGTGACGTAAAATCACCCGGCATTCCTAATGCACCCGTACCAGGACCAAAGGCATTAACCGTTAAATCGCCATATTGACGATTGGCATGCTGTTCAGGTTGTAATTGAACATAGTTACTTAAGTTCTTTAAATGCCAACCGAAATCAGGTGAATTCGTCATCACACCAACTGGATTCTTCATGTAGTGCATGCCATCAGATTGTTGTTCCAAAACGTAAGTTGCACCACTCTTGTCACTGATAATCCAGTGTAAGGGTACGACAATGTTCAATAATGGGGCTTTAGCTTCTACGATCGTTAAGTTAGCTAAGCGGTCCCCAAGTTCTTGGGTACTCTTAACATTACCTAAAATCCACATCAAAACTTCATGCGGTGCCAGATTAATCTGACCATCGACTGGAGCGGCAGCATAATGCGCTTGCCCAGCAAAGTATAAAGCCGCTGCGCTGACGCCATATTCATTGACCCCGTCGACATGAATATAGCCATCTAAATTACGCCCGGTACCGACAAAACTATACGGTGCGTCAAATCCGGTCTGATTAGTAACACTGCTAAAATGATGGTGGCGTGGCATCGCAACCGGGCGACCACCCAATTCAAAGCCAAAATCCATCGTCCGAGCTAAGAACTGGTCACCGCCCGTCGTTTGATACGTTAAACTAGTACACATAGGGACTCACTTCCTTGATTTGAATACCTTTATTTTAGCACCCCAAACCCGTTAAAACACAGATTTGCGCTAAATATTTTACTATTATCAGTTTATTCTGTGGCTTTTCGTTTAGCTAGACTAAATTAGATTGCCGCTACGGGTGGGCTGGCTTGACGCTGGAACGTGGTGGCCACGTTTGGAAGCCATAATGCGGTCTCCCAAGCCGGGCCTTGACTAAGGAATTCACCCGGTCTAAGTCAAACGACACCACTGAGCGTCATCCAGCCCGCCCTGCGCTAATAACAACCGAAATTGTGATGTGGATTCAACCAGAAACAGTTTTCTGCAAATTTATTTGAACGTGCTTATGCCAAAATATTAATCACTAATCACTCACAAACACTACCATCCTCAATCAATAATTCTTTCACCTATACTTGAACAGTTCTTTTTAATCCATAATTATCGATTAGACAACCACTACGCTCCAGATTCACTACAATTAACTAACGCCGGGCGGGCCAGCATTGGCTCAGTGGTGTCGTTTATCTTGGTCGGTGATTTTCCGGCCTTAGATAAAGCCCGGCTTTCGAGACCGCACTGTGGCTCGAAAACGCGGCCACCACGTTCCAGCCAATGCTGGCCCAACCAGAGTGGCAACCTTCATCCATCCAATAACGACAAAAAGGGCCTATCCTAATCACGGATAAGCCCTCCATCAATTCATTTATGCTTTCTTTAAATGCAACGTCATTGCGTTAATCGCCACAATCACAGTACTGAGGGACATAACCACGGCCCCGACCATTGGGTTCAATAAGAAGCCCCACGGCGCTAAGATTCCGGCCGCCAATGGAATGGTAATGACGTTGTACCCAGCGCCCCACCAGAGGTTCTGAGTCATCTTGCGGGTCGTATTGCGCGCTAACTCTAAGAACTCAACCACATCATTGGGATTGCTTTTGACTAAGACCACGTCCGCAGAATCAATCGCGACATCAGTCCCTGAACCAATCGCCACACCAATTTCGGCACTTGCTAGACTTGGCGCATCGTTAACGCCATCCCCAATCATCATGACATGACTGCCATCAGCTTGGTATTGTTTCACCAATTTAGCTTTATCTTCTGGCAACAAACTAGCATGAACTTCAGTGATGCCAAGTTGTTTCGCCACCACTTGGGCGCTTTGCGCATTATCACCGGTCAACATCACTGGCGTAATATGTTGGGCCTTCAAACTGTCGATTAAGTTCTTCGCTTCAGGTTTAAGCTGATCCCCTTGAGCGGCGTAACCTAAGACTTGTTGGTCTTGGATCAAGTAGCTGACCGAGTTTCCAGCTGAAGCTAGCCGATCAAAAGCGACTTGGTCGTAAACTAACTTTTGCCGATCCAAGTAAGCCGCGGAAACAACTTGATAAGTTTGACCAGCTACCGTCCCACTCAAGCCAACTCCCGTTAATTGTTCACTATCGGTGGCTTCAGCAGGCGTCAACTTTTGGGCTTTAGCGGCCTTTAAGATTCCGACTGCTAACGGATGACTAGAACCCGTTTCCAGACTGGCCATAATGCTTAAGACTTGGTCAGCTGTATATTCTGAATTGAGACTTTGATATTCAGCGACTTTAAAGTTACCGGCCGTTAACGTCCCCGTCTTGTCCATTAGGGCATAGTTCAACTTTTTGACTTGTTCCATCGCATCACGGTTCCGAATCAATAGCCCGTGACTCGCCGCGATTGCTGTGCTTCGAGCAATAACTAATGGTACCGCTAAACCTAAAGCATGGGGGCAAGCAATAACTAAAACCGTCACTGCAATAGATAAGGCTAAAGCCAAGTTACCAACTAACATCCAGACGATAAATGCGACAATGGCAACGGTTAAGGCTGCATAGAACAAGAGTCCAGCAACGCGGTCAGCCATATTTTCTTGGGCCGACTTGGCAGCTTGCGCATCTGAGACTAACTTCATCACTTGCGCCAAATACCCATCTTCACCGGTCCCAGTAATTCGCATCTCAAAGGTACCTTCACCATTGACCGACCCACCGACAACCTGAGCATCGACTTGTTTTTCAACTAACCGTGCTTCACCAGTGACCATGGCTTCGTTAACACTCGTGGCACCACTAACAATCACCCCATCAGCCGGAATCTTTTCACCAGCTCGTACTTGTACATGATCATCAGCTGCTAATTCCGACACATCAACATCACTCACTTGCCCAGCGACAACTTTATGCGCACTGCTTGGTAAAAGTTTGGCCAAATTATCGACCGCGGAACCCGCATTCATGACGGTATCCATTTCGATCCAGTGCCCTAGCAACATAATATCAATCAAAGTTGCTAGTTCCCAGAAGAAGTCGGTCACTGGCGGTGTCACTTGTAACCAGTTATTCGCCACGACTGCGTAGATACTATAGACGAACGCGACACCAATCCCCATGGCAATCAAGGTCATCATCGCCGGCTTGCGATTAGCTAATTCAGCTTTGGCCCCACTGAAGAATGGTTGACCGCCGTAGATAAAAATCACAGTCCCTAGAATGGCCGCTAAATAATCAGACCACGGATGAAAGATCAATTGAAACGGTAGCTGCATCCCCATCATCGGACTCATGATAATCAGCGGTAGCGTTAAAATCAACGATACCCAGAACTTGCGCTTTAGATTACCCATATGCATCATTTGGCCGTTCCCCATGTCCATATCCATATCATGCATATCCATGTTGCTCATGTCTTTTGCTGGAGCTTCAGTCATTGCCATCTTTTTCATGATACCCATCCTCCTCAAACGTTTCTCTCTTATTGTTTACATTTGTAATTTATAGTTACAGTTTACAATCGTAAACGTAAAAAGTCAAGCATTGCCATCAACTTCGTAAAAATACAATAGCGGCATCCCCAGTTTTCTTGGCATGCCGCTACTTCTCAGTTATTTAGTTCACCGGCTTAGCAGTTCATTTCACCGGGCAAGCAATCACAGTCCACCGTTTCCGGGGCTGTGGCGGCCTTTTCTGCGAGGACCGTTTGTAGCTTCGTAATATCAGTTTGACTCAAGTCTAACTGGCCGACTAGATCCGTTAACGTCTGACCGACCCGCATCTGACACAGGTGGCCAAATAAAGTCGTCACGGCTTCGTCCATCGACGGTTGTTCATCGACCGTTGGATAATAAGTAAAGGCGCGACCATGCTTTTCAGCGCGTAAGGCTCCTTTCTTAATCAAGCGGCCGAGCAACGTCTTGACAGTCGCCGTCTTCCAGCCCATCTTTTCAGCCATAATTTCGGCCATCTGACTACTGGTCACGTGTCCAAGCGTCCAAGTCACCCGCATAACTTCCCATTCAGCATCACTAATTTCAATCTTGGTCTGTGCTTCCACTTAATTAGCCACCTTTCTTTAAAGTTTTATCTAGTTTACAATCGTAAACACTAAATTGCAAGCAATCGTTCTCAGCTATTAGTGTCTATCAATTTTAATTTTACCACGTTTACGCTGATATAAATGTGTTTATATTCAGGCCTGAATTCAGGTCGCTACATTGATAACGTTATAAATGTATACTAAAATAATAATAGACAGATTTGAGCAATAACTCAATGACTTTGCTAAGTTAGGAGGAGATTCTCATCTATAAATTTTTTGTACAGCCGCAGATTAATGAGCAAGATCATTCAATTTACGGCTACGAAGCGTTATTACGCAAACGCCAAAAGGATACTTGGACGTTACCCACGAACTTCTCCGAGATTTCGTTGGATGACCAGACCAAGCTGATCGAGCAAACGGCGGCTGATTTAAAAACATCCTTGACTAATAAAGTGATTGCTTTCAACCTTAACCGTGAACAGATCGACGACCCGTTAGCGTTAGGTGCGATTGTGGCATTAAAGAAACGCCTCAATCCAGCCGCCTTAACCATCGAATTGACTGATGCGCCCACTTTGGATGAAATTCAACGCTACAGTTTGTTACTACATCAATATGGGATGAAATTAGTTTTAGACGACGTCGGCACGGGGACCAATACTTACGACAATATCAAGAATCTATTACCCTTCGTTGACCAGATTAAGTTTGCCATGCAAAATTTGCGCATGAGTGGTCAGGCGAACCAGATTCCCGAATTGTTGGCTTTTTGGACCAATATTGCGCGCCAATATCACTTAGAGATGGTCCTCGAAGGCGTTGAAGATCATCACGACCAATTATTGGCCGATAAATATGGGATTAAGATTCACCAAGGTTACCTTTATGGCAAGCCTACAATTCCAGTTTAACTAGTAAAATCTACATCGCCGGATGGGAGGCCGATAAAGATGACACTAACTCACTGGTACGTGCCTTCATTGGTGACTAGTATCTTTTTCCTTTTAGGAATGATCACGTTATATTGGACCTTGGCGGATAAGGCGATCCGCTATTTCGAAAAACGTGGCAAAAAATTTGATCAAGAACAGGTGCGGACAGTCGTCGGCTTGTTGTACATGGCACTCTTTGTCTTAGGTCTGCAACTAATTGTTAGTCAGCAGAATACGACTTGGGTCTTTATGAATTTTCAGCTTTTCGCCGTTGTGTTCGTTAGTTATTTTCTTTTACTTGGTATCAAGCTATGGCAATGGGTCATTACCGCCATCTTATTCATGCTAATCAACGGGACGATTACGCAGACGCTCTCTTGGCTGTATACCGCGATTTTCGTAGCCTTTTTCTTCATTATGAAGCTGTTAAAACGACACCGTCACTATGATCACTGGGATTTTTGGAAATACATTGTCGTGGCGATGCTCTTCTCCACCGCACTATGGACAGTGGTTGCTTTCCGATTACATCTGACGCAAAACTTAGTGCTGCAGGAATTACTGTACATGGCAATTATGTTGGTAACCGTTTATTTCTACGTCAACCTTCTGTACCGCGATGCCGCCACGTTGGCTCAGCTCACGTACAATACGAACTTTGATGAACTAACCCATGCCAAAAACTTTTTTGCCTTTCGCTCCAAGTATAGTCAAGCTTTTGACCGCAATCGAGCTGAACAACAGCCATTTACGGTGATGTTATTCGATATTGATCACTTTAAATCAATCAACGATACTTATGGTCATCTAGCAGGCGATTATGTCTTGGAACGACTTGCGCTATTGATTGAAAAATACTTAAATAGTGTCGACAACAACCTCGTCCTTTATCGAACCGGGGGCGAGGAATTCACAATCTTGTTCAATGATTATGAACTTGCGGATGCCGTTAAACACGCCGAAAAGATTGCGAATATGATCCGCGATGCCGACTTTCAATACGACACCCAGACCATTCACATCAGTATCTCCATTGGGATGACGCAACAGCATCCTGATGATGAAGATAGCACTCATCTCTACAAGCGCGCTGATGGGTACTTGTACCACTCTAAAAATAATGGCCGTGACCAGATTACGGCTGAGTAAACAAAAACGGCTCTTTGTCAACGGCTGTTGATGAATGATCCTATGAGAAACCAATTCATTTTCGAATTGGTTTCTTTTTTGTAAT
>NZ_BJDL01000032.1 GCF_005405125.1 Lactiplantibacillus songbeiensis
CGGCTTGGAAGACCGCACTTTGGCTTCCAAACGCGGCCACCACGTTCCAGCCGATTCTGGCCCAACCAGAGTGGCAAGTTACGCGCAATGGCCGTGAAGCTGTCAGCTGTTTAACTGAAACTCTGGTTGTTTCAAAGCCAGTTCTGTGCTAATCTAACAATAGTTATATATCATTAAAAACAATAACAGCGGATAACGCCACATCGAAAACACCGTTTTAGCGAACTAAGGATAGTGCAAGCTTAGTCGAGTGACCGATGCTGGATAACCCCGTTGCTGTTGCGGGCTGAAAGATAGCGAGTAAGCCTAGCCGTGTCCACCACGTTATCAAGTGGGAGCGTATGTTAGTACGTGAGTTAAAGTTGATTTTTAATTTAAAAATAATTTGGGTGGTACCGCGGAAAGACCTTTCGTCCCTTGTGATAGGGATGATGGGTCTTTTTTGTACCACACGAAAGGGGTATATTATGCAGGAAGTGTTAGTTAAAGATTTATTCGCTGGCGAACAAATCGCCGAAGACGTGACTGTTGCCTTGACCGGTTGGGTTAAGACTGTGCGGGGATCTAAGCGTGTTGGGTTCATTGAATTAAGTGATGGGACAACCATCAAGAATGCCCAAATCGTCATGCAAAGTGATTTGGATAACTATGACGACTTGAAGAAGTTGCCATTAAGTTCCACGATCCGGGTTGAAGGTACGGTCGTTTATACGCCCGATGCCAAACAACCTTTTGAAATTCATGCCGAAAAAATTACTTTAGAAGGGGCTTCTGATAACGACTATCCGTTACAAAAAAAGAAGCATTCGTATGAATATTTGCGGACGATGGCACATTTACGTCCTCGGACCAACACGTTTTATGCGGTGTTCCGGATTCGCTCATTAGCTGCTTTTGCCATTCACCAGTATTTGCAAGAACATGGTTTCACCTACGTTAACACTCCAATTATCACCAGCAGTGATAGTGAAGGTGCCGGTGAAATGTTCCGGGTCACGACTTTGGACATGAACAACTTACCAAAGACGGACGACGGTAAAGTGGATGACAGCAAAGATTTCTTCAAGAAAGAAACCAACTTAACGGTTAGTGGTCAATTGCCAGTTGAATCGTTTGCCTTAGCTTTACGGAACGTTTATACCTTTGGCCCAACTTTCCGGGCTGAAAACTCACATACGTCTCGGCACGCTAGTGAATTCTGGATGATCGAACCTGAAATGGCCTTTGCTGATTTGGATGACACGATTGCCGTCTCCGAAGAATTACTGAAGTATGTGGTTAGTTACTTATTAGACCATGCCAAAGACGAACTCGATTTCTTGAATGGTGCTGTTGATGAACACTTACTCGATCGGTTACACAACACGATTGATGAAAAGTTCGCGCGGATTACGTATACGCAGGCGATTGAAGAATTGAAGAAAGCCCCAGTTAAGTTCGATGTGCCCGTCTCATGGGGCTTGGACTTACAAGCTGAACATGAACGTTATTTGTGTGAACAAGTTTATAAACGGCCAACGTTCTTAACCGATTACCCACGCGAAATCAAAGCATTCTACATGCGTGATAACGATGACGGTAAGACGGTTGCGGCCGCGGACTTGTTAGTGCCACAAATCGGTGAATTAATTGGTGGGAGCCAACGTGAAGAACGGCAGGCCCAATTAGCTGAAAAGATTAAAGAATACAACTTGCCACCCGAAGAATACGCTTGGTATTTGGAACTTCGGAAGTACGGTGAAACTGTACATTCTGGTTTCGGGATTGGCTTTGAACGTCTCTTGATGTATGTCACTGGGATGGAAAACATTCGCGATGTGATCCCTTACCCACGGACACCAGGGAACGCTGAATTTTAATCAGGTAATAATGATTCCTCGCAATTATTGCGGGGAATTTTTTTGTCATAATCCTTTGAAAAGGATAGGGTTCGGATTAATTTGCCGCTCCGGGTGGCCGGGATTGACGCTGGAACGTGGTGGCCACGTTTGCAAGCCACAGGGCGGTCTTGCAAGCCGGGCTTTGACTAATCCGAGAAACCCACTCGGCTAAGTCAAATTTCACCACTGAGCGTCATCCAGTCCGCCCTGCGCTAGTTGAGTGCCAGCTAATGAATTAGTATTATTGACTAAATAGGTTGATTTTGCGTTGTAGATCTGGTCGTCATGGTTATGTTGATTACTGGTAAGTTAGTGATTAGTCTCAATTCGGATAGTGTTTAAATTGAAATTCACGGAATACTTGGTGTTAGTTAGGCTAAGGGTTACTTTCCAACGATACGGTTGACTATTTTAGACATTAACCTCTAATTATACTGGTAGCTTCATAGCATCGACTTAATTAACGTCGGGCGGTCCAGAATTGGCTCAGTGGTGTCGTTTGACTTAGCCGGTGACTTTCCGGGTTAGTCAAAGCCCGGCTTATGAGACCGCACTGTGGCTCATAAACGCGGCCACCACATTCCAGCCGATTCTGGGCCAACCAGAGTGGCAAAAAAACGCTAACTTAGAATTGGTTATTGAAGTTGATATTGCAAGCGGACTAAATCTGAAGCACCCTTACTAGTGAATTGTTCGTCCAGGTTCATTTGCCAGAGTTGGTCGCTAATTTTGAGCTGCTTTTTCTGGATGTATTCGGCTAAAATCTGTAAGGAAACACAGATATTTTTCATATCGTTAGTCGTGTCGATGGCCACATATTGACCGGCCGGCTTTTGCAATAATGGCAGGTCTCCCGTATCGGTACGGGCATCAATGGCTTTTAAGATACAAAAGGATGCGGTGGGATAACCGTTGGCGTCACTCTGAGGTAATTGCGTCAAAAAGCCAGAATCCTGCTGGTTGACTAGCTTGAGCTTACCTAATTGGGCATAAAAGTCCGTGTAGATTTCGGCGACTTCAGCTTCGGTACAGGCGACTGATTGGCGTGAGCGACAGAACTGGGTGGCTGGAGCGGTGGTGATGAATGGCTGATTCCGGGCCACGGATTCAGTTGGTGTCACTTGATCAAAGCGCGTCTGTAAGGTTGTCTTAAGGATGCTTAAATGGTCAATCTGTTCATCAATCTTGGCTAAGATAGCTTTTAAGTCCGTGTCTAGTGAGTTGGTCCGCCGGTCATTGTTTAGTTGTTGAATGGCAGCAATCGACAGCCCTAAGTGCCGTAATTCTAAAATAAAAGTCAATTCGTAAAGTTGGTCGTAGGCATAATACCGGTAGCCATTTTCAGCGACCCGTTTGGGCTTAAACAAGCCCTTTTCATCATAAAAAATTAGTGTCCGCCGGGTCGTCCCCGCTAACTGGGCAAATTTCTGAATAGTTAACATCAAAGCACCTCAAATTAAAACTTGACTGTAACGTTACGTTACACTCTATACTTAGTTTATTGAAAAAGCAAAATAATTGGAGGATGATTTTATGCGTGCAGTAGTTATTGATAAGCCTGGAGATCCTGATGTGATGCACTTAGTTAACCGGCCCATTCCAGTGGCAACTGACCATCAGTCCGTGATGCGGATTCATGCGTTTGGCGTCCATCGCTATGAAGCTTTGACCCGAGCAGGCGGGTCGCCTTCAGTTAAGTTTCCCCGGGTAATTGGGGTCGAAGCTGTTGGTGAGATCGATCAAGTTTCAGCCAATAGTTCCTTAAAAGTTGGTCAAAAAGTCGTGACGATGATGGGCGGCTTTGGTCGAGAAGTCGATGGCAGTTATCAAGATTATGCGTTGGTCGATGATGTGAATCTATATCCGGTTGATTTCGATGGTGATTGGGTGACCTTAGCGCAATACCCAGAAAACTTTTACACGGCAATGGGGGCCATTGACTCACTAAAGTTAAAAGCAGGTCAAACGTTATTAGTTCGTGGTGGGACAAGTGCAGTTGGGCTAGCGGCAATCAAGTTAGCCAAAGTCATGGGCTTAACGGTTACAGCCACAACGCGCCGGCAACCGCAATTAGCCGCACTGATCGATAATGGCGCGGATCAAGCGGTGTTAGATGTTGGTAATCAATTGGATACGGATGCACAGTTCGATGGGATCATTGATCTAGTCGGGACGGTCACGTTAACAAATTCGATTGCCCATCTGAATCCTGGTGGCGGGGTTTCTTTAGTTGGCTTGTTAGCGGGCGAATGGGTTGTTAAGAACTTCAATCCTTTCACGTTGGCCGGCAAGACGTTAACCGTCTTTGATTCCACGGACGTTCAGCAATCGCTGATTGATGAAATGTTCAAATTGATCAATCAGTATCATCTTTCAATCCCAATTGCACGGGTCTTTAAACTTGAAGATATCGTGGCAGCGCATGAATATGTGATGGCGAGCCGTGAATTGGGTCAAGTCATTGTGGATAATGACTGAAAATGACCTGATTAAGCTGGTGCTTGCCCAGACGGATGGGTATCTGGATTTTCCATTTAATCGGCCTGGTCAAAAGGCAACGGTTATTTTCTCAGTCATTAAGCACCATCGTAATGGTAAAATCATCGCGATGGTCTATACCCAGGATGGGCAAGTGTTGATTGATGTTAAATTAACGCCGGCTCAAAATGAAGCATTGCGCTTATCAGCGGGCGTCGAACCGGGGCGTCATCTGAATAACCGATATTGGACGACGATTAAGGTTAACGTGACGGTAGTTTCAACTGTCGAATTGAAAAATATTATTAGGGAAAGCGCGCGGTTGACGCGTTAAGAATTAAATTTAAGGTAGCTAAAACTTGTAGCATAGTGCGTTTTAGCTACTTTTTGTGTGCTTAAATTGTTTTTATTCACAAAAGGAATTGTCGCTGTTAAAAAAGTATGTTATTTTGTTGTTAACCAATAAACAAATAAAGGTTAACAACTTAGGAGTGAGTTAAATGGACAAATCAACGGTACCGCTGACATCACGCACGATTACCCAAATGGGTTTATTCTTAGCACTAATTATTGTTTCAGGCATGTTTGCATTACCCATCCCCGGATTGGGGGTGCCGGTCGTGCTACAAAATATGGTCATTATGCTAGCCGGGAGCCTACTGGGAAAGAAGGTAGGTCTGTTGACGAATGGCCTCTTTTTATTATTGGCTTTCGCTGGGCTACCTTTATTAGCTGGTGGTCGTGGGGGTGCGGCGGTTTTCTTAAGTCCCAGTAGTGGCTTTTTGTTAGGTTATCTAGTTTGTGTGCCAGTCATTAGCAGTTTATCAGGCTGGCTTGGAACTCAGCACTTCTGGCAGTTGTTTATTGTCTATGTCATCGGTGGCGCCCTGTGTATTAACTTTTTTGGCAGTTTTTCGTTAGCTTACTATAGTCATTTAAGCTGGGTAAACGGCTTGAAGATGGCGGCAGCTTTTGTGCCCTTGGATATGGTCAAAGCCGCTTTGGCAGCATGGTTACAATTACGGTTGCAAGGCATCTTACATTTTGAAACTAAATGATGGGCTATGTTTTTTAGCACTCAAAAAAGCTACTCATGACAAGCAATCCGCTTATCATGAGTAGCTTTAGTTAACCTATCAGCTTAAGCTGGGGTGACAATATATTTAGCATAGCGTTGGGCATCAACAGCGTTCAGTTCCACGGTGAGTTGCGTCCCGTCAGCCAAGTAATCAGTCTTTAAAATATTGGCATGGTCGTTCAAGTAAGCCACCACATCACCATCATTGAATGGAATCAAGAGGGTCGTCGTGATGTAATCCTTGAAGACTTTCGCTTTGATCATCTTGGTCAACACTTGAATGGATTTTCCATCCTTAGCCGCGTAAATCAATTGGTCATCGGTTTGGTTCGGATAATTAGCTTCAGTCAGATCGGCTTTGTTGTAGGCATACAACATTGGCACATCGTGGACGCCGATTGCTTTTAAGGTTTCTTCCGTCGTCGCCATCATTTCCTTGTAATGTGGGTCGGCATAGTCGATGACTTGGATCAATAAGTCAGCGTTAGCGGCCTCAGATAAGGTCGAACGGAAAGCATTGATCAAGTTATGCGGCAAGTTGCTGACAAACCCAACGGTATCACTCAATAACAATTGTTTGTTATCAGGAAAAGTCAATTGGCGAATGCTGGTATCCAAGGTGGCGAACAGCATGTTCTTTTCAAAGACTTGCTTATCTTCACCCTTACCAAAGAGCTTGACTAAGCCGTTCATCGTTGTTGACTTCCCAGCGTTGGTATAGCCGACTAATGCGACGTTTGGTAGCCCGGCCTTATCACGTTGTGCCCGGCGAACTTCTTCATCTTTGTTCAATTCCTTTAGTTCATGCTTGGCGTGGCTAATCCGATCTTGAATCGTCCGACGATTTAATTCAAGTTGGGTTTCACCAGAACCACGGTTGGTAAAGCCCCCGCCACCACCAGCAGCGGCCCCGGCTTGTTGGTCCAGCCGGTTAGAAATGCTAGTCCGTAAACGTGGTAATTGATATTGTAATTGGGCAATCTTAACTTGTAACTTGGCTTCTTTACTACGAGCGCGGTTACCGAAAATTTCCAAAATCAATCCTGTGCGGTCGATGATTTGTAATCCAGTCTCGGTCTCTAAGTTCCGAATCTGACTAGGGGTCAAATCAGCGTTGACAATCATGATGTTCAGTTCCTTGGCTTCCGCCATTTCTTTAATTTCGACAACTTTCCCTTTACCGAAGAAAGTCGCAGGATTGGGTTTTTCTAAGTTTTGATCGATGCGTAAAGCCGCTTCCATGTGGTTCGCTTCGACTAACGCTTCTAGCTCTGACATCGCGTAGTCATAGTTGGCGACGGTTTTGTTCATGCCGGCGATAATGACTGGTTGGATAAATGTTTCGGACATTCAATCACGCTCCTCATGTTATAGTAGTTTAAGTATAACATGGCGCATCGAAATATTAATGATGTGAGTATTATGGGAGTGATAAGATTGGGATATGTCTTAGACTTACGGCAAAAAGTAGGGCATCAACCACTCGTGGTGATCGGCGCTGCGGTGATAGCGACTAATCCGGCTGGGCAATTATTGTTAGTTAAGCGGACTGACAATAACCAGTGGGGGTTGCCTGCTGGTTCCACGGAACCGGGTGAAACCACCGTCCAAACGGCCCAACGTGAATTACGTGAGGAAACTGGTTTAACGGTGGCCGACCTGCGATTAGTCAACGTGTACAGTGGGCCGAAGATGCATTATGTCTATCCGAATGGGGATGTAATCGACAGCGTGACGATCTTGTATCGCGGGCAGGTTGCTGGGGGGCAATTGGTAACTGCCACTGATGAAACATCGCAGGCCAAGTACTTTGACCCAGCCAAACTGCCGTCAGCGTTGACCCCTTTAACGGCTTACATGCTGTCAAGTCTGTGAACTTGACGGGTAATTTTAAATTTGCTAGAGTAAGGGTATTAATTAAATAATAACTGTCGCCGGACAGCGTGCGTCAACTTCCATAGGTCATTGCGGAAGTTGGCAATCGTTGGCCGGCTTTTTATTTAGGAGGAAATGAGCATGACATGGATTTATTTAGTAGTTGCCGGGTTGTTTGAAGTGGCTTGGGCAACGATGATGAAGTTGAGTAATGGATTTAGTCACTTAGGTTATGCGGTTGCCACGGTGATCGGGATGATTTTAAGCTTCGGTTTTTTAGCGTTAGCAACGAAACACTTGCCGTTAAGTATCGCTTATCCCATCTGGACTGGAATTGGCGCAGTCGGGGCGATTCTTGTGGGGCTGGTATTCTTTAAGGAGCCCATTGCGCCGATGACGTGGGTCTTTATTGCGATGCTGATTATTGGGATTATCGGCATTAAAGTGACGAGCTAGCGACGGGTAAAAACGCTCCGGTTGGGCTGGATTGACGCTGGAACGTGGTGGCCACGTTTGCGAGCCAAAGTGCGGTCTCGCAAGCCGGGCTTTTACTAGGTCGGAAAGCCCATCCAACCAAGTGAAATTTCACCACTGAGCATCATCCAGCCCAACCTGCGCTAAATAGTAGTCAACGAGTATGCTGTTTAATGGTAGTAGATAGAATTTAGTCATTAAAAGTGTATATGATGAACGATGTCTAAAAAAACGCGCTACCAATTATCGGTAACGCGATTACTAAATCTAAATTAAATCCTGGGCATAACTAACAACTTTAATATCATCACCATCGACATCTAAGCGGGTGAGACTGCCGTTTTTCGGCCCGGTGGTAATGTCGATATCGGGGCCAAAGTGGGAGACAATACTTCGAATTGTTGTCCCATGTGAGACGACGAGTACTTTTTCACCATGGTCATGATGGGCTTTTAAGTAATCGAAGCCGCCGTTGAGCCGTTGCCAATAAGTGGCGTTATCTTCAGCTTCGTGCATCGGATCAATGGCTTTCATCATGTCACGAGTCTGTTCGATCTTGATGTGGGCGAGCAGTTCGTGCAAGCTGGTCACATTGTATTGCTTACCGACCAGTGACCAGACGCGACTGCAATCGTCACCTTCATAGTAGCCGTAGAAGACTTCCCGAAAGTTGGCGAGCGACGTTAACGGTTCATCAGCGTGATTGGCGGCCGCTTTGATTAGGGTAGCGGTGTCCATTGCACGCTTGGAATCACTAGAATAGTAATGGCTAAAGTTGACATCGGCTAGTGCTTGACCAACTTTGGTGGCGATAGCTTTGCCGTTATCAGTTAGCGGTGAATCAGACCAGCCTTGCATCCGATTGTAGAGGTTAAAATAAGTCTGGCCGTGCCGGACGAGATAAATTGAAAATTTTGACATGATTACTCCTATTATTCGATGTGATCTTTTTTACCGAGATAGTCCAAAGTGATGGTGTCGTCGGTAATCGTGAACTTCGTGACGCTCCCATTTTGGGGCCGAGCTGGCGATGTTAAGTTAGCAACTTCAGCGGCGATACTGTAGATCGTATTGCCATGACTGACGAGTAAGACTTTATCACCATCATGGGCCTGTTGCCGTAATTCAGCTAAGCCACCGTTAACCCGTTTCCAGAATTCAGCGTTGTTTTCCGCTTGGTGGAACGGATCAGCTTCTTTAGCGAAATCCTTAGCTTTGTGAATGCCATATTTTTCAATGATATCAGAAAGGCTTGGGGCTTGATGGGGGGCGCCGATTTCGAACCAAGTCTGCGACGTATCATCGCCTTCAAAGTAGCCATAGAAGGCTTCCCGAAATGCGGGCATTGGCGTGACCGTTAAGTCGGCGTTACCACTATTCGGCAAGATCAACTTGGCGGTGTTCATGGCCCGTGGCATATCGCTAGCATAAGCGGCGTCAAAAGTGACGTCCTGCAACATCTTACCGGCGTTGATGGCATCTTGTTCACCGACAGTAGTCAGCGGTGAATCACACCAGCCTTGCATTCGGCGGTATTTATTAAAATAAGTTTGACCATGACGAATCATGTAAACTGAAAAAGTGGACATTTTGGGACTCCTTATTTGAATACTGTAATAGTCAATTCCAACTCTACTATTCTATCATACGCTGGTAAAAGTTTCCGCTTACCAGATGCCTTACGAAATGCTGGAACGCGGTGGGTCATTTGGAAGCCTTAAAAGGCGGTCTTCCAAGATGACCTTGGTCTAAGCCTGAGAAAAGCACTCAGACTAAGACCAACGACACGGCTGAGCATTTTGTGAGGCCTCCTCTCGGCTAAGATAATTGTTACTGATTAATTTATACTAAAACAAACGGTGTCGCTAACCGAATGATTGGGCTAGTGACACCGTTTGTTAATTCATATTGGATAGTCAGCAAACAACTCATCGTTAATATTGCCGACCATTGATAAATAGTTCAATTTAGTTAACGCCGGGCGGGCCAGAATTGGCTCAGTGGTGTCGTTTATCTTAGTCGGTGATTTTCCGACTTAGATAAAGCCCGGCTTGCGAGACCGAACTTTGGCTCGCAAACGCGGCCACCACGTTCCAGCCGATTCTGGGCCAACCAGAGTGGCAACCAAGTTTAATTAGCCGTTGCCAAAGCTTGGCGAATCCGTGGTGCATCCTGCTTGCTTCCCGTGAAGATTAATCGGTCGCCATACTGAATGGTCGTACTCCCATTAGGCACGATAATCCGGCGATTGCGGATAACCTGACTGATTGTAATGTCCTTAGCAAACTGCAAGTTCTTGATCTGTACGTTGGTGTATAAGTGGTTGACTACGCGGACTTCGTAGATACTGTTTTCGGTATGCTGCAACATGAGTAAGGTCGATGGGGACTCGATCAATGAGCGCAGTAACGTGATGTTAGCTTCTGGCGTGTTGTAAACTTCGATACCGAGTTCACGTAGTTCATCTTCGTGTTCATTCAAGACATTGCGGTCTTCAAAGCGCACGATGATTCGGCGAACCCCATAATTATGGGCGGCTTTGGCCAACTCGTAATTACGTTCGGCATCGATATGACCCAGGACTAAGATGTCGGTATCAAAGACCCCGTGATCTTCCAAGTCTTGGGCGGTAAAGTTTTCCATCAATTCCACCGGCGCTTGAGCGTGGTATGTCTTGTAGTTTTGCGGATGGTTCGTATACATATGCACGTCGTACCAGCCTTTTCGCAGCTGCTGGGCGACGGGGACGGTACTGAGGTTGGCGCCGATAAAGTGCACCGCTGTCTTGACTAAGTCTTCTTTTTCCGCTGAATAGAATTTGTTAAAAATTAACGGTGAGGCGATACATGTCAAGAGGGCTGCCAGTAAAAACGCGCCGGATTGATCAGCGGTAATCGTCTTCATCGACTTGGCCACGCGTAAGACGGCTAAGACCATCGTCATTGTCGTCGCAGTTAAGGCGGTTCCGGCAATTGCATTGGCTTGTTTGAAGCGTAACTTCAAGACCCAGAGACCGCCAATCTTAGCAATCATATAAGCTAAGAAGAACAGTGGAATTAAAAGCAACGTTTTGCCACTGGTTAATAAGGTCCGTAGATTCAAATCAACCCCAGTCGAGATGAAGAAGATTGGAATAAAGAAGCCGTAGCCGATCGAATCCAAACGTTCGCGCGTGCTTTCGCTAGGTTGGAGGAGCTTCAAGACAATCCCAGCCACGAAAGCGCCTAGAATATTTTCCGCCCCAACGGATTCGGCGACGGTGACCATGGTAACGATTAAGAAGAATGCTAAGCGAATATCTAATTGGGTTGTTGATTTATTGATATTTTGGTAGAAACGGAAGAACGGTTTGAACCGCAATAATAAGACCGCGGCGACTGCCAAGATTAAGAGGAGTAACCACAAACTTTGCGAATCGCTCCCATAGACCGAGGCGTAGAGCGTCAAGCCCATCATCGGAATCAATTCCCCGAAAACTGAGATTAGGAGCACCGTTTGCCCAAAGGCTTTACTTAAGAGTTCTTTTTCTTTTAACGCAGCAATCACAATGCCGAGTGAAATCGTGCCAAATAAAATCGTCGCTAACCAGAAATCACTGAAGAGGCCGGCGACTTTGAAGGCGGCAGCCAATAGTAATGATAACCCGACAATCGTCGTGTATGCATAGACTGACAAACGGACCGGTGAGTATTTCGGTAAGTTACCGGCTTGCTTTGCTTCCAACGGGGTCAAAGCAGTCCGCCGTTTTTTGAACAAACTAAAGTCGATTTCAAGTCCGCTTAAGAACAGTAAGACAATGACGCCAATCGTTGATAATTGGGAGATGGAACTGGTCATTGAGACGATGTTGAGTAGACTTGGGCCGAGGATAATACCAATGATGATCTCCATCACGGCAGTCGGCAAGCTGTTGATCTTGAATTTTGCCATCACTAGTGGGACTAGCAAAGCGGCAAATAAAATAATGACTAATGATACTTGATCCATAATTGTTCCCTCAATTCGTTAAGACAAGTTTAACTGCGTATCGTTGGCGCCCCAAAAAGCTTCGTTGATATCTGGGTTGGTAAAGACTTGTAACAATTCCGCCACGCTCGGGGCTAGCTTATCAGGCGTTAGACTTGCGAGTGGCTGCCAGCTAATGGCGCCTTCATAGGAGCCGGCTAACAAGTCGCCGCTAAAGTCGGTCGTGGTATAGAGCGTGCCCAGCGAGACATCACCGGCCTCGTTTTCGACCCAAGTGACCGTGCCTACTAGTTTTAAATGATTGACGGTCAGGCCGGTTTCTTCGTAGACTTCGCGGCGCATAGCATGGACTTGCGATTCGCCGGGGTCAACGTGACCGCCAGGAAAAGTCAAACCAGTCCATTGGGCATCGATTTTATTCTCAACAACGACTTCTTGAGTAGCCGGATTGAGAATCAGGCACATGTTGACCAATTCAGCGCGGACAGTGCGGTCGTGGTGTTCATGTTGGCCCTTCGTCTGTAACCAGTCGGCAGCTTTGTCGTTAATTCCGGCGACAAAGTCAGCTTTAGCGGCGTAATAGTGGGCGTCAGCGGATAAGCCTTGGCGAACCGCGGTGTATTTGCGACTGTCGGTCCGATGCGCATTCAAATAATCGCGAAAGTTAATCAAGGTTTGGTAGCCGCCGTCATCCAGACATAAGTGCAAGTGAAACGGTTGTCCCGCCACGGTTAGCTGGATGGTCTGAGCTTGTCCCGGTACTGGTTGACCGTGAATCGCGTCAGTCGCGGCGGTTAGGTCGGTGACTAATAGCGCGATATCGATAATCGGTCGGGCTAAAACTTTCGGCATGGCGGTACTGCCGATATGACTGCTGGCTTTAAGCCAGGCTTGATCGTGAAATTGATGTTGCAACTGGTCAGCTTGGTGGCGCCAGTTGGGATTATATGAGACTAACTGCATTGATCATGACACCTCCGAATAGTGGTAATCCTAAGAAAGGATACACTTCTTAGCCGAATTTTGAAAGAAAATGCATGAGTTTCAGGAAAAATCAGGATTGTTTTTAGTTATGAGGATTGTTCATAGGGTGTCTCACTAGTGATGTTACGCTTAAAAGTAACAAAAGAGACTCGATATAATAAAAAAACGCCAGCAATCAAACTCACTAACGTTCCCAAATTAAATTCAATTGTTAAACGACGGAATGGCGTCGTCGTAGTGTTTTAAATAACGTGATCAACGTGGCTGGAATAAGCGCGCAGGCCAGAATGCCTAAGAAGAATAACGACAGGTGGTCCTGAACGAAATCAATCGAGCCAAAGAAATAGCCCAATGAGCTACCAACCGTGACCCAAATCCCAACGCCGAGTAGATTCCAAAGCGCAAAGGATTTTTGTGGCATCTTAGCGGCCCCCGCTGATAATGGCACAAATGTCCGAATTAATGGGACGAAACGGCCAAACATGACGGCTTTTGAGCCATATTTACTGAAGAAATGTTGGGCTTTAAGTTGCTTGTCATGTGGCAGATGGCGTTGCAGCCATGGTAGCCGAATCAAGTGACGCCCAATTTCAAAGTTGACAGTATCACCAATCACAGCGGCGATGAAGAAGACCGGCACCAGTACTTGAATATCTAAGCTAGTATGGGTCGCGGCCATCGTACTGGCTAAGAAAATCAGTGATTCACCAGGTAAAAACGGGAAAATCACCATGCCAGTCTCTAAGAAAATTACGGCGAATAACATGATATAACTCCAGTTACCGAGCGTAGTTAATAGGGGTACGATAAATTGTTCTAAATGGGTTAAAATTTCGAGTACATTGGCCAACGGAAGCACCTCCACCTTGTTAACTTTATTTTAGGCGTCTGCCGGTCAGAATACTAGATGTAAGCGGTAACTTTTTGGGCGACTTAATGAAAGCACAAGTATCGTTAATAAAAGTTTAGGAGTTGAGGGGTTAGCGTTGGGAGCCACTCTGGTTGGACCAGAATCGGCCGGAACATGGTGGACGTGTTTTGAAGCTCAGGGCGGTCTTCTACAAGCCAGGGGTTATCTAAGTTGGAAAATCACCAACTAAGATAAACGACACTACTGAGCCAATTCTGGTCCGCCCGTCGTTAATGAACGGGTCTTTATAACTGAACGATTATGTTTCACCAGTTGTTTTAGTTGTGTCGTTGATCTTGGTGTTCCAACGCGTTAGAAGTTAACCGGTAGGCATTGTCACAAGTCCCAGGCATCATAGCTGATTTTAAGATAGGTTAAACCTTCCTGATCAAAGTAATCAGCTACATATAATAAGTTGGCAGGCATCTTGATTTATTTTTAAACATAATCTTCAATGAACGTAGTCGTAAGCGCAGGGCGGGCTGGATGACGCTCAGTGGTGTCGTTTGACTTGCTGAAACGTGTTCGGCCCAACTGCTCCCTGTGCTTGCTACGCCATGTCAACTACTCGGAAGTGCGCCGAGTATTCGACATAGCTAGGCAATGCTCAGGAGCAACCCGTTGGACCTCACACTCTTGGCTCGCAAACGTGGCCACCACGATCCAGCGTCAATCCAGCCCAACCGCAGCGGCAATTAAAACCAATTCCGGCTATCCACCTTACAAAAGCACATGAACATGGCTTATTGATTGAGTCTACGCGCTGAAAGGGCTATAATTATTGTTCGATATTTATGAATGGAGGACGCTAATGACTAAGTCGATTAAAGCTGCTGAACAAGCGCACCTGGATGATGTGGTAGCGAAGATTCGTGTGGAAGAGGGCAAGCAAAGCCAAACCATCGAACGTTCGGAACACGATCAAGCCGATATTAAACAGAATTTTTATAATGATGTCAATATCAAGACCGACAGTTATGAAGGGATGATGGAAACCGGGCTGTCCGTCCGGCAACAACAACAAATGCTGGATGAACGTCAAAATAGTTGGCAACATGCCACCAAGCAACTGTCCACGTTGAAGAAGCTGGAAAAGAATGCTTACTTTGCCCGACTGGACTTTCATGAACACGGTGAACCTGCCACCGAAACCATTTACATTGGGCTTAGTTCATTTTCAGATAGTCCCGACCATTTCTTGATCTATGACTGGCGGGCGCCAATTTCGAGTATCTACTATGATGGTGGTCTGGGAAATGTGACTTATCAGACGCCGGATGGGCAACAAGCTGTTAACGTGAAGTTAAAGCGGCAATTGATGATTGAAGATGGTCAGATCGTGACTGTCTACGATACCGATGAAGCGGTTGGCGATTCAATGTTGCTCGAAGTCCTTGATGAAAAGTCAGATACGAAGATGAAGAGTATCGTGACGACGATTCAAAAGGAACAAAACACGATTATCCGCGATACTAGTTCGGACCTGCTGTTTGTGCAAGGGGCCGCTGGGTCTGGGAAGACATCCTCAGTCCTACAACGAGTCGCCTATCTGCTATATCGTTATCGTGGCAATTTGACAGCTGGTCAAGTGATCCTATTCTCACCAAACCAATTATTTAATGATTATATTAACCAAGTGTTGCCCGAATTGGGTGAACAAAATATGGTCCAAATGACGTATTACCAATATGCGTCCTACCGGTTACCGCATATGCAAGTTGAAACCTTACAACAACGATTTGAGACTGAAAATACCCCAGCGATGGCGAAGATTACGAAGCTGGAAGGTAGCTTAGCGTTCTTTAAAGCGGTCACGGCGTACGGGTCCCATTTGGAACAAGCTGACATGCGTTTCCGTAACATTACGTTGAACGGTGAAGTTCTGATTCCACGGGATAAGATCAAAGAAATCTATTATTCGTTTAATGAAAACTATCATTTAGGAAACCGATTGTCAGCGACTAAGGAATCCTTGATCAAAATCTTAAATCGTAAAGTGGCCGCTGAGATGCGTTCAAAGTGGGTCGAAGATGCCGTGCAAGACTTATCACGCGAAGAACTCAATGATTTTTATGGCAATCAACCACGGGAATTCAAGAACGGTGATGAAGAGTTCAAGTTCTTGGCTCGCAAGATTGTGATGAAACGCTTAGGCGCAGCGCGGACGCAGATTGTGCGGAACCGGTTCTTGAGCATTAACATGCAATATGCGCATTTCTTACGGCATGTGCCTGACTTAGTTCATTTAGAGAAGTATGGTATCAGTCGTGACGATTGGGATGCCGCGGTCGAAGCCAAGTTAGCGGCGATTAAAGACCGCCACATTTCATTAACAACCGTGTCGGCCTATATGTACTTGCATGACTTGATGACCGGACGCAAAGGCCAACGTGAGATTCGCTTTGTCTTCTTAGATGAAATTCAAGATTACAATGCCTTTCAACTGGCCTTCTTGAAGTTCAGCTTTCCACAAGCGCGCTTCACGATGTTAGGGGACTTGAACCAAGCGATCTTCACGAAAGAAAATAGCCATACCTTGATTGGCGAACTCGAAACGTTATTTGATCCTGAAAAGACGCGGGTTGTCCAATTAACGAAGTCGTATCGTTCGACACAACAGATTACCGACTTTACGAAGGAAATCTTAGTTAATGGTGAAGCTGTCACAGCATTTGATCGCCAGGGCGACTTACCGAACTTAGCGGTGACCGCAGACTTTGAAAGTGCGGTCGATCAAGTCGTTGATCAATTAGCGATGAACGATTCTGACCGTGATACGACGGCAATTATCGGAAAGACGTTAGCGGAATGTGACCGGTTGACCCAGGCGTTGAAGGCGCGGGGCGAACACGTTACCTTGATTCGGACTGAAAATCAACGGTTAGCGCCGGGTGTGATTGTGGTGCCATCCTTCTTAGCGAAAGGCTTGGAGTTTGATGCGGTCATCGTCTGGAACGCTAACGCGGCTAATTACCAGCGCGAAGATGAACGACAACTGTTATACACGATTTGCTCACGAGCGATGCACGAATTGACCATCGTGGCGGTTGGCGAGCTGTCACCGTTATTAACGCGGGTAGATCAAAGCTTATATACCGTTAATGAAGCGGCGGTTTAATGGATTTAGTCGGAGCATATTTTGCGCCGACTTTTTTAGAATTAGGTGTATATGAAAATTAGTACTAAGAAATTTCAAAAAAATGCATAACTAATCATCAGCGTGATAACTGTCTTCGGATAGTTGTTGTGCTGATTTTTTTCTGAACGGCTTTTATGTTTTGTCCCGGATAAATTTTGGTTAGACGCTTGCAGGGTTGCGGATCTTACCCAGTTCAGCGTCAATCTGAGCCAAGACGGATTCTTGATTTTTAAGATTTTTTTACGTTTGAAAAGGATTGGATGGTAATCATAATGTGACCAATCAATCCTAGTGGTAGATAGCGCTATCATTGAAATAAATTAATTTGTTTTAGGTAGCGTTGCTTAATCGGGATGGTCATTTGAAATAAAGTTGAACTTTGAAATCTGATGAAACTGATAAAAGTTTAATTTCAAATCGCAATAATTGATACTACATAGGCGACAAACGATGATAATGCCAATCTTGAATAAGGTAAAACTATTGGGATTAATTCGAATTTTATAATAGTCATGATGGTGTAAACACCGTTTAATTAATGCTGATAATATTAATTTGAAGACGATTTAATGTTTTATTTTTAGCAAAATTTGTAAGACGTTTTGTCACGCTAACCGACTTAAAATAATGTAACATAATCGATGTGGAAATTTTATACACAAATATATTGAAAGGAGTGATGCGTATGTCGTGTCGGCAATTATGGTACCGGAGTGGTCTAAGTTTAGCGTTGACAATTGGCGTGGTCAGTTACCTGGAACCACAAGCGACTATTTTTGCGATACCCCAATCGCAAGCGAGCGTTAATCAATCGATGTCGTCGATTGGAAGTGTGTTTTCAGATGGAAAATCAGAATTATCGAGTGCATCTAGTCGTCAGGCCACCCAATCCTTATCTGAATCACAGGTGGAGAAGCAACCGGTAGATCAGCGCGATTCGGAATTAAGTCGTCGTGAAAGTACAACGCAGGAAAGCGTTAATAAAGTTCAACAATCAGAAACAGCCATTACGCGGGCGACGGGGATGGTTAACGGCACTGTTAAACTGACATTAGATGCAGACGGAACGTTACATTTAAGCGGTGGTTCGTTCGGCAGCTCGGTTGGAAATAATACAACTGAGGGCTGGATTGCCCAAGCGTTGACGGCTAATGACAAGAGTCCGGCTCAGGTTTTAAAAGTCGTGATTGATGGGCGAATTACGACCAGCAGCATTAATAGTTACGATTATTTGTTTGCAGGGTTAGTTAACTTAACCAATATTGATGGTTTAGCCAATTTAGACCTCTCGAATGTGACTAGCTTAAAGTATCTGTTCAAAGAAGATCAACACTTGCAGCAAGTTGATTTCGGTCAGCAAAATTTTTCAAAAGTTCAGAGTTTTGAAGGCATGTTCTATGACTGCTTGGCGTTGACCAATATTGCTAATATCGGTCAGTGGCAAATGACGAGTGCCACGAATCTCGCTTACATGTTTTACAAAGCAAGTTCATTAACGACACTTGCCATTGATAAATGGAATACAAGTCGCGTGACAAATTTGCAATATACCTTTGGCTACTGCTCGGCATTAACGATGTTGGATGTTGCTGATTGGGACACGCGGAATGTCACGATAATGAGCAAGACTTTTAGGGGATTGACCAATATAAAGTCATTGCCAATCGACAAGTGGCAAACTGGACGTGTCTATGACATGCAACTCATTTTTGCTAATGACACGAGTTTGGAAACCGTAAATGTTGGTAACTGGGATACGAGTCAGGTGGAGTCACTAGATAACGCCTTTGCCAGAATGACGAGTCTAACGACATTGCCAATTGAGAACTGGAACACAAGTAATTTAACGCGTATGCAAGGAACGTTTTCCAATTTAACCAATTTAACAACGCTACCAATTGGTAAGTGGGATGTCAGTCACGTGACTACGTTGGATGCGACCTTCCTAAATTGTGCCAAATTAACGACGTTACCGGTCGCTAATTGGAATACGCAAAGCAATGAAAGACTGGGTTCTACTTTTGCAGGAATGAGTCGTCTAACGACGTTGCCAGTCGATAATTGGAATACGCAGAATGTTCAGGATATGAGTGCGACTTTTTCAGGGGTCAGCAGCCTAACGACGTTGCCAGTCGCGAATTGGAATACGCAGAATGTTAAAAACATGAATGCTACTTTTGCAGAAATGCAGCAGGTTGCGGCGTTACCAATTGATAATTGGCATACGGGAAGAGTCACAACAATGGCGGGGACTTTTCAACATGTCACCAAAGTGGGAAAGCTGCCGATTGATAAGTGGGATACGAGTCAAGTGACTAACATGACGCAACTATTTTTGGGTGACGCTCAGTTAACAAGTTTGCCAATCGCTAATTGGAATACTAGTTCGGCGACTGATTTCTCGCAGATGTTTGCGGCGTGTTCGGGACTACGGACGCTAAATCTTGGTAACTGGAACACGGCTAACGTGACCAATTATGAATCCACATTTGCAAATACTAATCTGGAAAAACTTGATTTGCAGAGTTGGAATACAACTAATGCCCAAAGTTATACCAACGCTTTTAGTGGAAAGCTGCCACCTAAACGACTTTTGTTGGGTAAAAGCTTTAAATTCCATAATAGTACTGACTGGAAATTACCGGACCCTAGTCATGAAGCACCCTACGTCGGCAGATGGCATAGTCTGAATGACAACAAAGTGTATACGTCGACTGATTTGATGACTAAGTACGATGGTACCAATATTGTTGGTGAATTCGAATGGGCGACTGGGCAAACCATTACGGTGAAATACGTGGGCGCCGATGGTAAGTCCTTGGCGCCGGATACTAAGATCTCGGGTATAACCGGTGAAGACTACCATGTTAAGCCAATTGAGATTGAAGGTTATCAGCCTGATCAACCTGATGGGGTTCGGGGGGCCTTTAAAGACAAAGATGAAACCATTACATTAACGTACAGCTCTGGTAATCTCATGTTTGTTTCGGCCCCTAAAACAATCGATTTTGGCAACAATCCAATTACTGGTCAATCAGAAGATTATGGTGCCACGTATGACACCGGATTGGTGATTCAGGATAACCGGTCGCTGGGTTCGACTTGGTCATTAACTGCAACCCTTGCGGCTAACGGCTTTAAGGGAGAAACGTCCGCACGGTCATTAGCAGCGGTGCTTAGTTATAAAGATCAACAGACGGGCAATGAGGTGCCATTGATTCCAGGTGTTTCCAATTTAGTTGTTAATGATCATCACACCGTTTCAAATCAGGGTGTTAACGTACTTGGGTCAACGACGCCGCTTGGTACGTTGTATTTAAAGGTCCCCACTGATCGCGTTTTAACGGATACGTACCAGACGACGGTAACTTGGACGCTCAATCAAGCCGTACCTAATCGGTGATAAACGTTCGGTCAGTAGACTATCAATCAGCTTGGGCAGGTGAGTCAAAATTAGAAATGAGGTTTCGGCAAGATAACAGCGAGACGGAAAAGGGGTGGTGTTGGTGAAGTATTGGCGAGTCATCATAATTGGCATCAGTACGCTACTTTTGTGGGCGTGGGTGTCACCACCAATTGTTAGTATGGCCAGTACGGCCGATAGCCCGGCGACGATTCGGTTTGCTGGGCAATCTGAGTCATCAACTCAAAGTGCTAGCGATGATCAATTACACGTGACTGAAACATCAAAATCCAGTCATTCAGAACCGAAGAATAATCAGTCTAGCCCCCATCAGACGCACGGCTGGTTACCACAAACAAATGAACAGTGGTGGTTGAGTGCCTTCATAGGGGGCATTGGGTTACTGGTGATTTTAATTAGTTGGCAATTAATTACTTACTTAAAAAAGAGGAGTTCATTATTATGAAAAAAACACTATTAGGACTTTTATTTTCAGCAGCATTGATCGCAACATCTGGTTTAGCAGCAAATGCTGCGGATACGCCACAAACGCCGCAAACGCCACAAACGTCACAAGGAACGGTTGGTTTTAAAGGCGGCTCGCTCACCATTGATAATGGGGCTACGGACTTGAAAGGTGCCAGCTTGGATTTTGGGACGAATGATATTAAAGCTGCCGCTGAGGATGATAAATATGAGAATACGAACAAATCGGCTGCGGTCTCCGTAGTGGATTTACGGGGGACAGCCGAGGGTTGGAGTCTACAGGTTAAGCAAAATGAAGCCTTTCAAAATAAAGCTGCTGTGACTAATAAAGTGTTAACCGGGGCAATTCTGACGTTGAATGGGGTCTTAGATGCAAGTGCCTCAACAACTGGTGCGGATGCAACCGTTAATAACGGTGTTTCCTTAGAGGCGCTCAATAGCGATAAAACGCTGATGGCTGCGCCGACGGGAAAGGGTAATGGTAAAAACGTGGCTGACATTAAAGCCTCAACCTTAATGGTACCACGCACAACGGCACGCTCTCAAGGGAGTTACATCACGACTTTAACTTGGAGTCTTAACGCCGCACCGGTAAATGAATAGAAAATACTGCTCTTAAAGGGGAAGGACTAGTTAATGTCACCTTCCAAATCATGATTAGGGGGAAAATGATGTTAATGAAAAGATGGTGGCAGTGGGGAATCGGATTGTTGGTCGGGTTAGCCATGCTTAGTTGGGGACAGTCTGGTTCGGCCAATTCGGTTGGTTTTGAAGTCGCACCGGTGGCGTCAAAGTATCAGGTAGACAAAGCCGTTTCATATTATGATTTGAAATTGAAGCCTGATCAGACGACCACGCTTGCGGTTAGAATCACTAATACGAGCACGCAAGAAGTCACGGTCCATACTGGTGTGGCGACGGCGACCACTAATCCTAATGGCGTCGTTGAATATCAGGCAGCGTCTACGGGTAAGAACATTGATTTACCGGTCAATGTGAGTCAGCTTATTACGACGACGGACGATAAGCTGACTTTGGCTAAAGGAACGAGTAAGCTTGTGACGTTCAAAGTGAAAATGCCGGCTCATAAGTATGACGGGGTCGTGGTCGGTGGGTTGAGTTTCTTAAAAAAGGCAGCGGGACAACAGCGTAAAAGCGCGATGGCAATCAAGAATCAATACGCGTATTCGGTTGCGGTCGTGTTGCATGGTGATCAGCCACTTGCTAAGAATCGGTTGACTTTGGGTAAGATCGATGCGACACAAAATAATGGTTATAACCAAATTAGTCTAGCCTTGCAAAATCGAACGGCGGCTTTTTTAAACCAGGTTAAAACTGATGTCAAGATTTATAGTCGTGGCGGTCATCAGGTACGTTATAAGCAAGTCAACCAACACGGACAGATTGCGCCTAACTCAGTTTATGAGTTACCATTGCGCGTTGGACGGAATGCGCTAAAGCCGGGAGCGTATACGGCTAAGGTGGCTGTAACGTCGAAAAAGCAGCACTGGACGTTTACGAAAGACTTTGAAATAACGAGTGCTCGTGCTAAGCAGCTCAATAAAACGGCGGTAATTGAACACCATGTCAATTGGTGGTTGTGGATCAGTCTAGGGTTGTTGACACTGATTTTATTGTGGGTGGCTTGGTATATTCACCGTAAGCAACAAAAAATCAAACGCTTAGAAGCACAACTTAAGGCTAAGAAATAATGGGCATTTGTGAAGAAAAAATCTAGTTGATTTAAGCACAGCAAAAAAAGATTGCCAAGTCATCTTGATTGGGCAATCTTTTTTTATACGGCAAATTAGTCATTGTCGAATAGCGTGAGGTCGACGAAAAATGGGTACTTCCAAGAAAATGGTGTGCTTGTTAACAATGTTTGACGCTTGGTGCTAGTTGAAATTGCCGCCTGCCGGTTGGTTCCTAAAACGCTGGAACGCCATGGGCCATTTTGAAGCCAAAGGGCGGTCTTCAAAACTGACCTTGGCCTAATCCCGAGCAGCCCACTCGCATTAAGGCCAACGACACGGCTGAGCATTTTAGAAACCAACCTTTCGGCTAAATAGCTGACTAAAATGAACAACCGTAAGTTATCAGATCTGATAACTTAACGTCGGGCGGTCCAGAATTGGCTCAGTGGTGTCGTTTGACTTAGTCGAGTGATTTTCTCAAGTGAGTCAAAGCTCGGCTTATGAGCCCGTTTTGTGGCTCATAAACGTGGCCACCACGTTCCAGCCGATTCTGGACCAACCAGAGTGACAATTTAAACCAACTAGCACCAAGCGTAATGTTTGTTGTTAATGCATCGGCCGTACTTTTTTAGAATCTGTGCGGGGGATTACAGGAGATGCAGGCGTAAAAGCTAGTTAGATTCAAGATAATTTGCAGTGACTTTTTCCGAAGTTACCCTAGAGAACCGGCTAATCTATGCTATAATCAAGCCATTAATTTAGTAATGGTGGCAGACAGACTATGGAAGAGCAACTCAACTACTATCGCTTCTCACGGGAACAGTGGAAGCAGTTTTACCGTAACGGGCATGTGCCGTTGACGGCAGAAAATTTACATGAAATTAAAGCGTTTAATGACCGCATCAGTATCGAAGATGTGCGTGAAATCTATTTACCAGTCGCCCATTTATTGCAGGCGAAGTTCGAACATTACTTGTCCTGGCGCGAGACGGAATCGTCATTTCTACGCCGACAAAATAAACAATCCCCATTTATCATTGGGGTCTCTGGCAGTGTCGCGGTGGGGAAGACGACGACGGCCCGATTGCTGGAATTGTTATTTAAATACTTATATCCGGATCGGCGCACGCAGTTGATTACGACTGATGGCTTCTTATACTCCAATGCCGAATTAAAAAAGATGCAGCTGATGGAACGTAAGGGCTTTCCTGAAAGCTATAACATGCCGCGCTTGATTCAATTCTTAAATGACATCAAAAGTGGTAAGCCACTCGCAAAGTCGCCGGTGTATTCGCACCAGACATACGATATCGTGCCGAATCGCTTTAATGTGATTACTCATCCGGACATTTTAATTGTCGAAGGGATTAACGTCTTACAATTGCCGACGAATCAACATATTTATATCAGTGATTTCACGGACTTTTCCGTGTATGTCGATGCGGACCCAGACTTGATTGAAACTTGGTACTTAGATCGGTTTGAAGCCTTGATGACGACTGCCTTTCAAGATCCGAAGAACTATTTCTACCCATGGGCGATTGGCGACCACGGTGAAGCGATTGAAATGGCGAAACGGGTCTGGGAAGATGTGGATTTGAAAAACTTGAATGATTATATCTTGCCGACCCGGAATCGTGCGGATTTGATTTTGCACAAAGTCGCGCACCATTTAATTGATGCGGTCTACTTCCGCAAGTATTAGGTCGCTAAGAATTTTCTCATAACCATTGACCGAACGTTCAGAAATCAGTATTATAGAGCTATTGAGCAACAAATAATCCAAAGGAGTGAACAACTTGGCAAAAACGGACACCGCGTCATTCGACTCGATTCTCGTGTTGGATTTTGGGAGTCAATATAACCAATTGATTACCCGGCGCATTCGTGATTTCGGTGTTTATTCGGAATTATTACCGAATACGATTACCGCTGAAGAAATCAAAGCCCGCCACCCGAAAGGTATTGTCTTTTCCGGTGGTCCCAATAGTGTTTACGATGATGGCGCCTTTCGGGTTGATCCGGCAATCTTTAAGTTAGGAATTCCAATCTTGGGGATTTGTTACGGGATGCAACTGATGACTTACTCGCTTGACGGTGGGAAAGTCGAATCCGCGGATAACCGCGAATACGGAAAAGCCAACATCCAGGTCACTAGTGACCAAGCGGACTTGTTTAAGGATACGCCTAAGGAACAATCAGTTTGGATGAGTCATGGTGACTTGGTAACGCAAGCACCCGATGGCTTTGAAGTGGTTGCCACAAGTAAGAACTGCCCGATTGCGGCGATTCAAGATGTTGATCGGAAGCTGTATGGGATTCAGTTCCATGCCGAAGTCCGCAACACCGATTATGGTAACGACATCTTGCGGCACTTTGCCTTTGATGTTTGCCAAGCAGAAGCTAACTGGTCAATGGATGATTTCATTGACATGCAGATTGAAAAGATCCGCGCTGAAGTTGGCGACAAAAAAGTCTTACTCGGCCTATCTGGCGGGGTTGACTCAAGCGTGGTCGGCGTCTTATTGCATAAGGCGATTGGCACGCAATTAACCAGTATTTTCGTCGACCATGGTCTGTTACGTAAAGGCGAAGCTGATCAAGTTATGGCGAGCTTGGAAGGTAAATTTGGCTTGAACATCATCAAAGTTGATGTCAAAGAACGCTTCATGAGTAAGCTAGCTGGGGTCAGTGATCCAGAACGGAAACGGAAGATCATTGGTAACGAATTTATCCAAGTCTTCGATGAAGAAGCCACTAAGTTGCACGGTATGGAGTTCCTTGCGCAAGGGACGTTGTATACCGACGTCATCGAAAGTGGGACCTCAACCGCGCAAACCATCAAGTCGCATCATAACGTTGGTGGGTTGCCAGAAGACATGCAATTTAAGCTGATTGAACCTTTACGAACCTTGTTCAAGGATGAAGCCCGTGAATTAGGTGAAAAGCTGGGTATGCCTTCAGCCTTAGTCTGGCGCCAACCATTCCCAGGTCCCGGTCTTGGGATTCGGGTGATTGGTGAAATCACCGAAGATAAATTGGCCATTGTTCGTGATAGTGACTTCATCTTACGGGATGAAATCAAAAAAGCCGGCTTAGACCGCGATATCTGGCAATACTTTACCGTCTTACCAGGTTTCAAGAGTGTCGGTGTCATGGGTGATGGTCGGACTTACGACTACACCGTTGGGATTCGCGCGGTAACTTCAATTGACGGGATGACCGCCGACTTTGCCCGCATTCCTTGGGACGTCTTACAGAAGATTTCGGTGCGGATCGTCAATGAAGTCGATCACGTTAATCGGATCGTGTATGACGTGACGAGTAAGCCACCTTCGACCATTGAGTGGGAATAGGATTTTATTTAAATCAGGTCCCATTCAATCCGTGTCAATCTTACAAACGTATTCTAAAAGGCTGTAAGTTTAACGCTTAAAACGGATAAAAACGATGAATTCATGTGAGAGCATGGTACCGAATCTGGTGCTGTGCTCTTTTTTGAACATCATATTTAAGCTTTGTTGTGTAAGCGACCACTGATTTGGTGGGAATATTTGAAATTAATAACTAATCATTATTGGGGGATTGAAATGAAAAAATATGGGGAATTGACAAATTATATTTCGATCCTTGAAACTGATGATCTGGGGCGTTGGGTGCCGGTTCAAGGCAAAGGTACCATGACAGAGTCGACGCAGTTACCATTTGTGACTTATTCGGAGGCAGTTCATCAATTTATTAAAGATTTTTACCTTTTTGAAGAAGCCAAGGCGTTCTACCTTCATCAATATAATCAGTTACTAGATAGTCAGGGGATTAAGGTGAATTCAGAATTTTTGACCGCCGAGCGGATTGAAACTTTCGACGATGAAACGGTGATGGCTGTAATTATGGGGATTATTCGCAATGATCGTTTTGCGGAAGGCATGTTGCGTCATTTTCTTAAAAATGGTGTGATTGGGTTGTTGTTGAAACGGTTGGCCGCTTTGGATGAAGAATGAGGTGCATTTGTTGGTTGTTATCGCTTAGAAATTGTTTTTATACACCGCTAATCGTCCGAAAAATAAGATGATATTTATATTAATAATAACAAAAAATGATAAAGTAATCCTAACATTCGATATAATGCCTATAAAAACTAATGCCAGTTTTTGGAAATTTTTGGATTGATTTTTTATGTATGATGTTTGCTAATGGGTATACTTGAGAAAGGCATTAGTTAGAATGTTTTTTGGAGGAAATATTGATAATGTGCAAGAAAACTTATTTTCAGTTAAATGAACCAGTCATGGTAGCTACAGTGTTTCAAGAAGATGATAAAGATTTATTTCAAATTGATAAGGGCGCATTGGGAGAAATTATCGAACGACGAAATAAAGCATCATTTTTGCAAGGGTGGGTAAGAATTGCTATTGGTCCAAACGATGAATTTTTTGTAGATCTTAGCAGATTAGAACAAGCTGCGCAGTGGATGACGAAGGAAGACTATCATTTGGCTGTGGCTGCAAAGCAAATCTTTCAAACGACATGGCTGGACGATAAAAATCAACAATTTGAATTGATTAAGTTGTTGGAAGCCCATCAATGGGTATCCCAAGGTAGAAAATTAGCATCAAATCCAGTTTTCTTACCAATTGGCACTATTGGAAAAGTTTATGAACTCTCTTGGGATTTTGAAGGAACGGCTGACAAGCAATATTGGATGATGGGTATTCGGACGACTGACGGTCGACGTTATGATGTGATGTATCCGGATTTACTTGAAGCTTCAAAGCCGTATGTGGATTTATCTGAATGATAATAACATTATTACGCTTAGTGCTAGTTGATTCTGTTTACAGCATCTAATTATGTACTAATAAGCATTGTATTATTCGAGCTTTAAATCTGTTTACCGAGTGTCCATGGTTCTTTTCTGGGTTAAAAAGACAATCTCAACGTGAAAATACATTCGCTATTTGATGTCGATTCTGCTTTAATAGACGGTCATCGGTTCACGTGAGTTGTATATTACGTCGTTTAGGAGTTCAAAGGTTGATGCCAATTTCAGTTAACAGATTTTAACTTTTGACTCAAATATCCGGTATCCGCTAGTATTTGATGACATGGATATTGTCTATCAACGTGGTCGTTACCATGTTTATACCATGAATTGAGGTCTTCGTAATTGTATAATCTACATCTTGATTTGCCACTTCAAAACTTCCTTTGAGCATGTAATGCCACTGCTTTTGGGGTGAATTAGAGTCAATATTTGCGATTGAATGTAATCACTTGGCACAGTGATTACGGATTGGATGACACAAGGGCATCGGAAGACTATCGATAATGGCATATGTAGGCTTGGATACAACTGTTTGAATCAAGTCAAAGTGAATCTACTGAAGAATTTTCAAGGCATCAACAGTAATCCGATTGAATTGAGAGCTTTCCGGCAGACCCTTAAATCCTAAGTTTAGAAAAACCGGTAAAAGTGGCGTTGGTCGGTCATGCTTAACTCTACCTGTCAACAGCGTAATAGCGTCTAGTTTTGAATTCATTCTAAATTGAATTGTTACTGTTACAAAATATTGATACAACGGTGATAACAGATTAATCCATTTAAGCTAGTGGTGTTTGAACTTTAACGACTGATTTGCTTACATTGTAAATATTCTAATCAACTAGTACCAAGTTGTAGTAAATTAGAATTTTATACTATGAATAATAGTTAGCAGGATAGAAGCTTTGTTAAAAAGAATGTCTTGGATCAGGACGCTTCATTCCCCCTCTAAAATCATGATATGGAGAAGTTGTCTCCTTATTTGAGCATAAATAATTCCTGTCAAATAGGCTTTTAATAATGCTATAATGTACCTAATATTTTGAATTTAATATTTAAGATACGCTAACTTTGATACCCTAAGTGTGAGAAACCATTGATGGAGGTTTTTTCATTGGAAAGAGAAAGTAATGAAAGTAGCATGGACATGTTAGATTTTGCATGTAAAATTAGCATGTTGGAGAAAGAGACGCCTAAAGCAGATGAATACGCTGATAAGTGGGGACAGAGAAATAAGTATAAGAGAACATTTTACAGTATGGTGCTTGTTTAAATTAAAAAAGGATACATCAGAACCTGGGTACAGTTCCAATACCTCTGTCCGTACGATGTATGGGCAAATCAAGAATCCAGAAATGTTACTATGGCTTGCCGAAGTTGTTGGTGTTGACGAAGAGTTAATTGATCAAGTAGTAAAGAAAATAAGTAATAATGTTTCACCTACAATGCGGTGTGGTTTACTAAGACAAGAGATTCCATTTGAAGTGATAATAAAAAAATTAAATAAGTAATTGCTTTTGACATTAGCCAGATGGAAATATACCCAACTGAATTGGAGTTAATGTTGTGTACCTCGATAACACTATCGGGTTAGATAGAGCTTTGCCGATTAGTTAATCTATTTGATTTTGAATCTTATCTTTGAGTGATGAAATATTGATTTGATAGTAAATGTTACAATGTTTCCCACCTCAAATATTCCTCATTGACACAATCATCAAAGACGCGTATCTTGATACCCAAGGAATAAAAGTCATTGTGACTTTTATTTTTTAACTAAATAAAAGTAAACATTACTTTTATTATACTTTGGGGGAATTAGATGCAATTATTGAAGGAATACCGGCTGTTAGCCATTATTGGTACGGCCTGGTTGTTTGATGCAATGGATGTCGCAATGTTGTCTTTTATCATGCCGTTGATCAAAACGGAATGGCAACTGGCACCGGCGCAATTGGGGTTAGTTGGGGCCACAACGTCGTTAGGGATGGTCGTGGGGGCGTTGATTTGTGGGGCGTTAGCGGATCGAATTGGTCGAAAACACGTGTTGATTTTGACCTTAGCCATCTTTTCAATTGGCAATCTGTTATTAACGCTGACGCCGAATATTATGGCGTTTATCGCCGTGCGCTTTTTAACGGGGATTGGGCTTGGTGGCGAATTACCGGTCGCGGCGACGTTAGTGGCGGATAGTTATCAAGGCACACAACGCTCGAAGATGTTAGTGCTAGCGGATAGCTTTTGGGCGATTGGCTGGATTGTGGCCTCCTTATTAGCCTTTTGGGTGATGCCACTGATTGGTTGGCGGCTAACGGTA
The DNA here is from genome assembly GCF_005405125.1 of Lactiplantibacillus songbeiensis. GTDB lineage: Bacteria > Bacillota > Bacilli > Lactobacillales > Lactobacillaceae > Lactiplantibacillus > Lactiplantibacillus songbeiensis. Next base: position 29,507 of record NZ_BJDL01000032.1, read on the forward strand.
TTAATTACCGCCTGCACGATTTTATACACGCTATTATTACGGCGGCACTTACCAGAAACACCGATCGAACCACAAACGCGGCCATCGTATAAAGTTTTATGGCGGACACCAGTTTTTCGTCGGAAGACGCTATTATTGGGGTTACTCTGGTTCATCGTCATGTTGACGTATTACGGGATGTTCCTATGGCTACCGAGTATCTTGGTCATGCGGGGCTTTTCGATTGTTCACAGCTTTAGCTATACGTTATTGATGAGCTTGGCACAGTTACCAGGTTATTACTTAGCCGCCTTCTTAATGGGGAAAATCAGTCGGAAGTCTGTTTTGACGATTTATTTAAGTGGCACGATTGTGAGTGCGTTAGCTTTTAGCTTGGCCGGGAGTAATTTTTCAGTCTTGCTGAGTGGGGCGTGGTTATCCTTCTTTGACCTTGGTGCCTGGGGAACTTTAATTGCGTTAACGCCTAGTCAATTTCCGCAAGCCATCCGGGGAACCGGGATGGGTGCTGCCCAGTCGATTGGCCGCATTGGCGCGATGATTGGGCCATACGTAGTTGGCTTGCTCTTACAAATTAAGATGCCATTGCCTGGCATTTTCGGCATCTTCGTCGTCTTACTATTATTGGGGATTGCCATCTTAACTTGGGGCGTTCACGATGTCGATGCACAGCAGAAAGAGGGCGTCACTAGTGATCTTAAGTCCTAGGCAGCTTCAACCAGCCATCGCTAGCTTCTTAGCTGAAGACCTTGGCCGCGGTGATATCAGTACACTAACGTTACCGAATCAGTTGGCAACGGGCGAAATCATTGCGAAACAAGCGGGTATCCTGGCGGGACAAGTGATTCCGTCAGTCGTGGCGCAAATATTAAGTGAACATGGTCACTATGAAGCAGTCCTCGCTGATGGCACCTGGGTAACACCGGGGATGGTAGTCGGTCGCATGACTGCCCCCATCGTAGAACTGTTAGCCGGTGAACGGGTGATGCTTAATCTGATGCAACGGATGAGTGGCATTGCCACGGCCACCGATGCGGCTATTAAGGAATTAGCTGACCCAAAGATTGCCATTTTAGATACCCGGAAAACATTACCCGGGTTACGGCAATTTGATAAAGCCGCGGTGGTGATTGGTGGCGGTCAAAATCATCGTTTCGGTCTCGACGATGCCGTGATGATTAAAGATAATCATTGGGCGTTGATCGATGATTTACCGACCACGGTCCAAGCATTGCGACGACAGATTGGGCCAACGAAGATTATTGAAGTCGAAGTTGAAACGCGTACTCAATTACAAGCGGCAGTTGCGAGTCAGGTGGAGATGATTATGATTGACAATCAGTCACCAGCAACGGTTAAAGCGTGGCGGCAATTGATCCCCGCGCTGATTAAGGTGGAAGTTTCAGGCGGCATTACGCCAACCACTTTGGTACAGTATGCGGGGACTGGTGTTGATTATATTTCGTTAGGGTATCTAACGCATAGTGTCACAGCGTTGGATTTATCTCTGGAGATTGGAACTGACAAGTAAGCCATATTAGTAGCAATAGAATAAAAATTAGCCCATTACCTTAGACCCGTTTAAAACGGTCAGGTAATGGGCTAATTTTTTTGGTTGAAACTACTTTTCGTCTAAATCTAATAAGTTATCTTTAGGATCATGGTGCAAGATAGTGGCACTGCCTAAGTCACGGAGTTCTCGCCACCAGCTTTCTTGTTGTGGTGAGAATGACAATTCGTTGATGTTACGAATATAATTGACGGCACTAGCAGCGTGTGCGGCCAGGTCGTTAACGTCAGTACCAGCTTCGAGTCGTTGATACGCTTTTAGCAACGGTTTTTGTAACCGTATATCGTCAGTTGAGTTGTACAGTTGCTTGATCAAGGTCTTTACTTGGGTGTTGCGGGTGTTCGTTTCAGTCATATTAAATGCCCCCTTTAATAATGATGGCCGAGCTGCGTGATCACAACCAGCTTGACCAATGACCGTAATTTCAGTGTAGCACTAGTCAGAATAGCTATCAAAGTGAACGGAGAATTACGGTTGTTGATAGAGGGCGGCTGCACGCTTGAGTAGACTGGCACGCCAGTTAAACACGGTGCGGCGACTGACGCCGTGGGTATGCATAATGTCCGCCACCGATTGTTCTTCTAAAAAGAATTCGGTCAGATAGATCCGTTCACCCGGTTTACATTGATCCAGCAAGGCGGTTAATAAGTCGGTCAGTAACCATTCGCGCTCCTTAACGGCCATTGGTATGACACTCATGTCAGCCGCGGCATCTAATGGGACTTGATGCTGGGCTCTCAGTGTCTGTTTCCTTAAATAATCAACCGTACGCCATTTAATGCGGCGAAAAGCGAACTTTCGGAAATCGTCGAGGTTATCCGGCAAGTCCGGTTCAAAGTTCTGGTAGGCCGATAGCCAAGTTAAGTGGGCCGTGGTGACGCAATCTTCAAAGTGAGGATGACCACGGGTGACATTGGCGGTTTTTAAAGCACCGTATAGGAGCCGTTGGTGTTCTGGCTGGGCTAAGAGGTCAAAAGCTGCTTGGTTCTCAAATCGATCAGTTCGCATGAAGTTAGTCCTTTATCGGTTAGTTTTACCTTGGCCAAGGTTAGGTTCAGTATAAGTGGTGGGGGCGTTAATGATGATTGGTAAAAAGACACTTATTGTGTAAAAAACGAACTAAATCTACACGTATTGTGTAATTGTTATGAATCCAGAACTTTAGAGTTGCTATTCAGTAGCGATTAAGGCAGTCTATAAAATAAACATACGTTCTAACGTCGATCAGTCCGTCAGTACTGGCTTAATTGCCATCATCAAAGGGAGTTTCAAGCATGGAGATAAAGTATCGCCATCGCGTTCATCGCGATAAACAGTATTGGCCAGGTGCCATTGACTGTTATGATCTGACGGATTTAGAAGGGTTATTGGTTCGGGGGGAACGAATCGATGGCGTGCAAGTGGACTATTTAAAGACATTCTTCGTACTTGACACACGGCATCTAGTTGGCGCCACGAATGCGATTATCTTGGATAGTGAACGTGGTATCGTTAGTACAAAGCAGACGGTGGCCCAATTAATGCGCACAGTACGGCAGAGTTTACGGGTTGGTGCCCAACAACGGTTGCGTGATTTAGCTACGATTGAAGCGTTATCCAGGCACAAGTTACCAATCATTTGTCGTGATATGCAGTTTTTACCGGTCACATTTCGTAATTTACCGGGGCATCATTGGTTTGGTGGTCATCAGTTTCTGCATGCAGACGCTGAGGGGACTGGGACAGTGGTTCAGTTGTGGAATGGGGTTCGGTTAGAGGTGCCAATTACCAAGCGGGCTTTTATGAAGCAAGTTGAGCGAGTTCAACTATTACAACTGTTGCTGGCGGAAGATGACGTCTACTATGAGCGGTATTCATATGGTGGCCAAGTTGGCGGCAAGCGATTGGCTGATGAATTGGAATATGCTGGGTATCGAAATTTTAGTCAGCGCTTGAATCAGGAGCAGTATGGTTTACCTGTGGATGATGCTGATTTGGAAAGTTGGCTGCTGGGATATTTTGGTGGGCGGTATCGTAGTGACTCAAGATTGAGTGGATAAGGATGAATCTATAACAGCATTTAGTTTCAACAGGTATCTTTCTGCTGAAACTAAATGCTGTTTTTTAATACGTTATAATTGTCAATATTATAGCCTAATAAATACAGATGCATTTTATAAATGAGTAAGTTACAATTTAAAATGAAGTTACTTTGATGAAGTATGGTTAAGTTGAGGTATACGAAAAGGATGGGCTAAATGAAGGCAGATAATATAAAATTATTCGATTTCTTATCACAAGATAGAGTTATTTTTGATATTCCAGTTTTTCAACGTAACTATGAATGGCATGAACAACAGTGTCAGCAATTGTTTGATGATTTACGACAGCTAGTTGACCATGGTGGCGAACATTTTTTAGGAACATTTGTATATGTGCGTGAATCCGCAGATGGTTTAGGCGCTCTGGAAAGGATTATTGATGGTCAGCAGCGTTTGACTTCATGTATGCTGTTGTTGAAAGCCATGGTTGATGCTGATGCGATTCAAAGTAAAGAAATTATGTCCCGTTATTTAACAAATGAGTTTTGGGATAAAAATCAAAATATAAAACTTAAGCCAGTTGAACGAGATCGGCCAGCGTTTCGAGCAGTGATGAATGGTACAATCGCTGAATATAATGGTGCTTCGAAAGTTATCGAGAATTACGAGTTCTTTAAAAGGTGTATTTTAAAGAGTCAGTGCTCAGTAACGGAATTGTTCACGGCGATGCGCAAGATGAACATCGTTTATATTGAACTCGATGATAGTATTAAGGGAGAAAATCCACAAGTGATTTTCGAAAGCTTGAATTCAACCGGAGTTTCTTTATCACCAACAGATTTAGTGCGGAATTTTTTATTAATGCGGTTAGATGAAAAATCTCAGGAAACTTTGTACCGCGAATATTGGTTAAAAATAGAAGGCTTATTTAGTAATAACATTTTTACAGAGTTTTTACGGCATTATTTAATCTGCAAAATGCATACATTAGTTAACCAGAATGCGGTCTATGATACATACAAACACTATTATGCCGATAATGAATTTACAACTAAGGATGCTTTAAAAGAATTATATCAATATGCGAGTTATTACCACGTCCTGTTGACGGAGACTGCAACATCATCACAATTTAATCATATATTAGCTCATATAAATATTATGGATAAAAAGGTAATTTACCCATACTTGATGAAACTGTTAAACATGCAAAGCAATGACATGTTAACTTGGAATGAAGTTATCGAAATCATGAAGGTTTGGGAGAGTTATCTGTTTAGGAGAATTGTTTGCGGCGTAGCTTCCAATGGACTTAATCGAGTTGTTATTTCGTTGTTAAAACATAAATCAACAGAGTCAGAAATTGACTTTGTGGTGGATCGCCTATTGACTACGAATTTTCCAACGGACGCACAGGTGCGAGAAGATTTATTGACGTTAGATATTTATGGCAAACGCCGAGATATTTCAAAGTTGGCACTGGAGTTATTGGAAGAACATCATAGTAAGGAAACGGTTAGTTTTGATGATGCACAAGTGGAACATATAATGCCGCAAAGTTTAACTAATGATTGGAAGATTGAAGTAAATAATGCCGAAGCAGTTAATCAACAATATGGTGGAACTTTAGGCAATTTGACGTTAACTAAATATAATCAAGAAATGAGTAATAAACTGTTTAAGCAAAAGGTTACATACTATTCGAAATCAAATATTAGCTTGACTAGAGATATTGCTGAAAGCTTTGATCAGTGGGGGCAAGCTGACATTATTGCTCGTACAAAAACGCTGGGTAATGAATTAATTGGTATTCTTGCAAGACCACAAAATGTAGTTACCAAGGCAACATTTAAAGGTGAACATCCAATTGATGAGAATGTTGATGTTACTGGGACTAAACCGACTCGTTTAACAATTGATTCAAAGGATTATTCAGTTGAGTCATGGCGTGAATTGTTATGGATGTTTTTGGACTATGCTTGGAGTTATGATAGTGCTTCATTCTTGAAACTAAATCAAGTACAGTCACTAGGTCGGCTTTTTGATAATAAGACTAGAGAATTACGGTCACCTGTGCTACTACAAAATGGTGTCAAGGTGGAAAGTAATTTTAGCGCCAATTCGATCCTAGCAATTGTGGCCAAGATTTCAGAACTTTATGGTATTACAGAATTTGTTTCGTATACAATCAGATAACAGTGTCATGGTAATGACAAAAATCTATTAGTGGTGATCAGGTGTTAGCCTATTTGCTATTAATAGATTTTTATTTTGATTAAAAGCAATCAGCTTAAAGTAAGACTGGCTATAAATTTAACGTGCGCGGCATCGGTAAATAGGATAATCTAGAGTAGTACATAGAATGGGGTTATGTTAATCAAGCAATAAAAGGAGATCTGAGTTGTATGTATCATAAGAAGGGCGAGCTACATTTTGAAAACGAGTTTGTTGAAACACTAACGAAGAATGGATGGACTCATAATAAAGTTTTGGATAATGCAACGCCAATACAGTTACAAAATCATTTTCGAGATATCCTTAATCTGAATAATCGTGATGTCTTGGATGGTGTTTTAATTACAGATACTGAAATGGCGGAGATTATGCGTAAGATTGGTGGTAAAACACCAACAGAAGCTAATGAGTTTTTAACGGGGGGCTATGAATCAACAATTACATTGACTCGAGAAAATCCGGAATTAGGAACGGCTGATTTAAAGGTATTCTGGCGTGATGCTATTGCTGGCGGTCTGATGCACTATGAAGTTATTCGTCAGGCCATTCGACCGGGTAATGAGAATGATGTTAGCAGTCCCAATCGACGGTTTGATGTGACGCTATTATTTAATGGATTACCTCTGATACAAGTTGAGGAAAAGCGGGTAGATGTTAACATTAAAGAGGCTGCCAACCAGGTGGTGAAGTATAAGGCTGAACACAAGTATGATGGGCTATATGCCATGGTACAGATTTTTGTCACCCTTAAAGAGGATGCTGTTCGGTACTTTGCTAATGAGAAAAGTGCTGAGTTGTTCAATAATAAATTCTTTTTTGAGTGGTTGGATAAAAGTAATAAGCCGGTTCGTAATTGGAAGCAGTTTACCGAAGATTTTTTAAAAATTCCAATGGCACATAACTTAATCAGCAATTATACTGTGGCAGATGGACAGGTCTTAAAGGTACTAAGACCTTATCAGATTCATGCTGTTAATGCTGTACGTCATGCTTTTGCCAAACACCAAGATGGTTATGTATGGCATGCGACTGGCTCAGGAAAGACATTGACTGCGTACAAAATTGCAACATTGTTACAACGTGATCCTCATAATCAAGTGATCTTTTTATCTGATCGTAAAGAACTCGATAATCAATCAGGAAAAAATTTTGTGAAATTCTCATCGAATAGTGATGATACGATTTTTGAAACCAATAATACTGAACAACTGATTCGGCAATTACGTGGGTCAAAGACTGGTGTTATTACGACAACTATCAATAAGATGAAGATTGCGATTGAGCGTAATAAGGATAAAATTGATGCTGGTAAGCGTGAGCCGTTAGCTAACCTGATGAAAAAGCGTGTTGTGTTTGTGGTTGACGAAGCTCACAGATCGCAATTCGGCGAGATGCAACGGATTATTCGGCAGGCAATTCCAAAGCAAAATTGGTACGGCTTTACGGGAACGCCGATTTTTGAATTTAATAAAACACCCCAAGATCAAACTACGGAAAGTCAGTTTGGTCCTGAGTTACATCGGTATAATATTGGAAATGCCTTAAACGATGCGGCCATCTTACCTTTTAACTCGGAATATGTCAGTCTGATACAAGCAACTGATGAAAAGTCTGATACAGCCATTGAAGAAGATAAAATTCCTGATGAGGCTTATGTTGGTGAGACGCCAACTGCAGTTAATTATCGCTTAAAAGTCGCAGAATGGATTATCAAGAAGTGGCAGCGTAAGTCGGAAAAGAATCGGTTTAATGCGTTATTAGCTGTTAACGATATTCCCCAGGCTTTAGCTTATTACCACCTGTTTAAGAAACTAAAGGTAGAAGGAAAGCATCAGCTCAAAATTGCAATGACTTATTCACTGAATGAGAACGGTGATGCCAATCAATTACAGCGAGATGGTTTAGCTGAAGCGATGCAAGATTACTCACTGCAATATGCAGATAGTAAAACAGCTTTCTCATTAGATAATAGTCAAGTCTATATTGATGATGTTGCTAAGCGAACTGCTCGAACAGAAGCTGCTTATAAGAATCTGCCACCGGAAGCATGTATTGATTTAACAATTGTTGTTGCCCGGCTGTTGACTGGATTTGATGCACCAAGGTTGAATACACTTTATCTAGACAAGTTACTTCAATATCAAGGATTAATTCAAGCCTTTGCACGAACTAACCGAGTTTATGATAAATATAAAACGCAGGGTAATATCGTCATGTTTCGACGGCCAAAGTTGATGCGGGAGCGGACTCAAGATGCTTTTGAAAAGTATGCTGGGGAAGGCTCATTTAAGAAAGTCTTCAGACCAGAGTTCAAGCAGATGCAAGCTGAATTTACAGATGTCGTTAAAAATCTACGCCATTATGTGCCAACTGCTGAGGCTGCTAATGGGGTACAAGATGCAGATCAGAGTGATAAGATAGAATTCTTAACTCGTTTTAGGGATCTAGCAAAAAAATTACAATATATTGAGTCATATGCAGATTTTGATTGGGATACACAAGCTGATCAGTATGGGATTACGCATGAGGAATATGATTATTATCAAGGCGCATTTCAAAATGTGAAAAATAGTGTTATTAATGATGTACCAAATGATGGCGAAGATGATGATTCGGCTTTGAAATTTGATTTTGACGATGTGGTAACTTCTGAATTGATGATTGATCGTGAATATGTATTAGGCTTAGCGACAAAATTTTTATTGAATACAGACAATCTGTTTGCTGAACAAGAATTTAATGCAGCGGCCGATAAGTTAGCGAAGTCCGGTGATAGTCGTGAAGTGGAGAATATTCGACAATTTGTGTCCGAAGAACGAAAAAATGGTGATGTTCCAGCCGATTATGATGCATCGGCTAGATATGCATTACGGCAAAGACGCAGGAAGCAACATGCCATGTTAAACTTTGTAGATGAATATGGACTTGATCCAAACCTATTTGAACGGTTGGTGACGTCTTATGAAGCTACCGGTGAATTTAGTCATGAACAAGATTTAAAAAAGACGGCTGATATTGAGGTTGCGGCAGAAAATGGGCATAAATATCGTAATATGTTAGATTTTAAAGGGTCGATTCAACGTCATTGGCGGAAATTCATTGCAGAGGACTTGGCACAATATAATATTGGGAGAAATTAAATGAGTAAAGAAATATCAAAAAATTTAGAGACGGCTTTATGGAGTTCCGCAAATGTTTTACGTGGGATGATGGATGCCAGTGAATATAAGAACTATTTATTAGGTTTGATTTTTTATCGTTTCTTGAGTGATACAACTTTAAAAACAGTTATGAGTGCTACCGGTGAAGATGGAGATCCGATTACTGTTTATGAGAAGTATTGGGAAAACCAACAAGATGATATTAAAGCGGAGTTGTATGAAGCTAACGGCTATATTATTGAACCGAATGATTTGTTTGATTCAATGGTTAAACGAATTCAGAATCATCAATTTCAAGTTTCGGATCTAAAGCAGGCTTTGTTTAATGTGGAACAGTCTGTTAAAGGCCAACGCTCAGAAGATGATTTTGAAGGCTTATTTTCTGATATTGATTTGGATTCTAATCGGCTGGGTAAAAATCCTAGTCAAGTTATGAATGATGTCATTACAGCTTTAAAGGATATTGACTTTGATGAAGGACGAGATGTTCTGGGTGATGCTTACGAATACTTAATTAGTGAATTTGCCATGAGTGCTGGGAAAAAGGCAGGCGAATTTTATACTCCTAGAACAGTTAGTGAAATTATCGCCAAAATTGTCACATTAGATCATAAAAATGGTGATAATCAGATTCGTAGTGTCTATGATGCTGCAATGGGGTCAGGTTCACTCCTATTAACAATTGCTGGTGAAGTTGATGGTGATTATCCGATTAGTTACCATGGTCAAGAACTTAATACGACGACGTTTAACTTAGCACGAATGAATTTGATGTTACACGGCGTGAGTTATGAAGATATTTATGCGCGAAATGGGGATACTTTGGACGCTGATTGGCCAACAGATGAACCCTATCAATTTGATGCAGTGGCGATGAATCCGCCATATTCTGCTCATTGGGATAATAATGATAGTCGCTTAAGTGATCCTCGTTTTCGGGACTATGGAAAGTTGGCGCCAAAGACTAAAGCAGATTATGCGTTCTTGTTGCACGGTCTATATCATTTAAAGCCAACCGGGACGATGGGCATTGTTTTACCACATGGGGTTTTATTCCGAGGAGCTGCTGAAGGCAAGATTCGCGAAGAGTTGATTAATAAGAATCAAATTGATGCGATTATTGGATTACCAGCCAATATTTTCTATTCAACATCGATTCCAACTTTGATCATGATCTTGAAGAAAAATAAAACTACTGATGATATTATGTTTATCGATGCTAGCAATGAGTTCACCAAAGAAAAAAATCAAAATGTCTTAACTGAAGCTAATATTAATAAGATTGTTGAAACGTATGTTAAACGTGAAAATGTAGATAAGTACGCTCATGTAGCTAGTTTAAAGGAAATTAAAGAAAACGAGTATAATTTAAACATTCCACGTTATGTTGATACTTTCGAAGAAGAACCGCCTGTTGATGTTGATAAATTAGTTGCTGATATGACAGCTACAGATGATAAAATCATTAAATTACAAACCGAGTTATCTGGGATGATGGACGATTTAGTGGCTAATGACCCTGTCGCTCAACAGCAGCTTACGGCAATTAAGAGGATTCTGAAATGAAAAAGGATAATTTAGTGCCTAAAATTCGGTTTAAGGGCTTTTCGGACCCTTGGGAGCAGCGTAAGCTTGGTGATATTACTGAACGTATTACTAGGAAAAACACGAAGTTACAATCGACTCTTCCTTTAACAATTTCTGCACAATATGGATTAGTAGACCAAAAAACTTTTTTTGATAAACAAATTGCTAGCAGAGATGTAAGTGGGTACTACCTAATTAGGTTTGGTGAGTTTGCGTACAATAAAAGCTATTCAAACGGCTATCCTGTAGGAACAATTAAACGATTAGATAAATATACTAAAGGTGTGTTATCAACACTTTATATTTTATTTAAACCTATTCATGTCGATTCCCAATTTTTAGTTTCTTATTTTGAAGGAACTAAATGGTATCCGGAGGTCATGAAGCAAGCTACTGAAGGTGCCCGTAATCATGGATTATTAAATATATCGACAAAAGATTTTTTTAATATGAAATTATTCGTTCCAAATAGTAATGAACAGCTTAAAATCGGATTGTTTCTTCAAAACTTAAACAACCTTATCGCTGCCAATGAGGATAAGTTGAAACAACTTAAAGAGCTTAAGAAATTAATGATGCAAAAGATTTTTTCTCAAGAATGGAGATTTGAGGGATTTACTGACCCTTGGGAGCAGCGTAAGTTGGAAAGTCTGGCAGAAATAGTAAGAGGATCATCTCCGAGACCTATAAAGTCAAGTCGTTGGTTTCAACAAGACTCCCAGGTAGGATGGCTACGTATTGCGGATGTAACTGAGCAGCATGGTCGGATTCATAAATTAAATCAGCATTTATCAGAAGATGGACAAAAGAAGACAAGAGTATTAAATTCAAAACATCTATTGCTTAGTATAGCAGCAACAGTTGGTAGTCCAGTAATTAATTATGTATCCACTGGTGTTCACGATGGATTTTTAATTTTTTTAACGCCTAAATTTGAATTGGAATTTATGTTCCAATGGTTAACTGAAATGAAAAACAGTTGGAAAAAATACGGCCAGCCAGGAAGCCAAGTAAATTTAAATTCAGAAATCGTTAGGAATAAGTTAATTTTAATTCCTAATAACAAGGAACAAAAAGAAATTGGATACATGTTGCTAAAGACTGATCAGCTTATCGCTGCCAATGAAGAAAAGCTAACACAATTGAAAACAATGAAAAAATTTTTGATGCAAAATATGTTTGCTTAGATGGTCCATTTTTAATTGGAATTTATTTGCCAAACGCTGTCGATAAGCGATAGTATTGAAATATTTATAAGTGTTAATTGTCGCTAATTGAATAATTATTCATGTATAAATGAGTTAACAGCCGAAACTAGTTGTTAACTCATTTTTGGGAGGATGATTATGGTTCAGAATATTAAATTTCATCAATATTTTTTTCAATGGATGCAATTATATAAGATGGATGCGGTGAGACCGGTGACTTATCGTAAATACGAAATGTCTCATCGTCAGTTAGTTATGTTAGCGCCTAGTTTGATGATGGAGGACTTATCAAGATTGTCGTATCAACAGCTATTAAATGACTATGCAAGTACACATGAACGACAAACCACAATGGACTTTCATCGTCATTTAAAAGGTTCATTGATTGATGCTTTAGAAGAAGGGTTTATTGATCGTGATCCGACTCGAAAAGCGATTATCAAGGGGATTAAGCATCGTCAGCATAAGACTAAGTATTTACATCAATATGAGTTACAAGGCCTGTTAAATGAGCTTGATTTAAATGATGAGGTTAGTTGGGATTACTTTATTTTGTTAATAGCCAAGACTGGAATACGGTTTGCAGAAGCATTGGGGGTAACACCAGAAGACTTTGATTTTGCACATCAAACATTAACGATTAGTAAAACTTGGGATTATAAATCATCCAAGAGTGGTTTTGCTCCAACTAAAAATCGCTCTTCGGTTAGGAAGGTTCCCCTAGATTGGCAAACAGTTATACAGTTTTCTCAATTGGCAAAGAAGTTACCGGATGATCAGCCGATTTTTGTTCATTCAAAAGTATACAATGATACCGTTAATCATTATTTAGAGCGGTTGTGTAAGCGAGCCTCAATTCCAGTCATTTCTATTCATGGACTACGGCATACGCATGCTTCACTATTATTATATGCTGGAGTGAGTATTGCATCTGTAGCCAGAAGATTAGGACATTCTAATATGACGACTACACAGCAGACTTATTTGCACATTATTCAAGAATTAGAAAATCAGGATAATGATAAAGTGATGAAGCATCTAGCGAGTCTAATATGAATAATTAGTTTTAAGCGAATAGAGGTAGGATAAATCGTTCTTGAATTTTAAGGACGATTTTTTGCTTACACTCATTGGCAGCGATAAGGTTGGAAATCAAGCTATTTGTATTACCGATTAATTTCTGTTCTTCTTCGATTAATGGCACAACAAAGTTAGTATTTGAAACTATATTCCAATCAGAACGCGGCATCTTAGTTCCTGAAGTTAAATTTGCAACAGACCGGTACTGAGATGTCTGAATTAACGTATAGATAAAGTTTGGATTAATTTGTTGTCGAGCTTTTAACACCCAGAAGTCACCAATAGCAATACCTGTAAAATTGGGAAATAACCAGTTATTTAGATATGGTCGCAATTTACCATATAAAATGTCAGCAGGATAAAAACAGATCCCTTTTCTCGAATCATATTTCAGCGGTATATCAGTATTTAATTTTCCCTTACCAGAAACTATATCTTCATATTCAATTCTCGGAAGATTTGAAGATGAATTAGCTTCATTTCTACGAACAACCAGCTCAGAAAACTTACGCTGCTCCCAAGTTTTCTTGTAAAATATGACCTGTTATCAAGTATCCTTAAGTATAAAATTAGGATTTACTTGGGAGCAGCGTAAGTTGGAAAAGTTATTTACAGAGCGCAAAGAACGTTCTGCAAACGGTGAGTTACTTTCAGTTACAATCAGTTCTGGAATTGTTAGGTTTGATTCTCTCGAAAGAAAAAATAATTCTAGTGTAAATAAAAGTAACTATAAAATTGTTAGAAAAAATGATATAGCCTACAATTCGATGAGAATGTGGCAAGGTGCTAGTGGAGTTTCGGATTATGATGGTATCGTCAGTCCAGCTTATACTGTTATAGTACCGAACAAAAATATAATTTCCCACTTTTTCGGTTATCAATTCAAGCAAAAAAAGATGTTACAAGTGTTTCAGAAAAACTCACAAGGACTAACTTCTGATACTTGGAATTTAAAGTTTTCCGCACTTAAAAATATAAGAGTTAAGATTCCAGAGAAAAGTGAACAAACTAGTATTGCGGATCACTTAAAATTGTTAGACAACCTTATCGCTGCCAATGAGTGTGCCCGTCCGCCACCTGATTGTATTTTGATCTTAATGTAATAGGCTATTTTGATAAAAATGTGATTGCCTTAATTACTTATTACGAATGATCACATGCGTAAATAACGCTTAATTTTAATCGATTTAGGAGGAAAGTATTCCGTGTTAGATCGCTTTTATTCAAAAGTTTAGTCAATTGAATGTTTTAATCAAATTTAGAATGAGAACTAGCATATTTATGTATCTCAATTATAAAGAGAATTTATTTCCTCAATTGTCAAATCAAGTGCAACACTAAGAATCTATTCTTAGAAGTGGTCTAGTTGCTAAGCTAGTTCAGGCATT
>NZ_BJDL01000033.1 GCF_005405125.1 Lactiplantibacillus songbeiensis
GAGGATGTGTCCTTTTAGTTTACACAAAAATTGGTGTTGATGGGAAATCCATCAACACCAAATATTGTAGAACCCTAAAATAGCGCCTTAGTCCCAACCATTGCGGTTCGGGCTAAGGCGCTATTTGGCGTTAATTTTCAGAAGCATCAGGGTCGACATCCGAGCGCACGATATCGATCGGGGTGGCTGGGTCGTGATTAGTTAGCGGCTGCTTGTGGTCAACCGTTACGGCCATTTCAATCTTCAAACGTTTAGTGGCCGTGAGCTTCGCTTCACTGACACAGTTAAACCGTTGGGCGGCTTGTTCAGCGAGAAAGCCAGTTTCTAACATATAATCGGGATTTTTAATGGCGGCGTTGCGGCGGGCAACGGGTTCGCCATTCAGTTCGTAAGTTAAGAGGTCATTACTGGTACTCGTGACGACCAAGTGGCCCCAACCAGCTTGATCGAAAAAGGTAACCAAATCGGCATCACTATCCACGGGAAACTTGCGGGCCAAGTCTTTACCGGCCCAATAGAGAATACCGCTGCTATCGTCACCTAATAGGTTCGGTAGGAGGGCATCGCGTAAAATTTCCACGCTTAAAACGGAGGATTTGGCGGCATTACCGGCAAATTGAGAATAAAAGGCGTTCGTCATGATAGATCCTTTCCATGTGTGTAATCGCAGCATTACGGCCGCTTTATAAATGTTATTATACCTTGTTTCAGCGTCCTTGCGGCAATTTTCCGTGAATTTTACCAAATTGTCAGCTTTGTTGGTTCCGGGTTTGACCAGGGACTGGAACCATTGTTACCACCGTTTGAACTGGTTAATGCACCAGGTGACTAGCTTGAAATCACTTCAAAAAAAGGCCATAATGAAGATTCAGAATTAAGCGAACGGAGCGTTTTAATTATGGCAGATGAACATGCAATTGGTTTCATGGATTCTGGCGTGGGGGGCTTAACGGTTGTGAAACAAGCGTTAAAGCAACTGCCACGCGAAACAGTGACTTTTATTGGCGATCAGGCGCGCTTACCATATGGGCCGCGCCCGAGCGCCCAAGTGCGGGAGTTTAGTTGGCAGATGGCGACGTTTTTATTGAAGCAAGACATTAAAATGTTAGTGATTGCTTGCAATACGGCGACTGCAGCGGCGTTACCTGATTTGCGGGCGAAGCTTAAGATCCCGGTGATTGGTGTGATTTCACCGGGTTCGCGGGCAGCTTTAAAAGCCTCACATTCTAAGAAAATTGGTGTTTTAGGGACGGAAGGGACGATCAAGAGTCATGCGTATCGTGACGCCATCTTGACCAAAGATCCCGATGCCCAAGTGACTGAACTGGCGTGTCCGAAGTTTGTGCCCTTAGTGGAGTCTAATGAGTATCGGTCGACCGTGGCTAAACGGGTCGTGGCTGAAACCCTACGTCCGCTACAGACGAGTGGCATTGATACGTTAGTCTTAGGTTGCACGCATTATCCGTTGTTACGGCCATTGATTCAAAATGTGATGGGACCGGATGTCACGTTGATTGATTCCGGCGCCGAGACGGTTAACGGCGTCTCATTTATGCTGGATTATATGGATATTGCCAATACGCAAGCGACTAAGACTTATCCCGATAAATTTTATACGACTGGTTCAGCAGATCAGTTTGCAGCGATTGCGCGCGACTGGCTGGACCAACCGAACTTTCATGTTAGTCAAACTACTTTAGGCGGTGATCGGTAATGAGTAAACCACAGACATTAATTATTGCAACGAATAATCCCGGCAAGGCCCGCGAATTTGCGGAAATGTTCCACGATTATGCGATTGAGATCAAGACGTTGGCTGATTTTCCCGATATTCCCGAAATTACGGAAAATGGTATTACGTTTGAAGAGAATGCCACGACCAAAGCGACTGCAGTGGTCAATGCCACGGGCTTACCCGCGATTGCGGATGATTCGGGCTTAATGGTCGATGCGTTACATGGCGATCCTGGTGTGTTGTCAGCGCGATATGCCGGTGATCATAATGATGCGGCCAATAATGCCAAGTTGTTGGCGAACCTCGGTGGGGTTCCCGAAGCTAAACGGACGGCAACGTTCCATACGACGCTAGTCGCATTAAAGCCCAATGGTCAAAAGCTCGTCGTTGATGGCGAATTGCGCGGCCGTATCTTGATTGCGCCACGCGGTGACAATGGGTTTGGTTACGATCCGTTATTTTGGTCAGATCAGTTTCAAAAGTCATTGGCCCAATTGACGGATGCCCAGAAGAATTCGATCAGTCATCGGGGTGCGGCGTTACGGCAATTAATGCCAAAATTTGATGAATGGTGGGATGCCCAATGAAGTGTTTAGTGGTGAGTGACAGTCATGGTGATCGCGATATTTTAGTGCGACTCTTAAAAGCCTATCAAGGCAAAGTTGATGCCTTTTTCCACTGTGGCGATTCAGAGTTGCAACATGACGATCCTGTTTTTAACGAGATGGCGGTCGTGCAAGGCAATATGGACTTTGATGATCAGTTACCCGATGCCGTGACTAAAACGGTGGCGGGTGTGACCGTCTATATGACCCATGGCCACTTGGTCGGCGTTAATCTATCGTTGGACCATTTATTGGCGAATGCCCAACAGCAACACGCCCAATTAGCCTTTTTCGGTCACACCCATCAGTTAGGTGTGGAACGACATGCTGGTACGTTATTATTGAACCCCGGCAGTATCAGCTATCCCCGCGGTGAGTTTACTCGGATCGGTGGCACGTATGCCATTGTGGACACCGATGGGCAAACATTTGACGTGCAATACTATGATCGCTCGATGGCGCCGGTACCAGAATTAAGCTTTCATTTCGACCACTAAAGAAAGTTAAAATCTTGAGCAAAACGCCGTCATTATTTTTGCGTTTCAGGTAAAATAGTGAGTAGAGGTTTTGAGGAGGTTTTGGCTGATGTTGATTAAACCAGTTGAGGATATGCTCTTGCGCAATGCCGACCATTATTTGATCCCGGCTGACATTGTCGCTAACGTCCAAACTGATAATAACTTGTACCACGCCTTTTTAGTGTTGACGAAGATCAAGTATTCAAAGATTCCGGTCCTCGATAATGCCGGTCACTTTGAAGGCTTGATCTCGTTGCCGATGATTACGGAAAAAATGCTGGGCTTTGACCAGTTAAACACGGATGTCTTGATGGATTGTCGCGTGAGTGAAGTCATGGAACGTGACGTGAAGACGGTTGAACGCGTTGAAGACGTTGAGACTAGCTTACACTTGATGATTGACAATCCGTTTGTGCCGGTCGTGGATGCGACCGGCATCTTTAAGGGAATTGTCACGCGGCGTGAATTTATGAAGAGTTTTAACTTCCTGACGCATGAAATTGGGAAGCAATATGATATGATTGAGAAGGATTTTTCGACGAGCGAAAAAGCTAAATCGTAATTTATGGAGGGTGTCAAATGGCAAAATTAGATGCACAATCAATTATTAACTATATTGGCAATGCAAAAAAGCAAACGCCAGTTAAGGTTTACGTTAAAGGTCAACTTGACCAACTCGATGTTCCTGCTGGGATTAAGACGTTCTTTAGCGGTAACGCTGGTGTTTTATTCGGCGACTGGGCCGTTGTTGAACCTTTCTTGAAGGCTAATGCGGCTAAGATTGAAGATTCACAATTAGAAAATGGTGCCCGCAATTCTGCCGTCCCAATGACAGACTTAAAGCAATATAACGCGCGGATCGAACCCGGGGCCTTTATTCGGGATCAAGTCTTAATTGGCGACAATGCCGTTATTATGATGGGTGCTGTCATTAATATTGGGGCTGAAATTGGTGCTGGCTCAATGATCGATATGGGGGCCGTTTTAGGTGGCCGCGCATTGGTCGGCAAAAACTGTCATATTGGTGCCGGTGCTGTGTTAGCTGGCGTGGTAGAACCACCTTCGGCTGACCCAGTTCGGATCGACGATGATGTCTTAGTCGGCGCTAACGCGGTGATTGTTGAAGGCGTCCACGTCGGTAAAGGGGCCGTCGTTGGTGCTGGTGCGGTTGTCTTAGATGACGTTGCACCTTACACTGTCGTTGGGGGAACCCCAGCCCGGAAGCTCAAGGATATCGATGCTAAGACTAAGAACAAGACTGAATTAATGTCGGCCTTGCGTCAGCTTTAATTCGGGAGGGATCGTTGATGGCATTACAAGAAGCCGATTTATTGCCAATTTATCAACATTTACATCAGATTCCTGAACTAGGTTTGGAAGAACATGAAACCCAAGCCTACTTGTTGTCGATTATCGCGAAAATGCCCCAGACGTATTTGACGATTAAGCAGATTCCAAGTCTGGATACGGCAATTTTGGTCAAGGTTAGTGGGCAGTCACATGATTATCGGATCGGTTATCGGACCGATATTGATGGCTTGCCGGTGACCGAAGCCACGGACTTACCATTCAAGTCCCAACATCCAGGGAAGATGCACGCTTGTGGTCATGATATTCATATGTCAGTGGCATTGGGGATTTTGAGCTATTTTGCTGAAAATCAACCGACGACTGATATGATTTTCATGTTCCAACCAGCTGAAGAAAATGCTTCCGGTGGGATGCGGTTGTATCAAAGCGGGGCTTTAGATCAAGACTGGATGCCTGACGAAATCTTCGCCTTCCATGACAATCCTGATCTACCGGCCGGCGCAATTGGCTGTCGGATGGGCACGTTATTTGCTGGAACCTGCGAGATTCATGCGCATTTGACTGGGAAGAGTGGTCATGCTGCTTTTCCACACAATGCTAATGATATGGTCGTGGCTGGGTCCGCGTTAGTCCAACAGTTACAAACGATTGTGTCACGTAATGTTGATCCGATTCAAAGTGGGGTCGTGACATTAGGGCACTTCACTGCCGGAACAATCGGCAACGTTATTGCGGGCGAAGCTCAGATTGATGGGACGATTCGCGCTTTGACCCAAGAGATGAACTTGCATATTCAACGACGGGTACGGACAATCGTTGAAGGGATTGCGTTGGCTTATGATTGCCAGATTGACCTCGACTTGCATCAAGGCGGGTACTATCCGGTTGAAAATAACGATGCGATTACCGCTGACTTTATGCAGTATATGCAAAAGGATGCGGACGTCAACTTTATCGAAACCCGGCCAGCAATGACCGGTGAAGACTTTGGTTATCTGATTCATCAGATTCCGGGGACGATGTTTTGGTTAGGGGTCGATAGTCCTTATTCGCTACATTCTGAACATATGGTGCCACATACGAGTGCCATTATGGCTGGGGTGAATGCGATGACGGGGTATTTGACCCATCGTAACGCCTTACAAAAATAAGTGATTAAAAAAGGTTCTCACAACCGAGCTTGTTACTCGGGGTGAGAACCTTTTGCATTATTTCGGATGCGTTAGGTTTAGAGTTGGTGACGGTAGCTGGATACCAGCGGCCTTAGCAGCGGCTAGGTAAGCGGCTAAAAAGTCACGTTGAATGGCGAATTGCATCCCGTTTTTAACATAGAATTGTACGCGGAAGACCAATGTGCCATCAGCTTGCGTGGCAACCCCTTGAATATCAGGTTCACCGATAATGTCTGGATAGTTAGGCATCAGGCTTTGATTAGTCTCCTTAACAGCTTGCGTCAAGTCCTTGATGGGTGTATTGGTTAAGATATGCAAGTCAATTAAGACCCGCATATCATTTCGAGATTGGTTACTAATGATCAAAATTTTGCGATTGGGCACAAAGTTGAGCGTGCCATCGGGACTGGTAATCTGAGTGGTCCGTAAGCCCATCGCCGAAACCGTGCCTTCAATGGTCTCAATCTTAACGTAGTCGCCCACGTCGAATTGGTCTTCTAACAAGATGAAGAAACCAGTGACGATATCGCTGACAAAGCCTTGCGCGCCTAAGCCTAATGCCACACTGAAGATCCCGGCACTGGCAATTAAGGTGCCCACCGGTACCCCTAGTACGGACAAGACGGCGTAGATGCCAAAGAACATGATAATATAGTGGAAAATGTTGAGTAATAAGGTAAAGATCGTCGAAATTCGATTCGACGCGGTATCACTCGTATTGGCATTGGTAATAAAGATATGATGAATTAAATGCTTGCCTAAGCGATCAATAATCCAAAATAAGGCGACGAATAGAATAATTTCAATAATCTTACCGCCAATGTTAATAATAATCTGTTGCCAATCGATCTTCGCTGCTAATTTCATCCAAACGGAGACTTGTTTGGTGGGCGCATCGACGGCTAACGTTAATGGAAAAAACATGCTTTCACCCTCGTTAAAGTAATCTGTTAACTAGTGTAGCAGACTTTCTAGCACCTGACTATCCGTAACTCGTCTTAAGGCGGGATAATCGTGGATGTAAGCACTTTTTTGATTGCAGTATTTTTATGACAATGCTATGCTTGTTTTAATGTAAAAAGGTCGTTGAAGGAGGAATTTTAAGATGATTGCACATATTGCGGGCATCATTGCCGCCGTCGCATTTTTAGTGCTAGTTTGTTTTATTGGCATTTTCTTAGTGCGCATGACTAAAACAATGGGTGAAATTAACCGGAGTTTGAACACGATTACGGACGATGTGGATGCCTTATCCCATCAGACAGAAAATATCATGTCAAATGCCAATGAGTTATTAAAAGATGTGAATGGCAAGGTCGCTTCAATCGACCCCGCTTTTCAAGCGATGGGGGACTTGGGTCAAAGCGTCTCAGATTTGAACGCGGCGACGCGTGAGTTAACCGCGAAAGTCGGTAAGAATAACGAAAAGAAGAATCGATTTGCGAGTGCCACTAAGGTTGGTAAAGCAGCGTTTGACGTTTACCGTGACCGGCGGAACAAGCATCACGATGAGGAGGAATAAGTATGTCGAAAAAAGCATTCTTAGTTGGATTAGCATTGGGCGGTGCGGTAATTGCCCGCGCAGCCATGAAGATGGATGATGAGAAGAAAGCCGACTTAAAGCAACGGGCCCAACAAGGGTTAGCCGACTTTAAAGATCGCGCGATTGATTACGCCTTTTACGCCAACGATGCCGCCGAAGACTTTAAAGAAGAAGCTGGCAAACAATTTGCAGCGGCTAAAGATAAAGTCGTGGACATCGCTGATCAATATCAAGCCGCTAAAGACGAAGGTGGCGACAGCTTTGGCAGTAACTTAGATGAAGCGACCGACAGCTTACGTTCTGAATTAGCCAAGGTTGAAGCCGACGATGATGATAACGCGAATGACGATATCGTGATTGATAGTGCCGCCGCATTTGGTGCGGATGATAGTGCTGATAGTGAAGCACCAACTGAGGATTCCACTGCTGATGAAGCCGAAGAGTCAGCTGCGAGTGACGCGAATGATGCCGCAACTTCCGCTGACGATGATCAGCCAGAAGCTTAAATGATGATTTTTGGAAAACGACCTGACATTGTGTGGGTCGTTTTTTAGGCCAATTAATGAGGGTTATTTGATGCGTAAATTAGTGACTTATCCGGCCGTATTTATCTCAGATCAGACAACGAACACGCTAACGATTATTTTTCCCGATGTTCCTAGGGCATTAGTCAGGCTGATACGATTGAGATCGCTAAAATGCAGCCGCAACGGTTTTGGGATTGATGTTATATGATGCTAAAAGATTACCAACAATGACGCCGTTAGCGAAGATTCAGGCTAGATATCCGCATGACACGGTTCAACTTATCACGATTGATTTGAAACAAGCGGGTTTAGACGTCATTGAGCAGACGGCACCGTACCATTTTTAAATTATCGATTGGGCTTAGCAATTAGCTGGGTCTATTTTTATCTTTATAGGAGTTGAAAACAGGCTATATTCCATTGGGACGGTTGCCAAAAAGACCGGCCTTTCAAGTTATACCTTACGTTATTACGAAAAGGCGGGTCTGACTCCATTTGTGAAACGGGATGATCATGGCCGGCGGATCTTTAATGATGATTTAGATTTATTAGCGCTGATTCGCTGCATGAAGCAAACAGGGATGCCGTTAGAAGACATTCGGCAGTTTGTCAGTTGGTGTCAGTTGGTGTCAGGCCGGCGATGGCACGTTGGCCGAACGCTTAGCGATGTTCCAGCAACAAAAATTGGCGGTTGAACAACAGATTCATGACTCGTTATTGAACTTACGAAAGGTCAATCATAAAATCGACGTCTATCAGCGCGCGGTTGCTGCTGGGAGCGAGGGCTTGGTGGACTGTGATGCTCTGCCACAGTTGTCGGCTGATGAGTTGTTGGCGCAAGTCAAAGCGTATGAAGTCGCGCAAAAGTTGTAAACAATGATTGACTTAGAGTCCCCTCTAAGGACTATCCTGTAAGCGTGGTTTGAAATTCAACCAAAGGAGTGTTTACAGGATGAAACAACTTAACTTAGGTGAGACGGCTATCAAGGTGTCAGCCGTGGCATTAGGCATTATGCGGATGGTACGGTTAAACCCGGCGGACGCGGCTAATATTTTGGCAACGGTCCATGAGCAGGGCGTTAACTTTATTGATGGTGCTGATATTTATGGCAATGGCCAATCTGAAACGACTTTTGGGACCGCTTTAAAGCAATCCGGTTTGTCACGGGATGACTTCTTTATCCAGTCTAAAGGTGGGATTGTACTTGATCCGCAAAAGAGTAGTGGTGAATTAGTCTTTGGTCAACGCTACGATTTTTCTAAGCAGCATCTGATTGCAACGGTCGATGGTATCTTAAAACGGATGCAGATTGATTACTTAGATTCATTCTTACTACATCGGCCAGATCCGTTAATGGACTTAGATGAGGTGGCCGCGGCTTTTGATGAGCTGCAAGCGGCTGGTAAAGTGCGGCACTTCGGAGTGTCTAACTTTAACCCAATGCAAGTGGCGATGCTACAAGCGAACTTAGACCAAAAGTTGATCATTAACCAGTTACAATTCGGCGTGATGCATACGGAGCCCATTCAATTTGGGTTGCACACGAACATGCAAGACACGGCCAGCTTAAATCATGATGGTGAGATTATTGAGTATTCACGGTTGCATCACATGACGATTCAGGCGTGGTCGCCGTATCAATATGGGATGTTTGCCGGGACTTTCATTGATAATCCGAAGTTCCCCGCCTTAAATGCGAAGTTGCAGGCGTTAGCGGATCACTATGGCGTCACGAAGAATGCAATTGCGACTGCCTGGATCTTGCGGCATCCAGCAAAAATGCAAGTGATTTTAGGCTCGATGAATCCGCAACACTTAACGGAAAGTATTGCCGGGGCCGATGTTACGTTGACCAAGCAAGAATGGGTTGATGTCTACTTCGCTGCAGGTAACGATTTACCCTAAAATTAGCGCTAATAAAAACGACTTACCCGTTAAATAGGGTAGGCCGTTTTTGCTTGGCTTAGAGATCTAAGATTTTCATTTCTTTGGACGTATGGGTGAATGGCTTGAAGCCTTCCTTAGTGACAACCCCACAGTCTTCAATCCGGACACCGGCAACGCCTGGAATGTAAATCCCGGGTTCGATTGAGAAGCACATGCCTTCAACTAATGGCATGTGGTTGCCAGCCATGATTGATGGGAATTCATGGTCAGTTTGGCCTAAACCATGGCCGAGACGGTGAATGAAGTAGTCGCCGTAACCGGCTTTGGTGATGATGTCGCGGGCAATCTTGTCAACGTCTTCGGCAGGCATTCCAGGTTTAACTGCCGCTTGAGCCGTTAATTGGGCTTCTAAACAAACATCGAAAATTTCTTTTTGTTTAGCCGTTGGTTGACCGTAAGCAATCGTCCGTGAGGCGTCGGAAGCATAGCCTTCATACATGACACCAAGGTCAAATAGGACTAATTCATTGGGTTTAACTTGGGTGTCGTTAGTGGCGCCATGAGGTTCAGCGGCATGAGTTCCGGCTTGAACTAAGGTGCCAAAGCTCATTTCCATAATTCCTTTTTGCATTAAGGCATATTGGAGTTCGGCAGCAATTTGTTGTTCCGTCCGACCGGCTTTAACAGCGGCAAAACCGTGTTCAAAAGCGAAGTCGGCCCATTTACCAGCCATGTTCAACTTTTCAAGTTCATCTGGTGTTTTGACTAACCGTAATTGTTGAATCATTGGTGATAAGTTCTTGTCAAAATGAGCGGCTGGGAATTGTGCCTTGATGGCTTGGAAACGATCTAAGGTCAAGTTGCCTTCTTCTAACGCCCAGACTTTTGGATCCGTCAATTGGTCGTGAATATGGTTCGCGATTAAGGCGTAAGGATCTTCATGGTCGAGGTAGCCATAAACGGGATAAGGCCAGCCAGTCCCTTTGATGGCTTCGACTTCAAGGGCGGGAGCGAATAAGAATGGTTCCGCATCAGCGAAGATGAACAGTGCTAGTGTCCGTTCGATGGGGTCACTCCCAAATCCGGTTAAATAAGAAATCGTATGAAAATCACTCACATAAGTTACGTCAACGTGGTTATCATTGGTCCATTGACGAACTTGTTGTAGCTTGGTGTAATCTGCCACTTCAATCACTCCTTGAATTTTTTGAACCTATTACTAGGTTACTTATAAGTTAGTATAGCGCTGTTAGGGATGAAATTGGACCCGAAAATCTTGAAAATTTTACCACTAGCTGTGTAAAATGTTGAATTTTTGAAAGAAATACGGTATTATTTTCATGAAAGCGATTTCAATATCTATCATGAGTTGCAACGTGACCGTTAATTTGCTATATTGGTTGATGTTGCATGAAAACGAATGAAAACATATGATACCAAGTAAGAAAGGGCTATTTTAATATGGAAAAACAAACAGTAACGATTTATGATGTGGCACGTGAAGCGGCGGTTTCAATGGCCACCGTCTCACGGGTCGTTAATGGGAATCCGAATGTCAAGCCAGCGACACGTAAGAAGGTCTTGGCCGTGATCGAACGCCTTGATTATCGGCCAAACGCGGTTGCCCGTGGCTTAGCCAGCAAGCGTTCGACGACAGTGGGGGTTATTATCCCGGACGTCACGAACATTTATTTTGCGTCATTAGCCCGTGGGATTGATGATATTGCGATGATGTACAAGTACAACATCATTTTGACCAACTCCGATGATGCTGGCGAACAAGAAGTGAACGTCTTGAACACCTTAATGGCCAAGCAAGTTGATGGGGTCATTTTCATGGGTAACCATATTGATGATAAGCTTCGTGCTGAATTCAAACGTGCTAAAGCACCCGTTGTGTTAGCTGGGACCGTTGATCCACAAGGCGAAACGCCAAGTGTTAACATCGACTATGCTGCAGCGGTTGAAGAAGCGGTCACCGCTTTAATCAAGCGTGGTCACGAAAAGATTGCCATTGCCTTAGGACCCTTGTCACAATCAATCAACGCTGAATACCGGTTAGCTGGTTACAAGCGGGCTTTGAACAAGGCGAAGTTGCCATATGACGACAAGTTGGTTTACGAAGCTGGCTACTCATACGATGCTGGGACCAAATTGCAACCGGTTATCGCGGATAGTGGTGCGACTGCGGTCTTCGTTGGCGACGATGAAATGGCGGCTGGGATTATCAATGCCAGTGTTGAATCTGGGATTAGCATTCCAGATGACTTAGAAGTCATCACTAGTAACGATACGATTGTGACCCAAATTGCGCGGCCGGCCATCACATCGATCACACAACCTTTGTATGATATTGGTGCCGTTGCCATGCGGATGTTAACCAAGTTAATGAACGATAAAGAACTCGACGAAAAGACCGTTACCTTACCATATGGAATTGTCCGTCGCGGCTCAACAAAATCGGCTGAATAGGTTAAGTTATTTGGCGTATACTAGGTTCAGGACTTCGGTTCTGGGCCTTTTTTTGTAGAGTGTGGAAGAACGACGGGTTGCCAGTGAGCATTGCCTAGCTAGTTGATTATGCGGTGGGCTTTCCGCATGGTCAACTGGCGTAGCAAGCGGAACTGGCAGTCGTTCTGGAACACGTTTCGGCTGGAAGAATAGAGAACACTACCGGTGGGTTTCCGGTATAGTTGACTGGCGTAGCTAAGCGGAGGAAGTTGCCCGAGCGAACACGTTTCGGCTAGAAAGATAGAACATACTGCGGTGGGCTTGCCGCATGGTCAACTGGCGTAGCAAGCGGAGCTGGCAGTCGTTCTGGAACACGTTTTGGCTAGAAAGATAGAAGCCACTCAACCAGAAAAATGAACATCATAATAGGAAGACAAAAAACCGCTCCAAAGAAAGGATGATAAAATGCTAACGTTAGCAAAACGCCCGGGTTTAGTGCAGTTAGGCCTAAAAGCGTCCGCTGAACCAGCACAACTAATGAATCGCCTACAGTATCGGCCAACGACTTTTGAATTTTATACCAGTGCCGCTGACTTTGAAGGCGATGGCCTAAAACATTTGGGCGATGCGATTAAATTTGTGATCGACAATGTGACTGAAGATGTCGTCGTGCATCATCCGATGAGTTATCACGGCGTGCATTTAGATCAATTATTAGATCCGCAGCGGCAACCAGAAGCTTATCAATTTTTACAGGATTCGACCGCGAAACTATTGGACTTAGTAACGGAATATGACTGTCGGTTGCTGGTCCATGGTGGCTATGGTGGAGGCGAGAGTACGGCGTTGGTCGCTGAATATCCATCGCTAGCAGAAGCCCGGAGCACCGTTTTCGCGCGGTTGGATGCGCTGGTTAAGCAGGGGCAAGGGCATGTGATGATTGAAAATGGGATTACGCCAAGTTTTATGTATGGTGATCCGCAGTTGGATGAACAGCTGATTCAACATCACTATCCGTTAGTTTGTGACCTGAGCCACGTCTTTATTGGCTTGCATGGTGATATGGAATTGACGATGCTGGCGTTGAAGCGGCTGCGGCCATTGATTCAGCACTATCATCTGGTGGATTCGCTTGGTCAGCGACATGATAGTCTGCCATTAGGTGAAGGCTTGATTGACTGGCAGCGGGTGTTAAGCGTGATGAATCCTAAGGCCAGCATGATTTATGAGGTACCGGATGAATCGGATAGTACTTGTGCTAATATGTTAGCGAGTTATCATTACTTGCGTGGGGTGGAAACGAAATTGATTGAAAGTCGAGGGTAGTAGTGATGGCGAAAGTGGTGGTTCACGTTGATGACGTGGATAAAGTTGAGATAGCGTTTAGTAATGTTCATAATTTAATTATGGCCCTGCCGACTAGCGAGATTGTGATCGTTGTTAATGGTGCGGCCGTGACAACGTTGGTGGATACGATGTGGACTGAGTTTATGCAGGCTAATCCACAGGTGGAAGTCGATGCTTGTCATAACGCGTTAGCAAGTCATCAAGTTGAAGAGACCGATTTGGTTGCTGGCGTGCGCGTGGTGCCGGCGGGTGTTGTGCGGATTGTTGAGCTGGAGGAGTTGGGGTTTCGGTATTTGAAACCATAATTCTATATGTATGTGATTAGTAGTCAATGTTGGTAGCAATTAATTTCGATTTAATGGGCTTTAAAGGCTATTAACGGCATCTTTCAATTGGAAGGTGCTTTTTTTATGTAATTGTAATTATTATCAATTACAATTATAATTCACAATAATTTGTGCTTAAACACAAATTACTACTAATCAAGGAGTGACAACATGCAACAGATAATTATAGGTTATGCGCGGGTCTCAACTGCTGAAAATCGGCAGGAACTTGGACTAGAGTTACAATTACGGGCCTTAAAAGATAATGCGTGTGATGTTATCTTTTCAGATCAGCTTTCAGGAAGCAATGATCAGCGGCCAGAATTTAATCAAGCGGTGACATTGGCTAAGAAAAAAGCCGCTGCGGGGTGGCAAGTTAAATTTATGGTGTATAAACTAGACCGATTATCGCGACGGACGGTGAAAATGATTACAACAATTGATGACTTAACGCAACATCAGGTACAAGTAATCTCGTTATGTGAACAACTTGATATGTCAACACCGACTGGTATTTTACAATATCAGATTTTGGCCACGTTTAGTGAGTATGAGTTAAATACGATTCGTCAACGCACACGGGATGCTTTGGCAGAACTAAAGAAACATGGTCAAAAGTTAGGTCGGCCAAGGTTAGCAACTGATGTCGAGCAGCGTATCTGTCAGCTTTATCAAATTAGTGATTATCCGGTAAAGATGATTGCTAAAGAGTGTCGGGTTGCCGTATCGACTATCTATAATGTGGCGAAGCGAAATCAGCTAAGTAGGCGTAAATCAGCCTTGACTAATCGTTAATTAATTATGATAATATAAACTAGCAACTTGATAGGCCACTAGTACAAAAAACGACCGTTTATTGTAGTTACGTACATATACAACTTAATCCGCTTTCAAACCTTGCTAAAGCTTAATTTAGCAAGGTTCATTTTTTTCGACTGTTAAGTCCATTTAACGGTCGTTTTTTGTAGTTATTTTTAAAAGTTGGGTTCGTAAATGTGAAAATAGTGAAAAGAGGTGGGAAAACCTACTTTATGGAACTATCAGCAGTGTAAAGCTTTTTTTAATAGTCATTTAACTGGCATCATAATTTGTTTAAGCGAGTTGGCACTCGTTTGAGAGGAGTAGTACGGAACGTATGCGTATATGGAGAATTGGGTTGATCATGGGGATTTTAGGACTGAGTGCGGTGGGTCTGGCTGGATGCCAATCGAAGCCACATGCAGCTACTAAGGTGCCATTAAAAGTTGCCATGCAAACCTATCAAGACAAAGATGGGCAAGATAAATTGACCTTTGGCAAGCACCATCGTTTTTGGCGGCAGGTTGTGACGCAATCAGGAACGGTTACGCGTGACCTGCAAACGGGAACTTACCAAACGAAACGGCAACAGTTGATTTTAAACATTGATCAAACACAACGGGCTACTTACAAAAACAAGCAGGATCTAACAACTAACCAAGTCCCTTTAACCTTAAGTAATCAACAAGCCGGTGGTTACAATGAGCAGACAGTGCTGACTAAAACTGCTACTCAATCGGTGACGTTACAAGTTAAAGGCAACAAGTTAGTTGATCCGCAAACAGAGCAACCTTTAGCACGGCAAAAGCAGTTCTCAAACACAGGTGCCACAACGCTTAAACAAGTTAATCAGCAGTATACCAAAACCGGCGCCGATGCAGTTAACCAACGGACGTTTGTGGCTAAGTTACCGCAACAAACGCTATGGATTGCCTTCAATGGTGATCATACTTGGCAGATGCATGTGATTAATCGGCCACAACGAACCGATACGTATGACCAAGGAACTTGGCAAGTTGACCATCAGCGATTACAGACTAAATCGACTGGTGCTATTCGGCAATTTAAGATTAAAGGTGCGGTTGTTAATCCGACCAATTATCAAAGCTTGACCGAGTTAACCGCTGCACAATTGGGCCGCTATCAGTTTAGTATCAACGGATCATACGTGCAGGTTAAGACGGCCGATAAGACAGTCAACTTACAGCGCTTAGCAACAATAGATATTAAAACTGTTGCAATGGCCCAGAATCAGTATTTGACGACGACAAAGCAAGTATTGACGGCTAATAACCCGTTTAAGTCCCAAGCTGCCTTTAAAAATTGGTTGAATCAACATCATGCAACGACACAACAGCTTGCTAACAAGCAATCCTTTAAACAGGCGACTGGTTTGAAAGTGGTTTATGTTAGCGGGCCATTTGTGCTGGCTAGTGATGGTCAAGTGTATCAGCAACGCGTCACTGGCTGGGAAGTCGCTGGTGAACAGACGGCGGCGTTACCGATGATTAAAGATTAAGTGTGTTTGTTATTTTGGAGGAATAGATATGAAAGAAAATAGACAAGTCACTGCAATGGGTAAGCGGCGATTAAATTGAAAATAAAGACAATTATTACAGCTAGTATGTTAGCTGGCTTACTACTCAGTGGCTGTCAGGCTAAAGACCCAGTTAAAAAACAAGCTACTTCAGCATCCAACACGAGTTCTAAAGTTGCTAAGCAATCGGTTGCCAGTTCTAAGCAGGTGAGTTCAACTAAAAAAGAAACGCCACCAGCATCTGAAATGACTACCGTGTTGTCAAAACTATCAGCCAAGTTACCAGAAGATGATAGTACACAAAATAATGGTGAAGTGACTTACTCGCAGTTCTACTATCAAAATGATAACTGGCATTGGAAGATGTCATCGAAGCAACGTGGAACGATTATTGGTGGCAAGGTTCAGTCGTTAACCAAAACAGATGCCAGCTATAAATTAGCGATGGTCACGGATAGTGGGGAACAGTATCAATTGACTCTGGATTATGATCTGGATGAAAACGCCGAATATTACACCGTTACTGCTAAAGCTAATGGGCAAAGTGTTAAAGGCACCTATATTCTGGGCGATAATAGTGCAGCTTGGACAGCTGGGGTTCCGACTACCTTACGAGGAACTTGGTCGACTGATTTTTATCAAGCCGATACCGGTAATAAGAAATATCCTTACGTTCGGACTCGTTTTCATTTTAGTGATCAAAGCCTAGTTGGTAATACAAATACTTATACTAAAAATTATACGTTTGGTATGGAGGGTGCTGGTTGGGGTGCTAATCAGGATCCAGAATATAAGCAATTAAATGCAACAACGTATTTATTAAAAACTCATGGAGTAAATGGCAATTTGTTCGAAGTTTATCTTGCTAAGCTAAACGGCCGTTCATTATCGTTAGGACTTACTAATGCACCAGCAACCTTTACTAAGGTATCAAGTTCACCAACCAAAAGTCTAGGCTACGATGATAATCCTGCTAAAAATTTAACTGAAAATCAGGTTGAAGATTGGATTAGCCGTCATATTACGGATTTTAATCATACGACACATGATGTTAAGAAGGCCGGATACATGTTTAGTAAGGACAAAAAAGGCATTTTAAATATTGATGTTCGCGATGTTGATTATAAGTACACCGTCCCATCTATCGGCTTTTTCAGGATTACTAAAGATGGTGTGCTGGAGGCTGAAGATATGGCAGATGGTGGTCAGTCATGGTATCCAGTCTCAGATGACCCTAATCGGT
This sequence comes from Lactiplantibacillus songbeiensis, assembly GCF_005405125.1. GTDB lineage: Bacteria > Bacillota > Bacilli > Lactobacillales > Lactobacillaceae > Lactiplantibacillus > Lactiplantibacillus songbeiensis. Next base: position 17,002 of record NZ_BJDL01000033.1, read on the forward strand.
AAGGTGATTCTAAAGTATATGTCATGAAACTAAAGGAATAGTAATGCCCTTGGATGATGGTAATGGTGTTTTTGAGATTAGACTTCGTCGGCATATAAAAAGAAAAGTATATGGGTAAAAGTATTGAATGTTAAAACGAGATGTGTTCATCAATTGGTTTGTGATCGACAACATCCGCAATGGTAAGTTCCTTTGAAGGGGCAATTCATGAAATTAAAAAGATGGCAATATTTAGTAATGTTAGCAGCGTTACTTTTCGGATTAGGTGCTGTGGGAAGCTTTAGCAACACTAACACAGCGACACCAACTGTTAATGCCGCAACTAAGCATTATATTAAGTGGCACGGTAAATATTATCGTTCAAAGTATACTTTGAAAACGATGCGTAAAAAGAAGCATTTGAAATATAAATTTTATGGCTATGGTTATGACAATAAATTTGTAGGAATTACTAAGTCTGCGATTACTGGTTGGTATTCAGCCAATCCAGCATCTAAGAAAGAAGTTCATGTTAAGCATCATAAAGGCACCTATGCAAAGTTTGATACTGATCCTGTTAGTATTGGTCATACAGTTCATTTTGTGAATCTCAAAACTGGCCACGTTTATAAATATGAATACGACGAATATTACGGTAATTAATAAGGGGATAGCACGATGCAAAAATTGATTAAGATCAGTGCGTTATCGTTAATAAGTTTACTGATTTTAAGTGGCTGTGGGAAGCAAGCCGCACAGCCAGCTAAAAACAGTTCATCTAGTAAGAGTAGTCAGGTTGTAAAAGCTGCCAGTAGTAAAGCTAGTAGTCGTCAGTCCAGTCAATCAGTAACGCAGGCTAAAACAACTAAGCCAGCTAAAACAGATACAGTGGGCGATGCCTTGGCTAACTTAACGACTAAGCTACCAGAAGATACGGCTACTCAGAATAACAATGAGCTGACGTATTCACGTTTCTATCAAAGTAATCAGCACTGGTATTGGGAGTTAAGTTCAAGTAAACGCGGCGTATTTGCAGAAGGCCAAGTGAAGTCACTTAGTAAACAAAGCGGTGGCTACTTGTTAAGTATGCAATCCAGTGCTGGGCAACAATATCAGTTGCAGCTAACATGGTTGGATGATCAACATCAATCCTATCAAGTACAGACGTCATATTTGAGTATTAGTGGTAAGTATAGTGCTGACTATGCTAATCAAAGTAGTCAGTCATCTGCTAATGGCTCTAACGTGGATACTAAGAATTTGACGGAAGACCAATTAATTGACTGGGCTTGGTTACATTATGCGCCTAATGTTAGATCTGGTTTTGGTAGAGAAGACTTTTTCTTTATGTTTAACCAAGAGGATGATGGGACGGTTTCGGTTGATATTCGCGAAAACCATGATAGTAAACATATGCGTGCAGCTCATATGGCGCGGAGTGTTGCACCACGTGTGGCTACGTATCGGGTAAATGCCAAAGGTGAGTTGGAGTCCTATGATGTTGCTCATAATTCATATAAGGTAGTTGCGACTCAATACGGCGAATAATTGACCGGTTAGGAGCGGGGGCCCAATGAAAAAAGTAGTTTTAATTGTCACTGGAATAATTGTTGCGGTGTTACTAATCTTTGGCGGGTTGCAGTGGATTGGTAGTCAATCTAATCGTTCATCAGTGACTAATACAGCCCCACAAACCAGTGAGTCTCAGTCTAAGCCATCAAAGAGCAGTAGTTCAATGACAACAAGTCAGTCTAGTTCGCAAAAAGTGCGTGTCACTCATGCTAAGGCAGCTAGCCAAGCTAATGAGTTATCGATGAACAGGAATACGTTAACTGATTTAAGCCATTCTCGGGCTGAGCAAGTGAGTACGATTAGCAATCGTGAGGTGACTTTTTCTGAGTTTTGGGAAAATAACGGGAACTGGTACTGGACGTTGTCATCTGATCAACGTGGTAGTTTTGAAAATACCAAGATTACGGCGGTGACTAAGCAGGGTAACCAGTATCAAATGAACGCTGTTACGACTACTGCTCCTAAGGATGTTCACTTAGTTTTAAACGTGGTTAAGTTGGCTGGTGGCTATGAGTTACAAACGGACTTTCAGCATATTCGTGGTATTTATGATAATGGACAATCCGTCGATAACGTTAGCGACCATGGTAGTGATCTATTAAGTGACCACTCAGAACAAGCAACTGAAGGCAAGTTGACCCGGGATAATCATGAGGTGACGTATTCTGACTTTTATCAAGCTAGCGATGGCTGGCATTGGCGATTGCATTCAAAAGAGCGCGGGACGATTGAAGACGGTCGAATAAGAGCAATGAAGACGTATGATGATATGCCATATCTTTATGTAACGAGTGCCGTTGATCCTAACCAGACGAAGTATGTGTTGCAGTTTGATGTCCATAAAAATGGTGAGTATTGGATTCAAACTAATTATCAGCATCTAGAGGGCCAATACTTGCCTTAAGGCTACTGTGTATTGAAGAGAAAAAGGGTGCCATATGAAAAAAGTAATTTTAGTCGTGACTGGGATGATTATTACTGTGTTACTAGTCTTTGGTGGTTTGGAATGGATTGGTAGTCAACCGGATCATTCAGATGCGGCGAGTCAAGCTAGTTCGTCTAAGGCAACTAGTCAGCAATCGTCTAGTCAATCATTGGTCAGTAGCAGTGCGGTTAGTGAAAGTAGTTCATCAGCAGTTGCGCAATCTAGTGTGAGTGCTACGGATAGTGAGACTGGGGAGAAGTTATCCGCTGATGATAGCAGTGCGTTGGATGATTTGAAGGGAACACGGGCGGAAGAGACTAGCACGATTAATAATAAAGAAGTGACATTCTCACAATTCTATCGGGCCAGTGGTTCCTGGAATTGGGTCATTCAATCACAACAACGCGGTACGATTGCAGTAACTGATATAACTTCGATTAATAAGCAAGGTAATCAGTATCAAATGAAGGCTCACGAGGCTGATTCGAATGTGACTGATAATTTAACCGTTAATGTGCACTCAGATGGAAGCTATGATTTACGCTCCAATAGTCTGAATTTGCATGGCGAGTATGGTAGTCAGGCAGATAATCCTAATAAAATTAGTCATGATGTCAGTGAATTAATCGATATTCATGGTGAGAAGGTAAAGGAAGATTCATCAACGCGGAATAATGGTGAAATCACGTATTCGGAATTTTACGAAGGTAGTGATGGTGGTCATTGGCGAATTAGTTCTAATAAACGAGGCACGATTGAAGACGGTCGAATTGATTCAATTGAAAGTGTTGATGTGGGGGCTGCGCTGTTGCATATGACAAGCGATGTAGATCCTAGTAAACCGTCATATGATTTATATGTGATGCCAGCTAATAATGCTGATTTCTTCTATGAAATTCAGACGGATTATCAGCACTTGCATGGGATGTATGACAATCCAGGGTAAAAGACTATTAAAGGGGGAAGACAGGCTGACATGGATAGTAGTACAAAAACTTTTTTAGACATATTAGTCGCGATTCCTAAAATTTATTGTTTGGCATTAATTTTGTTTATTGTTATCAAACTATTTCAGAATACGTTAACTGCTGGCGACTTTAAACAATTTAAAAGCTGGTTTAGCAAGATTGATATCGGATACCTGGTGATTAGTTTCTTGTTTGTAGTAGCGGAAAACATAGCAGAAAATATGCTAGATTGGGTCATAATGTTACTGTTATTAATTCTTGTTAAGACGTTGAGTGCTAGTGCTTTGCGGCTATATCATCGACTTTCAATTGTCATGATACTGTATGTTATCGAACTGTTTTCGTTATTGGCTCATTTTGATACACCGGTATTATTGACGGAAACTTTGTGGGTCATTGAAATTGGAATCATCATGTTTTCAATGGCTTTTTATCTGCTATTAGTAATTCGATTACATCATGACAGGGGAAAATTAAGGTGATTAATTTTGGATGAAAAGAAAAAGCGTAGTTTTAAAGATGAGTCATTAAACTTGGATGAAGAATTTGATCAAGAATATGCCAAAAAGAAAATAGACCAAGCTAATCAAAAAGTGCATCATGCTCATCATTTTTACGGTGGTTCATATGTCGTTGTTTTTAAAATTGCCAATGTTATCGTTGCTTTGGCTGTTGCAGGGTTGATCCTATTCATAGCGCAACTCTGGAAAGATGACTTTACCTATGGCTTGATACCGGCAATTGTAGTCGGACTCATTATTTGGTATGTGAATAATTTTATCGTCAAGCAATTTGAAAATATCAGTATTATTGCTAAAAATTCGACTAAAATTTTGAATATTTTAGCGGATCAAGAAGCGCGGAAGCATCAATAAAAAGAATTCAAGTAATTATTAAAAGGGAGATCTTTAGCATGTCATTGAACAAATTAGTTATTGCATCGTTGGCGGGAGTTTCGTTATTAGGGGGCATGGTTGTTACTAGTACACCGGCGATGGCGAAGTCTAAGACGTTTAAGTACTATGAAGGTAACGATAAAGTTGACGCACTCCATAAAAAATATAAAAGTATGGATAAATATACTTTAAATAAAACATTTAAAGTTCAGTATTCAGGAATACTTAAGCTTAATCATTTATATGTCTTTCATGTTTCCCCAAAACACAGTAAATATCAAACTTGGGTTAAAGTAACTGGAAAATTAATTAATAAGGGTTATGGTCAGATTGCATTGGGCATTACTCATACTAATAATGAAGGCAAGTATCCAGGTGTTATCAACTCACATGTATCATTAAAAAACGCTGTTCCCTTTAAAGCAGCGCAGAGCATATCATACGGACCTATCGGATGTCCTTTTTACGAAGAAAGACGAGTTAATTCAAAGAGTTCACAGTCATTTGATTTGATTTTGCACACAAAGCAAGCTACTAAAAAGTTAGGAACTTCTACGCTGGTGTTACGAACAGCAGGTATCCCATCTGATGGTAGTAAAGTTGCTAACAATACAAAAGTGGTTAAGTTAAATTTGAATTAGTTAATATCAAGATAATGCTAATTCTATCTAGAGACTAGAATCGTTTTACGTATTATCCGTTAAGCTTGACTGGAAACTTTAATCCCTTGGGTAATCTAAAAAATGGAAATAACGACTGATGTTGAATCGTAGTAAGTCAATATAAAACTGTTGTTTCTTATACTTTCTGATTATATGTATGGAGGTGAATGATGAGAATATTAGGTGCGTCCAAAAGCCCCAAAGTGGCTTTAATCATGGCTATTTTTCTTGTTAGTATTACATCGAATGCTTGTGGAAGAAGCTCACAAACTTCTAGTTTGTCGAATCACAGTACTAAAATTAGCCGTGCAAAACGTATTACTCAGTCTGAATCAAGGGATGAAAGTCAATCAAAAGAAAAAGCGAACAAAGAATCCGAATCTAGCCATTTAGATTATCTTGCTGAAAGCAGATTGGGCGATGCTTATGATGAAGATATATATGGGAAAGATAAGACAAGCAATGAACAAATGTATTCAATATTTGAAATCATAGGTGGTAAGAAGGTTTTGCGGGCGATTTCGGCTAATAATGGTGATGTAGGCGTTAGTGTGTATGTAGTTGGGTTAACGCGAGTTGGACAATCGACAATGAAGTATAAAATTGATGCTAAAGACCGGGCTACTGGTGAACAGGGTATCATTTACTTTACTTGGCTTGATGAAAGTTTATCACGTTATAAAGTATATTCGGATGACTATAATATTGATAGAGTATATACGGTTAAGCATGACAGATCCGTCATGAAAAACGCTCAGAGTAAGCTTCAAGAAAGTCGTCGAGATGAACAGGTCTCGTCGGATCGAGAGGCTAACGTTGATAATGACGATGGAGAATCGATTAAAATGCCTGGTGATACGCAGGAGGGGAAACAGTCCAATCCATTTTAAAATACACGAGTATTTTTTAAGATCTGTTATATTTTAGTGGATTAATAGACGCTAGAATATCAGGAACAAGAATTTAAGCAATTATTAAAGAGGAGATTTTTAGCATGTCATTGAACAAATTAGTTATTGCATCGTTGGCAGGAGTTTCGTTATTAGGGGGCTTGGTTGTTACCAGTACACCGGCGATGGCGAAGTCTAAGACTTTTAAATACTATGACAATAATAGTTCCAAGCATTATAAAAAGTATCAAAGCATGAACAAATACACGTTAAACAAAAAATTCACTGTACGATATTCTGGAACAGTTAAGATTAATCATATTTATGTTTTTCATGTTTCACCAATGCGCAGTAAATACCAAACTTGGGTAAAAGTAAGTGGTAGGTTAACTAATAACAGCACTGGTCGTATTGCTTTAGGAAAATCGGCACATTACAGCGATAGTGATGATTACTATTATGTTCCTAATTCAGAAATATCATTAGCAACGAGTGTACCGCTGAAGGCTTCGAAAGCATTGTCGTTTGGACCAATTGGTGATTCTTGGAATGATGGGTTAGGATCGCATTACTGGGAAAAGTTTGATTTGATTTTACACACAAAGTCGGCAACTTCAAAATTGGGAGCATCTACTTTAAAGTTTCGAACATCATATGAAGGTGAAACTTCTAATAAGGTTATTAATACTACTAAAACCATTAAGCTAAACTTGAACTAGTCAAGTAGTTGTTGGAAAAAATGGTTATGAGGGATTAACTGGTGTCTCTCGTTTTTTTTCTGTGAGTCTAGAAAAGGAATTAAGCAATCTGATTCTTATAAATGTAAATCAGGGATGGTCTAAAGTAGTGTTGGAGGATGTAAAGTGAAAAAATTAATATCAAGTTTAATACTGTGTATTTCAGTGTTTGGTATTGCAGTCTGCCTAAATAATGTCAATGTATCAGCTAGTCGGCATTCAAGTGTTGTGACTAAAAAAGTATCAAAGCGTAAAACGGTTTCAAAGAAAAAGAAGGCTAAAAAGTACGGCTACAAACTGACAAATCTGAAAGCAAAAATAGTGCCGTACAAAGTTAAAAAGGGAACGAAAATTAACTTGGTAGAGGTGACTGGAGAATTAAAGGTTTCCAAAAAATCTTTAGCAAAGAAATATGAAGTAACTGGAATGAATTATGTAACTTGTGACGGAGAATGGACTGACGACGTATCTAAAGATAATACTTTTGCTACGATGGAGCTTGGTGTCCTTAAAAGAACAAAGACAACCCTATTCTCAAAGTCATCACCTAAACATGTTTGGGTTACAGCCATTAGTGATACTGGCGGTGACTATACTACAAAATATGGATTTTATAAATTATCAGCCACAAGAAAAGTAGCAGTTAAACAAGCTAAGCGTTAGTACAAGTGGAAAAGCCTCAAAAGATAAGTAGTACTAGCAAATAGTGTGGTCATTGATTTGTTGATTCACTTTAGTAGAGTAGCACACATTACACAAAAGAGGCCTAACAATCTGATGGTTGTTGGGTTTCTTTTGTGTAACCAGCATGTAGCGTAAAAATCGGTTTACTTTTTAGGAGTGGTGTCGGGGTTTATCGGGATACGTAGGTCTAAATCATTACTTTGTCCAATATTGAACTCAGGATAATTCGATTACTCAAATAAAAATCATCGACAACTTTCATTTTATATTTAGATGAGTATCCGATTCTATATTGAAAATAGGCTAATAATGATGATGCTTGGATGAACGTGTCAAAATAATATAAAAATGGAACTTGAGTTATATCACGTAATTACAGTTAGAAAGCCTGATCAGGTGACTATTTACTTATAGATTACGAGCTTGTAGTGGGCTATCCAATGAAAGACGGAGGTATGGCGCGTATAATGATGATATTGGATAATCTGTTTTATTTGTCCCAACAAGCATGGTGGCAAACGCTCAAAGATATTTTTACGTTATTGGCAGGCTTAGTAGCATTAGTGACACTGGTGTTAAACACTAAAGGCTAGACGTTTAAATAATACGATGAGTGTTGTTGATTTCTATAATCAAGATGTTCGTCAGTGTTTAATTCGAACTTTCAAGGGTTATAAGATACTGTTACATCAACAAGCAGATATTCATCAAGGTGAGAAAAACGCTTTGGCAGAATTGGCAGATGTACCGGAAGCTGTTCATTGTTTAGATGAATTAGGGCTATACTTGATTCATTCGGTTGATAAACCGCTAGTTTTAACCGTTATTTCTAGTGAGGCTAGCCGTTTCTTAGAAGATGAAGATATTTTTGAAATTGTTGATTTATTGGTAGCGACTTCTAGTTCGATTGGCATCAGAAGCTTATATCGGGATTTAAAAATGGAGCGTGATTTGCATGCAAGATTCAATAACTAAACAGGCCTCGCAACATCAATCAACTGAAGATAAAAGGACGCCGTCAATTGACGAAGAATCATTGGCTGCGGTCAATCGGATGCGTCGTGAACTCAGACAGCCGCCGTTACGGATGGCTAAATATTTGGAACTAATCCGAACACCAGATCAACGAATGGCGCGGATGTTGGCGCGACCACATTATCGTTTTCATTGGTGGCAGCGACTGTTTGGATGAGTGTGAGGCGTTAGCCTTGTAGTTTGTTAAATAACCCAGTATAATTCAAAATGAAATAAGAGATTCGCTGCTATAAGTGCGACCGATAAAATAAGAGATTCGCTGCTATAAGTGCGACCGATAAAATAGGAGATTCGCTGCCAAAAGTGCGACCGATATTAGCGGGGGTGACAACATGGTCATCTGCCGCTTTTTTCGTTAAGGGGGATAACGTGGAGTTAGGGTATGTTGATGAGGGGTATGTTAATTATTTACGTCAAGCTGACCACCGGGTATTGATGAATAAGCATCAGCGTCCTTATCTTGGGGCAGTCTTACAAGTAGCGGGGGGACTGTACTTTGCGCCACTGGAAACGGCCAAGTCAGGTAAACGAGTGAGTAATCAAATTTCAGTTAAAGTTTGGGATGAACAGGGAGAACAGGATCAACCGATTAGTTATATCTTGCTGAATGACATGATACCGATTGATTTAGTATATTGGCATCCCATCAAGATGGATCAATTGCGGTTAACTCAACCGGTTCGTTATCGGATGTTGTTGAAAGAACAGCATTTTATGCGGAAACATGTCGCACAAATCATGAATAAAGCGGAGCGAGTCTATAGAAATCGCACTCAAAAGAAAATTCCATTCATCAATCAGATGTGCTTGGATTTTAAGTTACTTGAACGTGCAGCAAAAAAATATCAGGATTAAATAATGGCTAAGAACATTGTTGATCTTTCATCAATTGATAGTAAGTCTTATCACCAGTTAGTACTGACTGCTAAGGCTGAGGCTAATATTGATGAAGTATCTAATAAATTGGAATTTCAAACCATGGGAATTCAATCAGGTACGATTGATGACTAGCAGTTAATTGGTATATTTGCTAATTCAATTAAAACCTACTGTATGGCCAATGCCATGGCTTTTGAGCGTTGCAAACAAAGTAGAGATTATGTTCAACTAGAGCGACTAATTCAAGAATGGGGTTATAAGGATGAGTAAAATTACTGGAATTTCTGATGCTGAAATCGATCGAATCTTCCAAGAACATGTAGATTGGGGCGGCGTGCACATGACGAAGGAAAAAGTAAACAAAGCGTTACATGCCGCTTGGGAGAAGAAGCGTTTAGCAGAAGCCACCGCCCAAGCTAACGACAATCAAAAACCAAGCAAGTAAGCCTAGTTTCATTTCAACGTAATCGCACTAAGAATTCCGCCTGTTCACGGTTCCAAACCTTGAATTTAGCCGGTTTATTTGTTAAACTACTAACCGTATGTTTAAACATAAATCGAATAAATAAAAGAAAAGAGGAGTCACAATGTCAGGACATTCAAAATGGCATAACATTCAAGGGCGTAAAAACGCTCAAGATGCTAAACGTGGGAAGATTTTCCAAAAAATCTCTCGTGAACTTTATATGGCTGTAAAAGCCGGGGGTCCTGATCCAGATTCTAACTCGAATTTGCGGTTGATCATGGATAAGGCCAAAGCTGCCAACATGCCTAAAGATAACATCAAACGGGCAGTTGATAAAGGTAGTGGCTCCGGTGCGGCGAACTACGAAGAAGTTGTCTACGAAGGCTACGGCCCTGGTGGTATTGCGGTGTTAGTTCACGCTTTGACGGATAACAAGAACCGGACCGCAGCTGCGGTTCGTTCAGCGTTCACCCATCATGGTGGGGCCTTAGCTGCAACCGGTGCGGTTAGTTACATGTTTGATCGGAAGGGTTACATCGTCATCGAACGTGCTGATCTTGACACGGATGAAGATACGATGTTAATGGATGTTTTAGATGCTGGTGGCGATGATTTACAATCTAGCGACGAAGCCTTTGAAATTTACACTGACCCTAAACAATTAGCAGAAGTTCGGGATGCGTTACAAGAAAAAGGGTATACTTTAGCAACTGCTGAATTAACCATGATTCCTGAAAACTTAACCGATGTTCCTGCTGATAAAGTTGAAAAGTTACAACACATGCTTGAAGAACTCGAAGATAACGACGACGTATCAGATGTCTACGAAGCCGCTAACTTCCCAGAAGACTAGCAAGCTGACATTAGCGACTAAGTCATTCCCAATTGGTGAGTGGCCTAGCCGCTTTTTGTTTACCCAAAATGGGTTCTAACTGGTTTATTGGCAAGCAGTTTGCTAAAATTAAGCTATTGAGGACTTGAAGGGACGAAAATTTCATGAATAAAGTAACCGTATTAGGTAGTTTAAATGTTGATACGATTTTGCGGTTTAAACGGTTTCCAAAACCAGGTGAGACCTTGCCACTAACTGGCAAAAGTATTGCTGGCGGTGGCAAGGGTGCCAACCAAGCCATTGCCGCTGCGCGTGCGGGCGCCCAGACGACCTTTATCGGTAAGGTTGGTCAAGATCAAGAAGGTAACTTTATGGTCAAACAACTGACTGATAGCGGCGTTGATGATCAGTACGTTGCCCATAGTGATCAGGCGGCCACGGGTTCGGCGTTCATTCTGCTGGATAGCAGTAGTGAGAACCGGATTCTGATTGATGGCGGGACTAATCAGCAGGTGACCGCAGCCGATGTTGATGCTGCAAAGCCAGCGATTGCGGCTAGCGACTTTTTGATTGCCCAATTTGAAACACCATTAGCGGCGACTGAACATGGTTTTGAATTAGCCAAGGCTGCGGGTACAGCAACTATCTTAAATCCAGCGCCAGCGACCATGGCGGTACCAGCGAGCTTGTTAGCCTTAACCGACCTAATCGCCCCAAATGAAACGGAGACCGAAACGTTGACTGGGGTGCATATTACGGATGAGCGCTCGATGATTAAAGCGGCCACTAACTTGCAACAACAAGGCGTGGCCAACGTGATTATCACCGTCGGCAGTCACGGCGCGTTTTGGATGCGGGGGACGGCACATGGTTTTGTTCCCGCCTACAAAGTGAATGCCGTGGATACGACGGCAGCTGGCGATACCTTTATCGGTGCGTTGAGTTCAGTCTTACAGTCCGACTTTAGTAATTTAGCGGCGGCGGTGCGGTTTGCTAACCGGGCCTCGTCACTAGCTGTACAACAATTAGGGGCGCAACCATCAATTCCCACGAAAGCTGAGATTCAAGCAGCCGAACGCGCTTAGGACGTAAATTTAAATAAAAACTGTGAACGAGTGAGTTAAATTAATTTTTAACTTGCTCGTTTTTTTTAATTGGAAAAACCGGGTTTTACGGAGTTGGTAGTGAAAGGAGCGAGTTAAGTGTCAGTTGAAGTCCAGTTAAGTACCATCATTCAGGCCGCAGTCGATCAGCAGGCCAGTGATATTTATTGGTTGCCGACCGCGGAAGCCTATCAAGTTTTAATTCAAGCTACTGGTCAATTGACAACGCTAATGACTTTGGAAGTCGACCGCGGCCAGCAGTTGATTAATCATATTAAGTATCGGAGCAATATGGCCATCAGTGACCATCGCCGCCCACAACTTGGCGCGATGACGATGACCGTTTCGCAAGCGGTACTCAACATGCGGATCTCAACCGTGGGTGATTTTTTAGGTCGGGAGTCCTTAGTCTTACGATTGCTCTATCCGGATAGCCCGGCGAATTTACAGTATTTAGTGCCAACCCAACGCGTCACGTTACAGCGACAATTGCAGCAAAGTGGGTTAATTATTTTTTCGGGACCAATGGGGTCAGGGAAGACCACGACCATGTATGATTTAGTTCGCGAATATGGCGGACAAAAAGTGGTGATGACGATTGAGGATCCCGTTGAAATCTACGAGCCCCAATTTTTACAGTTACAAGTGAATCCCGCGGCCCAAATGGCGTATGCGGATTTATTGAAAGTCGGGTTACGGCATCACCCGGAAGTCTTTATCATTGGTGAAATTCGGGACGCAGAGACCGCTCAGATTGCGGTTCAAGCTGCTTTGAGTGGACATTTAGTGTTGAGCACTTTGCATGCGCGGGGTGTCTACGGGGTATTACCACGGTTAGAACAATTAGGTGTTGATCGGGGCACCTTATTGCAGGCACTAGCGACGGTCACGTATCAGCGGTTGTTACCATTAACAGATGGGACGCAAGCGACGATATTTGATATTGTGACGGATTCGACGCAATTGTCGATGGCCGAAACTGGTCAATTAATGACCGCGGAATGGAGGCGATTAATTGAAGCACAAGTCACAAGCGGCCACCTCGACACGACCGTGGCCCAACAGCTTACGGGGGACTAAGCGCTTATCAGTTAAAGTACAAGCAGGGTTATTTGAAACGCTTGCGGATTTAATTACGAATGGGTTTTCCCTGCGCGCCGCGATGAGCTTTGTCGTGGATGTCCAAGGGCGGCAGTATGCTGGTTTACGGGTGGCAATTACTCAGTTAGAATGCGGTGAAGATTTGGCCACTGCTTTACAGGACTATATTGCGGTGGATTTATATTACCAGTTATTAATCGCAGAGCAGCATGGTGAATTAGTGTCGACATTAGTTCAAGCAGGGCGATTAATGCGGACAAAAGCTGCACAGCAGCAACAGATTCGACGATTACTACAATATCCGTTAGTGCTGCTGGCGTTGTTAGTGGGGACCTTGATCGTGGTTAAGACGGCAATTTTACCGAATTTTGATCAAGCACTCACTGCGCCAGCAAGTGCCCTGTCCTGGCAGCTGATTTTAGGCAGCTTAGCGAGCATTTGCGGGTTAGCGGCACTATTAGTCATTGGTCAGCTTAAACGGCTACCAGTCCGCGCTCGTTACCAGCAATTAGCCCGCTGGCCATTAGTTGGTCCATTAATTCGGACCTATTGCGGCTATTATCTGGCTTTAAATGCCGGGATGCTGTTGTCGGGGGGACTGGGATTACGGGCGATTTGTGAAGTGAGTCGGCAGTTTAAAAGTCAATCCTTGTTGCAGCAACAGGGTACGGCGGTTGAAAAAGCTTTATTAGCTGGCCAATCATTAACCACGATTATTCATGGTGATCGGCTGCTGCCAGATGAATTAGCCGTGTTAGTTGGTAAAGAGAGTCCACCCGAACAGCTCAGTAAAGAATTGATTTATTTTGCAACGTTGCAATATGACCGGCTTGTCCGGGATTTGAATCGGCTCATCAGCTGGATTCAGCCATTAATGTTTATGGTGATTGCCGTTGTAATTGTTGGCACGTATCTGAACATCTTGTTACCGATGTACAACTCAATGGGGGAATTAGGAAAATGATGACATTAAAAAAAGTAATGCGGAAGAGTTTAGCACCACAAAAAGGGTTTACTTTAATCGAAATGGTGATCGTTTTAGCAATCATTGCATTGTTGATGTTGATTATTGTACCGAACTTGAATACACAAAGAAAATCTGCACATGAGCGTCAAAGTGCAGCATTGGTCACAGTGGTTCAAAATCAAGCTGAAATGTATATTAATGATTTTGATGTGAAAGATCCAAGTGAAGTGACTGTAAAACTGCTCGAAGATAAAGGTTATTTGACTTCAAAACAAGCAAAGCAAGCAAACGATGAAAAAATTCAAACGGTAAAACCAGACAAAAACAATGCTAAGCCGGCTAGCTAAACGTCATCAAGCCTTTACGTTGCTAGAATCAGTCATTGTGTTGACGCTGTTAGGAACAATGTTACTGATTGGCATTTATCGATTTCCATCACGCCAACGTCAATTAACAGACGAAAAAATGTTTTGGGAACGATTTAGTACGGTTTGGAATCAAAGTGTTTTTCTTTCAAGCAGTCAGCGGCAAGCGTATTTTATTCAGTTTGAGCAATACGAAAGACAAATCGTGGTTGATCACGTTGACAAAGTGAGCGGAGAGAGACGAAGTGTCATCATTCCATTTCCAGAAACGCTAAAATTAGACGTTACTGGAAATAAATCTCTGGTCGTTATTTATCCGAGTGGTCATACGACTGTTACGACAATCAAGTTTACCTCTCAAATAAGTGGAAAAACGTCACTAAGCTTTCAATTTGGTTGGGGGGCGTATCGTGTTAAAAAGAACTAATCCGTCCCATGCCGGTTTTGTTATGGCGGAAACGATGATTTCATTATCGATTTTAACAAGTGTTCTCTTGTTTTGGGGCAATATGGAAGTGATGATGCAACAACATGAACGTCGACTGGTGAGAACAGTGCACTCGGAAAGAATTCAATATGAAAAGTATCAGCTGAGCGTTCCAGCAGTTAGTCGTAGGCTAAAGTATGTTAAATAGACATAGGGGATTTACGATGATTGAAGTGATGCTGTCGCTAAGTGTTTTATTAATAATAGGCGGCATGATTATTCAAGGCGAGCGCAATATTTTTACGCGCTCTCATCGACCATTGCCTGAAGTAGAGTGGTATTTAATGTTACATGAATTAGAAAATCCAGTCCATAATTTTCAAATTAGTCAAAATAATCAGATCTCAACTATCACAAGAAGTAAAGAAAGTAGAAAGGGAAAAACCAAACCAGCTATAACGTTTACTTTTATGTATGCAGCAAAGCTACATGATTTGCGTATCAGATCGTCAGGTGGTGGTTTTATGGTCCTAATGACTAATGTAAAATCATTCAAAATTGATGAAAATCATAATTTATCCGTCACCACCCTAAAAGGCCAAACCTTCAAGTCTCGACTATTACTCCCAAAGGTGGCTGAAAAATGAAGCATCGCGGCACAGTCTTATTCTCAGTTTTAAGCTTTGTCTTAATCTTTAGTGCGTTTGAAACGTATCGTTATCTCAACTACGTGCAACGGCAACAAGTCTATCAAACGTTGATCAATGACTATCGTCACCCGACTAAGTTAACTGTGCAAAAACACACAAAGTCAGTGCAATCGACGCGGTCAAAAGCCAGAACAACATCTACGCAAAAAGAGAACGCTTCCGCTCGTCACCGGGGCTCCAGCTTGAATTAGCAGCTGAAAATCGGTAAGATAAGTGCGTATCAAGTATTTTCGAAGAGGTGAGCATTCTGGCACAAGCAGAAACTGAGACTTTATACAAAGTCTTAGATCAATCAGTGACAATTTTAATGCAACAACTATCAGTTTCCTACGTCGATGCGTTAATCGAAACTGGTGATAACTTATTGGGGCAGACGGTGCAGGTCGAAGCCGGCCAACCGGATGCTGAACATGTGGCGGAACTAACGAAACTTTATGCATCGGTTCAATTGAGCCAATTAGATGCCGAAACGATTCGTCGAGCCATTCAATTAGCACTTTTAAAAGCGATTCATAGTGATCGCGTAGATCCTAATCATCAGATGACGCCAGATTCAATCGGGTTATTGACGGCTTATTTAATTGCGAAGCTAGTTGGCCCAAATGACAAACTATCCATTTTAGATATTGCGGTTGGTACCGGGAACATGTTAACAACGGTGATGAATCAGTTACAACCAACTCGGAAAGCCACGATTCAAGGCTATGGGGTTGATAATGATGATAACCAATTAGCAATTGCGGCGATGAGTATGGATTTGCAACAATCTAAAGTGGAACTGTTCCATCAAGATGCGATTGATCCTTTAGTGATGCCTAAAACTGAAATTGCAATCGGGGATTTACCAGTGGGTTATTACCCATTGGATGAACGGGTACAAGATTTTAAGACTAAAGCAACCAATGGGCATTCCTATGTGCATCATTTGATGATGGAACGGGCAATGTCGCAATTACAACCCGGTGGCTGGGGTGTCTTCTTGGTACCAACGAACATCTTCCAGTCACAAGAAGCCCAAGGGTTACTCAAGTGGATGAGTTCGGCAGCCTATTTACAAGGTTTGCTAAATTTACCAACGAATCTATTCCTAGACGAAAAGTCGCGTAAATCGGTGGTTGTCTTACAAAAACGGGGGGCCAAAGCTAAACAAGCTGGCAAAGTTTTATTAGGCGAGTTCCCATCGTTTGAAGATACCCGCGCGTTTGAAGCTTTCACGGCCCAGATTGACGACTGGGTTGGTCAAAATATTAGTCGTTAAGGAGTGAGTCGATTTGGGGAAGACGATTGCGATTAATGCGGGCAGTTCCACGTTAAAGTTTAAGTTATTTGAAATGCCACAAGAGCAAGTGATTGCCAGTGGTGCGGTTGAACGCATCGGATTTGATGAATCACCGGTGCATATTCGATACGGATTGGATCACAAGTATCAAGAACGTGAAGTTGTGCCGAATCATCAAACGGCGGTGAACATTATTCTTGATGAATTGATCAAGCTGCATATTATTGCGACCTATGATGAAATCACCGGGGTCGGTCACCGGGTCGTTGCTGGCGGGGAAATCTTTAAGGATTCCGTATTGATTACGGATGCAGTCTTACAAAAGATTGAGGACCTAGCCGAATATGCGCCTTTGCACAATCCGGCTAATGCAGTTGGCATTCGGGCGTTTAAAAAGATTCTGCCAAATGTCCCAGCCGTTGCCGTGTTTGACACATCGTTTCATACGAGTATGCCAAAAGTGAACTATCTGTATTCATTACCGTATGAATACTATCAGAAGTTCGGGGCCCGGAAGTTCGGCGCTCATGGCACGAGTCACCGCTATGTGGCCGGTCGGGCAGCTAAACTATTGGGTCGGCCGTTAGCGGATTTGAAATTGATTACGGTGCATTTAGGGGCTGGGAGTTCAATTACAGCCATTCAAAATGGTCAAAGCTTGGATACGTCGATGGGTTTTACGCCCTTAGCTGGGATTACGATGGCCACACGTTCGGGGGATGTTGACCCGTCGTTAGTAGCATATCTCATGCAAAAGTTGAATATTTCCGATCCCGATGCGATGTTGAAGATTTTAAATACCAAGTCGGGTTTACTCGGTATTGCCGGGTCCGCGGATATGCAAGAGTTAGAAGCACGTTGTGACCATGATCCACAGGCCCAACTGGCGATTGACATTTTTGTCAACCGGATCGTCAAGTATATCGGCGCTTATATTGCTGAAATGCAAGGTGTGGATGCAATCGTGATTACGGCTGGGATTGGTGAACGTGATGCCAAGATGCGGCAACGGATTGCGGATCGGCTAGGTTACTTTGGGGTCAAGCTTGATCCCCATAAGAACCAAGTCAGTGGAGTCGAACGGGATCTGAGTGCCGCCGATGCGACGACCCGAATCGTGTTGATTCCAACGGATGAGGAACTGATGATTGCGCGGGATGTTGAACGGATTGGCCATCCGGATCAATCTAAATAGCTCAAGTGAAACGTATTTAGCAGGCAACTGTTAGATACGTTTTTTGTGTTCACCTGAAAGTTATTCATTTTAATGTGCTTTAGTTTCACATTACTCATGTTAATTGGTTAGTTAAGTAACATTTTAGCAGTTGGAGGTTGAGTCCTACTAGTTAGCTATTGATAGCGCTTGCGACGCTTGGCTTCTAATGAGTCTAGCATAAACAGGTCTATACCAAAATGGCTAAAAGTTCAATGTGCACCCTTTTGAATGCCACTAAAAGCACCGGTATAATAAGGTCAAGGGGAGTGTGCTTAACTATGAAAGAAAGTCAGCAGCCACAAGATGAACAATTGTCGCGTGGTTTAAAAAGTCGGCATGTGCAGTTAATTGCGATTGGCGGCACGATTGGGACTGGTCTGTTCTTAGGGGCCGGACAGTCTATCCACTTGGCTGGGCCGTCAATTCTGATCGCGTACTTAGTGACCGGCTTGATGTGTTTCTTATTGATGCGAGCGTTAGGTGAGTTATTATTATCTGATCTTAATACCCATTCATATATTGACTTTATTCGTCAATACTTGGGTGAAAAGACTGGTTTTGTTGCTGGGTGGACTTATTGGGTCTGCTGGGTGACGATTGCGATGGCTGAAATTACCGCCGCTGGTGAGTATATGCAGTTCTGGTTCCCAAAATTACCACAATGGGTGCCAGGCGTCATCATCTTACTATTATTATTGGCCTTAAATTCGGTCAACGTCTCAGCTTTTGGGGAAACTGAGTTTTGGTTCGCCATTATCAAGATTGCGGCGATTGTTGCCTTGATTGTGGTCGGGATCGTCATGGTCGTGTTCAGCGTGAAGACGCCAGTCGGTCATGCCAGCTTAGGCAACTTAGTTAATTATGGTGGCTTTATGCCCCACGGTATCAAAGGGTTAGTGCTATCCTTCCAGATGGTCCTGTTTAGTTTTATTGGGATTGAAATGGTTGGGATGACGGCTTCTGAAACCGAAGATCCTAAAAAAGTGATTCCTAAAGCGATTGATAACATTCCATTACGGATTATTTTATTTTATGTTGGCTCGTTATTTTTCTTAATGTGTATGTATCCATGGCGTTATTTCTCGGCGGCACACAGTCCCTTTGTACAAGTTTTTACCAACTTAGGGGTAACCGCTGCGGCAGCCATTATCAACTTTGTCGTTTTAACTGCGGCCGCATCGTCATGTAACAGTGCCTTATTCAGTACCGGGCGGATGTTGTTCTCATTAACTTATGGCAAAAAAGGGAAGTTTGCCCATTCGATGGGGCAGTTGTCAAGCAGTCAAGTGCCACGCAATGCCTTGCGTTTTTCAACGCTAGTGATTGGCATCGCGGTATTGCTTAACTTGGTAATGCCTGGCAAAGTCTTTTCACTAATTGCCAGTGTGTCGACGACTTGTTTCATCTTTATCTGGGGGGCGATTGTTTTAGCCCACCTCGCATATCGTAAGCAAGCCGGCAGACCTGATAAGCAGCAATTTCGGATGCCGTTCTTCCCAATCTCTGATTATCTGATTTTGATTTTCCTCGGTTTCATTGCCGTGGTGCTCTGCTTAAAGTCAGAAACGTTGATTGCCTTAATTGCGGCGGCCATTTGGATCATCGTGCTCTATAGTATTAAAGTGATTGATGATCGAATGCATCGGTCAACCCTAAAATAATGCTCAAAGTCGATCAACTAATTGGTGATCGGCTTTTTATTTGGTTTGAACTGAACCGCAGCAGTGCCTTTTAGGGGGCTAAGCGGTACAATTAAAAGTGATTTGAATTTAGGTTAAAATGAGGGACATTATGCAATATTTTACTTCAGATACACATTTTTATCATAAAGATTTATTAGGGATGAATGATTTTGCACCCCGGCCGTTCCCGGACGTTGAAACGATGAATCAAACGATTATTGATCATTGGAATGCACGCGTGACCGATCACGACACCGTCTATCACCTGGGTGACGTGGCCTTATACTTCACGCATCCCGCCCAATTATCTAATCAACAGGTTTGTGCAATTTTATGCCAATTACATGGTAAAATTGTGTTTATTAAGGGTAACCATGATTCACGCGCCTTTTTCAAATATTTAGCGGCGCATGATCCCCAATTAAATGGCCAACCGAAGTTTGAATTCCATGACGTTGGGGTGCTGATCAAGTATGATCATCGCCAATATTATATGACCCATTACCCGATGATGATGGGGATCGTTAAGCAGATCATTAACTTGCACGGTCATATCCATCATTATGCGGTGAACATCAAGGAAAATTTGAACGTCGGTGTCGATACGCCGGAGACGGCTTATTTAGATCATCCTGTGCCATTTGGCGCGCCGTTTTCGTTAGCGGAGATTGAGCAGATGGTTCAAGGCAAGGCGGACGATTTCGCTAAGCGGCAGTAGGGGTGTGCTTGACCGGTTTCATGGAATGCTTTAGGATTAACGAAGATAATTATTGAGGGGCGACGGCATGAGTGAACGTGTGACAATTTTGCATACTAATGATTTACATTCCCATTTTGAACGGTGGCCGCGCATTCGCCGGTATTTATTGGCGCAACGGGCGAACCAGCAAGCTGCTGGGGCCACAGTGTTAACGTTGGATCTGGGCGATGCGGTTGATCGTGCGCATCCGTTGTCCGAAGCTACCCGGGGCCAAGCCAACGTCCAATTACTGAACCAGATCGGTTACGATGCCGTGACGGTTGGTAATAACGAAGGCTTAGGCTTAACTAAAACGGAGCTCAATCAGTTGTATCAGCACGCGAACTTTGACGTCGTTTTGGACAATCTAACGGACGTCAAAACGGGTGCGCAACCTGACTGGGCTTTACCAGCCAAAATCATCACCACACCAGCGGGCACCCGGATCTTGTTAGTGGCCTTTACGGCGCCATTTACGTTAACCTATCCGTTAGCAGGCTGGACCCCCACTAGTGTCAAAGATCGCTTGCCACAGTTATTGCAACAATATAAGGGGCAATACGATGTGTTAGTCGTGATGTCACACTTGGGAATTAACGTCGATCGTTGGTTAGCGAAACACTATCCAGTGATTGATGTCATTATTGGCAGCCATACCCATCATTTACTAGTGAATGGGGAAACCGACCACGGTGTCTTAGTGGCAGCTGCGGGTAAGTTTGGTGAACATATCGGTCAAATTAATTTGACGATTGGTGATCAGCACCATGTGACGACGGCGCAAGCGCAAACGGTGACGACGGATACCTTGCCTGAAGAAGTAACGGATGCCGCGGAGATTCAACGTTGGCAAGCCGAGGGTGAACAGCTTTTGGCTCAACAAGTGGTCGCTAATGTGCCCAAGCAGCTGAATCCGCATTGGCATCATCAAAGCGAGTTGACGGCATTAGGGTTGCGGGCGATTACTGACTATGCAGGGACAGAACTCGGCATGCTCAATGGTGGCTTATTTATGCGGGACTTACCAAAAGGTCCGGTTAATCTGAATGATTTGCACACGATGCTCCCGCACGCGATGCATGTGATTCGGGTGACCTTGAGTGGGCAAGACTTGTGGCGCTTAGTCTATGAGATGGAGTTAGCGCGGCCATTTTTGAATAAGTTCCAGTTACACGGGATGGGCTTTCGTGGTCAGGTCTTTGGCTATATCCAATACCAAGGACTAACTTGGGACGCGACTGATAAGACATTGACAGTCTTAGGGCAACCAATCGATAAGCAGGCGACGTATCAGATCGCCTTACTGGATCATCATTTATTTATTCCGTTTTTCCCAACCTTAACGATTGGTGGTCAGACGGATATTCTATTTAAGGCATTTTTAAGAACGGTCGTGGGGGATTACCTCGCTAAAAAATGGCCGTTATCATAAACAAAGAAAGGTGGTGTCGGTTTGAACCGCGATCATATTAACGAACTCGCTGAACAACAAGCAGAACGCCGACAAAATCTCTATCACGGTTTGCGGACCGACCGTACCCATATCGAAGTGAACAAACACCCATTTGAGATCGTGTTTGAGTATCGGGATGGGTTTGATTTGGACAAATTTGTCGAACGGTTTAGTCCCGTTTTAAACAAGTACGATTATGTTGTGGGTGACTGGGGCTTTGAACAATTACGGTTGAAGGGCTTCTTTAAAGACGAAACTAAGGATGTGCAACGGTCGCAGACGATTGGCAGTGTCCAAGACTATCTCTATGAATATTGTAATTTTGGCTGTGCCTACTTTATTCTAAAGAATGAACGGGTCATTAAGCCGAAACGGACGAGTCATCCGCGTAAAGATGAACATCGCACGAACAAACGCGACAATCAGTCGTCACGGGGCCGCAGTAATCGGAGCAGTAGTCGCAGTAAACAACGGCGCAAAGGGAATCATAAGTCCTTTACGACGAAGCAAAAGGCCGCGCCATTTAGCGAAAAACAGCGGCGTCCAGCGAAGGTTAAAGCTAATAGTGGTAATCAGGCAAAGACGACTAAGCAGACGAGTGGCAAACGGCATTTTACAATTCGACAGAAGTAGAGAGGATTTTTTAGTTTGAGTAAGTATAAGGGATATTTAATTGATTTAGATGGGACTGTTTACCGTGGGCGTGAACGTATTCCAGCTGCCAAGCGGTTTATTGAGCGCTTGCAAGCGACCAAGACGGACTTTTTGTTAGTCACGAATAATACGACGAAGTCTCCGGAAGATGTGGCCGCTAATTTGGCTGACAACCATGATATCCATGTCAGCCCGAATAATGTCTATACGGCTGCACTAGCGACGGCTGATTATGTTAATGAATTGGCTGGTGACGGTGACAAATCCATGTATGTGATTGGCGAACTCGGCCTCAAAGGGGCGATGCTAGCTAAGGGTTTTCACTTTAATGAGAAGGACCCACGTTTTGTCATTGTTGGTTTGGACTATGATGCGACGTATCATAAGTTTGAGTTAGCAACGTTAGCCATTAAACGCGGCGCCAAGTTCATTGGGACCAACGCTGATACTAATCTGCCGAACGAACGGGGCTTAGTACCTGGGGCCGGTTCCGTGATTGCGATGGTTGAACGGGCGACCCAACAACGGGCGACCTATGTTGGTAAGCCAGAAACCATCATTATGCAAAAGGCAATCGAACGGATTGGACTCGATAAGCGTGATTGTGTGATGGTTGGGGACAACTATATGACGGACATTTCAGCGGCCATCAATTTTGAGATGGATTCGTTGCTCGTTTATACGGGGGTCTCAACGCCAGAATTAGTGGCACAGCAGCAAATCAAACCAACTAATGAGATTAACTCATTAGATGAATGGGACTTGGAAAATGGCGTGGTTAAATAAATGCCGTGACTGGCTGTTATGGCTAGGCCTGTATTTATGGGTGTTGAGCGGTACAATTATATTAACGATTAATGCAACCTGGCTGTATTGGCTGAATGCTCAGTTTCAGCATTTAGGGGCCATTGTCAACTTATCGACTGGTCGACTAATGACCAACTATTTTCAATTGTTGGCCTATCTGAACTTTCCGTGGGTCCGGTCGCTCAAAATGAGTGACTTTACGGATTCAACGAGTGCGTTGATTCATTTCGCAGACGTCAAGAATCTATTTATGTTAGATATTGTCGTCTTCATCATCACTAGTGTGACGACCTATGTCTTTTTTCAGCAGCTTAAACGGCGCCAGCAACTTTGGCGCTTCGTGTTGCCGATGCAAACGGCGCTATGGGTACCACCAATCGTTGCAGCAATCATGGCGGTTAATTTTGATCAATTTTTTGTCTTCTTTCATCAAGTTTTGTTCCGGAATGCCGACTGGTTGTTTGATCCGTTGTACGATCGAATTATCTTAGTGTTACCAGACACCTTTTTTATGCAATGCTTTGTATTAGCTATCGTCATCATGGAGTGGGCATTTGCCTACTACTTATCGATTGGGAAGCGCGCACTACAAGCTTTATAATCAAAAAAGGCCACTGACAAGTTGTCGGTGGACTTTTTTGATTAGTCTTCTTCAGGAGTATGACTGAAGCGGGCTTTCAATGCGGAGACAATGGCTGGAATTAAGGAAATCACGATAATGCCAATGACGACTAATGAGAAGTGAGCTTTGACGAACGGAATGTTACCGAAGAAGTAACCCCCACCGCAACATAAGACGACCCATAGCACACAGCCGATGACGTTATAGCGAATGAATTGACGATATTGCATGCGGCTGCTAGCAGCGACGAATGGGACGAATGTCCGGATGATGGGCATAAAGCGGGCAATCGTGACGGTGATGCCACCGTGTTTGTCAAAAAACTTTTCAGATTTAGCAAGTTGTTTTTGATTAATCAGTTTCCCAAACCACGAGGTCCGTGTGAGGGCTTCACCCAGCGAATGACCGATTAAGAAGTTTAACGAATCGCCAGCTAGAGCAGCGAGTAAGAATAAGCCGACAAACGACCAGATGTGTAAGCCGTAAGTGGGGTTGGCAGCGAGCGCACAGGCTGCGAACAATAATGAATCCCCAGGTAGAAAGGGCAAGATCACCGCACCAGTTTCAATGAAGATAATGGCAAAGAGGATTAAGTAAGTCCAGATACCGAAGCTGTTGACGATGGTGACCAGATGTTGATCAATGTGTAGTACGAAATCAACTAGAAAACTCATGGTTACCTCCAAATAATGTTTAACTTTTTTATCTGATACAGCATACCAGATAATGCTTCGGAATACTATGACCCGTGATGAATCGCAACCGAAATATTAGGATTAAGAGAGTTTTACTAGTAATTCCCCGGATTCTCTTGTATTATCGAGTTATTCTATGAAGAAAAAGGTGATCTTGTGGCTTACCCACAATTAGATTTGTCCCAAGTTAAGGGACCTAAAGCAACGATTAAAACTAACTATGGCGACATTCAGGTGCAATTATTTCCAGAACAAGCACCTAAGAGCGTTGAAAACTTTGTCGGTTTAGCGAAAAAGGGGTACTACGATGGTATTATCTTCCATCGAATCATTCCCGATTTCATGATTCAAGGCGGTGACCCTACTGGGACTGGTGCAGGCGGTGAAAGCTTGTGGGGAAATCAGTTCGAAGATGAATTCTCACCCGAAGTCTTTAACATTCGTGGGGCCTTGTCAATGGCTAACGCTGGTCCGAACACTAACGGTAGTCAATTTTTTATCGTTCAAAACCATCATCTACAAGATGGTATGGCCGACCAAATGACTCAAGCCGGCTATCCAAAAGAAATTGTATCGGCTTATGGTCAAGGTGGGACGCCTTGGTTAGATTTCCGGCATACTGTTTTTGGTGCTGTTAGCGATGGGATGGATATCGTTGATACGATTGCGACTGTGAAGACAGGAATGCAAGATAAGCCAGTTAAAGATGTGGTCATCGAAACGATTACGATTACAGACTAAAGTTTAACTTGGGGGGGCAGCTGCTTAAAGGCAGTTGCCTTTTTTAGTACCACCGTTGTGAATTCAACAACTTTCAGGTTATAATATCTAGGATTGCAGTTTAGATAGAAAACAAAAATTAAGTGAGGCGTATACGTATGAGTGATTATCGAATTGGCATGCGGGTACATGGTCGTGTGACGGGCATTCAACCTTATGGGGCGTTTGTAACCTTAGATGCCGAACATCAAGGTTTGATTCACATTTCAGAATGTCACGAAGGTTATGTCAAAAGTATTACTGATTATCTAAAGGTTGGACAGGCGGTTGACGTGGTTGTTTTAGATATCGATGAGTACACGGGTAAGATTAGCTTGTCACTGCGCTGTGTTGAACATCAGCCACAACCGACGAATAGTGATTTAGAAATTTATAAGACGTTTCGGCACAAGCATTTTTGGACTAATCGTCATGTGCATGCTGGTTTCGATCCCATTGCGACTCATTTGGATGGTTGGATTGAAGATTCATTGAATCACTTAAAGGAAGGCGTGCATTAATGAAGAAACAAGTTGCAGGTACGATTATGAGTGTCGATACAGATGGGGCTAGTTTCTTAGTTCAACAACAAGGCTCACAGTATTCGTTTTACAATTTTCCAGTGTTTACCGGTCAAACGCCTTTGGGCTCAGTTTTAAGTAAGTTACGTGAGGAGGTTGGGCTGGATGTCGACCAGTTACGTTTGTTTGATTCAGTCATTGCTGAGCTTGATGATGAAAAAGTGGCGTTGTTTGTTTTTAATAATCTAACCATTAACGATCATGTACGGGCTTTGTTTGCTAAGCAAGGCTTACAGTTTGTGGCCGGAAGTCAGTTACATCAGTTGTTTGAGAGTGTTCACGTTAATACGCAGCCCCTATTTGAACAATTATCAAAATAATTTTAAATAAAAGCTTGACCTGCATAGTAATTCTTGATAAGATATTACTTGTCGCTGCGAGAGAGCTACGAAATAGCTAAACCACACGGCATAAGCAACGCTTGGATGATAAATGCAGATTGTATAAATATTCAATTTCTTTTAGAAAGTTGTTGACAGTTATCAATCAGTTTGTTATTCTTATAAACGTTGTGTTGAGGCAATCAACGTGCTACTTAATTAAATCAGTTTGAAAAAAGTTGTTGACACTTATGAGTCGCGATGGTAAACTGATTAAGTTGCGTTGAGGTAATCAACGAACGAACTTAGACCTTTGAAAACTGAACAAAGTTTCGACGAATCAAATGTGTAGGGTCTATCAATTCTT
>NZ_BJDL01000034.1 GCF_005405125.1 Lactiplantibacillus songbeiensis
TTGAGGATGTGTCCTTTTAGTTTACACAAAAATTGGTGTTGATGGGAAATCCATCAACACCAAATATTGTAGAACCACAAAAACTGACCTTAACCTGATATTGGTTAAAGTCAGTTTTTATTTTGCCACTCTGGTCGGTCCAGAATCGGCCGGAACGTGGTGACCACGTTTATAAGTCCAAGCGTACTTAATGTTCTTTGTGCCGATAACCGACTAATCCTAAGATCAATACCATGAGACTACCAAGTAGACTCCAACGAGAATTATTGGTTTCATTAGTTTGCGGTAATGTCGTCGTTTCAGTTGCGGTTGCTTTGACAGGACGAGTCGTATGACCAACTGGATTAACTGAATTAGCCATTGGTAAGATGTGTGCCGCCTGAGCCTCACTAGTCCCACTTGTGCCTGGTTGCGTCGCGGTTTGATTTTCTGGTTTAGTTGGCGTCGTTGTGGCCGGTTGATCAGGATCTGGTGTCGGCTGCGGGTCAGGATTAATCGTATCCCCTTGACCCGGATCTTCCGGTTCAGTTGGCGTTTCTGGATCAGGGTTACCAGGATCAGGCGTTGGTTCCGGATCAGGTGTTCCTGGATCCGTAACCGCTGTGTAAGTGACCGTTGTTTCTAAGCTAGCACTATCGGCGGTGACCCCATCGACTGCCGCCACAGTCGTTTGGTCAGCTTGATATCCAGCAATCACTGGTGAAGTTTGTGCGGCAAACCCCGTCTGATCGCTTTGCCAAGCACGCCAAGTCGTTACCCAGGTCACAAGATCACGTTGGCCACTGCGGTTAAAGACCAGCTGCTTGACACTATCGGCCGCAGCGGTGGTACCATCTGCATAAATGTAATGAATCGTCTGCGTGATCGTCCGACTATCCGTTACTGTAACCACTTGATGTTTGAGATGAACCGTATACGTTGGCGCTTGATCGTCAAAGTCCACACCCTCACTTGGAAAGTCATCGCTAACTAAGACGTAGCCCAAGTCTAAATAATGCTGAATAGTGGCTTTAGTCTGATAATCACTGGCGCTCCCTTGCGTCCCGGTGATCGTATCGCTGGTCAACGTCTTGCCAGTCGTATCGTCAACATAGACAATCGTGATTTTACCATCTTCACTTGGCGCCACGGTCTCTTTTTGGTAGATATAAGTGACCGTCCCGCCAGCTTTAGTTAACGTCCCATTAGCCGCTAAACCGGCACTATCAACCTGCTTAAATGTGTAACCAGCAATTGATTTTTCAGTTGTCGTGTAACTTTCACCGACCCACTGGCCATTTGGATAAGTCGCGGTACCAGTGGCCAAAACATTGCCAGCCGTATCGACATACTGAACTGTCACCTCACCAGCGGCTTCTTGAGTCGCTTCGGGCGTGAAGTAGAGGTTAACCGTTTGTGGATCGGCAGTATACGTTAACTCTAAAGACTCTGCATCCGTTTTAACATAATCATAACCGTCTAGTTTAGTATATGACGTTAAATCAACCGTCTCACCGATTTTTTGGCCCGTGCCTAGTTTTTCCGGTGCTTTAATGACTTTACCGGTGGTGCTATCAAGGTAATTCACTTGAATGCTGGGATTTTCTTGCCAGTTAGCTGGTCGATAAATCATCGCATCGGTCAATAATTCTAAACTATTGTAGCCATCGCCATAATTAACATCAAAATAGTAGGCCGACCCCGCTGGATGCGCGAGATACCCCCACTGACCATACGTGAAATAATCTTCAGTCTGAACGGGCGCATCAATTTGATACATCCCATCGCCTAAATCTGTGACTGAATCCCAAGTTTTTTTGGTACTAGTAGTCCCGTCCGGATTCGTAACCGTGGTAGAAACCGGTGGCAAACTGTATGATTTGGTATTTTGATGCTGTAAATATTCACCATTAATGCCAATCTGATCAGTAGCTTTAAATGTAATTGGCTGGCCAGCGACAATATTCATCTCGACGGAACTTTTATAAGTCTGATTAGCCGCAAAAATTCGGACATAGGCATTGGGGTTAACGCCACTAAAGACTGAAAAATCAGTAATGCAGTTACCCGTTAATCCAACCTGTCTAAAGCTACCGCCATTGCCACCATGGTACCCATTATTAAGGAAATCCGTTAACCAATCGGCAATCTGTGCTAATTGGGCATTCGTCATCCCATTGAAGTTCTTGTGATAATACTC
Organism: Lactiplantibacillus songbeiensis; assembly: GCF_005405125.1. Lineage (GTDB taxonomy): Bacteria > Bacillota > Bacilli > Lactobacillales > Lactobacillaceae > Lactiplantibacillus > Lactiplantibacillus songbeiensis. Next base: position 2,180 of record NZ_BJDL01000034.1, read on the forward strand.
CTTATCCGGATCATTTGATTGTAAATCCACATATTGTAAATCAGTCGTTGCAATTTTATTGAGTGGGGTTAGATCAACCTGATTGAAGTAGTTAGTGTACAAACTAAGCGTGTCAAAATGTAAGTTTTGTAATGGTTTTAAGTCAAAATCAGTCCCCACAACTTGATTTTGCGCATTGACCGTAGCTGCTTTAATATCCAACGACAGTTTAATCACTGTTTTTTCAGGTAGATAACTCAGCGCTTCTAAGCCAGCTAAAGTCGTTACATCAACATCCGAAACGGTAATACTGAGCGACGTTTTCTTCGTATTACGAATATCACCAATCGTCAAGTCGGCATCAGTCGCTAAGCCCAAGCCTTTTTTAACGGCCGCCAATAAGTTTGTATCACTAATTGTCACGATATCTGTATCACTGACTTCGGCTTTAACCGCCTTGGCCTTTGGCGCGACACTGCGCGCTGCTGGGGCCGCGGCTTTCATTTTTTCAACATCTTTAGCGGCACTGCTGGCAACTGCTGGTTGTTTAACAGTACTAATTGGTGCTGCTTCTGACGTTGACTCACTAGCAACGGAACCGGTTTCACTTGAGGCTTCTGATGTCGTTGAAGCTTCCGAAGATGCACTAGTCCCGCTTACTGAAGCCTCTGATGCGGTCGAACCAGCTTGACTGGTTGCTTGTGATTCAGTATCGTTTGACCCTTCGCTCGAATTAGGATCAGTTTCAGTCGATGTTGTGCTATCAGTCGCATTTAAGGCCACTTCTGGTTGTTGTAATTGACCAGCTTGTTGATCTGTTTGCGTCGTTCCGGCATCGCTGGCAGCTGGTTCGGTTGCGGCTTGGGCGTTGTTAGGCACCGTTAAAAAGGTCCATGAAATCGCCATGGTTGCCACCCCGGCCGTTAGCCAGTTCGGGTGAATCGTAACGTGTTTGGTTGATGTAACGGTTGGCTTGATGCGCATTTTAATCTCCCCCTGAGTCAAATGTCTACCAGTAACTAACTTCATTAATAATTATCTTTTCAGATTAACGTTATTATAAATACACCTCTTTAATTATTATACCCTATCGTTAATTTATGTAAACCCTTTCTTATTGAAATATTACTAATAAAATAACAATGTTCTTTGTATTATACTGAAGACCCGTTTAATTGCGACTAAACACACTTAAAAAAGTGACCTATCAACAGTTCGATAGGTCACTTGGTTTAACTTTATTTGGGTTTTATCTAATCTTCATGCCGACGTTTGCGACTTAATCCTAGGCCACCCATTAACCCAGTTAAGACTAACAGTACACTCCCTAAAGCAGTGGTTGCCGATTTGGCTTCTGTCGTTTGTGGCAACGTCTGGGACTCAGTTTTAGCCATTGGCGCTGATGAGTCAACCGTCGACACGGCTTGCGCAACTGTGGTCGTGTGACTCAGACTAATCGTAGCTGCTTGTGCATCAGTTACTACCGGTTTAGCAATCGAGCCAGCACTGGCTGTTGTACTTGCCGCCGTTGAGTTTTGACCACTTTGAGGCCGGTTAACTGTCTTACCCGTCTGATGGTCATCCGTGGTTTTTGAATTATCCGTAGGTTCATCAGTACCAGAATTAATGGTATCACCATGTTCGCCGCTTCCATCAGGCTGGTCAACATTCACGCCCGGATTATCCCGTATTCCCACTCTCCCCATTAGCCGTAACCGTCACTGTCGCCGTCTTACTGATCAGATTACCAGCTGCATCGGTATATTGGTAAGTAACTGGGTAAGTCCCTGCAGTTGTTGGGTCAACAGCGCCAGTCACAACGACTTGTTGAGGATCAACCGTTTGGCCGGTGGCATCAAGAACCTTGACGATGTTATCAGTGGCGTTCCATGCCTCACCAACCATTAACGTACTGTCTTTAACTTGCAAGTCTGCTTGACTCTTTACCACGGTAACCGTCACTAATTTCGTCACTTGATTCCCTTGGCCATCCGTATAATGCAACGTGACTGGATACGTTCCTGGCGTCGTCACATCAACCTTGCCAGTCATCGTCACTTTGCTTAAATCATCAGCTTGACCAGTTTCGTTTTGAATGGCCGTTACACTGTCGCTCAACTGCCAACTCGCTTTAGGACCAGCAATCACTGTATTGTCATTAGCGTTAATCTTAGCTTGCGTCGCAACGACCGTAATCGTCGCCATATCGTCAAACACATTGCCGGCCCCATCAACATAGTGATAGGTGACCGTATATTGACCCGGCTTGGATAAATCAACGGTATCGCCACCAACTGTCATCGCACTAACATCGACTAAGTGACCGTATTCGTCTTGACGAGTCGTTAATTGGTCGGCCGCATTAAAGTTAGCGTTAGGGCTTTGAATAACCGTCGTATCTTTGGCTTTCACACCAGCTTGCGAAGCGACTACCGTCACAATGGCCGTCGCAGTAGTCGTGTTACCTTGACTATCGGTATACGTATACGTCAGTTCATTCCGACCAGCTTTGCTCAAATCAACCGTTCCACTTACCGTAACTGTAGTCCCATCTGTCCGTAAATAGCTGTACATCACCGACATGACCTTAGCCGCAATTTTGACATTGTTTTCTAAAATAACATCATCAGCACTAACTGTATCACCATTGGCCTGAATGACTGACGTTAAATTATCCTTCGCGTACCAAGTGGCGTTCGGCCCCATCACAATGGTGGAATCCGTTGCATTAACTTTCGCTTGTGAGGCAACTACCTTAATCGTCGCCGTTTTTTCGTGTTGATAACCGGCTGCATCAGTGTAGGTAATCACAACCGTCTGAATCCCCGGCGTGGTTAAGTTTGGCGTTTGATTGGTAGTAAGCTTAACTGTCGTTAGATCAGTCACGGCATTACCATCAACGTCAGTTAAACTAGCTAAACTATCGGCAATCGTCCAAGTCGTGTTGGGACCCGCCGTAACTGTGATGTCTTTAACTTCTAAGGCAGCCCCATTGGCAACCACAGTGACGGTAACGTTATAGCTATGTTGGTTACCTTCACTATCCGTATAAGTTAAGGTAATCGGGGTTTTACCAACCGTGTTCAAATCAGGTTCAACATTAGCTGTAATATTCAGATTATTGACATCAGTAATAACATTGCCAGCAAAATCAGTAGCACCCGTCACATGATCAAAGAGGTTCCAACTAGCTTGGTCACCTTGTACAATGGTTAAATCTTTCGTCGTTAGCGTAGCTTGACTGGCAACCACATTGACGGTAACGTCTGCCGTCCGTTCATTTCCAGCAGCATCAACGTAGGTTAAGGTTACCGTTTGCGAACCCGCTTTGCTGGTATCTAAAGTGGTACTCGTCACTTTGGCCAATTCGTCAGTCGTTAACGCATTACCTGCAGCATCTTTACTTTGCGTCGTATCAACACTATCACTAGCTGTCCAAGTTGTGGCGCCTTGGTTCACACTGACTTCTTTACCAACCAAGACAGATTGGCTATCGACTACTGTAATGGTTACATCTGCAGTCCGAGTAACACCCGCATCATCAACATAGGTCAAGGTCGCTGTGTAAACGCCCTTTTTGGTAGGATCAACATTGCCAGTTACCGTTACTGCTTTATTAACATCCGTCGTGGCTAAAATATCTTCACCAGCAGCATTCTTTAAGCCAGTCACACTATCTTTAGCACTCCAAGTTGCAGTTGGACCGCCGATGATGGTCTTATTTTCGGCAGTTAAGACGGAAAGTGATGGTGCCGCCTCCCAAACATAGGTCGTCACTTCACTTGGTGCTGATTGACCATTATATAAATTCATTAAATCAGCGCTACTATATTTCTTGGTGCTATCCGTTAAGCTAATCCACTTACCAGTATAACCAGCCGCCGTGATTGCCGGTAAATTCACAGCTGTCGTTAATTTTGTATTCGCATTTAAAGTTAATGATTTAAGAGTCTTTGAGAATAGCATTGACGACAGACTGGTAGCTTGCCGTAAGTCCCAAGATGAGAGATCTAGAGATTCAATGCCAGCACCATTAAACATAAATGTCGTAGTCTTAACTTTACTTGTATCCCATCCAGAGACATTGACCGACTTCAAATTGTCATCAAGAAAAAACATGCTCATTAAGTCAATAGTTGTTCCAGTTGCAACATTAGTTCCAACTTGCCACTTGCTCAAATCAATTGAAGTTAAACTTGAATTACTATCAAACATATGAATAAAAGAGGTTACCCGACTAACATCCCAATTTTCAACTGGAATACTAGCAGCAGTAACGCTAGAAAACATGTACGATGTATCGGTTGCTTGACCCATTGACCAATCGGCTACACCAGAAAAATCAGCCACTTTATCACCAGAAAACATTTGTGAAAAGTCTTCGGTATTTGTTACGTCTAAATTTTCTAGACCATCAATTTCAGTCAGCGGTACATTATTTTTATCCTGTGCACGTTTGAAGAACGCATACGATAAAGTCTTTCCGGCAATCACACCTGGTTCAATAACAACTTTTCTAATCTGAGAACGCATAAGATTCCCATCAGGTAAAATTTGGGCTGCCTGAGTACCACGCCATGGTGCTGGTGAATCACTCAAGGTCCCAGCACCAATCGTTAATGTCCCGTCACTCGTCAATACCCAGTGACTAGTTCCCCAATCGCCACTAGCTAATTCAGTTAATGCCGGTGCCGCCTTCATTAAACTCTTCCGTGAAAATGTCTGTTGGACCGTTGCTGCTTGAATCGCACTATCCAACAAACCACTCGCTAAATAATTCGCATTTCCAACTGATAAGTCATTCTCAGCTAAGCCATTAACATTCTGGTCAGTAACTAAGTCATTAACATTAACCGTAACTTTATCTTCGACTGGATTAGTTATTTCAGATTCTGAATGATCATCGTTCACTGACTGTTCAACATTGGTATCAGTTGCCGGTGCCGTTACAACTGGTGTTTTTGGTGTCGTCGTAATCGGTTTCTCTGGTTCAGTTGGGTTACTTACCGAATTAGCTGCATCAGACTCAACTGATATGGCTTCATCTTGTACTTTTTCATCACTATTTGAGGTAGTTTCTTTTTTGCCCGATTCATTGCTAGCACTATTACTAGTATCAGAAGATTCAGTAGTAACTTCAGCAGCATCAGTCACTGATTTATTCTGGTCATTAGTATCAACAGCCGCATTCTTATCAGTATCAGTGGTGGTCGTGGTGTCAGCCTTAGTGGTTGCTGTATCACCTGTATTTTGCCCATTAGCAACGTCTGATGTACTACCCTGATCACTTGAACTCGTGCTATTTAACGGCACAACCTTTTGACTAAGTTCGCTGCTACTCGTGGTTTCGCTAACAGAAGCGGCACTACTATCATCCGCCGTTGTCGCCGCTTGACCCATTAAAGCATTCACATTCCACGCGGCCACTGCGACCCCCGCAAAGACCCAAAAACGGCCTTTTTTATACATCTTGTAGTAAACCTTTTCATTTTGTTTTGTCATTTTATTGCCCCCAAGCTAAGAAGATCCCTTTGTACTAACCAACTTGCCAGTCATTAACATTGACTGCCGATTACATTTATTAATAGTGATATCAACGAAGCTAGAATTGACGCTCGTTTGACGATCATTGCTATTTAGTTCATTAATTATTGTGTTTAATAAATAAATACCTTTTATATTTATAATATAGCACGATAAGTCAGTATAAATCAACATAAATTCGTTATATATAGATCATTTCCCACTGTTGCTAAACTTATGCGATAAGCCAGATAATTGCTAATTTATCAATGTTTTACTTTGTTAAATAAAGGAATAGTCTTATCATTTTGTTGTCTACTTCAACCAGATATTTTCGTTACTTAACGTTCTTGAGTTTTCCCAAAAATATTGCCATAATTCACAATTTAGATGACGCTAGGCACGGAAACCGTGAGATAACAAAAAAGCACCATCAATCTGTCAGTCAACAGATTAATGATGCTAATGATTTATTTAGTTTAAGAGTTAAGCTTGACGTAATTTGTGACTAACACCGGCTAAGCCAGTCAAGGTCGTTAAGGCTAGTAATAAGCCCCCTGCCATTGAGATTGGTGTGGTCGTTGGTGTGCCATTGCCTGCAATCGTAATTGCTGGCTTAGTGACTAGGGTTGCACTAACTGGCTTAACCGTAGCCGTGGTGGCCGCAATCTTAGTCGTCTTAACTGTGACCGGCTTCGTTGCTTTAGCAGTTTTAACAGCACTGGCCGCAACAACTTCAGCTTTTGGCGTAGTCGTGGCAGCTGACTTAACCGCCGTGGTTGTCGCTGGAGTGGCCGTTACCGTCGTTATTTTGGTAGTCGCAGTTGAACCTGTCGTTGCTTTAGCGGCTGGCGCAGCGGTTACCTGACTCGTTGCCGTGGCTTTAGCAGGTGTTGTTGTCTTAGCAGTTGTTGTCTTAGCAGTTGTTGTTTTAGCTTGTTTTTGGCTAACAGGCCGTGGTGATAAGTTAATCCGATCGGTAATTTCTTCGGTCGTTGTCCCATCATCATAAGTGGTCGTCTTCGTACCATCATTTTCGGTGACACCCGTTTTAACATTGGCGTCATAAGTCGATTCATCGGTCGCACTACTGTCAGTCACATCAGTTTGCGCCTCAGCGGTACTGTCGCTAGTTTGATCCGTGGCTTGGCTATCATCAGTTGTTGCGGTGACCGTTGTTGAGTCGCCAGTCGTTGCAGCCCCATCATCCGCTTGGCTAACGATCCCAGTCATACTTAAGGTAGCAAGGGCGACTCCCGCCAACAGCCAAATTCGACTTTGTTGTTGTAGTTTTTTTAAATTCATTGATTTACGCATCCTTGATACCCCCAAATTCTGTTAAAAAACGTTCGAAATCGATTAATATTATTACATTTACTTATATCGGAAAGTCAATAATCCGGTTAACCACTGATAAATCAATCTTTTCATAATTGGTACTATCATTTAATTTAATCAATCGGGTAAATAGCTAAACCCTTTCTGCATTTATAGAATAACACATCACATTAGTATAAATCAATAACAAATTCTTAATATACCGATTTATTTTAGTGACAATTGTAAACGCATAAATGACTACTCATTTACTGTAATAACGCTATTCGTCGACGAGGCCACTAACTATACCAATTATTATATTCGACTGATCAGCGTCGTTGATTAGTTAAAACAGCTAATTGTACGTTATTGGAAAAAGCAGGGTAGTGAAAAGCAAAAAAATAGCGTTAATCAGACGATAACGTCCAATTAACGACTCAATCTATTTAGTTATCATGTGATTGATGAGTGACGAATTGTGCCAATACCGCAGTTAGCGTATCAACCGTTGCTGGATAATCGGCTGGATGTTGTAATAAATAACTCATGACACGACCCTGATACAACACTGAAGTCGATTGTTGGCCATTGGTTTGTAATAAGGTCCGTCGAAATTCATTTAATAATTGCTGCAACCCAGCCTGATCAGTGTCTGCTCCGTCTAGCGTTAAAGCCGCGCGACTGATGGCATCCAAGACCATCGCTTGCGTTGTTTGTTGTTTAAGTGTCATAGTTCAAGCCCCCACCCTTTTTTGGATAAGCTTTAGTATACGCTAAGTTTTCTGAAAAAAGCCAGTCAAAAGTTTGTCAATTGCGGCGTATTAGGGAATATGTTAGGGTATTATATTGCGACGATTACTAATCTACGCTTGGTGCTAGTTGAAATTGCCGCCTGCCGGTTGGATTCTAAAATAACTGAACTTTAAATCATTAATCGTTAGTTTTTTAATTCCTGTTAGTTAACGACGGGCGGCCCAGAATTGGCTCAGTGGTGTCGTTTATCTTGGTCGGCAATATTCCGACTTAGATAAAGCCCGGCTTTCGAGACCGCCCTGTGGCTCGAAAACGCGGCCACCACGTTCCAGCCGATTCTGGGCCAACCAGAGTGGCAATTTAATCCAACTAGCACCAAGCGTACTAACTGATATGGAGGTTACGACTTAATGAAACCATCCTCAAAATGGCTACGACGGCTTCAAAATTTCATGCGCGGTCGTTATGGTCAAAATGACACGTTAAATAAATGCTTAAACAACTTGGCACTCTTACTGTTAGTCATCAGTATTTTCACTCGAATTGGCTGGCTAGTCTTAATTGCTTTCCTATTATTAGCCCTTAGTTACTGGCGACTCTTTTCTAAAAAGATCTATCAACAAGTTGCCATCAATCGCGGGTTTCAACGGATCTGGTTTCCAATCGTACGACCCTTTACGCGTTTAGGCTATCAGTTTAAGCAACATTGGCGTTACCGGTTCTTTCATTGTGCACAATGCCAGCAACGGATTCGAATTCCACGGCACCACGGGCGTGTTCGGGTCACTTGCCCCAAATGTGGCCATCAATTTGAAGCCAGAACTTAAACTCATTTTCAGAAATTACTTACGAAAACTTTCATTTTCTGTTACAGTAATCAATTGTGCTCATATTACTGGTTACTAGAAGGAGAAAAGTTTTTTTATGAAAAAACAGTCACAATCCAATCCAACCTTAATTATGATTGGGTTACTCTTGGGTGGCTTTGTCGGGATGTTTAGTGAAACGGCACTAAACATTGCGCTCCCCCAATTGGAACAACAGTTACACGTTAATACCGGGACCATTCAATGGCTGGTCACTGGTTACTTATTAATGGTCGGAATCGTCCTACCATTATCAAGTATGCTGACCAAGCATTTCACCACCCGTCAGTTATTAATCTTTGCGTTAGTCGACTTCATGGTTGGGGCCGCCGTCTCAGCCATGGCTGGCAGCTTTGCCATCTTATTAGTCGGGCGAATGATTCAAGGGATCGCGACCGGATTGATTCTGCCATTGATTTTTACCGTCTTGTTAGCGATTTATCCGCCACAAAAACGGGGTAGCGCCATGGGACTAGTTGGGCTAGTCATTATGTTTGCCCCCGCGTTAGGCCCGACCATTGCCGGCCTGATTCTGGGGACGTTATCATGGCACTGGATCTTTTGGTTATTCATTCCATTATTGGCGATTGCCTTAATTATCACCCTGATTTTCATGCAAAATGTTTCCGACGTCACCAAGCCGAAAATCGATATTTTATCCATTATTTTATCTTCATTTGGTTTCGGTGGGTTAGTCGTTGGTGCTAGTCTAGCTGGGGACCAAGGTTGGGGAAATCCCATCGTTTTATTGGCTTTAGTCATTGGGATTGTCGCCCTTTACGTGTATGCCCGGCGCCAACTCAAACTGGAGACCCCTATCTTGAATCTGCGGGCTTTCAGCTTCAAGAAGTTCAGTGTCGGGACGATTCTCGTCATGGTCGACTTTGGGATTATCATGTCATCGATGTACCTTTTGCCAATGTATTGGCAAAAAGGGTTAGTCGTTCCGGTTGCTTTAACCGGGGTCTTAATGTTACCTGGTGGGATTGTCAATGCAATCGTATCCGCTACCGCTGGCCGCTTATTTGATAACTATGGCGCCAAGTATTTAACTCAGATTGGCTTTGCGTTGAGTTTCGTAGGGGCGGCAATGCTACTCTTCACGACCACCCATTCAGCTTACTGGTATGTGATCTTAGCCCATGTCATTATTATGATTGGGGCGCCACTCGCCATGTCACCAGCCCAAACGTATGGGTTAAACGCTTTACGGGGGCCAGTTGCCGCTGATGGGAGTACCATTCTGAACACGTTACAACAAATCCTGGGCGCCTTAGCAACTGCGATTGCAACTAGTTTATTGGGGATTGGTCAGAGTGCCAGTCACGCAACTGGCGCAACGGCCTTTGTTCACGGGACCCATTACGGCTTTTGGTTCACCTTAGCACTAGCCGTCTTAGGCTTCTGTCTCTCTTTCTTAGTTAGCAATCAACCAGAAAAATCAATTGATCCACTCGCTGAAAAACGGCACCCAGAACGGGCAGCTACTGAACATTAATTTCTAAACTAAATGACCAAGTTAAGATTCGCTAATGAGTCTCAACTTGGTCATTTTTTAGATTGCACTTTCCCAGCTTTTCCGCCACAATGGACTTGGACACACACGAGGGGTTTAATTTATGGAAACAACGATTGATTTAATTATTGGTACCAGCACCATCTTAGCCATCATTTGTTTTTGGCAAACAATTCACTGCTTTCGGCTCGGTCAGAATCGGCTCATGGCCAGTATCTGGCTCGTAGTCGGTTTGCTACTAGTCGGGTTGGCTGGTTTCTTCATCTGGGCCGCTATTCCGCTGTGGACTAGTCTTTAGAGGGGGTCTGATCAATGAATCCAGCAGAAGTCTTCAATAAATATTTAGATAAGTATCACATCACCATGCAGCATCCCGAACATGGGTTAGTGATGTTAACGTCCCCCGTCTGGCCGCAACATCCTGCGTTACAACAAGCAATCTTGCGTGCGTTGCAAGACCTAAAAGGCGTCTCACAAGTGACGATTAACAGCCCTGAACAACTTGTCATGCGCTACGATTCTAGTGAACTACGACGAATCAATCCATTGACGCTGTTCGCCATTGAACGCAAGCTTAGCCGCCAATATCATCAGGCCGGCTATTAATTAAAAAAGTCGTTACCCAGTAAGCTGAGTAACGACTTTTTTAATTAATAGCTTTAAAATTCAATGACGGCCATGATCTTACCTTCGGCCCCGGCAAAATCAATGACTTTGCGCTTTAAGTTGGCGGTCCAGGTCTGACAACCAGCCGCGGCTAACCCTTTAACGGCTTCTGCCAAGCTCAACTTACCAGCGACATAATCCGTCCCTAGTTGTTGGACTTTATCAGCATCTTCTTCAGTGGCTACCTTAGTGCCTAAGCCATTAGTTAATCGTTCTACCAAGTACCCATTTTCACCAAAGTACGTTGTCGCACCAGCACGTACATCGTATTCAAAATGTTGCACGCCTAGGTCAGCTTCTTTTTTCGCGATAGTTGCAAAGTCCGCGTGGTCGCCTAAGCTGGCCAAGACTTCATCAATTGCTGCTAATTTAAACATAATTTTATCTCCCTCGTATAATTAGTCCGTCTCTATTGTAATCCAAATCAAGCCTGTGTGTCTTTTAACGGGTAGAAAATTCGCATCAATGCCATATAAATCAGCGCAATTAAGATCATATCAATAAAGGTTGCACCTAACACGTTCGCAATCAATGGCAGTTGTTTTAAAAGTAAGAATAGGCCGACACCCAAGACCCAACAAATCAGCGCAATCCAATTCACCCCGTGCGCATACCAATACTGCCCGTGCGAGTTGGCTAATTCATTGACATCATAGTGTTGGTGATGGCGCCAATAATAATCAACCAACATGACACTGATCATCGGTCCTAAGACCATCCCAATATAATCTAGAAAAGCCGTGAACGCCGTCAAAAAGCTACCAACCATTAACGGAATTAACGTGACCAAAGTCGCAATGATTGTCACCGCCCAAAGTGCTGGCCGTAACCGAATCTTAGGAAAAATATTGGATAATGCCGATCCAGCAGCCAATAGATTAACCGCATTGGCAGTCATACTCGTTAACACGATGACGAGTAACGCCAACACCCCTAACCCTAACCGACTGGCAATCGTACTAGGATCAGAATTATTCGGATCATAAGTCCCCGATGTAATCGCAATACTGATTGTCGCGGCAAGACCGATAAAGGCAAACCAGAATAGTCCCGTAAAAGCGCCGAGAAACGGCATCCCGGTTGCGCCGGACCGTTTACGCGTGAACCGCGTAAAATCAGCCCCAGCCGTCACCCAAGAGAGGTTAAACGCCGCTAACGTATCCATTCCAGCACCAGATGTCATTTGTAAATGTGCGGGAGCATGCCAGTGTAATAAATCGCTAAAAGTCACCGTTTGGAAAACCACAATCGTTTCCCATAAGACAAACAAGATGACCAGTATAATTCCAATCCGCTCAATCAGTTGTACCGAGCGTTGACCCACCGAGACACTCAGCAAATGCAGCACACTCATCACAACAATACCCAGGACTAACCCTTTAGCACCACCCGGTTTGCCATAGACTGGCCAACCGACAATGTCATGCAATAAATAACTGACTGAAGTGGCCGCAATAAAGGTATTAACCGCGGTCCAGCCAATATACTGCGTTAAATTGACAAACGATGGGACATAACTGCCACGAATTCCAAACGAGCCACGAATCAGACTCATCGTAGCGGCACCAGTCCGATAACCCATAAATCCAACTAACGATAAACACAAATACGAAAGGGTTGATGAAGCAATAATGACTTTTAAGGCCGTCAGCAAGCCACACGCTGCTAAGACACCGCCAACATACCAGGTCCCGTTATTCGCATTCGCACCAATCCACGTCGCAAACATGTCCCAATTTGCCATATGGCGGTGCTTGGTGGGAATCACTTCAATCTGATATTTACTTTCTTGCTTCACAATGGTCACCCTTTCTACAATGTTATCCATTGTAAGTTTATCCGTTAGCGATGGTCAAGCGTGTTCAACGAATTTCCTGCATTGCGGTGACTAAAAATTAGCCGTAAGATAAGCTATAATTGCCTGGTGCTAGTTGAAATTGCCGCCTGCCGGTTGGTTCCTAAAATGCTGGAACGCCATGGGCCATTTTGAAGCCAAAGCCCGGTCTTCAAAGCTGGCCTTGGCCTAAGCCCGAGTAGCCCACTCGCACTAAGGCCAACGACACGGCTGAGCATTTTAGGAACCAACCTCTCGGCTAAATAACTGAACTTAAAATAATTAATCGTTAATTTTTTAATTCTGGTTAGTTAACGCCGGGCGGGCCAGAATTGGCTCAGTGGTGTCGTTTATCTTGGTCGGTGATTTTCCGACTTAGATAAAGCCCGGCTTTCGAGACCGCTCTGTGGCTCGAAAACGTGGCCACCACGTTCCAGCCGATTCTGGGCCAACCAGAGTGGAAACTTTAGCATCTCAAAAATAATTAAATTAGGAAGTGTATAACATGCATGGTCGTTTAGTTGGTTGGCGGCGTAATTTGGCCGTCTTATGGTTAGGCACCTTTATTGCTGGCATGGGATTCTCCGAAGTCATGCCGTTTTTATCGTTATATGTTGGCGAACTCGGCCACTTTACCCGCGGCCAATTAACGATGTATAGCGGGCTGACTTATGCCGTCACTTTTTTCGTCATTGCCGTAGTCTCACCATTGTGGGGTAAGCTGGCTGATCGCCGGGGCCGAAAACTCATGCTTTTACGGTCATCACTGGGGATGGCCATTGTAATTGGGCTAATGGGGTTCGTCCATAATATCTGGACCTTAATTTTACTGCGTTTCTTACAAGGGCTATGTGCTGGCTATATTCCTAATGCCAGCGCCCTGATTGCCACTGAAACTCCGAAAGAAAATAGTGGAACTGCCATCGGGATCCTGACAACCGGTTACGTATCAGGTAACTTGATTGGTCCCATCTTAGGCGGTGTTTTAGCCCAGATTTTCTCAATTCGACTGACATTTATCATTACTGGCATTTTGCTATTGGTTGTCTTTGCACTAAGTCTTTTTCTCGTTCACGAAACGTATCGGCCTAATCCGAAAGCTCAAGCAACGCGTCAAGGCAGTTTACTCAGTCAATTTCAAAATCCAACTTTAATCATTGTCTTGTTAGTGTCAACCATGATTATTCAAATGGGCAATAATTCCATCACCCCAATCATTAGTCTCTACGTCAAGCAACTGATGCACAATGTCGGTCCTATCACTGTAGTAGCCGGGATTATCGCGGCCCTACCAGGAATTTCAACCTTACTGGCGGCACCACGTTTAGGCCATTTAGGTGATACGCGCGGGACTGGCCGCATCTTAGTTTTTGGATTCGTCTTTGCCATCTTAATGTATTTCCCTCAAGGCTTAGTGTCTAGCATTTGGGTCTTAGGACTACTGCGCTTCATGATTGGAATCTCAGACGGCGCCCTCTTTCCAACGATCCAAACGATGCTCTCCAAAAACACGCCACGTGAATTGACCGGCTCCATCTTCAGCTGGAATCAATCATTTCAAGCGCTTGGCAGTATGCTTGGTTCTTTAGCTGGTGGGGCTGTATCGAATTGGTTTAACTACAATGGCGTCTTTATTTTCACTGCCTTATCGTTACTGTTGAACTTTATCCTCGTCCTATTCTTTATTCCCGAACTACGACATCCTTGGCAGCCAAAAGCGTAAATAAAAGGACCGCCAAGCTAATTTGGCCAAAACCAGTTAGCTTGGCGGTCCTTTTATTTACACGAACTTAACACAAACAATATCAACTCTTTACGCCCCTAATATGTTTAAACGGTAAGCTTAAGCTATCAAATTAGTTGCTAGGGGGGCACTATCATGCCGGTCATCAAACTTAAAAATGTACAGAAAAGTTGTTTAGATCAACCGATTCTTCAACCACTCAACCTCACCTTACCAGCCCAACAAATTACCGCCATCACCGGGCCAGCCAGTGCTGGTAAAGCCACCTTGCTGAATCTCATTGCTGGCTATCAACAGCCGGATACAGGCCGAATTTACTTTGATCAGCGCCTGGTCTTCAATGAAACCCATCACTTTAGCTTGCAGCCCCATGATCGGCAGGTCGCCATGCTCTGTCTTGATTTTGCGTTTTGGCCGCATCTGACGGTTCGTGAGAATATCGCTTTTCCGTTGCGCAACGAGTTAACGGGTCAGACTTTAGTTACACGGGTCAACCGCGCACTAGTGCAATTAGAACTGACTGACTTGCAGGACCGTTATCCCGGCGACCTAAGCCAGTTACAAAAGCAACATCTCGCGCTAGCCCGCATCTTAGCCCAACAGCCAGCCGTACTAATATTCAATGAAACTTGGAGTCTGGGTAACACTGACTTAGCCAAGCAACTACGAACCACCGTTGCCACTTTAGCGCGGCGCTTAGTGTTAACGACCGTCATGGTCACCGAAGATGATCAAGCGGCCGCTCACTTAGCCGACTACCTGGTGGAACTACAACACGGCCAAGTCGTTCAAACTAGTGCCGCAAAAAAACTAGTGCTAACAACCAATTAGGCCGCGCACTAGTTTCAAATGACTTATTTAAGATATTTCGCCATAAAAGTATCGACTTTTTGCGTATACACTTTTGGCTGTTTCGTAAAGGACTCCGCATGACCAGCACCTGGGACAACCCAGAGTTGTTTATCCTTAACCGTAGTCGCCTGATAGTTTTGATAGACCATCTTCGTTGGCACAAACGTATCACTACCGCCATGGATGAAAAAGATTGGCAAGCGATTATGCTTCAATTGCGTTACGGAACTGGCTTTTAAGAAATTAAAATGGGCTTTGGCTTGTGCGACCCAACTAGCAGTGTAAATCAACGGGAATTTCGGCAAATGATATAACGCTTTTAACTCATACGTCAATTCATCGCCCACACTCGTATAACCACAATCTTCAATAATGGCCTTAACTTGCGATGGCAACTGCTCTCCACTCATCATCATGACGGTTGCACCACCCATCGAAACACCAAACAGGCCGATACGACTATCTTGGCCCACATGGCGAATAACTTGTTGCGTCCATTTGAGATAATCTAAGCGATCCGGCCAACCGAAGCCATAGTAATTACCTTCGCTTTGACCATTACCGCGATCATCCGGCGCTAAGACGTTATAGCCTTGGCGATGCCATAAGCGAATATAGCTGGCCATTTGTTCTTTGTTTCCCATATAACCATGCGCCACAATGACGGTTCGCTTGGTCGCCTTAGCTGCTGGCACAAAATCAGCAACAAGCTTCAAGTTATCCGTTGCCGAGGTTTCCCGCCAAGTCTGCTTGGACACCGTCTTCAACCAGTTTTGATTCCGGACCAAGTTCGCATGACTCTTTTTTGAACTATGCGTCAAAACTTTGGGAGTCGGCTCAAAAGCAAAGTGATATAAATAATAACTGCCGCCCGCAATGCCGATTACGAGCACCGTGACTAAAGCGATAAGCGCTAAAGTCCATTTCTTTCGTCTAGTCATCAATTCGTTCCTCTCTAAAAACCGTTAACTTAATCGTTGCGTTGTCAATAAATGCGCGCCAACCGTTTGCGCAGCTAACTCAATGGCTTGCGCCGTCGAATCGGCCGGCGTTAATTGAAGTGGTTGCAAGCGCAAGGCCCGTTCAAAAGCCAGTTTAAATTGCTGATATCGCGGCTCGATTGCCCGAGAATCACGAATCTTTAAGATCGCGCGACTGATGGTCGTCAAGTCAAAATCCTGCTTTAGAATCGTCACGACGATCACCGCTACAATCTGGTTACGCGTATATTGCCGCCCAATTGGTCGACTGAAAAAGTGCTGCTTCACATAACTATTGACCATCGTTTTGGTCACTTCCGGAATTCCCAATGGTGCTAACGTTTGATTAACGAGTTGCAATAATTGTTCCATGTAGATGGGCATTGTTGGTAATGCCGGCCACGGCGTTAACTCAAACTGTGCTAACGCTGACTGGTTATCAGCCATCATCACGCCTCCTTCTAAATGCTTTACCTAATTTACCGTAATCTAGAATTAATTTCAACAGTTACTAGTATTATAAATTAGATTATCTAGGATTATAATCTACGTGATCATTAATCATCACTGCACTTGCGAGGTCTCACCCTTTTCCGCTAAAATAAGAGAGTCTTAAGGACGTCAAAGTCGGCTTTGACGCCAACTAATCATTACGCCATGACAGAAAGGAACTTTCTCATGAATAACGTTTACCTCGCTGCGCCTTTTTTTGACGATGCGCAAAAAGCCCGGATCGAACAAGTTAAAAAGGCCTTGATCGCTAATCCGACCATCAACAGCACTGGGATCTTTATCCCCGAAGAACATCAATTTGAAGCAGAACCTTTCGGCAGTCGGGCTTGGCAACAATATGTTTATGCCTCCGATATGCGGCAAGTTCATCGCGCCGATCTCGTTGTTGCCTTGTTAGACTTTGATATGACCAGTGATACGAATGAACCCGATTCTGGGACCATGTTTGAGATTGGTGCCGCGGTCGCCGAAAAGACGCCCGTGCTCGTCGTCCAATTCGATGCTGACAAACAATTAAACTTAATGATTGCACAAGGTTTAACCGCATACTTCGATGCCAGTCAAAATGGCTTAGCCGAATTAGCAGCTTATAATTGTGATGACTTAAAATCAAAACCAGCTAAACGACCAGTTTTCTAAAGCGGTCCATTCAAAAACGCGCGAGCAATCAGCTCAGCGCGTTTTTTTGATTATTCAGTTAACTCGGCCACTGCGACTAAGTCAACAACGTCGTCACTAACCAACCTTGATATAACTCAATTCATATGCAACTAAGTTTTAAACACCACAACTCAAAATTTCTGGTCCATTTAGCCGCTGCCGCTTGTCATCACTAATATGCTAATCGTTCCGCTCCGGTTAGGCTGGATTGATGCTGGAACGTGGTGGCCGCGTTTACGAGCCAAAGTACGGTCTCGCAAGCCGGGCTTTCACTAGGTCGAGAAAGCCACTCGGCCAAGTGAAATTTCACCACTGAGCATCATCCAGCCTAACCTACGCTAAATAGCAGGCTAATTGTAATTAAACTTAATCTTCTATGTTGATTAGCCTAACTTTAGTCGCAGTGACCAGTAGATTCGCCGTGTCGAATCACTTAGACCGGTGAGTTTTCCGGTCTTAGTGATTGGGCCAGCTTGTTAGACGTGGTTTTCGGCTAACAAGTGCCCTGCAGACCGTTCTTTGGCTGCAGGTCTGCCCCACCGCGAACCTGCTGGTCAACGGAGACGGCCAATCACATAAAAAAATAACCTCACCAGCCGTTAAGCCCGTGAGGTTATCATCAATCTTGGTTATTTCAAATCAAAAGCAGAAGCACGTGTCCAATTACCATTTTCCATTTGATAGAAAGTGGTCACAGCGCCCTTTGAATCGGTCCGGCGAGCCCGCTGCACAATCTTAACGTTCAATTGTGAGACATCGCCAGTCGTCCCTTTAGCCTTAGCTAAGTCTTCTGCATTAAAGACCTTGTCATAGACTGGGTAACGTTTAATCAAATTCAACGTCTTGCTGTAGTCTTCATACGTAATCTTGTCAAAGACTAAGCCGCTCTTGCGAATCCAGAATTTTTTGGCCGCTGAATCCTTAGTAAAACGAATCCGGTACCAAGTCCCTGAATCAGCGTCAGCTTTCATATCAATGTAAGCCCGCGTGTAGCCAAGCTTCTTCCAATCAACCTTGGCCGTCTTCCAGTTCTTAGCACCCTTGATATGGTTGTAAAGCACAAAGTTTTTCGCTTGTAAGTTCGTTGCTAATTCTGCATGTTGGGTATCCAAGCCAGCCCGATACGTTTGAGTATCATTAGTCTGGTCATGTTTCTTGGTCGACCAACTGCTCAATGATTGCAGATTATTACGCTTCTTAGCTGAGATTGACACGCCGCCAATCCGAATCCAATAATGGTCGGCTGTTTTTGCGTTACTAAACGCAATCCGGTACCATTGGCCAGACGAAGCTTTGGCATACTTATCTACATAAACCGTTGACCCTAACTTCTTCCAATCTGGTACGACTAGATTCCAGTTCTTGTGACCACGAACATGGTTATAAAGCGCGTATTTCTTGCTAACGGCTTTAGCACTAACCTTAGCTGCTTGCACTTGTGATCCGTGGAAATAAGTTTCCGTCTTGTTCGTTGCCTTACGCTTCTTAGTCGGCATTGAGATAGATAATTTACCAGAATCTTCAATCTGCGTCCCACCGGGCACTTCCTCAACCTGAGTACCTGGTAAAGCCGTTGATTTATTATTGCTAATCGCCATGCCAGTCGTGTCGAAGTTAGCCGTAACAAATGGCACACTACTCTTAGCCGTTTGAATCGTATTACCGGTAATCGTAATGTTCGTCATCTTGGTACCAGTCTTGGCATCCAAGTAAACGTAACGGTTATCAGGACTCAAGTTAGAAAACGTATTGTTTTTAATGTTTAAGTTGTCCATCGTAATGTCTTTTTCGGTATTATATAAACGAATATAATTCCCAGACCCAAGGGCATACTTATTAACGAATTGATTGTTTTGAATGTATAAGTTCGACACATCCCGGAAATGAATATTGGCATCATCTTCGGTTAATAATGGCCGGACATCTTGCACGTAGTTATTTTCAAAGTAAACGTCATGAATAATGCCGTCTTGACCATGGTTATAAAGCGCATGTTGGCCGATTGGGTTTGGCGCAAAACTTTGCACATAACCATTCGTCTTTTGCACTGGTAAGAACTTGTTATTCGTGACATGAACATCATAAGTTGGTAAGTTATCATATTGATCGCCCGGGTTCTTGTAAGACATCGCCTTGGCGTTCGAGTAATCAACCTGGATAGCTTCTTTATATTGCTTATCCGCACCATTAAATCCAGTAAAAGTTGAGTTTTGAACAGTAATATCATGACTACCGTCTAAATCAATATAATGGCCAGTTGGTGATTCCGCGTTATCAAAGGTACAACCGTCAAACAAGACCTTGGACGCATGATGGACACTTTGCGTAAAGATTGATTGACCAGCCGTGGTTTGACTCCCCTTAAATGTGGCGTTTTTCCAAGTAATGTTGGAGATTCCGCCATCGTAGCCAGCATTCGGGCTTGGATAGACAAAGTTCACACGCCGGGCATTATCGACGATGAAATTAGCCCCATCTTCGAAGTTAAACGTAATGTTGGAATGTAACTTAACCACTTCGGTGCCTGTATCGCTACCAAAATGATAATCACCCTTGGGCACATTGATCACGAGTGGCGCACTGGTATTAGCATCAATAATGTCTTGTAAATTCTTCACATTATCAATCGCCGCATTATTACCAACTAAGCCCGCATCCTTAGCATTGACTGTCTTGACATTACTAGTTGTCGCAGCCACCGCATTAACTTGTGGTTGAACTAAGGTGGTGCCACCAGCTGTCAATAACACACCCATGGTAACTAATCCTAAGCCGGCTGCCCAATTGGTCCGTCGGCGGGTACTATGTTTCATTATAAATTTCCTCCCCATAACCCTTTTTTTCCTGGTTAGTTTTAGTCTATCATGAAAACCATTAACAGAAAGATTTGTTAACCAATTGTAAAACAATCGACATATATTCTTAGTACGGCTGGTGTTAGTTAAAATTGCCGCCTGCCGGTTGGTTCCTAAAACGCTGGAACGCCATGGACCATTTTGAAGCCGCAGCCCGGTCTTCAAAGCTGGCCTTGGCCTAAGTCCGAGCAGACCACTCGCACTAAGGCCAACGACACGGCTGAGCATTTTAGGAACCAACCTCTCGGCTAAATTTGTAGTCGACAATAAATAGTCATTAATTTCTGTTAATTAACATCGGGCGGGCCAGAATTGGCTCAGTAGTGTCGTTTATCTAAGTCGTTGTTCTTCCGACTTAGATAAAGCCCGGCTTGGAAGAACGTACTTCGGTTTCCAAACGCGGTCACCACGTTCCAGCCGATTCTGGCCCAACCAGAGTGACAATCTAATCCAACTAGCACCAAATATACCTCAAGCATAGCTGGTTAACTGACTAAATGTACAAAATATTAAATAGTTTGTTGCCATGATTAACGAAATCCGGGTCAACATTGGTATAATTAGACCATAAACTCAAAAACGGAGGTGTGCGGAATGCAAATTAAACTAATCTCGACCAGCGATGTCCACGGCTACTTAGCGCCTACTGATTATAGCCGCCGGACCGACGTCGCGCCTTTTGGTCTGAGTCGCGCCGCTACCCTAATTCGGCAACTGACAGCAACGGATGACGACACGGTCTGGCCAATCGTCATCGACAATGGTGACTTTGTACAAGGATCACCATTAACATATTTCATTGCGCGGCAACATTTAGAAGCTGCACCATTATACTCACGGCTCGCCAATTGTAATCAGGTTCAAGCTGGTATTTTTGGCAACCACGAATTTAACTACGGGTTAGATTTCTTAGACTTATGCGAATCGGCCCGTCACTATCCGATGTTGGCCGCCAATATCGAAGATGATCAACACCGCACGTTATTTTCCAAGCCCTATACCATTTTGGAGCGGGCGGGGGTTAAAGTGGCTATTCTAGGCTTAACGACACAATTTGTCGGCCGCTGGGAACTGCCATCCCATCTAAAAGGCCTGCATTTTAAAGACGTCGTGACCACGGCTAAGGCGTACGTGCCTAAGCTACGGCAACTCGCGGACATCGTGGTTGTCGCTTATCATGGTGGGTTGGAATGCGATCCCCAAACTAATCATCCAACTGAACGGCTAAACGGTGAGAACCGGGGCTCAGCCTTATTGAATGAAGTTCCCGGCATCGACGCCTTAATTACTGGCCATCAGCATCGTCGCCTAGCTGTTAATATTAATGGGATTCCAGTGACCCAACCTGGCATGAAAGGTCAAAACGTTGGCCTGATTACCTTAGATTTAGATGCCCAACATCATATCACCACTCGTAAAGCTGAAACGTTAAGCGTCAAGCATGCCGCTCCAGATGCGCAAGCGATGGCGCTAATCAAACCAATCAATGATCAAATGGAAGATTGGCTCGACACCCCATTAGGGACCATTAACGGGGATATGTTAGTTCATGAACCACTTGCAGCTCGGTTACATAACCATCCGTATCTGAACTTTATTAATCAAGTCGAAATGGCTGCGACCGGCACCGACATTGCGGCCACGGCACTTTTTAACGATGATGTGCCAGGCTTAAAACCAAACGTGACCTTACGCGAAGTGATGAACAGCTATGTCTATCCAAATAAATTAGCCGTTGAAACCATTACTGGCGCCGATCTCAAAGCTGCCTTGGAACGCTGTGCCAGTTACTTCTTACTTCAAGATAGCCATGTGATCGTTAATCCAGAATTTTTAAAACCCAAACTACGGCATTATGTTTATGATATTTACAGCGGCATCGACTACACCTTTGATTTAACCCGCCCAATGGGACAACGAGTCGTCCAGCTAGATTATCATGGCCAGGCTGTGACCCCTGAACAACCATTAACCGTCACGCTAAATCATTATCGCGCTGGGGGCGGTGGCAACTACCCGATGTTCAGTACCACGAAGATTCAGCGCCAACTGCCAACTGATATGACCGTTTTGATTGCCGACTATTTCGCTAAGCATCCCGTCGTTACGGCGACCCAGCCAACTAACTTTAAGGTTAAGTACTAAACTGCCACTCTGGTTGGTCCAGAATCGGCTGGCGTTAATTAACCGATATTTGAACTTAAGACCACTCTAGACGCAACGTCACTATGTCTAAAACTTAGCCTCAAGCTACTCAACCAAATCAAAAACGTCCAACCTTAGCACCGGTCATTTACCGATGTTAAAGTTGGACGTTTTATTTTAATGTCAGATTAGAAATTAACCGTATCTGGATCATTAGCCAAACCAGCAACCCCACGGAGGCCGTCGATGGTTGCCATATCGTCTTCACTTAATTCAAAATCAAAGATTTCAGTATTTTGTTGAATCCGATCGGCGTGAACTGATTTTGGCAGTGGCAAGAACCCATGTTGCAAGGACCAGCGCAAGACCACTT
The DNA here is from genome assembly GCF_005405125.1 of Lactiplantibacillus songbeiensis. Lineage (GTDB taxonomy): Bacteria > Bacillota > Bacilli > Lactobacillales > Lactobacillaceae > Lactiplantibacillus > Lactiplantibacillus songbeiensis. The sequence continues at coordinate 24,759 of NZ_BJDL01000034.1, forward strand.
GGGCCACACTCTTGTCATACTTTTGCGCCATCGTTTGTAATTCTGTAATACCAAAGATCTTACCAGTGCCTAATGGACTGTAAGCTTCTGATAAAATACCATGGGCGTCATTGTAAGCCACAACTTCTGGTTCCATGTCGCTAGGATTCAAGAAGATTTGGTTAACCGCTGGCACTACTTTAGCGGTCTTTAGTAAGGCATCCAAATGCTTCGGCCGAAAGTTTGAGACCCCAATGGCCCGCGCTTTACGATCCGCATAAGCTTCTTCCATCGCCCGCCACGTATCCGCGTTTAATTGTTCCCAATTATCCCGCATATCAGCTGGGTTTGGCCAGTGAATCAAGTATAAATCAACATAATCCAAACCTAATTTAGCTAAAGACGTGTCTAAGGCCTTTTTTGCTGCTTCGTAACCATGATCGGCGTTCCAAAGCTTCGTCGTAACGAATAACTCTTTGCGGTCAACACCACTATCAGCGATGGCCTTGCCAACACTATCTTCGTTGCCGTAAGCAGCCGCCGTGTCGATGTGCCGGTAGCCAGCCTTTAGTGCGGCTAATACTGAGTCATAAGCCACTTGACCATCAGGTGTCTGCCACGTGCCGAAGCCCACAACTGGAATTTTAGTGCCATTATTTAATGCATACGTATCGGTGAGTTTGGTAATTTTTGTCATGCCAAAAAACCTCCAATTTTTAATTACAACATCAAGTTTACCGGTTAACGAAGTCCGCTGCCAAGTAATCTGTTTCAGAAAAGATGACGGTCGCGGAAATAAGTGCGAAAATATAAGCAACCCTTTTAGAGAAACGGAGGTCGCGGTCATGACAGACGCCAATTTATTGATGAATACCACGTTACTAGCCGGCGCTATTTTGCTTGAAAATGGCGCTGAAATCGCCCGCGTGGAAGATACCATGCAGCGAATCGCCACGAATGCTGGCTATCCGGATGCCCAAGTTTTTGTCCTACTAACGGGGATCACCATTTCCTTACCAACCGTCGCAGCTAGTCAAGTTCGCGCCATTCACCAACGCGGCATGGATTTGGAAAAAGTCGATCAAGTCAACACTTTATCGCGGCGCTACGCGGACCACGAGATTGATTTACCTGCATTCGCCACCGCTCTAGCCCATGTGAACCAGGCCGTCCCAACATTTCCGTTGAGTTGGCTACTTGTAGCCGCGCTAATCGTCAGTGTCACCTTAATGGTTGCTTTTACGGGTCACGCCACCATCATCGACCTAACAACTTGTGCAGTGGCTGGTGTTGTTGGCTTTGCAGCATTCTTTGGGATTAATCGCATTGGTCGGATCCGCTTTCTTAGTGAATTTGTCGGTGCCTTTTTAATTGGCCTCGTTACCCTGATTAGCTTTTGGCTGAGCCATGGACACTTGCATCCCGATGCCATCATTATCGGTGCTGTGATGCCACTCGTTCCCGGTGTCGCCATCACTAACGCGGTACGCGATACCATGACCGGTAATTTATTAAGTGGTCCCGCCCGGGCGATTGAAGCGATTCTGTCAGCTTGCGCAATCGGTCTGGGCATTGCCCTAACATCAATTTTTTACTAGGAGGTGACCAGCATGCTACATTGGCTTTTTACGATTGGCTTATTACAGACAATTCTAGCTTACCTTGCCACTGCTGCTTTTGGTGTTTTGCTAAATATTCCACGCCGGGCGCTCAACCTTAGTGGCTGGGTCGGGGCGGCGGGTTGGTTGACCTACGAAGCCCTTTACCAACTTTTACCGACAACCATCGATATTAAACTCGCAATTGGTAACTTAGTGGCCGCCGTAGTTATTGGGGTCTTCAGTGGGCTCGCCGCTCACTATAAACGAATGCCAATGATAATTTTTAACATTCCTAGCCTAGTGCCATTAGTCCCTGGCGGCCAATCATATCGCGTGGTGCGTAACTTAGTAACCGGTCACCCAGCAATTGCCAATCAATACTTAGCCCAAGTCGTCATCATCGCCGGCGTCATTGCGATCGGCTTTTTACTCGCCGAATTTATCAACCGCTTGCTATGGCAATTAAGCCATTCGTAGCCAGCTTCAACTCAATGGATCGACTGCATCAAAAAAGCTGGCTGACAAGTCTCAGAGTATTCTGAGAACTTATCAGTCAGCAAATAACGTAGACATAGCTGTTATAGTTAACATTCATACTGCCTGCCAATAAAACAGACAAACGACCTAAAGAAAGTCGATTTGATGGAGGTTTGCCGGCATTTTAGCATGATGGTGAGCTACCGTTCCCGCTTGCATTGCCCGTGCGGCATTCACAAAATGTGCGCCCGTAGCTGCAATCAAACCCATACCTAAAATAGTCATAATACTCAATACCATCATTATTCACCCTTTTCTGATTTCTTTACGGTTCTATTGTAGCGCTTACACCAGTGCTGTCATTTGAGAACCATTAAAGAAAGATTAGGGTTTTCTTTTTTTAGTCTTTTACGTTCAAAACGTTAGATTCTTAAGTTTTAGGTGCTCACGACTAATGATTTAGTGGTTTTGGGCTTTATTATCTAAAGTGGCTTGGCGTGGCATAATCGAGAGTTAAGCCGCTCAACTTACAAAAATAATCAAAGCACTATAAAAAAAAGGAATCCACGCGGGATTCCTTTTTTTATATCAGTTTTTAATGAATTAACGTGAAGTACCCAATCACTAAAGCCCCGAGTACGATTCGATACCAACCGAATGCCTTAAAGTCATTGCGTTTGATGTAATCAAGTAAGAAGCGGATTGAGATATAAGCGACAACGAAGGAGACAATCACACCGACCGCTAAAACCATCCCTTGCAAGCCCATCAATGAGTTACCGTGGTCAAAGTACTTATACAGCTTCAATAATGACGCGCCAAACATCGTTGGAATCGCCATGAAGAAGGAGAATTCAGTCGCCACATAACGTGACGTGCCAATCAAGATGGCCCCTAAAATCGTTGCCCCTGAACGTGACGTCCCAGGTACTAACGACAAGAGTTGGAAGACCCCGATAAATAACGCTGTCGTATAAGGTAACGTCTTTAAGTCAGCAAACCTCGGCGTCAAAGCCTTGTTATGATTTTCAATCACAATGAACAAGATCCCGTAAATAATCAAGGTCGCTGAAACGACGGCCCAATTCATCAAATGGGCGTCCATCCAGTCATTTAACGGTAACCCAATAATCACTGATGGAATCACGGCTAAGATCACTTTACTCCATAACACCCAAGTGTCACGCTTTTCACCGCTGCTCTTGCGTGGTGATAACGGATTTAGCTTGTGGAAGTAAATGACGACAACCGCCATAATCGCCCCCAACTGAATGACGACGTTGAACATATCCGTAAATTGCGTTGATTGTTGCATCTTAATGAATTCATCAACCAACACCAAATGCCCCGTGGAACTAATAGGTAAGAATTCAGTAATCCCTTCAACAATCCCCAAGATTACTGCTTTAATAATGTCTAACACGATGTAATTCCTTTCTGTATGAACCCCGTATTTAAAACTAGCCTTAACTTGCTACTCCGGTTGGTAAACAGCTTAACCCATTGCCAACTAACAATCAGTAGCTAGCAAGGTCTTAAACTATTTTATTATACCAAGCACATCGCAACCTGAATAGTTCTATCAGGTAAGGATTCGGTAAAGCTTAAGCATTTAAAGCCGCAAGGGCGGTCTCATAGGCCACTTTAGTTTGATTATCGAAACAAACAATCTGAATTGTTTGCACCGTTTGTGCCGTAGTCGTCGCGGTCTCTCGTAACGTGGTCAGGGCAATCGTAGCAGCTAACTTTAATGGAAAGTGATAAACGCCCGTACTGATTGACGGAAATGCCACACTTTGACAATCATTGGCTGCCGCTAATTCCAAGCTATGCCGATAACTATTCGCCAACAGCGCCATTTCTCCGTGCTGCCCGCCACGCCAGATGGGACCTGGGGTATGAATCACAAATCTCACCGGTAACTGAAAGCCCGGGGTAATCTTGGCATCACCCGTCGCACAACCGTTCAATGATCGGCACGCTGCTAATAATTCTGGCCCAGCCGCTCGATGGATTGCGCCATCAACCCCGCCGCCACCAAGTAAACTGGTATTAGCAGCATTGACGATAGCATCCACTTTCACCGTGGTAATATCACCTAACTTAATTTCAATCGTTGCCATTTCTACCCTACTTTCAAAAGAAGTGTCACACTCGCGACCGCCTGTTGCTTTAATTGCGCCGTTCCTGGCTGTTGCTTGGCTAAAAGTTGCAAGCCGGTTCGCAGTTGCATCAAGCTCGCCGCAATCGTGGCCGTTGATGCTGGCAAGGTTTGCGCCTGTCGTGTTAGTAACCCAACTAACCGTGTCTGCAAATCCAAATAGATGGCTTGTGTTTGATCGGCAATCAACGGATCGGCGTCACCGACCTCGGCCATCAAATTAACCATTAAACATCCTGCTGGCCAAGTCTCACTTTTAAACGGCATTAACAAGCAATCGGCTAACAATGCTGGCAACGGTGTACCGAGTGCTTGATCACGTTGGATCAATCGCGTTAACTGCTGATTCAATACTGTCTGATAAGCCTGCAAGCACTGCCTTAATGCCACTGACTTACTGCGATACCGACGATAAAATTGAGAGCGTGACAGCTGACCAGCCGCAGCTAAATCTGCGACCGTCGTTTGTCCATAACCGGCCGTCCAAAACTGAATCATTAACTTTTCCGTCACTTGAGCTGGTGTTAACTGCGCTGTAATTGCCATTTAAAAAACCTCCCGACTGTTTACGCGGTCACTAAAATCTGAATCCCTCGAATAATTGACCAGAAGTAACTGACAACAGCGACAATTCCGAAGACTGCTAATAAAATAACTGCCAACCAACCGCTATGCATCAAGTTATCCATATATAGGCCAGAAACGCCTAAGACAATCAAGAAGATGACTGCCATCACCGCTGGTAAAACATGGAGCCAAAAAGCGCGGCCGGCTGTGCGATGAGCTTCTGGATTATCGCCAGTGAGCACCCACACGATTAATGGAAACAACACTGGTAAAAATAAAATACTTAAATAACTCAAACTATCAATGACCCGATTTCGTTGCATAACTAGTGCCTCCCCAATCAGACTTTACCACGAGTATAGCGAACCCGACGCGTCACGGCAAATCCTAAAGAACGCTTAAATTGTTTAGAAGTCTGTCAAGTTTACGGCCTCATTATCCCATTTGGGGACGGTTCTGCTATAATTCAAGGTGCATTAGTTAAGATGCGGAGGAAAATAGCATGCAATTTAAATTCAAATGGGGCGTTGTATTAGCTGCCCTACTACTTAGTATCGGTGGCTGGCAATTAACGTCACGCGCCGATGACAGTTCAAATGACACCCCCATCGTCACACTGGGGACTAGTCTAACGAGCAGCCAAAAGGATGGCACCATTAAAACTTTAACGGCTAGTCTCGACGACAGTAGCAACTATCAAACGTTAACCGTCAATGGCGATACCCTCGTCAAATACCTTAACCCCGCTGGCGAGAGCTTTACCAGCAGTTCCGGCGTTTGGTCCAGTGCCATGATTGAAAAGACCAGTTCCGGGTCCGGGATCAACGTTAAAATTCTCGATTACAATGGCAGCAATAATATTACGACCATCACGGCCGATCAATATAAAAACGCGGCCTTAACTGCTGGGATTGCCGATGCCAATATCTACATCACCTCAGCCACACCCATTGATGGTTCTGGCGCGTTAGCCGGGATTTACGCGGCTTACGCTAAAGCAGGTAATGGTTTAAATGCCAAACAAGTTAGTGCCGCACAAAATGAATTAAGCACGTTGAGTGGGATTACGAAGGATAATAAGGATAAAGACGGTTATTCTGATGCCCAATTAAACAACGCGGTGGCTGGTGCCAAAAAAGACATGGCCCAAAAAGGGAGCAACGTCACCAAAAATGAAATTACGACCATCGTCAACAATCAAATTAACAATAATAACTTAACTAATGTCATTACTAATAACCAAAAAACACAAATCATCAACTTGCTTGTTAAGATTCGAGATTCTGGGGCGTTAGATTCATCCAGCTTCAAGACCCAAGCCAGCTCATTGATGAAGAACATTCAATCAAATGCTAAGGGAATCTTCAGTAAATTAAATACCCCTGAAAACCAAAATGCCTTCCAAAAGGTCTGGACATCAATTACCAATTTCTTTAGTTCAATCTTTAAATCGATTTTTGGTTAGACTACATTAAAAAAGCTAGCAATCACTTGGACACATGTCTGAGTAGTTGCTAGCTTTTTTGCTAATTAATAGTTGAGCGGATAAAGGTATCCGGTGGGGACTGGGAATAATAACCCAAGCACGGTCTATTCCTTCGTTCAACTGCACTCAAATAACCTTGGCAAAAATAGTTAGTCAATAACTACTCTAGCTGAAACTTATCAGTGACAAAACCAATTGTCGAAGTCCCAATCTAATCTTTAAGCATCAAACTCGCTATACTTGTTACAACATAGTCGTGAATTAGCGGCGGGCGGACTGGATGACGCTCAGTGGTGTCGTTTGACTTAGGTCGGGTGACTTTTCCCGGCCTTAGTCAAAGCCCGGCTTGTGAGACCGAATTTTGGCTCACAAACGTGGCCACCACGTTCCAGCGTCAATCCAGGCCAACCAGAGCGGTAACTCAATCCAACTAACAATTAGTTCAATCATTTTGACTGTTAAGTTAGTTTACTAACCAATCATTTCCGTCTATACTAAAAAATCGTCCCCGCAGTACTCTTCAAACTGCGTGAACGATTTTTTAAAATGATTGACACTTTTTATAAGTTTCTAGTTTATGCTTCGGCCCGCTTGATATCGGCATAACTGGCCTTTTCAGATTGCTTGCCGGCATTATTGTTGACAAACTGATCCATAAATTCATCAACTAAATCTAAAGTTTGATATTGTTTAGCTAAGTTAAATGATTGGCTCCATGCACGATTGCGTTGTAATAATTCTGAGAAGACGACGTGTTCAATTCGAGCGCCTTCTGGTGTTAATTTCAAGACCTTATTCCGACGATCATGATCTTCGGCTTCTTGATATAAGTAATCTTTTCGTAATAAGCGACCAATTAATCGTGAAATTGCAGAACGCGTCACGCCATGAGTTTCCGCGATATCCATTAGACGAATCTTGCCCTTGGCTTCGGCAATATCATAAAGAATGTAAAATTCGTCTAGCGTAATCCCGTGCTCCGTGGCTGGTTCCGCGAACATATCGGCTAAGTTCTTAAAACCGTGTAAGTACATATGACTAAAGCGATTAAAAAGCTCCATGTCTTCATTCATAATAAAAATCTCCCTTTCAATTTAAAAGTCGAATTAGTCCATAAGTTGTCATAATTCGCTCCAAAGTTATTTTAAAATTAGTAAGCGTCTTTTATCATTTCCCCGATTTAAAGTGTACTAGTATATTTTACGAAATACAAGGAATTTAGGTTATCTTTTATATTAAATTTTTATTTCAGCGCTCAAATCAATGGTGGCATGCTCGTGCAAGTAACTAATAAATTGTTGGTAGTAGCGATCCGTATTATATTTCGCCGTACTTAAGTAAATTTGATCGATTTTTTGAGGCTGTTCCCCAATTAATAAGTAGAACGCCTGCGCGATATTTTCTGAGATGACTTCGACACTGGCTTTCAGTAAGACCCGCTTAAAGAAGACAGCCATTCCACCTGAAACTGCGAAGTTAATCGCATAGCGAATCACCGCCGTCTCCCCTTTAACCCCGATTGACTCTAGCCAATCTAGCGTGACCAAGACCAACTCAGTGGTTAACTCTGGATTTTCAAAAATATCTTTAATGAAGTTTTCCATCTTGGGATTTTCATCCAGTGTTCGTAACATAAAGCTCATCTGAATCATCGTCCGTTGCTCAGCGGATAAAGCGGTCAGCTGCTCATTACTATAGACGAACACACTCAACATAATTTCATTTAACATCGTACTCAAAAGCACAATTTTTTTGGGGAAATAGTGTTGCAATAACGATTTACTGATATCGCAAGCTTCCGCGATATCTTTCATCTGAACATTGTCATAACCATTTTCCGCAAACAAACGGAAAGCGGTATTCACGATTTCCATCCGGCGTTGCGTATTTCTTTTTCGTGGCACGACTTTCATCCCCCTCGCCTGTCAGTTAACTGGTGACCCAAATTAACCAGCTTAATTATTTTATCATATCAACGAACTATTTTTAGAATTTCTCGTTATTTTTCCCTTTTAAAGCTATACTAATATACTTTTCAGTGCAAGTTTAAGACCAGTGTGAGCCGCAGTCAATCATGCTTAATCACCTAAAGAGGGGTAATTCTCATCACATGTACCCGATTGGGTAAGTTGCCTTATCAACCAATAAGTTTTTATGTAATCGCTTAACCACGCGTTTCTGATGGTTGCTTCAAGGAGCGTGGCAGGCCGGTACAACTACAAATAAAGCGCTTTCAACAACGTTTTTTGTGGTAAACTTAATCTATTAAACATGATAGGGAGGTATCCAGCATGAGTACTCAAAATTCATATCAATTAGCTGATATCGGTCGTCATAACCCAATCTTTTCACAAATTCGATCGACCGTTGAGACCGCTTTTTACGCTAATAACATGACCCACGTCCCAAATGTCGCAACGGCCTACGAATTAGCCGTCAATGGTCCCGGAACCGTTAAGACCGATTTACCGATCTATCGGGCAACTGATCTTGGCTTACCGGCAGACGCCAAAATGCTCGTTGAAAATACCGGTAAGGTGGTCGGCCGGACTGCGCAAGCGCGGCGAATTCTCGGGACGGCCGGCGTTGATGAAGCCGATATGGCAGGACGGCTCCGTCAAGCCATCTATAATGCTCAAAACGAACACTTCATCAAAACAGATGTCTTCGTTGGCTTAGACAACGACTTTATCGTGCGGGCCCACTTAGCGATTCAGGATAACTATGCGAACAATTTGCTATCCTACATGCTCAACTTCCAGCCGATTACTAAGCAGTATCAGGACATATTCGACAATTCGGTCGCTTATCCTGAAGGTGATATTTACATTTATGCGGATCCCACCTATCATGACCCAGATTATCCTGACGGCCTAGCAATTTTTGATCCCGAACATAACGTTGCGGCCATCTTGGGGATGCCCTATTTTGGCGAATTAAAGAAGTCCACCCTGACCTTAGCATGGTCGATTGCGCATCGGCACGGCTACGTTGCTTGTCACGGCGGCTTAAAAGCGTTTCATTTCACCGACAAGCAAGATCAAGTCTTCGCGATGTTTGGTTTATCCGGTTCCGGTAAGTCAACGTTGACGCATGCCAAGCATGGCTACAAATACGATATTACCGTTCTGCATGACGATGCCTTTGTGATTAACCGCAAAAATGGGAGTTCAGTTGCTTTAGAACCGTCTTACTTTGATAAAACGAACGACTATCCCATGGCTTCTAATGAACCCAAGTACTTTATGACGATTCAAAATGTCGGGGTCACATTAGACGATCAGGGCCGCAAAGTTCTCGTTACTGAAGACTTGCGTAATGGTAACGGGCGGACGATTAAGTCGCGCTATGCCTCCACGAACCGGGTTGACAAAGAAGCGGCGCCAATTAATGCCATCTTCTGGATTATGAAGGATGATTGCCTACCACCCGTAATCAAAGTCGATGATCCGATTCTCGCGGCAACTTTTGGGGCGACTTTAGCAACTAAACGGAGCTCTGCTGAAAACTTGATCGGTAATGTTGACCGTAACGCCTTAGTCATCGAACCATTCGCCAATCCATTCAGAGTTTATCCACTATCTGAAGATTACCATGACTTTAAGGCCTTATTTGAAGACCGCCATTTGGACTGCTACTTGCTTAATACGGGTTACTTTGGCGACAAAAAAGTTCCTAAAGAAGTTACACTTGGCGCTTTAGAAGCCATTGTCAACGGAACAACTGAATGGGAATCCTTCGCTGGCTTGGATCACATGCAAAACTTAAAGTTAGCTGATTTCCCAGTTGATTATGATAATCCTGATTATCGTAACTTAGTGGCAACGCGTTTGGAGATTCGCTCAAACTTCATTGACCATTATCAACATACGCATAACGACCGGTTACCACACGAAACCAGTGATGTCTTGATCAAATTACAACAACAATTGAAGCGCAACTAACTAAGGATTTCATTCTTGCCCCGTTTTTTTCAAATTAAGGTTATAATGAAAGTATCAGTTACAAGCACTGAACTTTTACGAATCTAATAATCGGGGTGAAGAGCATGGAACTACCATTAAGTCAGTTATCTGAAAAAATCATTGCGTTCGAACGGGATCACCATTTGACCGATAATGATTTAGCCTTTGGCAGTCAATTATCAGTGGAACGAATCCATAACATTAAATCTGGTGAAATGACGCCAACACAAGAAGAAGTTCAATTATTGAAGAAATTCATGAATAGCAAAAGCTAAACAACACTAAAAAGACCCCCGCTTGGGAGGCCTTTTTTAGTGATATTTTGATTGCCGCTTACCGGTTTTCGATTAGACTTGCCACTCTGGTTGGCCCAGAATCGGCTGGAACGTGGTGGCCACGTTTTCGAGCCACAGGTCGGTCTCGAAAGCCGGGCTTTATCTAAGTCGCAAAACCACGACTAAGATAAATGACACCACTGAGCCAATTCTGGACCACCCGGCGTTAAAATTAACCGCTATTTAGATCTTATCAATTACTTACTTCAACCTGTTGCCTTAGCCAAGCTATTAATTTCAAACTAGCCATGACGTGCCAGCATCTAGAAGCCACCCAGCAAATGACAATTTCAACTAATACCAAACGCATTAAATAATCAAATTAAACCCATTATTAATACGCCTTTACCGAACATGGATTGCAAAGCTAGGGGTAAAGTAGGCGGTGCTCTTAACAGAGACCGTTTCGCCGTAATCTGGTGAGGCGATATATTTGCCATTGCCTAAATAAATCCCAACATGATAAGGTGCGGAATCAGCTCCCCAGAAAACCAAATCGCCAACTTGGGCTTGACCAAAGGAAATATGCGTTCCAGCCGTAGCCTGCGTATATGTCGTGCGGCCAATGGTGATTCCAGCCTTAGCATAAGCAGCTTGCGTAAAGGCTGAACAATCCATTTGTTCGTACGGTGTCCCTAAATAAGAATAGGCTGCCGCAACAATAGCACTTGAAGTCGCGGTCCCAGTAGTATTGGTCGTCGAACTTGAACTACTGGTCGTTGATGAACTCGAACTAGCTGATCTCGTAGCGGTGCTGGTGCTAGCTGCTGAAGTTGTGTTACCAGTACTGCTACTCGTGACTGAACTAGGTGCCGTGGTACTAGCGCTGGTCGCTGAACTGGTTGACCCTTGACTAGTGACACTTGAGCTGGCCGCGCTAGAACTACTTTGACTAGCTGTTTGCACATGTGCCCGGGTGGCCGCGCTACTAGTACGATTTGCTGAGCTTGTTACCGCACTACTGCTGACACTGCTGGCGGCACTGGTGCTGTTTTGACTAGCTGAACTGGCCGTTGATCCACTTTGACTAGTCGTGATTGACTTGGCCGCCGTTGAACTAGCGCTGATTGCTGAAGTCGAACTAGCACTCGTCGCCGATGTCGCGGTCGAACTAGCAGTAGTCGCGGTATGACTGCTTACTGCTTGACTCGTACTTTGGCTTGCCGCAGTACTGGTCCCACTTTGATTAGTCGTGGTCGATTTAGCGGCGCTGGTCGTGGTTGACCTAGTTGCCGGCTCACCAGTTGGAATCGTAATCTGATGACCAGCAATAATTAAATTGGCATCGCTAAGATGATTCGCCGCAACAATTTTTTTAATTGACACATGGTACTTTTGAGAATAATTCCAGACGGTATCGCCCGTTTGGATGGTAAAGGTATCAGCATTAGCGACACTTTGCCCGGCGACTAATAAGCCGGCTAAAGCAGCCGTCCCTAACATTGCTGATTTTAAATTGATTTTGATAATGAGTCACTCCAAAGAAAAAGTCACGTATGACACTTTCAAGCCACTCTCTATATTACTCAGTTTGTATGACATTGAGGTACCAGATAAATAACATTATATTGCATAGGTTACATTTAGTTAACAGTATGACTAATCCCAGCTAAAAACAATCTTTTTTGTCACAAAAAAATCTGGAGCCGCAACTCCAGATTTCATCAATAGTCTTCATTAAAGGTGCCAAGTCAGTCCCCTAACTGATTTGGTGGTGACGATGGATGCGTGGTAAACCTAAGAGCCACCGAATATCATTACCAGTGAAGTTTAACTTCACAAATTCGGTTTGGCGCGCCTGGTCGTACATCGTGGTGACGACTTTAGTATCAAGTTCGATCACCCGGCGAGCGACTTCTTCATCGAACAAATAAAGCAATGTGGCTTCAGTAATTTGCGTAATTGAGAAAATTTCCGCGGCATTATCAAATAAATCAGTTTTGCTACGTTGTAATTGAACCGTACGAAACTGGTCGTAAGCTTGATTCAAAACAAATTCAGCTTGCGTGGTTAATGCGGTCGTGGCTGCCATTTTTAAAAGACCCCCTCTTTAAATTATCCCTATTTTAACGAGCCTGGTCCAAATTAGCTATCGCCAACCCTCTATTTATTAGGAAATTTTTTATACACCCTTTTAAACATGGCTTTATCTTGACACTAACTAACGTGTCCTGGCCGATTCGCAAACTTGCACATTCGACTTTTTATGGTACGCTCAGTCTTAGATCGCTCAATGATCTAGCTTAATGAACTTACTAAATAAATGAGGCGAATACTTTTGCAACAAGTAAAGACGATCATTATTACGGGTGCCACGAGTGGCATTGGTAAAGCAACCGCGTTATTAGCAGCCAGCCATGGCCATCAAGTTGTGCTAGCCGCGCGCAAAGAAGCTGATTTGCAGGCCACTGCTGAAACCATTCAACAAGCGGGTGGTCAGGCAGTTTTTAAGGTAACTGATGTTAGTAAGCAGGCTGACGTTCAAGCTTTGATTGATTTTACCATAGCCAAGTATGGTCGTATTGATGTGTTGGACCTAAACGCTGGGGTGATGAGCTTCGCACCCATGAACGAAGTCAGAGTTGATGAATGGGAAAAGATGATCGACATCAACGTTAAAGGTGTGCTATATGGTCTAGCTGCAGCCATTCCGGTAATGGAAAAGCAACAAAGTGGCCAGATCATTGCGACTGATTCAACTGCGGGCCATCAAGTTGGTCAAAATAATACGGTTTATGCTAGCACAAAGTTTAGTGTCCGAGCCATTATGGATGGGGTCCGGGCAGAAGAAGCCAAGGCACACATTAGAACCATGATGGTGTCACCAGCATTTGTTAAGACGGGGTTCTTTGAAGACCAAAGAAATGCTAATTTAGAACAAGTTCCTAAATTAAGTCCTGAAAACATTGCCGCGGCTGTCCTATTCGCTATTGAACAGCCGGCTAATGTGGATATTAACGAAATTGTTTTACGACCAACTTTATAATTAGCATCAATAACGAGCTTTGTAGCGCCTTTACGAAGCTTTTTCTGTCTATTAAAATTGTGATCCACTATGATAAACTTAACGCTTGGTACTAGTTGGCTTAAATTGCCACTCTGGTTGGGCCAGAAACGGCTGGAACGTGGTGGCCGCGTTTGGAAGCCAAAGTACGGGCTTCCAAGCCGGGCTTTATCTAAGTCGGAAAATCACCAACTAAGATAAACGACACCACTGAGCCAATTCTGGCCCGCCCGGCGTTAATTAACGGCATTACTGATAATAATCTATTGTCGACCAAAAATTTAGCCGAGAGGTTGGTTCCTAAAATGCTCAGCCGTGTCGTTGGCCTTAGTGCGAGTGGTCTGCTCGGATTTAGGCCAAGGCCAGCTTTGAAGACCGCACTTTGGCTTCAAAATGGCCCATGGCGTTCCAGCGTTTTAGGAACCAACCGGCAGGCGGCAATTTCAACTGGCATCAAACGTAAACTTAATACTACATTACTGAAAGAGGCTTCACTTTGACTAATACAGCTGACCGTTACTACCAACCAAATGACATTAAAGATGCACTCCAGACAATTCAAAAGTTATTTAACACGTATACCAATGCTCCACTAACGCCGGAATTAATGGCGTATCATCAAAAATTAGTTAATCAATTACAAACTAATTTATTACCGCTGGCACAACAACAAACTGACCAATTACGTGTCGACCAGATTGGCCAAATGATTGCCGTCATGCAAGATTGGCTTAAATTGCGGCTAAATGGGCAAGCATTCAACGGCAAGATGCAACACTTTAAATTCGTCAGCAATAACCAGCCAACTTTTAAACGGCGCGTGCATAAAATCCGCGGGGGCCAAAACCACCGGGCTAGTCGCCATTAGTTTGAACCCGCTTACTTTCAGGGGTTGCACTCACCGAATTTTATTGTATACTAGAATAGTACTTGGGCCTTTAGCTCAGTTGGGAGAGCGCCTGCTTCGCATGTAGGAGGTCGTCGGTTCAAATCCGGTAAGGTCCATAAAACAAATAACACCACTTAGCTCATCGCTAAGTGGTGTTATTTGTTTTTTTCGGGCATATGCTCTGTACCGACGACCTTAGCGTCACAACCCTTTTTTAAAAAGTTTCGCAAAATTAATCATTTCCGACTATCCTAGATAGGTAAGGATAATAAAAATGGAGGTTTTTCAAAGATGGATTTTAATGTGACCCGCGACGGGTTAACTTTAGCAGGAATTTACGAACCGGCACCCCAACCTAATGGCACCATCGCCATTCTCATGCATGGCTTTATGAGTGACCGTGGCTATACGGATTCGGCCTTATTGGTTCAACTCGCACAACACTTACGCGAAATTGGCGTAGGCACCGTGCGTTTTGATTTTAACGGTCTTGGTCACAGTGACGGCGACTTCGCCAACATGACTGTCCTTAGCGAAATCGCTGATGCTCAGGCAGTCTTGACCGCTGTTCAAGATCGGCTCGCACCTCAGCAAATCGACCTATTAGGTCATTCCCAAGGTGGCGTTGTCGCCAGTATGTTAGCCGGCTACTACCCCGATTTAATTCACAAATTAGTCCTGATGGCCCCTGCCGCAACGCTCAAAGACGATGCGATTGCCGGGCGCACTCGTGGTCTTGTTTACGACCCACACCATATCCCGGCACAACTGCCAATGGATAATGGTCGAACCTTGGGCGGCTTTTATCTGCGTACCGCTCAACTGCTCCCCATCTACGAAACCGCTCAGAACTACGCTGGTCCAGTCTGCTTGATTCACGGCGATGCTGACCATATTGTTTCCTACCAAGCTTCACAACGGTACGATAAAGTTTATCAAAACAGTACTTTCCATCTCATTCCCGGTGCCAGCCATTTGCTAAACGGTGCTGCTCGGGAAACCGTCCTCCAGTTGGCAACGACCTTTATTGCCGATTAGACACTCAACGCGCTCAGTCATTGGCTAAGCGCGTTTTTTCATAACAAAAATTGCGTTTACGAAATCACCGGTAACAAGTAGCTCCCAACTCACCATCTTTCAATGACTTTTGATTCAGCTTCACCACTAAACCTGCTATAGTAGGCTTAAACGGATTATCACTAAGGAGAGTTTTATGGCAAATCGCTATTTACATAACGTACAAGGGTTATTCGATACTATTGCCCCTAATTACGATCGCATGAATAACATTATCAGTCTCGGCACCCATCGGCACTGGCGGCGACAAACGATGGCTCAGATTCAGCTGGCGCCTACCGCACAGGCCTTGGACCTTTGTTGTGGTACTGGCGACTGGACCATCGCCATTGCCAATGACTTACAATCAACTGGTGAAGTGATTGGCTTGGACTTTTCAGCGCCGATGCTCAAAATTGCGCAACAAAAAGTCAATCAGGCCAATGTCGCTGACCGCGTCTGGTTACGACGCGGCAATGCGATGCACCTGCCCTTTCACGACAACAGCTTTGACTTAGTCACAATTGGCTTCGGACTCCGGAACTTACCGGATAAGCCGCAAGCTTTGGCCGAAATTTATCGGGTCTTAAAACCAGGCGCTCAATTAGTCTGCCTAGAGACCTCGCAGCCAGATCAACGGCTGATCAAGCCGGTCTGGCAATGGTACTTTACCAAAGTGGTCCCCTTTTTCGGGCGTTTATTCGCACATCAATATCAAGAATATTCTTACTTACAAGAAACGACGCGTCACTTTGTCAGTTATCGCCAACTCGTAGGCTTATTCAAACAAGCTGGCTTTCAGGCAGTCCATTATCAACGCTTCAACTTTGGTGCCGCGGCGGCTCACTTTGGGACTAAGCCTAGTCTGGAGGACACTCATGACTAATTTAACTGCTTTAAATCAATGTTTAGCCTGGTTAACTGCCCCCGCGGACTCACTAACGACGGTCGATGGGTTAATCTTGTGTGGCAACAGCCTGCCACTAACTGCCCAGTTAGCTGCCCAGTTAGCTGCCCGCTTAGCCGATGAACACCAGCTCAAAACGGTAATTATCGCTGGTGGCATCGGTCATGCCACTAAATACTTACGACAAAATATGGACGTTACTAATGAGTTAAGTGAAGCCGAACTAATGACCGGGTTAATGCGAACAGCCGGTTATCAAGGCACCATTCTACAAGATCGTCAGTCGACTAACACCGGCGCTAACGCTCGCAACGCTATGGCTTTAGCGCCGATTGACTGGCAACATGTCCTACTTGTGCAAGACCCGTTACTCGCACGACGCACTCAGTTGACCTTCGAACAAGTCTGGGGACCGACGACCCAGTTCAGCCGCTATCTTCCACCTAAGTTCCAGTTAAGTCAGCTTGATCCATTGATATTCGGCATGAATACAGCCTACGACCATGCTTGGGAACCAGCTTACTTTACCGAACTGTTACTCGGTGAACTCCAACGCCTTTGGGATACCCCCCAAGGTTACGGGCCAGCTGGGGCGGGCTATATCCGGCATATCGACATCCCGGGAGCAGTTATAACCGCGTACCAAGGGTTGCTACAAGCCTCATTAAAACGGGAACGTTAATCATCTATAAAAATAGGGATTCAGAAGTCGATTGATTTCTGAATCCCTATTTTTGTAATATCATCCTACTGTTTAATTCAACTAATACGCTTGGTGCTAGTTGCAATTGTCGCCTGCCGGTTGGTTCCTAAAACGCTGGAACGCCATGGGCCATTTTGAAGCCAAAGTTCGGTCTTCAAAATTGGCCTTGGCCTAAGTCCGAGCAGACCACTCGCACTAAGGCCAACGACACGGCTGAGCATTTTA
>NZ_BJDL01000035.1 GCF_005405125.1 Lactiplantibacillus songbeiensis
AATGCCTGAACTAGCTTAGCAACTAGACCACTTCTAAGAATAGATTCTTAGTGTTGCACTTGATTTGACAATTGAGGTAATAAAAAAAGTTGTTTGATTTTGGAAAAAGTCCCTCAATCAAACAACTTTTTTGTTGCCTAGTCATTTTGTGTTAATTGCGCTAAACAAGTCGTTATATTAGCAACGGCTTGATGTACATATTTTGGATCAGTCGCTAAGTTTAAGCGGACAAAACCTTGATCATTGGCACTGAACCATTCACCGAAGTCCACCGCTAAACCACATTTATCAATAATGAATTCGCGGGTATATTCAGGTTTAACATATGGTCGAATATCTAGCCAAGTCAAGTAAGTCCCCTGTAGCTCCGCGACCACAATCTTAGGCGCTTTTTCAGCTAAGGTCGTCTTCAAATACTGATAGTTACTCCGGACAATCGCCAAGATATGATCTAACCATTCGGCCCCGTCCGTATACGCAGCTTGGCCCGCCGTTTGACCTAAGACGTTGGTTTCCGTTTGGTTAACCCTCGTCATATAAGCATCGTATTGTTGGCGTAACTTTGAATTAGGAATAATCACGTGTGAATTCAGCAAAGTTGCCATATTAAACGTCTTGGATGGTGCATTCACCACAATCACATTATCCTCAAACCGGCGATCTGCGACGGTTAAGGCTGACCTAAACGGATGGTTTTGCGGATCAATTTCTAAATCTTGATGGATCTCATCCGAAACCACTAAGACGCCATATTGTTCACATAAGGCTAATAACCGAGTTTCTTCAGCTTCAGTCCAAATACGACCTACTGGATTATGTGGAGAACATTGGATAAATAAACGAACTTCATGAGCTTTGATCTGGCGTTCCACATCATCAAAGTCAATGGTATAGTGACCTTGATCATTATACAGTTCCGATGTCACTAATTGCCGATGATTGTCTTTAACCGCGTCAAAGAATGGGTAGTAGACCGGCGTTAGGATCAAGACAGCATCTCCAGGTCGGGTATACGTATTCACTAACGCATACAATGAGTTGACGACCCCGGTTCCAAAGCGAATCCAGTCTTTTTCCAAGTGCAATTGGTGCCGCTGTTGCTCCCAATTAAAAAAGGCTTGATAATAACTATCCGGGGTATAAGAATAACCGTAAATACCATGGGCAATTCGGTTAGTCAACGCAGTCGTAACCGCTTCCGGCACTTTAAATTCCATATCAGCGACCCACATTGCAATTAAATCTGGATTGCCATAGCGTTCATCTAAAGCGTCCCACTTCAGTGAGTTCGTGTGTTGCCGATTTGTGGCGTATTTTTCAATAAATGTTGCTTGATCCATGCTAAAAACCCCTTCCAACCTTAACGTTCAATCACAAAAAAACTCCGTCCTTAATTCTCATTAAGGACGAAGTTATTCACTCCGAGGTGCCACCTACATTCACAGCTTACGCTGCCTCTTGCGTTTACTATACTACATAAACGACATCAGGATAACGGCGACTAATCCGAATTAACAGCGCTAACGCACCGTTAATTAAACTCCGAGTTCATCTTCACCAAGCCGCAATCATCAATTTTCACCAACCATTGACTCGCTGTCATCACAACTTCGCTACTCTTCTCATCAACGTATCATTTTTTAATCTGTTTCTAACTTACAACGTTACTTTTAAATTGTCAACCGACTAAGCATCAATAAATTGTGGGGTACTTGGAATGGCATATTGTGAAATCCGCTGATCGGCAATCGGAAATGCGCCTGTTTCCAAATAACGTTTGGCTTGCATGACCAGTGGTGAACTGTTGGCCCAATTTAACTGACTTAACGGTACACGGGCAGCCCCGGCCGAAACAGCGGCCGTAAAAGCTGGTCGTTCACTAAGTAGCTTGCCGCTAACAGGTTGTAGCAAATAAAAGGTACTGATCATCGCCCAACGCGGCTGATCAGCTTCGACCGCTGGAAAAGTAAAACGAATAGTGCCGAGTTGTTTTTCAATGGTCGTTTGTAAACCAGTCTCAATGGCAGTGATTCTAGCCACCGTCTCGCTAAGCGTGGTCTCTGTGGTAACCGGTGCCGTTGCCAAATCATAGCGATTGGTGAAAGGCCCCGTTAGACATTTATTTACGATTAAGGTGGTTTCATCGCCAATGATGCCACACACCAATAGTGGATTAACTTGTTCGACTATCATCGGTTCGCTTCCTTCATTATCTTTCGATTAGTTGCTTGATTTCAGATATTTTAACTAGATAAATAATGTGTAAATATCCAAAAATTTGTAACTACTTAATTCTACTCCTTTATACGGTGAACTAAAACTAAAAACAACATTCTGATATAAACATTTAATAACTTTTAGTATTTATGACCCAAAAGGGACAATCCAAGGCGGATTGTCCCTTTGATTAGCTATTCAGCTTGTAACTCAGTTGTGTTAATAAACGATTGCGCTGGGACTCGAATCAGCCAACGCGTCATCGCTTGATGCCCCACGTGAACACCTAACCCATTCCAAAAACTAGGCTTGTACGTCGCGGTCATCTTTGCCACATATGCCTTTTCATGTTGCTTATCTTGTTTTAATAAGGCTTGTTGCCGCCATGGAATCCCGGCGTCTGCCACCTTAACTTGATTTAAGTTAGTCACGACGGTGGCCTTATTGCTGGAAACGGTATATTTAGCACCTTTAACCCAGTAATTATAAATATGCACCGGTTTGTTGGCACTCCCACGGTCAACGGCCACATAAGTTGAGCCATTGCTGCCAACCTGCATGACTAACGGTTCATAGTCATAGCTGACACTGACATCGTTCTTCGCTAGACTAACCCGATGATTAAACGTGACAAAAAACATGCCGGCAACTAATCCCAAACTTACAATTAATTCGCCAATCGTGATAAATAAACTTGGCCATTCAAAGGTATGTTTCCGTTCAACAATCATCTTAATGCGACGCACGCGAATATTATGAAATACCCACACAAACAATACCAGTACAATAATCCAAGCAATGATTCCAATCCAGTTCCATGCAGAAGTCATCAATTGCCAACCCTTTCCCATTTTCCTTGTTATTATTCTCTAATTGTAAATAATTCGCTTCCAAATAACAAGTAATGCCCGCCAACTTTAAGATTTCTATTGTGAAAATCCTCACTGAAGCTCCCAATGTAATCGAATTCATGGTAAAATGATGGTATTAACTTGTAGAAAGAAGGAGTACCGATGATCGCATCACTTATTTATTGGGTTGTTGTCGTAGGCTTAATCGTCTGGGGCGTTTGGATGGCAATTCTTTCAGCTTACTGGGCTGGTCAAAAGCAAAACGGCAATATTTTCTTTATTGCAATTATGAATACCTTAGGCTTAATCGCCGGTTTGTTAGTATGGTGGGTTTTCAACAACCAAAACTGGCAATACTACTGGTTATCCAGCACCGTGCAAACAACCAACTTATTAGGCATCGTCCTAATTTGCTACGTCGTTTTAATTGTCATCGAATTCATTCAAGGTCGCGGCATCAAACCAGCTGCTGCTAAATAAAGCTTGTCAACTCGTCCAATTGCGGGCGAGTTTTTTTGCAATTGAACTTGCTACTCCAATTGATTGACTCCAAAAAGCTCAGCCTAACTCGTCGTATTAAACGGCTAGCTAAGCTGAGTTTTTGTGCCATCTAAACTTAATTCTGCCTGATTACGCTTGGTGCTAGTTGGATTAAATTACCACTCTGGTTGGACCAGAATCGGCCGGAACGTGGTGGCCGCGTTTGCGAGCCAAAAATCGGTCTCGCAAGCCGGGCTTTATCTAAGCCGAAAACCACGACTAAGATAAACGACACCACTGAGCCAATTCTGGCCCGCCCGTCGTTACATAACGGGAATCAAAAAATTAACAATTGATTATTTAAAGTCCAGTTTATTTAGCTGATAAGTTGGATTCTAAAATGCTCAGCCGTGTCGTTGGCCTTAGTACGAGTGTTTTGCTCGGACTTAGGCCAAGGCCAGCTTTGAAGACCGTTCTTTGGCTTCAAAATGGCCCATAGCGTTCCAGCATTTTAGAATCCAACCGGCAGGCGGCAATCTCAACTAGCACCAAGCATGTCCGCTTATCTATTGAACTTGTAAGCTAAAACCGCCGGCTGCCAATTGCTGGCCTTGCTGACCAACCGCTAAGACCGTCATCCCATCATTCGCAATCGTTTGCGCCGTCGTGCCAAGGTTGAAGGTTCCCGTGACAGTCTGATCATCATTTTGCCGAATCAGGACTAAACAATCGCCTTCAATCTGCCAGCTCAACGCACTCGTCGCCAAGAACTCAGTCTGTTGACGTCGCCATACTAATAAAGCGCGGACAAAACCGTACATTTCCGTCGTTACTGGTGCTGGTTGCCAAGACATACAACGTCGATTATCTGGATCAGGACCACCCGGCAAGCCAATTTCGGTCCCATAATAAATGCACGGACTCCCTGGCAATAACATCATTAACGTTAACGCTGCTTGTAGCCGTTGCGGCTGATTGCCCATCACTGTGATTGCCCGCGCCGTATCATGCGTATCTAGCGCATTGAGCATCACTTGTTGATTAGGCCGTGGGTATTGGGTCAATTGGAGATTCGTCTTACCGACATAATCTTTGAGCGTCAACTCATGATTGAATAACGCTAAGATTGGCCGGGTTAAAGGATAGTTCATGACCGCATCAAACTGGCCATTGCCAATTAACGACGGACTACTATGCCAGGCCTCACCCAACAAATAAACATCTGGTTTGACCGCTCGTAAGGCCGCACAGATTGCCCGCCACGTGCCATGGTCAACTTCATCGGCCACGTCAAAGCGCCAAGCATCGATATCCAATTGTGATAACCAATAAGTGGTAATTTCAATCAAATAATCCCGAACAGCTGGATTCTGCGTCTTTAATTTTGGCATGCTGGCCGTGGTGCCAAAGGTTTCATAGTTTAACGTCCCCGTCTGTTGGTCGCGCCCAACTGGCCAATCATGAATATGGAACCAATCGGCGAACCGCGACTTAGCACCATTCTTCACCACGTCTTGCCATTGGGGTGACGCCGCGCCAAAGTGATTGAAAACCGCATCCAACATGACATGCATTCCACGGGCATGCGCACCATCAACCAATTCTTGAAAATCTTGTTTCGTCCCAAAATGCGGATCAATTTCAAAGTGATCCAAGGTGTCATATTTGTGATTGGATGGCGACGTGAAGATGGGGCATAGATATAATCCGTTAATCCCTAAGTCGGCCAAATCATCTAAGTGATCAATAATACCGCGTAAATCACCACCATAAAACGAGTCCGTCTTAACTGGCCCTTGTCCCCAAGGTTGGGTGTTTTGCGGATCATTGCTAACATCACCATTGGCAAAACGTTCCGGAAAAATCTGATACCAGACGGTCGACTTGACCCAAGCGGGCGGTAATTCAGCATCACTGACATGTAAGTACGGCAGATGGAAATAATGTCCCGTTGTCGCCCAATTGGCAACCGTATCATCAAAGAACCCATCATCGCCATAACCAATCGTCGCACCATTTAAATCGGTCAGCTTAAAGGCATAAATTAACCGATTCGTTGGCACAGTTACAGGCAGCGTCCAATATTGTTGCGCTTGCGTCGCTAACGTCGGCTGCAAATACACCTGTTGTAACGGTGTTCCCGCCTGCCACAAATACATATCGCCATAAATCAACTCCACCTGCTGCACACCATCTAAAGCCGTGCGCAGCCGCATCAATACCTGATGATCCGCTAGAATCGCGGTATCAGCGCTCTCGGCACAATGTGAAATTCCTGCTAATTGCATGTTATGATTACTCCTTTTGTTTATAGTTATTATTGGTTAGATTAAGAGTACCACTCTGGTTGGACCAGCATCGGCTGGAACGTGGTGGCCACGTTTTCGAGCCATAAAGCGGTCTCGAAAGCCGGGCTTTTTCTAGGCTGGAAAATCACCAGCCAAGAAAAACGACACCACTGAGCCAATGCTGGCCCGCCCGGCGTTAATTAGCGAGTACTCACTTTATTTTGTATAAACCGCTAATTTCAAAAGTACTCAGTGATAATGTGCCAACATTTTGGCCTCAATTATCAAGTAATCAACCCAACTAGTACTAAACACCTATATGAAATCAGTCACGATTTTTCTTTTCATTGAACAGCTATAATTATGTCATCAACGTCATCTAACCATCAGTTGACCACCAATAAGCCAGGCTACCCCGCTCATTTGATACCAACATTAATCCATTCCTAAATAATCTTGAATTAACAGCAATAATAGCACAGGGCGGGCTGGATGACGCTCAGTGGTGTCGTTTGACTTAGAGCGGGTGACTTTCCCCGGTCTTAGTCAAAGCCCGGCTTGTGAGACCGCTCTGTGGCTCACAAACGTGGCCACCACGTTCCAGCGTCAGTCCAGACCAACCGGAGCGGCAACAATCGCCAAAGTAGTAACCGGTTACATTTCACAACAAGATTCCCGGTTATTTTCGTGGAAACGCCCCCGCTGGCTCGTAAATTAGTGTATCATTTAAAGCAAACTAAGTGAAAGGACGTTCATCTATGGAAACACTTTATCGCAGTACCCGTGAATCTGCAAGCCAGACCATGACGAGTTCACAAGCCGTGTTACAAGGCTTAACTCCTGATGGTGGTTTGTTTGTCCCCGTTACCTTGCCACAAGCTGACTTTGATTTTGACCAACTAGCTCAGGCCGATTATCAAACAGTCGCTTACGAGGTTTTAAAGCTCTTCTTTACTGATTACACCGAAGCTGAACTTAAAGGCTGTATTCAAGCTGCCTATGGTGATCAGTTCGATGACCCAGCCATTGCCCCCGTTACGAAGCATGGCAAGCAATATTACTTAGAACTCTTCCATGGTCCCACAATTGCCTTCAAAGATTTGGCCTTGCAAATCTTACCGCATTTAATGACGACCGCCGCTAAAAAGAACCAGTTACAAGCTGAAGTCGTCATTTTAACAGCAACTTCGGGTGATACCGGTAAAGCCGCTATGGCTGGCTTCGCAGATGTCGACCAGACCAAGATCATCGTCTTCTACCCCCAAGCTGGGGTCAGCGCCATTCAGAAACAACAGATGGTGACCCAAGTTGGTGACAATACTTACGTGGTCGCGATTAATGGAAACTTTGATGACGCTCAGACCAAAGTCAAAGAACTGCTTAATGACAGCGAGTTACACGCCCAATTAGCAGCCAACCAATTCCAATTTTCAAGTGCCAACTCGATCAATATTGGCCGCCTATTCCCACAAGTGGCTTACTACGTCTATGCGTACACCCAATTGATCAAGCAAGGCCAGCTTAAAAATGGTGATGAAGTCAACTTTAGTGTGCCAACCGGGAACTTCGGCGACATCTTAGCCGGCTACTATGCCAAACAATTAGGTGTGCCGATTCATAAACTAATTTGTGCGTCAAACCGCAATAACGTGTTAACTGACTTCTTTAATACCGGCGTATACAACAAGAACCGGGAATTTTTCTTAACGAGTTCACCATCCATGGATATTTTAGTTTCCAGTAACTTGGAACGCCTAATCTTCTATCTAACTGGTGAAGATCCGAAGCAAACAGCTAGTTTGATGGCTGATTTACAAACGAAAGGTGCATACACCTTGACCCCTGCCATGCGCCAAGCGGTTACGGAATTCTGGGCGGGCTTCGTCACGGAAGGTCAAGATCAACACGAAATCCACCACTTGTATGCGCATCATCACTACACGATTGATCCACATACTGCCGTAGCCTCTGCCGTAGCGAAGCAATACCAAGCCGCCACGAAGGACCAGCGGCCGATGGTGGTCGTTTCAACCGCTAGTCCGTATAAATTCCCGAAAGCGGTCTTAGCAGCTATTACCGGACAAGACCATGACGTTGATGGCTTAGCGGCCGTCGACCAGTTGCACGCCTTGATTAAGACGCCCATTCCAGCAACCGTTGACAATTTACGGACAGCGCCGGTACGCCATCATCAAGTTACGGAACCCGACGCCATGGCCGCTGCCATTAAGGCTATTTTAAAGCTTAACTAGAAAGGACTTTTAGGATGATTACGACAATTGCATTGGATTTAGATAATACGTTATTAACATCTGACAAGACGATTTCGCCGAAAACTGAAGCGGTGTTAAAGCAGCTCCACACCGCTGGTAAACGGATTGTGCTCTGTACCGGCCGACCAATCAAGGCTATCCAACCTTTTCTAAAGCAATTAGATTTAGAGCAGCCAACTGACTTTGCCATTACCTTCAATGGTGGCCTCGTGCAGCAAAATACGACCGGTGATGTTTTAGCTCGTAATAGTGTCACGAAGGCTGATATTCAGCCGCTGTACGACTACGCCCAAGCGCAACACTTTCCACTTGATGTCATCGACTTAAAGCAAGTCTATTCGTTAGTCGAACTTGGTAAGTCACCATACGAAGACTTCATGCGTGGCTTAATGCCTTTTAAAGACGTGCATTTCGAAGACTTGCCTGCCGATGACCAATTCGGTAAAGTCGTGAGTGCTTATGAAGATGTGGCCAGCATCCAAGCCAACTTGCCACAGGCGGTCACGGATAAATTCCACGTCGTGCCTTCACGCCGTAATTTATTAGAATATTTACCAGCTGGTACCGATAAATCAGCCGGGTTAAAGGCCTTATTAGCGCACTTCAACGAAGACTTCAGTAACTTAATGGCCTTTGGTGATGAGGAAAATGACCTCGGTATGCTCAAAGCTGCCAAAGTCGGTGTCGCGATGGCTAATGCCATTCCAAAGGTAAAAGCCGCGACAACTGATGACACCTTGAGTAACGATGACGATGGGGTGGCTGTTTTCTTGGAGAATTATTTTAAGTAGATCACCTTTAGCACACCGTTGCCAACTATTTAGATAACTACTGAAAGACCAACACGGCTTAGTCCCTTGTTGGTCTTTTTCTTATTCGCCCCAACAACTGACATGCACCAGGACAATTAAACTTTTTTTCAAATAATAAAAAATTAATTTAAAACTATCACTATCATCTCGAACACCTGTCCGTTAAAATAAGCATTAGTATCCTCTATTTGGCAAGTGGCATTTTAATTCAAACGTATTAATTGACTATTATCATCTTGCTGATATGCTTTATTTTAGGTGGGACACTCGGATTGAATTAAGTCTGATCATGAAAGTGAGGTTCACCATGGAAGAACAAATCAACTTTTCACTTGACGCTGATAAAGCCCAAAAATTACATCTTATTTTTAAATCAGCCGGTCTAACCCCAGAACAAGCTTTTACACTTTTCGCAGATAAAACCATTGCTACTGGCAAATTACCATTTGATGCTGAAAGACCAAATAATCGTTTACAAAAAGCACTCACTAGCAAAGATTATATTGCCTTCACAGACCCCCAAGCTGGTTTACGTTGGCTCAATGAGTGAACGATATATCTACTATCCTAAATACGAACGCCAATTTAAAAAGCATTACCGTAAAATGATCCGCAGTGGTCAATATCACGCTAAAGATTTTGAAATTATTTACGATAAACTATTAAAAAATGAACAGCTCGAAGCTAAATATCAAGACCACAAATTAGAAAACATGTCTAAAAATGATCGTGATTTGCACATCTATCCAGACTGGATTCTGATTTATCGTTATGAAGATGACTTCGTCGCTTTTGTTGATATCGGTACCCATTCAGACTTGTTTAAATAAACCCAAACAAGACTAATGCCCCCTTACCACATCCCTAACACCTAAAAATGGTCAACAATTACTGACACATCCAAGTAATTGTTGACCATTTTTTTGTTTCATTAATCGTTGATTTGCTAAGCCTATTCCGTAAAGCTCATCCCCGTAAACCCAGTCCGATCCACTGCAGTAATTGGCCGCAACACCTGACACGGATTTCCAGCTGCTAGGACATTACTTGGCAGGTCGTGCGTCACCACACTGCCAGCGCCAACAATCGTCTTGTCCCTAATCGTCACGCCCGGCAAAACAGTGACGTTGGCCGCTAACCAACAACGATCACCAATTGTAATCGGTTTGGCAATACAACCGCCATTTTGCCGTTCCGTTGCATCGAATAAATGGTTACTCGTATACAAGCCAACTTTCGGACCAAATAAGACATGATCACCAATCGTAATCGGGGCACCATCCAACATCACACAATCATAATTAGCGTAAAACTGGTCACCGACATGAATATTACGTCCGAACTCAACCCGGAAGTTAGGATTAACAAACGGCTGTTGGCCCGCACTGCCCACTAATTGCGAAAAATTGGCACTTGTTTTATGGGATCAGTGATGGCATTCAAGTGAGTCGTCACGGTTGTTGCGGTGTTACGCGCGGTAATCAAGTCAGCATCCAAATCTAAATACGGCTGACCAGTCGCCATATAAGCAAATTTTTCAGCTAAGTTCATCCGCTACGCCTCACGTAAAAAGTTCAAATACCACGTCAAGGCACAGACCGCCTGAGCCGACCGAATCTTACCAGCCCGCAATAAATCAATCACTTGGCGCAGCGGCACCAACTGATTATTCACGAATTCATCGGCATCGAAGTGACGTTCGCCATGCTCAGTCGGATCAATATGAGTCAAAATCAAGTTCACCGTTTCACTCGTAAAGCCTTCAGACGACGTAATCGCCGTCATCACTTGGCTATCATGAGCAATATAACCCGTCTCTTCTTGTAATTCGCGGGTTGCCGCCACTAACGGTGCTTCACCAGCATTAATCAATCCCGCTGGTAAGCTAATCGTTTCGGCATTCAAACCAACCCGATATTCTGTATTCACGACAACTTGGTCATCATCGGTAATCGCTAAAATCGTAACTGCATCGCCATGCTTGATTAAATCCCGATCAACCGTTAACCCATCCGGCGTTTTGATGGTTTGCTTGACCAAGTCAAAAATTGGTCCCTGATACACCGGTTGCTCATCTAAAATCTGACCGGTCCGCCCGGCTTTATCTAATGCATCCATTTTTATTGACCTCACTTTTTAATCATCTTGATTAGACCAAATCCCACTTTTAAACGTGGCCGTCCGATTGCGATATAAGACACCACTTGCCGTATACCCTTCTTCATCAGTCGGATCATCGCCATCACTAAACGATACCAGACGCCGCTTATGATTTCGGTAAACTGTGACACTGCCAGCATCGCCATATTCATTTTCACGATCATAAGTCCGCTGGTTAGACTGCTTTTTGAAATGCACCTTAATCACGCGATTCCGACGCCGATTCGGCTGATAAAAGGTCACTTGCTGTGCTTGACCAGCTCTAAACGTCACTTTAATCGGCGTATTCATTGCCGTCAAGATTAAAGCTCGCTTAAGCTGATGTTGCCGATCCGTCACCCAAGTCACACGACTGCGACTGAGATAACCACTACTTTCAGTTCGTTTGATTGTATGCTGAACAGCCTGTGTCACCGTTTCAGTCGATTTAGGCGTCAATAACACCGTCGCTGCGTCGTGATACCGGCCTTGCACTAATTGGGATTCTTCTGGCAACCAGCCAATGGTTCGGCCACTCGCCGTCTTCAGTAACAAGTACCGGCGACCATCTGTCCGCACTAGGCGTTTCACCGCATAGAATTGCTGATTCAATAACGTGTCCGTGTCATGGGCAAACGCGCGGAAAACCGTCCCGGGTACATTCGACCAAGCATGGACAATCGTATTCCCTAGATTCATTGCCAGATTTGACGGATTTTTACCTTCAAACGACGTTAAATAATACGGCACCTTCGGCAAGGTCGTTACCGACCGCCGATAAGTCGTCCGGCGTAAATCTTTTAACGCAATATAACCCCAGTCATTATTCGGCTTTAGGTTCGTCCACGTTTGCTTAGCATACGCCTTAAAAGGTCGGTTAACGGCCACATGATGCACATTTTGAATCAAACAATACGTGCCTTTTTCAGTATCGAACAACTTAGCAATCACGACTTTAATCGGCGCCGAAATCTCTTCTTCATCACCATCAACCGTCACATGATACCGATTATTCACGTGTTTCAAACTATCATATAATTTCACATGGTCATTGGCGAGCTGATAAGGCACCCGACTATTGCCAGCCCGGGTGGCTAAAACTTTTCCCACACCATCAGTCCGATCCGCGGCCCGTCGACGCTTTTGAGCGGCCGTTAACGGCTTGGGTTTCGCCAGTTTAGTCGCCACTTTAACATGCTTTTTCCGTTTGGGCGCTGTGACGGTTGCCGTAGTCGCCAATTGCTGCGTCCATCCGGTCCCAATCAACAAGCCTAACCCAATCAAGCTAATTCCTAATCCCCACCAAATTCGTCGTTTACGCATGTTCGTATCCCCATCTATTTTAAAGTTAGTCTCCGTTATCCTTGATCAGCCGGCAACATCTTGCGAATGCCACCCGTTGGATCAGGCACATCGCCGTGATATCGCGGAATCAAGTGTAGATGGCAGTGCATCACCGTCTGACCAGCCGCCGCGCCAACATTGATGCCGATGTTATAACCATCTGGCTGATAATGCGCATCTAAATAGGCCTTCGCTTGTTTTAGTAAAGCCATCATTGCCTGCTGATCTGCAGTGGGCACCTCAAAATAAGTGGCATAATGCTGCTTGGGAATAATCAGCAAATGACCACGACTCACTGGATGAATATCGAAAAAAGCCGCTGCCAAGTCGTTTTCCAAGACATACGGCTGCGGCGCACAAAACAAACAATCTTTCATTTTTAACCCTACTTTTCTAACCAACCACCGTCAACTGGCATGACCGTTCCATGAATATAATCGGCGTGGCGACTCGCTAAGAACAGCGTCAGATCTGCCACTTCATGCGGTTGCGCCCAGCGTTTGGCAGGCGTCTCACCGGCAACCCAGGTCGCCATATGGCCGTCACCCGCAAAGTCAGCCGCATTCATCGGCGTTTCAATCGCCCCCGGTGCAATACAGTTGGCTCGAATGCCCTGATCTGCATAATCCAAATCAAGTTGCTTCGTATAACCGATAATCGCGTGCTTGGCCGCGGTATACGCGGCCCCACCACCACCAGCAACTAGCCCAGCAATCGAGGCCATGTTCACAAAGACCCCATGTTGTTGCTTCAGCATCGCCGGTAACACTGTATTCGTCACGATAAATTGACTTGTTAAATCCGTCGCTAACAAATCTTGCCACGCCGCTAAGTTCGTCTCGAGGGTTGGCCGATAACCATCCAACTTTCCCGCGGTATTGCAGACAATCGCTGGCGTTCCTAATTGTTGCATACCAGCGTAAATAGCCGCCGTTAATGCCGTAGCATCGGTAACATCGGCCACCTGATAGCTTAACTGCTCGGTCACCGCTAACGCTGTGGGCCGTGGTTGAATATCAATCGCAATCACCCGGGCGCGCTGCGTCAAAAAGGCTTGGGCTTGCTCCAAACCAATTCCAGACGCGGCACCAGTTACCAGCACCGTTTGCCCGGTAAATTCATCAAATTGCATTAGGCAACCAACTGCCAATCTTCGGCTAAAATATCACAATCAGTTGGTGACCATAAGCTGAAGGCTTCATCCGCGGTCTTGATCAAGAAGTATGGGTTCAATACATCCCCTTGATACGTGGTTGTCGGTTGCAGGACCACATACAATTCGGTTCCTTCCCAACCAGTCCGAACGGCTTTTTTGCCAGCCTTTAATTCAGGTAAAATTGCTTCAAATGTCATGATGATTCCTCCATTAATTTTGATTTATTTTTTCACGATTATATTGCTAGTTAGATTAAAATTGCCACTCTGGTTGGCCCAGAATTGTCTGGAACGTGGTGCCCGTGTTTGGAAGCCAAGGAACGGTCTTCCAAGCCGGGCTTTATCTAAGTCGAAAACCACGACTAAGATAAACGACACCACTGAGCCAATTCTAGTCCGCCCGTCGTTAATGACTGCTAGTTATAACTGAGTTTCGTATTGACTTTTAACCAGCTATTTTAAGTAGAAAACATCTAGTCACAACGTCAACTAGCACCAAATGTATCATCTGTATATAACTATCATTGACTGACACAGCAAACATGCTGGTCAACATATCGATTATCAATATACACCCTAATTAGCGCAGGTTGATCTGGATGATGTTCAGTGGTGTCGTTTGACTTAGGTGAGTGACCTTCTCAGCTTAGTCAAAGCCCGGCTTTTGAGACCGCCCTTCGGCTCAAAAACGCGGCCACCACGTTCCAGCATCAATCCAGACCAACCGGAGCGACAACCTAAGCAAATTCAACAGTACTTATGTCAAAATCGTATCATAATCCCCCACTGATTAACAGCGAACTCGCATGTCTAAAATTTGTTGGTACCAATTTACCGTAATTGCTGGTATGGACCAATCATCTGTGCGATAATGTAAGCGAATACAGCAATTGCAATGGAGGAATTTTATTATGAGTAAACTGGGAGTATCCGTTTATCCAGAACGGTCAACTTTTGAAAAGGATGCCGCTTATTTGGACCTGGCTGCCAAGTATGGCTACCAACGTGTCTTCACTTCGTTACTAGAAATCAAAGGCGATGCCGATGAAGTTGTCACTAACTTCAAACGTGTCATTACTTACGCGAACAAATTAGGCTTACAAGTCATGGTTGATGTGAACCCGGGCTTATTCAAACAACTTGGCGTGTCTTACGATGACTTATCCTTTTTCCATGACCTCGGTGCTTGGGGTGTCCGCTTAGACCTCGGCTTTACTGGTGCCGAAGAATCTCGGATGACGCATAACCCATATGGCATCAAGATTGAAGTCAACATGTCGAAAGGGACGCACTATGTGGATACGATTATGGATTATTCACCGGTTAAAGATAATCTACTTGGATCACATAACTTTTATCCACAACAGTATACCGGTCTCGGTTATGATTACTTCGTCCAGACTTCGACTCAATATCGGCAATACGGCTTAAACACCGCCGCTTTCGTCTCATCAAATGACGCGACTTATGGGCCTTGGCCAATGCAAGATGGCCTCTGTACATTAGAACAACACCGAGGCTTGCCACTTGCCGCACAAGTTCAACATTTGAAGATGACAGGACTCATTGACGATGTGCTCATCGCTAACGCTTATGCCAGTGAAGCTGAACTTAAAGCAGCCAGTGACGTCTTCTTCAGCCCCTACCCCGCCTTACATGTTGAAACGGTCAGCGATATCACAGCAGCGGAAAAAGCAGTACTGTTCGATCAACCGCAAACGTATCGTGGCGACTTCTCAGATTACGTCATTCGCTCCTCCGAAACGCGGGTAATCTATAAAGATTGCGACTTTCCAGCCCATGCCACGACCGATGTTAAACGCGGCGACCTGTTAATCGACAATGATGACTTTGGCCAATACAAAGGTGAACTCCAGATTGCCCGGCGTGACTTTGAAAATACTGGCCGCATCAATGTTGTTGGCCATGTCGTCGCCAGTGACGCCCAATGTTTGGACTTATTAGCACCTTGGGCCGACTTCAAGCTCGTCGCCGCTAAGTAAAAAGGAGGAGTACTGGATGGCTGAAAATTTACGTTTAACTAGTGATGCCGACCGCGATGCATTCTATCAACTGTATCAATATGCCTTCAATAATCATGATAGTGCTGCACGACGGGCCTTCTTTATGGATCGTTATCAACACGGTTGGATTTATGGCTTGCACGCTAATCAACAACTCGTCAGTGGCCTGTATAGTTTGCCATTTCAAGTCAACTTTCATGGCGTCACCTATCCGATGAACGGCATCGGGGATGTCATGAGTGCACCCGAATACTCGGGCCGTGGCGGCGCTGGTAAGTTACTTACCGCTGCGTTACAAGAAATGGCCGCTAAGCAGATTCCGTTGTCCTATCTCGCGCCATTTTCTTATGCTTATTACCGTAAATTCGGTTACGAACAAGTCTTTAATCACACGCAACACACGATTGCGGCCCACGATCTCCCGGTTATTAAGCCCTACGACTTGTCTGGGACCATCACCCGTTACGGCAATGAAGGTCTAGTCCTAATTAATGACTTTTACGCGGCGCAACCAATCAATCAGCGTGGTGGCATGATTCGTTCTGACTGGTGGTTACATTACTTGACGTTAAAACATGCTTGGTCCGTCGCGATTTATCGCAATGCCGACCAACAAATTGAAGGTTATCTCATCTACGATCGCCAAGCTACCACCTTTGCCATTCAGGAATGGGCCGCTAGCACCCCGACTGCTCAGCAACGACTAGCTAACTTTGTGACCAAACACGGCACGACTTTTCAAACGTTTAGTTACGAAGCGCCAAGTGAAGCACCGTTAGCGGATTTGTTCGAAAATCCATACGCCCTCCACGTCACCACGACCCCGTATATGATGGCGCGCATCGTGTTATTGCATGACTTTTTAAAACGCTACCCGTTTACTGGCGATATCACGCCTATCCGCTTAGCGATAACCGATGCGACGCTACCGGCTAACCAAGGCATCTGGCAATTACAGGTCACGCACGGTCAAGTCACTTTAAACCGTGTGACTGCCGACTTAACCAGCACTAGCGACTTACAACTCTCGATTCAGCAACTCACCAAAGCACTGTTTGGCGCCCGGAGCTTGGCTAGTGCTTGGCACTATGGTCAACTCACCGGCGACCTCGCTGCAGCCCAACGACTAGATGCGAGTTTGGTTCATGACAAACCAGCGCTAATCGATTACTTCTAACTAAAAACCACCGACCTACTGAATACGTGGTCGGTGGTTTTTAGTGCTGATGCCATAATTGATAACTCATCCAAGCTAAGCCGATTAGCAATAGCCCGAAAACGCCATTCAACAGCAAATTATCCGCTGGTATGCGAATATTGGTTATCCAAAAGATTAGAATGATCATTAAAGCAATGAGACTCCCAATTTGAATCCTTCTATGCATGATCCAAGTCCCCCACAGATTGAATTTTGACCTAATTATGCAAGCTAACCAAGTCAAATACCAGCCGAATCAGACTAACTATGTCAAATCTTAACGATTATTCGCAGACTAAAAGCGGCACGCCTTCACTGGTCGCGCCGCTTTTAGCATCAACTTTAACGTCGTAATTTAAACAAAAAGAAAATCACAGCTGCCAGTGCTAAAATCACTAGCGCCGTCACACCTAAAAATAAGAGATCCCCGTAATAGATGCCGTTCATCGCCGTTGTCCTCCAAGGTTTTGACTTACCTTTAGCATAACGCAAAAGCAGTCGCTAACCAACCTGAAAATCAGGCTGCCTAACGACTGCTTTTTACAATTTCAGCTTCTTATAATTACCCTAAATCAGCGCCATCGGATTCGATAACTTTTTGATACCAGTAGAATGAATCTTTCTTCGAACGGTCAAAGCTACCTTTACCATTATCATCGGCATCCACGTAGATAAATCCATAACGTTTCGCCATTTCACCAGTGCTGGCTGAGACTAAGTCGATGCAACCCCATGGGGTATAACCGATCAAGTCAACCCCATCAAGTGCCACGGCTTCTTCCATTGCTTTGATATGGTCGCGGAAATAACTGATCCGGTAGTCGTCATGCACGCTGCCGTCCGCTTGCTTCTTATCGTAAGCCCCAAAGCCATTTTCAACGATGAATTGTGGTAAATGCCAACGATCTTGCATCCAGTTCATCGAATAACGTAATCCGGTTGGGTCGATTTGCCAACCCCAGTCTGATTTTTCAACGTAAGGATTTTCGACAAAGTCATCTGGTTCCGTATATTCGTATGCTGGCGCTTCATCAGCCTTAGCCTTCGTGACAAATGACATGTAATAACTAAAACCTACATAATCAACGGTACCGGCCTTTAACGTGGCCAAATCATCATCGGTAATGTCCAATTTAATATTTTTACGTTCCAAATATTTTGGCAACCACTTTGGATATTCGCCTAAGCAATGCACATCACCGTACCAGTAACGCGTCTGCATCGCCCGTTCCGCCTTCATGACATCTTCTGGCTTAGCGGTCAATGGGTAGATTGGGCACATTGCCACCATGCAACCGATTTGGAAATCAGGATTAATGGCATGCCCCGCTTGCACCGTCAAGGCACTAGCGACTAATTCATAGTGCGCGGCTTGATACATTGCCTGTTGCCAGTTATCGTCTTTACCCAATTGTAACCCAGAGTTTTGTAATAGTGGGTGCGGATCTTTCCACGCCGTTTGATTATTGATTTCATTAAAGGTCATCCAATACTTGACCTTGTTGCGATACCGCTTGAAGACCGTCTTGGCAAAATGAACGAAGAAATCGATCATCTTCCGATTGGACCAGCCACCATAAGCTTTAACCAAGTGATAGGGAATTTCAAAATGAGATAAGGTAATCACTGGTTGAATATGGTGCGCCAATAAATTATCAAACAAGTCATCGTAAAACTTCAAGCCAGCTTCATTCGGCTCATCTTCATCGCCATTCGGGAAGATGCGCGTCCACGCAATCGAGGTCCGGAAACACTTAAAGCCCATCTCTTCAAAGAGTTGGTCGTCTTCTGGGTAACGATGGTAGAAATCATTCCCCCAGTGGTTCGGATAGATTTCTCCCGGTTTGACGCCATCCGTCACTTGACGGGGCACGCCATTGCGGCCAGCGGTCATGACATCGGCAATGCTGACGCCTTTGCCATCAGCTTGCCAGCCACCTTCTAATTGATGAGCAGCGACTGCGCCGCCCCATAAGAAGTCTTTCGGCATTTTATATCCATTTACCATTGATTTATACCTCCAAATGAGTTGTCTGTTATTTAAAAATGAGTGGTTTATTTTTAAAAATGTATATACATTGAAAATACTCCGAAAAAAGAACCTCAACTAATCCCGTAGCACTAGTCGCGGTCCAAAATTAACGGCAGTTCTAATCATTACTTTTCAGCGTCTAAACGCCGGTATAAATCAACAATTTCACCAGCTAAGTCGCGGAACGTAATCGCGTTCATGATATGATCTTGTGAATGAACAAGGAGCAATGAGACATGGGTATGCTTGCCAGAAGCCTCATCAGTTAACATTGAGGTCTGAGCATTGTGTGCTTCAGTCAAGAAGTTATCAGCTTCCTTCAACTTGGCATCAGCCTTGTCAAAGTCGCCTTCCTTAGCGGCCCGAATCGCTTCAAAAGCGGAACTTTTAGCGTTCCCACCATTGACGATCAATCCCATGATTGTTTCTAAACTTGCGTCGGTTTCTGTTGCTTGATTTTCTTCTGCCATTAATTTATACATCCTTTTTAATTTTTTAGTTCAACCGTCATCGCCGGATTTGGACGATCACGTTGATTGGTACTTGCTAGGTTAATTGATAACTATTTTGCGGCTTTGGCCATTGAGGCTTCGGCTTCTTTTAAGACTTTTTCACCATTCATCATGCCATAATCTTGCATGTTGATGACTTCAACAGGAATATCAGTGACTTTCTTTTGGAAGTCACTTAACATATAGCGAATTTGTGGTCCAAGCATTAAGATATCAGGGTTCTTTTCTTTTAGCTTGTTATCGGCATCACTGGCAGCGGTTGCAAAAATATCTGCATCAATCCCGTCAGCTTCCGCTGCTTTTTGCATCTTTGAAACTAATAATGAGGTCGACATTCCGGCAGAACAGACCAACATAATTGTTTTTTCAGCCATAATCAACACGCTCCTAAATTCTTTTTTGTTTTTATTACTTTTAACGGTTGCATTTTAAACCGCTTTCATTACAATTAAGATTATAAGTCATGGGTACAAATTAAACAAGTCTGAATAAATACTTTTAGCAAAAATTTTCAGATGGCACGCGTTGAACGTAACTTGCCACTCTGGTTGGGCCAGCATTGGCTGGAACTTGGTGGTCGCGTTTGGAAGCCAAAGGGCGGTCTTCCAAGCCGGGCTTTATCTAAGTCGAAAAACCACGACTAAGATAAACGACACCACTGAGCCAATGTTGGCCCGCCCGGCGTTAATTAACGACTAGTTATGCTTAATCCGGTAACTTAGCCAAGAACTTGGCAGCATTTTAACTAGCACCTAGCACCACCTAAACTAACTTATTAGTGAGACAATTAGTCCATCACTAATTATCGACACATCAGACTAACACCCGGGTGACTGATTTATTTTTTAAAAGCAACTTTTACCAATTAACAGTCGTAGTGACCAAGATAGTCGCCGTGTCGCGTCACTTGACCGGGTGATTTCCCCGATTTAGTGACTGGGCCGCCTTTAAAGACGTGGGTTATCGGCTTTGAAGCGCCTCGAAGACCGCTCCTCGGGCTTCCAGGCTCGCCCCACCGCGACTGTCTTGGTCAACGAAGACGATCAAGGTACCACTAATCAATACACCATCAACCAAGAAAGCAGTGATTTTTATGTATCGTGACATTGCAGCTAGTATCGTTAAAGCGATTCGCGACGGTATCTTTGTCACCAAGCTCCCCACCGAAGCCCAATTAATGGACCGGTATAATGTTAGTCGTAATACAATTCGCAAGGCCATTGACCTTGTCTACCAACAAGGCTTACTCCGCCGTGTCCAAGGTAGTGGCTATTTTATTAGTAAGATTGAGCTTCGTCATAAAACAGTCGTCAACTTGTCCGCTCGTTCGATTCAAGGTGGCGAGAATCAACCACATAACCTAGAATCGAAAGTCGTCACCTTCGATACTATTAAAAGTGATACCGCCCTTGCTAAGCAATTCGGGATTCCAGTTGAAGAAGAACTTTATCGCGTCATCCGGCTACGTTATTGGCATCATCAGCTTTACAGCCTAGAAACCTCCTATTATTTAAAATCAGTGGTACGCTTTATTTCCGTCGAAGCGGTTAATAGTTCTATTTTCAGCTTTCTGGAAGAAGTCTACGGCATTCGAGTGGCCAATAGTGATGATTACTTATCGTTAACTAATCTGAACGAAGAAGAAGCCAGCTTAATGCAAGCGGACCACGGCAAAACTTATTTGACCTTAGATTCCAGCAATTATTACAAAAATAATGGTCTATTTAATTTTTCGCACACAGTCTTCGCATACCCTGATCTGGCGCTGTATTTCCACACAACTAACTTAGCAAATAATTAATTTATCCTCAAATATTGACGAATCACTGTAAATTCATCACATTTTACGGCTATAATGGTATAGTATACAAAAATATGATGGAGGAATTAGCGTGTCTGCACCCCTTTTTTCAGTGGTTGTACCTGCGTACAATCAACATAAATTTATCAACAGTTGCCTGACCAGCCTCCGCCAACAAACGATTACAGACTTCGAAGTGATCGTGGTGGATGACTGTTCAACCGATGATACTGCAGCTCAGATTGCGACGTTAATCAAAGATGATGACCGGTTCCACGTCATCACCCATACGCACAATCGCGGTGTTTCGGCAGCGCGCAATTCAGGTATGGCGGCCGCAACCGGTCAGTACTTGTGTTTCGTCGACGGGGACGACTGGGTGGAACCAAACTTTCTTGAATATTTCTTGCAGGCTTACCAAGCTGCTCCCAAATCACAATTGGTTGTTTGCGGCCACTACGGCTATTTAGCTGTACCTGGCCCACAGAAAACATACGATCAAAAGGAATTAATTGCCAATATTAATTTTGGGACCGTGGGCGGCTTTTCGTGGAATAAATGTTTCGTCCGCGCTATTATTACGGCGCATCATTTAAAATTCAACGAAGAAATTGATTTTCTTGAAGATCAATTATTTGCTTTTCAGTATGCCAACTATGTCCAATCGACAGCCTACATGCCTGAAAAGACCTATCACTATCGCTGGCGTTTCCGTAGTAACCTGTCCCACATCGGGATTCCGTTCTTTGCGGCACGGCGCAAGATGATCAAGTTATTAAAGCAAGAAAGTAAGCAAACGTTGCGTGAAGATTTGAATAATCAGTAGTTTAAAAGGCGTTCAGAATTTTTCTGAACGCCTTTTAACTATCTCGATATTATTGATCACTGGGCACATCCTCTAAAGTCCACGTAATCTTACCTTGATACGTTCCAGGAACCGCATCAGGACGCGTCTTCAATAAAATTCCCGTATCGTTTTTCCAAGCTTGATTACTGTCAAAGGCCGCCTGACCTTGCGCCGTCGCAAT
This sequence comes from Lactiplantibacillus songbeiensis, assembly GCF_005405125.1. Taxonomy (GTDB): domain Bacteria; phylum Bacillota; class Bacilli; order Lactobacillales; family Lactobacillaceae; genus Lactiplantibacillus; species Lactiplantibacillus songbeiensis. Next base: position 22,155 of record NZ_BJDL01000035.1, read on the forward strand.
CACTGTCCCTTTGCTCGTTAACGGCACCGCATTTTGGCCTTGATGATATTCGAGTTGACCCGCCAATTCACCTTTTTTTGGATCTTTAAATGATGTCACTGCAGCCAAGAGACGCCAGCTTTGCTTAACATCGCCCCGCTCATCGTTAACTTTAACTTGCCAATCATCGGTACGCTCAGTTAATTGTGAGTGCCCGTTTAAGACGACATCTTTGAATTTAACTTGGTCTGGGACTTTCTTAAAGGCTAGATTGCCTTGGACGTGGACAGACACTGATAATTTCTGCGAAGTCATATTATGTCTATCGATCGAAAATACTTCCAATTCGTGGGTACCAGGCTTTAAGCTTTTTTCATCTAAATCAAATTCAAATTTACCAGTTGCAATCTCTTCATCATTCAACTTTAAGCTTGCCAACCGATCACCTTTCCGCACGACCATAATTCGAACATTATGATCTTCCATGCTACTTTCACGTTTGATTGTACCAGTTATTTTTAGCTTTTCATGATGCTTAATTTTAAATTCAGTTTTTGCCAATTCTAGGTGCATTGGTAAATCAGCTAATAGCATATATCTTGGCAGGACAAGGTTATGATCACTACCATCGACATAATACTTAGCTACACCATCATCTTTCTCACTACTAACAATATTATTCTTTACATGATTAGCAATAACCTTTACCTCAATCGTTGCCCAATCACGCTGGTCGCTCAACTTAACCGGAAAATTATATTCCAATCTTTTTTCTCCCACAGAAACAGCATTCGTCACACCCTGACTAGTTAAAAATTCAGCACTTTTAAACGTAATCGCTTTTGGCGCCCTAAAATACAACTTAACCTTTCGCGTTGCTGCAGTCCCAGTTCGATGTTTAAATTTGAATCGATAGGTCAACTCTGAATGATCCCCCAATACTGACCCAGCGCTAACCTCTTGACCATGCGCATCAATAATGTCTACCGAAGTGTCGACAACCGCATTCGGCATGGCATCATTAGCATGTGACGTCGCCGTATCCGAACCACCTTCAGTCACCACTGACGGTTCACTGGCACTACTACTAGTACTCTCGCTGCTAGTTGAGACACTTGAATCACTTGAATGTTCACTCCCAGTCTTACTTGAACTATAACTGGTCTCCTGTGACTCGCGACTACTTGAATCCGCACTGTTCTGACTAACACTACTTTCTGAACTACTTTCACGTTCAGCATGACTCTCTACACTACTAGCTGAACTTGAACTAACCTGAGATTCTGAGCTACTTGAACTTTCTACATGACTGCTTAAATCGGCTGCTGAACTGCTCACAGTTGACTGACTTTCCGATTGCTTAGTTGTGTCATCAATCTGACTACTTTCAACTGTTGGTGTGGCGATGGCTTGTACCGCCAGTTCTTCCCCAACTTGATTCAAACTAATGATTAACCCAATAATACTTACCCATCGCCACATTGATTGTGCCTCCTATTCTTTCGCTACGATACTTGCAAACGGTTGCTTTTTAGTATGATATGTATCGTGGCCCCGCTAACGGTAGCCACCTCTTTTTATTGTCGCGGTTTAGCGGTTTCTGGCACCATCGCCATCGTCCACGTTACCTTAGCCGTATAGGCCCCAGTACGGTTACCTTCAGGAACAGACAACCGAATGTCACTATTCCCATAGTGAAGCGTAGACCGCCCTAATCCAGCTTTAGCTTTCGCTGCAAATACGGGTTGTGCGTCTTTCGTTAAAGTCACTTGGCTAGGCGCAGTTGGCAGTTCTGACGCAGAGTTCCCCAGAATTGCCCCTCTATAAAGTGTCACCGACGCCCCTTTCAAAAATTCTTTAGCCGGTGCAGGTGTCGCCGGCTTTTTAGACTCTGGCCGCGTCGTTGGCGTCATTTTTTCAAACTCACTAATGCTGGCAGAAACCGTCCAGCCCCCTTCGAAGCCGGGATTGCTAACTCGGATTGGCTCTGGATTCACTGTGGCTTGGGCTTCGTTTAACCCACTAGCCTGCATTTCTAATGCCTCAAAAGTAAATGTTGGTGCAGAATCTAATGTCACGGTGGCCGTTGGATTAGTCTTCAAACTAACTTTAGCTTCCGTCGCCTGAGTTGAAATACCAGGGATATCTGGTTTTGGGGAATCTTTATTGCTATCTGTACCAGCTGCATTTACCAGCATTGTACAAGTACTAACTCCCATACTCAACGTGGCGCTCATCATCAAGAGTTGCTTCGCTAATTTTTTCATCTGTTGTGCTCCTTTGCATTGGATGTTTTTTTACTGGGCCTCAGTTATCCATGCCCATATCCTAGCAGATGCAATTTTAGATTGCAAGCTTAATTCTTATGTAAATCATATGAAAAATCTAATAATTATTTTGTTGCAATCATTTATCATAAAAATATCGTTAAATTGATGGTCTCCCTCGTTCAAGACCATTATGCCTGCTAATGATTCAGCTACAAACATTTAGTGGAAACGGTCTCAACAAAATGCTTGTTCTCGCCTCCATCGCGCCGTACAATGAAGCTATGTTAACTAATCGAGGAGGCTTCGCAATGACCACAATTCATCTTTACCTAGTTCGGCATGGTCAAACCAAGCTCAATGCTGCCAGCCGTTTACAAGGCATTTATGATTCCGACCTAACCCGGCAAGGTGTGCGCTCTGCCCAACGGTTAGCCCGAATGCTGGCCGACGTCTCCTTTGATGGCGCCTACGTAAGTGATCTTGGCCGGGCCCAACAAACCGCCCGGATCATCACCGCTTTACATCCCGAAATAAAAAAACCGACGATTGACGTCGGTTTAAGAGAATTTAATTTTGGTGGTCTTGAAGGCACTAAAAACCTTTGGATCGTCCAACAAGTCCGCAAACAACTCGGTTTAGGGACCTTTCTCAAATTAATGCTCAGTAAAGAACGCTTTGCCACGTTACTCTGGGTCTTTAACTCCCTCGATAAGACGCGGACTGCCGAGACATTAGTTGGCGTTACCAATCGTATTAGCCGCACGTTACGACGCATCAGCCTCTACGAATCTAAAGCCGCTAACAGCGACAAGAACATTTTAATCGTCTCACACGGTTTAGTTCTCAGTGCCTTTTTGTATCAATTGAGTCCCCGCGAATTACCAACACGTTTACTAAAAAACACGAGTGTGTCACGAGTCGATTACACTGATGGCCACTTTCAACTGGTCGATATCAATATCACCCCTAAGAAACGGGCTTAATCGTGTCCAGCACCTGGCTGACTGAACCCAACGTGCGAAATTGCAACCGTGCTTGAATGCCAAAAAACGCCTTGAGTTTGCGTTGCAATTCTTGGCCCGTGGCATGCACGACTTCATCCGTCACATGCAGGGCGCCAATCAGCACGAGGACTTGACTACTTTTACTATCTAAATCAGGTGGTAACGGTGTCGCTGCTAATCGTAAGGTGACTTGATCAGCCGTTAACTGGACGTCAACGGGGCGATCACCGATCAGAGCAGCATCCCAAGCTTGCATCGCTACTTGATGACGATCACCAATCACTTGCAAGAGATCGCCTAACGCACTTTGCGGTTGTGCCGGCGATAAGTGCCGTTCACTCAGTTGCTTTTCCACTGCGGGATTCAATTCCCGATTATCTAAGCCCGTCATTGACAAGATTGCCAAGGGCACCGGTTGGTTAGCCGGTAATAATTTAATTTCCAACAGACTTCACTTCCTAAAAAACACATTCCACTTTAAGTTTGCCAAATTTGACGAAAAAGTCAATTATCCTTGACCCGCTAATACCGAAAATTTAATAATTAAACGCTAGTGGCAATGGTTCTCTAGTGACGATCAACTGTTAGGTCAATTAAAAAACTTCACGCTAAGGTGAAGTTTTTTGGTTAGGATTGGGGTTGCTTGGCAAAATAATCATCCAAGAACTTAGCCAGTCCATCATTATAATTCGTATCAGTCACATAATTAGCCGCAGATTTCACTTGTGGTAAGGCATTACCCATTGCCACTGACAGATCCGCTTCCGCCATCATGCCAACATCATTGAGCCCATCGCCAAAGACAAACGTATGCGCAGCATCGACGCCCTGCTCAGTTTGAATTTGTTTGACGGCCGTCCCTTTATCCGTATGTAACGGAATCATTTCGATATTATTCGGGTTAGAAGATGATAACCGTAACAACTTGCTATTCGTCAACTTTTCACGGGCAGAATCTAGACGCGCCATATCTTCGCGACTTAAAATAACGCCGTTCGTAATTTGGTCCTCAACCGCTGCTAGTTCAGCGAAACTCTTGATTTCCTGATACCCAATCGTCGTATCGCCCGCTTCAAAGTTGGCGGCATTCCGAGCCACAAACCGGGGGATCTGTTCCGTGTAATACGCCATCTCTGGGGTAAATAGCAGCATCGGCAAGTTATCGCGCCGGGCAATCAAATAGGCTAATTCAACCGCCGCGCCACCCAACTTAGTAACCTCACGCCCGTTTTGACCATCAAAAACGGCCCCATTCGACGTGACTAACCGCACATCCGGGTTGACCTTCTGGCGAACTAGCTTCGCTAATTCATACATCCGCCCAGTTGCAATGTAAAACAGCACATCTTGTTGCTGCAAACGGGCAATCGTGGCCTTCGTATGGTCCGAAACATATTGATGTTCAGTCAGCAAGGTGCCATCAATGTCCATGAAAACTAGATATTTTGGCATATTTTTCCACTCCTTTTACATGATTACACTTCTAATTGTACGCTATTCCGTATCAGAAAGGAAATCGCTTTCAAAGCGAACCTTCTACTCCCGTTTTACTGGTGAACAGTGTATTCTGATAGTATCGAGAACGTGAAAACAAGCCGTTGCTTACAGGCGATCTTTTTACCGTAACCAACCGAAATGGCACAAAAAACGTTACCTTTGGAGATGGCAACATGGAAAATCCAGCTTTATCAACTTTAACTGCGCAAATTAATCAAGTCGTCGTCGGTAAACCCGATGTGATCAAACTTACGATCACCGCGCTATTAGCGGGCGGCCACGTCTTATTTGAAGACGTGCCGGGCGTCGGCAAAACTACTCTAGCCCGGGCTTTAGCCCGCAGTGTCGCCGGTGATTTTAACCGGGTCCAATTCACCCCCGACCTCCTACCGAATGATATTTTGGGTGTCTCAATCTTAAATCAACAACATAATGACTTTGAATTTCATGCTGGTCCCATCTTTACGACCATGCTACTAGCCGATGAAATCAATCGGGCCACGCCGCGGACGCAATCGGCATTACTACAAGCGATGGCCGAACGCCAAGTCACCATTGACGGCACAACTTATCCGTTACCAGCAAACTTCTTTGTCCTCGCAACCGAAAATCCTAGTGAATATGCCGGCACCTATCCATTACCCGAAGCCCAACTCGACCGTTTCTTATTCAGCTTACAAGTCGGCTATCCCACCGCCCCTGATGAATTGGCGTTATATAGCGGTGACGACCGGCAACAGACGTTGGCTAAACTCCAAGCGGTCGTTTCCGAAGAGACTTTAACCGCGCTAAAACAACAAGTCACTCAAGTCAAAATCAGTCCCACCGTGGTTCAGTATGCCTTAGATCTAGTGACTGCCACCCGGCAAGACGCCGCGATTCGCTTGGGTATTAGTCCCCGAGGCGGTTTGGCTTTAATGCAAGCTAGCCGGGCCTACGCCTTACTCAATGGTCGTGATTACGTCTTGCCCGCTGATATCCAAGCGCTGTTGATTCCCACCTTCAGTCACCGGCTCGTTCTCGCTAACGGTGCCCAATCACTAGCTGCCAAGCAACAAGTCGTCCGTGACCTGCAAAGCAGTCTCCCGGTACCAACAAAGGGGCTAGACAAATGAACAGCTTGAAATCTATCGGCCATAACCTCATCTTTGTCACCGTGATCGCCCTCTTTTGGGGCTATGCGCTGAGCTTTAATAATGCCACTGGTTGGGCCGCCGCTGCTAGTGTCACTGGTATCGGCTTGCTTAGCGCACTGACACTGTTAGTCCCCTTGCATCGACTCGTCGTCCACGCCACGCTAACTAAACAACCGAACCAGCAATTTTTACAGCTGACGCTACCAGCTAAACCATGGATTAACCTGGTGACGCCTAGTTTACAGAACCCCAAGCTGGCCTTGCAGCCAACCGGACAGCCACAGCAATGGCAAACGACCACCCCCTTACCGCGTGGTGTCTACGATCAAGTCACGATTAATTTACAACTCAATGACCCGTTACACCTACTCGTTAAACGGCGCCGCCAGACCATTAAGACTGCGCTAATTGTCCCACCCGTCCTAGCTTCAGCGGCCGCCACCACGATTTTTGAACAACTAGCACCGTTGATTCATGCTGCCCCAACCAACAGTAGTGAGGCTAGCGGCTTTGAGACGCAAGACTTTCGGCCGTACCACCCGGGTGACCCGAGTAACCAGATTGATTGGAAGCTCTCGGCAAAGCAACAGACGCCCATGCTGCGGGTCTTAACTCATGATGAACCGGTTCCTTGGGGCTGGGTCTTCTTCACCACAACAGACATTGATTTGGAAGCGCGTTTAGCTGCCTTCTATACCTTTGTTCAATTGGTCGGTGACTTGCCAGCCGACATCTTGTTACTGGGGACAACTCAACAATTCAGCGCTAGCGTCCTACCAGATGCCTTTGCCAGCTATCAGCCCGCCGACACCACTACAGTGCCAGCGACTGCCCTGCGGCAACATCGCGTCGTCTTGTTTGGCGACAATAGTGCCCAAGCACAAGCCCTGTTTGATCAATTACAAGCCCAGAATTTGCAAGTCACCATGTTCGACTGGACAGCTAAAGGAGGTGACCCGAATGCGTCAAGGACTTAAAACCAGTTGGCTTGCGCTGTTAAACGGCCTCCTCTTAGCGATTCCGTTAGCCACCTACACGACCGTCAACGACTTTCGACAGCCGCATGCATTACTGTTATTTCTAGCGGTCATCAGTCTACTCGTCGTTGGGCACACCCAATGGCCGCGAGCTTGGGGACTATGGTGGCCGCTATATCTACTCAGCTTAATCGGCGGCAGTTACGCCAGCTATCCTTTGGGTGAACCGTTATCGCTAACTTGGTTACAACATTTTAGTACGAAATTAATCCAGCAAACTAGTGCTTTTCGGGCATCCACTAGTACTCAAGCCATGCCGGTCTTACTCAGCATGTTGTTGATTATGGCTTTAGTAATTGGCTTGAGCTTATTAACTGTTCGTTGGCAACAACCGTTACTCAGTATTGTCGTCAGCCTCGGCTACCTGCTGGCCGTCACGTTATTTGCCACGCGTAATGAAGTCTGGCCACTAACGGCGGCGATTGGGCTGGCAATGCTATTGTTGCTGTCCTACCGTCACAATCACTGGTCATGGCTATCACTAAGCTACAGTTTATTGGCACTTGGCCTGCTCGGTGCGGGAGCGACCGTTAATACTTGGGCGAAACCAGCAGTTAATCAGCTGGCGAAAAGCAGTCTGATTTGGCGTAATCAGCTTAGCAGTCGCGGCTTTTATAACTTTTTAGCGAAATCCGCCGCTGCTAAGAAGACCGGTATCTCCGAAGATACGGCCATACTAGGCGGCTCGATTCAAGATGACAATAGCGTGGCATTTAAAGCTATCAGCCGGACTAATCATTATTGGCGAGTCGATACCCGAGATGAGTATTCCGGTAAAGGCTGGACGATTGCCGGTGACCAGGACGCTACTCGCAAGCCCACCACAACTTCGAGCGGCTATCTAGCTACCCCAACTAGTACGAAAGATGCCATTAAGCTGACGTTTGCCAAAACGCTCACCTATCTACCAGTCGGCTACGGTGCTACCAGTTGGGCCGTCAGTTCGGCACAACAAAAACGCATCGGCGTCAGCTATGAACAGGAACGTGGTCGCATCTATTTAAATACTGGCAAGCATCCGCTGACCAGTGTGCAAGTTCACTATCAACCGCAAAAGTACACCGCCGCCCAATTAACCGCGGTCACGGTCAAAGCTAACACTGAGTTGACCGAGACTTACACCCAATTACCCGAAGACTTACCTAAGCGAATCAAGACGCTCAGCCAAAAGCTGACGAGAACACAAACGACCGAGTACGGGCGGGTTCACGCCATCTTGACTTACTTGAAAAACAATCATCGGTTTGAATATACCAAAATCGATACGCCAACGACCCCTGCCAAACGTGATTACGTCGATTACTTTCTCTTCACTAGTCGCCGCGGTTACTGTGACAACTTCTCGACTGCCATGGTTGTGATGTTGCGGACATTAGGGATTCCAACCCGCTGGGCACATGGCTTTAGCGGCGGCACTCGTGGCAAAAAAGCCGATGATGGTCAGTATCATTATCAGATTCTCAATTCCGATGCCCATTCGTGGGCAGAAGTCTATTTCGCCGGGATCGGCTGGGTCCCCTTCGACCCGACCCCCGGGTATCAAAATCCAGGAACCAAAGCTGCCAAAGAAAAAGCCGCTAAAGCCGCCAGTATCAGCAGTAGTTCCAGTAGTGCAGCGACTAGCAGTTCCAGTAGCCATGCTAGTCAAGCAACAACTAGTTCCTCTAAATCGCATCTAACGAGTCAAACCAGTAACAGCACGACTACGAAACAACCCACTCAACAGTTTCGGCTAACAACGACTTGGTTACATGTTAGCCTCGGAATACTTGGCTTGCTACTCATCTTATTCGCTTGGTTAGGCCGATTCTGGCTAGGCTTAATGGGGCTTAGTCTCATGCTACATTGGCATCTTGGTCGGCCAACCCAACACTATCGTTACTTGCAAGCCTGGTTCGAACACCAGCACGCCCGCCGACCAGCCGAAACGCTCAGCGATTATGCAGCTACCGTCGAGCAGCTCTGGCCAGCATTAGCCGGTCAGTTTACGACGGCTACAACGACTTATTTAGCCATTAACTTTGGTGACTACCCGGCTGATACCTTATCTGCACAGCTACAAACCGTTGTCGCTACCTTACGACAGCATCGAAAACCGATCCCAGTTTAGTCAGACCTTTGACAAATAAACGTGACTTTAGAATCTTAAAGATTTGAAAAAAAGATTGACATCACGCCAGCAAAAGTTTAAATTAAGAGTCAATTAATATTTGATGAGAAAAAGCAATGAGCAGTTCAGTAAAATGACCCCCGCCGTTACAGCGAGTCTGAGTTGGTGTAAGCAGACCGGTAAAGTCATTTGAATATCGACTGTGAGCGTGAAGGCCAAGCCAGCGTTAACCTTCAATGGTCGCACCCATTATCGTGCCGCGTATCGCTAGTTTTGGGTACGTTAAGGTCAGTGAGGCGACTTACTGATAAATTCACGGTGGTAACACGCTCAAAGCGTCCGTTTGACAAGTTCTTGTCAGACGGGCGTTTTTCTTATCTTTGTTAATAATTCAACTCAAAGGATGGTCAATACATATGAAAGTTACAGTTTTAGGTGCCGGTGCCATGGGATTACGTTACGGGGTTTTATTACAAGCCGCTGGAAATCAAGTCGAATTTGTTGATACTTGGCAGCCAAATGTCGAAGCGATGCGTCAGCAAGGTGGCGTCTACGTTTCCCGCGATCATCAAAATCGGCATTTAGTCCCAGTCAAAGTCTACTATCCCGAAGACTATCATGGCAATCCTGATCTCTGGGTCGTCTTCACGAAACAGATGCAACTCGCCGACTTTCTCAAACGTACTGCTCACGCCTTCAATGACCAGCAATACGTCTTAACTTGTATGAATGGCATGGGGCACGTTGAAAAGTTGTTGCAATACTTTAAACCGGACAAGTTACTAGCCGGAACTGCTCTGGTTGCCACCGTTTTAAATGGCCCTGGCGATGTTGACTTCATCGGTAAACGCGGTGCCGGCACGATGAACTTAGCCAATTACACTGAAAAGCCCGATGCCATGACTCATCAGGTCGTTGCCGAACTAGAAAAATGCCAGTTCCATCCCAACTTAACGACTAACTTTAAAGGCACCTTACTCGCCAAAGTTGTCTTCAACTCCGTAGTGAACACCTTATGTACGTTATTTGAGATCACGATGGGCGAATTCGCTGACTATGCGGGCGCTGATGAGCTAAGCAAACAATTGATCAATGAAGCTTACGATGTCTGCGAACGCGATGGCGTGACGATGTTAAATACGCGTGCCGAAGAACTGGCTTCAGTCAACTACGTCAGTCAAGTCGCCAACCCGCTCCACTACCCATCAATGTATCAAGATATGTCACACGACCGTCCTACCGAAGTCGACTATATCAACGGTTACCTAGTACGGTTGGGTCAAAAATATCATTATCAAGCTAAGACTCACGCCTTTTTGACCCATCTCGTGCACTTGGCCGAACACACTCGCCAGGTCGCAGCCACGCAATCCGCGGCCACCGATGCATCCGTTAAAGCTACCGCTTAAACGGCTCTTTGTCAACGGCTGTTGATGAATGATCCTATGAGAAACCAATTCATTTTCGAATTGGTTTCTTTTTTG
>NZ_BJDL01000036.1 GCF_005405125.1 Lactiplantibacillus songbeiensis
GTCACCGAACCAATGCCCTATATTTTTATCATGAATCGTTTATTTAATAACATTCTTATTGACAAGACGTAGAAAAAGACTTGCTCTCTTTTATAGCTAACATCCATGGCACAGTTGGCGCGGCGATTAACCGTGCAGATCGATAGGCCATCGCGGGGGTTAAGCAAGTCCGCCCAACATAACACCCATTTTCACGACTCAGTGCCAATACTAAGTCAGGCGCGGCTTTTTGACCGAACCAAATCGGGACCAATAACTGAATCTGACCGTGAAAGCTGTTCGGTACGGCCAAATTATAGTTCGCCGTCAGTCGCTTCTTCGTACTTTGCAGCGCCCCATTGAACAATTGCAAGACTATTTCACGATCCGTAGTTTGTTGCAAGATTCGTGGTAACTGACCGATATTTTTTTCGTCACCGAGAATGTGCTGCAAGTTCATACGCCAAGGCAATTGCGTGTCAAGAATAAAATCAGCCGGATCCGTTAAATAATTCATACGCTGAGGTAAGGCTTCAAAGCTTAATAATTCCGACGCATTGGCCGTTTTAAACCCTTTTAAATACCAAGCTTGAACAGCCTCTAATTCATTGCGTTTAAAATAAGCATAGATGGGCTCATCATATTGGGTGAATAGTCCTGTATTAAAGCAGCAGCACATCCCATAACTAGTTGTTGGAAGGTAAGTCTCAGCCGTTACTCGACCATGATTAACCGCAATCGCCAAATTTTCAAAGGTATAGCTGATATAATTTTTTAACACTTGATTTTGTGGTCCCCAATCTTCTGGCCGCACTAATGTCGCTAAATTTTGGATATGTTGATCCCAGGATGTCGTGTACGAATTGCCACACCAAGCAAAATCAAATAAGTTCGTCGTCATTTTTTGTGTCATTGAAATAGTCATCATTACGTCTCTCCTTTAGTGATTACCAGTTCGCCTTGGACCATTCCAAGTGCTTGTACCGGTAACTCAACTTGATGACTTCAGTATAGTGACCCTGATAGACAGCCAGTGTCCACCAAATGGGTAAAATAAAAAGCCGTATCAATTGATTACGACTTACAACTTTCCTTATTAGATTAGCCCTGCTGGCGATGTAATACTTGTTGCACCCACTTCTGCGAATACCCATACTTGCGCGCTAATTTTTGCTGATTGTGCCCATCAAATTCCGCAACGACTTTCGCGGCCGCTAATTGTCGATCATATAAATGGGTAGGAATTGTCATTTGCATACCTTTATATTGGTGGTAGATCTTTAACATCGCATCAACTCCAATCAAATCACTTAATCCGCGGTAGAATTGATGCAGGGCTCGAATATCGACCTCTTCTGTCATGAGTTAGTCACACTCCTTTTTTACTGATTATAATCAGTTCAACCGCCTTTCGATACCGCACTTATACTTGTGCTCTTACTTGAAAACAACCGGCTAAAGTGGCTTTAATTTTCAAACGTGCAGATTGACTGAACTTTGTTACACTGAACTTAACGTCTTACAATTTATACAGAAAGCAGTGGTTCATCTTGGCAGCAACAGATTTTAAAACTAGTGGTCAACGCCAACTCGCTATTTATCACGACTTGATCAATGAGAACCGGCTGAAAAAGGCCGAACTTGCAGCTGCTTACAATGTCACTCCGCGTTCAATTCAACGTGACATTAATGCCGTCAATGACTTTTTAACGACGATCAATGACCCTCGACAGATTAAGTACAATCCGACTTACAAAAGTTATGAGCTTCAGGTAGACACACCTACTAACGAAGTCACCGATAAGCACCAACTCGTTGCTCGCGATGTTCTGGCTATCGCCAAGATTGTCCTTGCCAGCCGTGCGTTTACGAAGTCGGAATTAGACGACTTATTAGATGGTCTGACCAACCTCATTCAGCCCACTAGTCGCAAAGCGGTCAAAAGCATCATCGGTGATGAAAAAATCTTTTACACGCCAGTTCATCATGGCCAGTCACTACTCAATTTACTGTGGTTTTTCAGTGATGCGATTCGTCATCAAACAACTATGACCATCACTTATCAACGGCGCGAAAACTTTGAAGTGACTCGAACGATTTTGCCAGAAGCGGTCATCTTTTCAGAATATTATTTCTATATTGCCTGCTACAACGCCAAGCATCAGACGACGTTGTTCTATCGCGCTGACCGGATTAAAACTTATCGTCCGAGCCAACCTAGTCAGCAGATTACGCGCAGTCGCAATGATCGCTTTAACGATGGCGAATTTCGCAAGCGTATCCAATTTATGTATCCCGGCAACATTCTAAAAGTACGATTCCAATTCTGGGGTATCGTGGAAGCAGCCTTAGATCGGTTTCCCACCGCGGAAGTCGTGCAACGGTATTTCGCCAATGACCAAGTTGAACCGTTTGACCCTAAAAATGACCATGAACGTTACCGTCAACCAGATCAGGGCGGCAGTGTCGTGATTGAGGCCGAAGTCCTGGGTGATTATGGCGTGATGATGTGGTTGTTGAGCCAGGGCGCTGCGGTTAAAGTGTTAGGACCGACTGACTTTGTTAAAAAAGTTAAGACTGAGTTAGCCAAAATGCACGCACGTTATGAGTAAACAAAAGACCATCCCAATAAACTGAGATGGCCTTATTTTATATTAGGGTTTAACCAAGTTAACATTCGGGTACTTTCCCTGCAAGTAATACCGGAAAGTCGCGACCGTATCAGGCTTCAAATGTATCTTAAAGTGCTCAAAATCATGATCAAAGAGTCGTTGATGATTGAATTCATCGAGACCGGATAAGTTCATCATCCCGCTGATCATCGCGGTCTGAACGATAAATAGTTGACTAATCTCAGCGACACTTAGCTTCGAAATTCGATCATGGATCACCGTTGCCAAACGTTCACTCGTCGCGTAAAAGCTCTGGCGATGAGTAATTGTCTGACTCATGTTCGCGCCCCGCTCTAAGATGGGGCCACGTAAGGCATTCAGCCGAACCAATAAACTATGGTGATCAATCAAGTTGCCAGTCTCTGTCAGCAGTAAGGTCAAAAAATCGGCTAAGTCAAAGCTTGGGCGCTGGTTAATCTGGATAATCAACTGGTCAAAGTACTGATGATAGCCATCCAGCAAGATCGTCATAAATAAGCTTTCTTTACTTTCAAAGTAATTAAACAACGTGCCCTTAGAGACGCCTGCCTGTTTCGCAATCGCAGCCATCGTAATCTTACCAAACGATTGCGTCTTAAAGAGCGCAAACGCCGCGTCGCCAATCCGTTGTGCGCGGTCTTGTTTTTGCTGTTGCGTCAAACTATTAACCATGCCGCACCTCCATTATCGCTTTTTTAGTCAAAAAAAGTGATCAACTTAGCTAAATTGACCACTAGTCATTTTTAAATTTAGCACGAAAGTTAACCGTCGTCAATCTTCTCGCTTGAGATCCATTACAAAAGTATTCACATCGCCCCGATACTTCGCAATCGAATACTCAACGGGCACATCCGCGACCGTCAACCCTTGCGTATGAAAGTAAAATAACGGTGCCCCCGTCGCCACGTTCAACAAATCAGCTGTCGTTTCATCGGCCGTTAGCACATCTAATCGCCGCCGAACGCGCGTCACACCCAAGCCCGCCTGCTTCAACGTTGCATATAACGACACTTGGGAAAAATCAACCGTGGCGGGGTCAACTAACACCGTGCTTGGCAAATAGCTGGTCAGTAAAACGATTGGCTGCTGATTGGCGTACCGTAACCGAACCAACTTATAAACTGGCGCGCTAACAGCTAGTTCCAGTTGTTCAGCAACTTCCGCGGTGGCTGTCTCCGCTTGAAACAAGAGTACTTTCGTCTGCGGCTTGAGGCCTTTACTTTGCATCTCATCATTGTATCCCTCGATGACTTGGGTAAAAGCTTGCGCGATCTTTTTTGATTTAACCATGGTGCCCCGGCGTTTGCGCTTTTCAAGCCAGCCTTGTTCGACTAGCGACTGAATCGCCTGACGCACGGTTGGCCGACTGACCTGATAATGCGCCATTAAGTCGACTTCTCTGGGAATCAAGGTTTGTGGCGGATAAGTCCCATCTTTAAGCTTCTTCAATAAATCCAATTCAATTTGTTTATGTTTCGCTAACTCAGTCATCCGACCGCCCCCTTCTGCATTTGTCATGATGTATCATCATAACATAAAACGGTCATCGCCTAAATGAAGCGATGACCTTGATTAACTATTGCGTAATTTTAGGGTATGGTCGGTCAATATCAATATGGTCAATATGATCCACCTGGAACCGTTCTTTTAAAGCTTCAATAATCTTAATCCCGGCACTACAGCCAATCCGGTCAGCCCCGGCTTGAATCATCGCCAAAAAGTCATCCGAGTTACGAATACCGCCCGCCGCTTTCACTTTAACGGTATCGCCGACCACTGACTTCATCAACTTTACATCCGCGACCGTTGCCCCACCAGTGCCAAAGCCGGTCGCGGTCTTAATAAAGTCAGGCCGAACTACCTTCGCAATCTCAGCAACTTTTCGAGTCTCGTCAGTCGTTAAATAACAATTCTCAAAGATAACTTTGCAAGGTACCCCGGCTTGACGACAAATTGCCACAATCCGGGTCATTTCATCCTTGATGTAATCATAATTACCATTCTTTAATTCGGTAATGTTAATCACATAATCAATTTCATTAGCGCCGTTTTTAATCGCATCTTGGGTATCGAATTCCTTGGATTCAATACTCGTCTGTCCGAGTGGAAAGCTGATGGCTGCCCCGGTATCAATATCGGTGCCTTGAAGTAATTCTGAACACAGCTTGGATTGAACTTGGTTAATCGCCACCATCTTAAAGTGATACTGCTTGGCTTCATCACAAAGTTTTTTCATATCAGCAGCCGAGGCATCGGCATGCAGGTTCGTATGGTCAATCATCCGTGAAAAATCATCAATTGTATAGGCTGGCATTTTAAAGACCTCCGTTTAATAAGTTATTACATATTAAATGATAGCGGTTTCTATCAGGCTTGTCAATGACCGAAAAAACGTGCAATTCAAATTTGAATTGCACGTTGTCTTAATCACTAGTAGGCAAATCCACGACTTCACTGAATAGCGCTAACGTTGCCAGTTGGTCAGTAGCTTTTAAGTGTTGCTCATACGCCATTGCCAGTTCAGGCTTCACTTCATTCGTCCCCGGAATAAAATGAATCGTTTCAGTGCCAGCAGCAACCGCCGTTTCGTAATACCACTTTTTATATTGCAGATACGCTAATGTTTGTTGTAAGTCGAGAATTTTGGTTTTCAGATTTTTTTCATGTGCTTGCAACAACTGATACCGCGTGGTTAGACTGGCATCACCTTGCAACCGTAGCTGAACAAACGTGGCAATCTCATTAACAGGTACTCCGGCATTTTTCAAGCACATAATCGTTTGCATCAAATGCAGATCATTGTCGGTAAATGTCCGACGCCCCGCGGTATCCCGCTTAACAAAAGGTAACAAGCCAGCTTTATCGTAATATCGCAGTGTATCAACGGTCACACTTAATTTTTCGGCCACTTGACCAATACTGTAACTCATTAGCTCACCTCATTTACCCTCAAAATACCACAATTCACTGCCGAACAGCTACTTTTTAGCTGCGGCAACTAACCCATCCAACCAGGCCTGATGACCATTTAACATTGGATTAGGGGTCTGCGTTGCCATCTCAGCGGCTGGTTGACCAAGTTGAGATTCTTGCGTTAACACCCGTACCCGCTGGCCTGGTAAAGCTTCAATCAGGAAAGCATGATACACGTCTAACGCGGTCTGCGCATCGCCAGTTTGCCAGCCGTGCCAACTCAAACGGGCGATGCGATCATCTTGAGGTGCAACTAGTTCCATCACTTGCGCCTCAATTGGAAAGCCGAATGTTTCAAAGCGGAACCGTTCACCTTGTTGTAACCGGGTAGTCTCTGTATCGGTCAAAACGATCTTGGCGGCATTATCGTAATAACCTGTCCACTGACTCGTATCGACCAGATAGGCCCAAACTTGGCTGACGGTCAAACCAGCAACAATGACTTCATTGGACACAAAATTATCAGTCGTTCCAGGTAAATAACGACTAGGCCAGTTAATTGATTGCATGATTAAATTCCTCCTAGAATTTCAAAACTGATTAGTTCTTAACAACTGCAATCAGCTTATAACCTGGAGCCAACTCCAGGTCAAGGATAAACCTTCAAAAAAACAGTTTAACGTTAAAATCAACGTTAAACCGCTAGTGATGACCTAATTTTTTTAATTTATTATTCGAGTCATTCTGTTCGTGGCGGTTTTAATATCAAGCGTGCAGGTACCAACACTAACTTAGGCTTATAGCTAGCCTTCCCCCAAAGG
Source organism: Lactiplantibacillus songbeiensis (assembly GCF_005405125.1). GTDB lineage: Bacteria > Bacillota > Bacilli > Lactobacillales > Lactobacillaceae > Lactiplantibacillus > Lactiplantibacillus songbeiensis. The sequence continues at coordinate 6,365 of NZ_BJDL01000036.1, forward strand.
TTACCAACCGTTAACCAGCTTCTAATGACTCGTTTCGCCAACCAATCTTTAATAAGGCCTTGCTCATTGAAGCGGTGTTGCTGACGATTAAATTCCAAGCTAATTCCCCCTCGTATAATAGCTGTGCATTCATATTAAGTCTCTGGTTCACCGTTAGTATATCGAAAGCCAGCGTTTTAATTCAAGTTAGGACGCTTCTAACTTTTCAGAAAAAAACGCAGCTTGCCAATGACTTTACATCACTAGTAAACTGCGTTAATACCACCTTATGCCATGGTCATTGATTTTGCCAACCAAGTCTCATCTTGAGGGTCAGACGAGCCCCGTTGATCTTTATTTAAGCCAGCAATGGCAATCATTTCAGCCGCCGTCAATTTGAAATCAAAGACATCGATATTTTGTTCAATTCGATTCTGATGAATGGATTTAGGAATCACAATTTCACCACGTTGAATGTGCCAACGTAGAATCACTTGCGCCGTTGACTTATGATGGGCCGCCGCAATCTCGGCTAGTACCGGATTCGTCAAGACATCGCTCTTGCCTTGGCCGAGTGGACCCCAGGCTTCATGACGAATATCTAGATCATGCAACAAGGCATGCAAGGTCGTTTGTTGGAAGTATGGATGCGTTTCAATCTGATCCACCACCGGTACGACTTTAGCCGTAGTAAGTAGCTTTTCCAAATGGTTGGCTTCAAAGTTAGAGACCCCGATTGCTTTGATCAAACCATCGTGATACAAGTCTTCCATCGCCCGCCACTTTTCATTATAGCCAGCACTTGGCCAATGAATTAAGTACATATCCAGGTAATCCAGCTTTAAGCGTTTCAAACTAGCTTCAAAGGCCCGCTTAGTCTCGTCGTAAGTCGTCACATTATCCCATAATTTAGAGGTGACAAATAACTCTTCACGCTTAACGTCTGCATTCGCTAACGCGGTGCCCACGCCATCTTCATTATGATAGATTTTAGCGGTATCAAAGTGCCGATAGCCAGCTGCCAATGCCGCATTGATTGAATCAATTAACGTCTGATCATCAGCGACTTTAAAAACACCGAGTCCTAATTGGGGAATTTTAACGCCATTATTCAAAGTGATCGTTTCCATGTTTAATAGCCCTCTTTAATTTCAATTTGTCATTACATATTAAAGGATAACCTATTTCAACCTATTCAGCAAGTCAGCCGTTTACAGCTCAGCCTCAAGTTTATCAATAATGGCACGGACCTCGTCAGTCGTTTGCGTCTGCATCAAGTCGTTGCGAATCTCAGCGGCATGCCGCATCCCGCGCACGTAAATCTTAAAGAACCGTTGCAACGGTGCGAAGTGTCCTTGAATTCCCATGGCGACGAATTGGTCATAGAGATCAAGTTGATAACGTAATAGTTCCAACAATTCATGGGTCGAATGCTGCTGCGGTACTTTTTCAAAGGCATACGGATTCGTAAAGATGCCCCGGCCAATCATAATCCCGTCAACGCCGGGATGGGCTTGGGCCAATTTAAGTCCGGCTTGATAATCGGCAATATCGCCATTAATTTGTAACAAGGTGTCCGGTGCCAAAGTATCGCGCATCTGAATTAAATTATCGATTAATTCATAATGGGCGGGCACCTTACTCATCTCCGCACGTGTCCGCACATGTACGGTTAAGACCGGCACTTGTTCCTTTAAAAGGAACGGAATCCAAGTCTCGTATTCGTTCAAATCATCGAAACCTAACCGGGTCTTAACACTAACCGGCAAGTCCGACTGACGAGCGCCATCAATCACTTCCTTAGCGCGGTCAAAATGGCGAATCAAGTCACTACCACTATGATTCTTAATCACGGCCATATCAGGGCAGCCCATATTAATATCAATGGCTTCATAACCTTGACGTTGGACTTCCTGCGCCGCTTTGGTAAAGTCTTCACCACTATTACCCCAAAGCTGGACAATCGGTTTCGGCTGTTCATTAGGGTCAATATATAAGCGACCACGCGTGGTGAACTTGGCTTTCGGGTGAGTAATACTCAAGGCATTCGTAAATTCGGTATAAAAGTTATCGGGAGCGGCTGCGCGCATGACGACACGCCGAAAGACGGAACCGGTCACGGCTTCCATCGGGGCCAAACTAAAAAATGGCCGTTGCTCCTGTTGTGCTTGGGTGGCAATGCGTTGCCAGTAAGCTGACTGGACCACATCCATCATCTCCATTCAAAAATTAAGTTCATTAAGTCCGAGACTAGTTGATATTTGTCGCCTGCCGGTTGGTTGCTAAAATGCTGGAACGCCATGGGCCATTTTGAAGCCAAAAACGGTCTTCAAAACTGTCGTTGCCCTAAGCTCGAAAAAACCACCGGGCTTAGGGCAACGACACGGCTGAGCATTTTAGCAACCAACCTCTCGGCTAAGCGGCACGCATTAATTGAATGCTCACTAACCGATAAATAAACGCGATTTAACGCCGGGCGGGCCAGCATTGGCTCAGTGGTGTCGTTTGATTTAGTCGAGTGATTTTCTCGAGTTAGTCAAAGCCCGGCTTATGAGACGACCGCTTTGTGGCTCATAAACGCGGCCACCACGTTCCAGCCGATGCTGGGCCAACCAGAGTGACAACTATCAGTTAATTGCTAACAATCCAGTATACCAATTTTCAACTTTTAACTCAGCTAAAAAACAATCATAGTAACACTATAGCGAGTTTAGGCCCGTCAACGCAAGCATTCAGCCGCGGATCGACACAAAAATCGCGTGACTCAAATTTCGAGCCACGCGACCTAATAATTGCTAAATTAGTGAATCAACATCAATGCCCATAATAATAACCCAATCATCAAGGCAATATTTAAGAATTCAGTCCGTAAATCGCCGAGCTTAATCGAGCCAAACGACACGCCAGCACCAGCGTCCATGTATCGGAAGAAAATCCCACTCAACAAGATACCAATTACTAAGACTACCAAGAAAACTAAACTAGTCGCAATCATCAAACTCAACTCCTTAAAACGTATTTTAATCGGTCTCTCAAACCACGTTTATTGTGGACCAGCGTCCCCGGCCAATCAAGTTTTTCCGGCCAAAAAACGACCGATTTTAGCGATTTCTTATTAATAAATTGACCACCGCCAGACGCGACTAAAATCCGGTGTTAGAATAGAAATTAACTTAACAATCTTTCAACGAAAGCGGTGATGATTTTTGACGATTAATGATATCCAAGCCTACATTATGGTGTATGAATTGCGCCATATATCGAACGCGGCCGTTGAACTGCATATGTCGCAGTCTGAACTTTCAAAGCGGATGCGGGCCATTGAAAACGAGCTAAACATTCAACTCCTCAATACCTACAATAAGCGGCGCCTACAGATTACCCCCGCTGGTGAGACCTTTTATCACCACGCCTTAAAAATGATTGCTGACTATGAAGCTATGATGCAGGCGTTAGCGCCCAACCGACCATCAACACTTAGCCAACTGACTATCGGCGCTATTCCAGTCTCTAGCCAATATCATCTAGCACCCAAGATTGCGACCTTTAACAGTAACCACGCCGATGTCGCCTTAACGTTAATTGAAGACGAAGGTGATCACGTTTTAGCCCGTTTGTTAGCCGGTGAATTTCAAGCAGCGATTATTCGTGATACCCAGACGAGTGCGCTACAACCAACCGACTTTCAAAAGCAGCCCTTGTTAAGTGACGAACTCAAGATTATCTTGCCGGTTAACCACCCATTGGCTCAGCAACCGACCATTCGGCTACACGAGCTCGCTCATCAATCACTCGTCAGCTTGCCAGCTGGTTCCGGGGTCTATGAACTCATCATGTCGTTATTCGCACGTCAAAACTTGAAACCAACTATTTTCTTTGAAAGTACGCATATTGAAACATTAATGGCGACTTTAGCTAATAGTCAAAACGTGACGTTATTATTCAAACGCTCAGCAGCCCCCTTTATGAATGACCAATTCGTGATGCGCTCATTACCGATTCCAGTATTCAGCCAGTTGCAATTCGTTTATCCACAGCGCGCCGGTAGTCAGTTGATGACTGATCTAGTTAATTTTTTAACGGCTAGTGAACCAGAATAATTGCCCAAACAGCCCCGTTACCAATTGATGGCAACGGGGCTGTTCGATTAATCAAGTTGTTCTAAATAGACTTCAAAAACGTGTTGCATCATGCCAGCATCATCTTCAATACTAGCCTGTAAATAAGCGTCGTACATCGCCTGATCCGGAACCAAATTAAACTTGAACCCTTTTTCATAGGCCAACGCTAACGCCCAGACCCGTTGCGTGCGACCATTACCTTCCCGAAACGGATGCATATAATTGAAATCTGAAATTAACTGGCCAAGCCAGTGCGCCAATCGTGCTTTATCACCACGCCTCACCGTTGCCAGTTCCGCTAATTCACGATTTAATTCACCTTGGGCAACGCCAATAAACTGTGCCTCTAAAAATGACGTCTGGCCTTTCATCATATCGACATTGCGGTACTTACCAGCCCAAGCATAGAGTCCATCAAATAAGAAGCCGTGAATTTGTAACACATCATCAATACTTTCACCGCGAATTTGATAGCCATTCGGTAGTACGAAATGTCGTTTAGCGATAACCCGCTGACGATCAGTCGTCATTAAATACTCGGTTGCCGCTAATTCTTCTTCATCAGTAAGACCTAGTAGATTCTTCAAGGTACCATTTGGCTGCAAATAAGCCTGCCAAGCCGAATTATCCATTGGTCTTAACCCGTTTAGCTTGACGCACACGGGCTAAAGCTTCGGTAGGGTTAATCGGTTGCTTATGGTCTTCAGCAAAATATTGCACATCTTCGACAGTCGGCTGGTAACCTTCAAACATATTATTGGCGATGGCGCTAACCGTCGCTTCATAATTCGACTTAGTCGCAAACGGTACCCCCATAATCGTCAGTGCTTCTGGATCTCGTTCCAATTCAATCATTTGTTCTTCTCCTTTGAAACGTTGCAATTGCGCAAACGCTTCGTGACTGGCACCGATGACTTGCAGTAACTTTTTGGCAGCGCCGCTGGGGGTGAATCGACCACTCTCCCAGCCTTCCAAGGTGCGCACCGATACACCAAGTAGCGCCGCAAATTCTGGCCGCTTTATCTGATACCGTTGACGAATTGCTTTAACTTGATTCATGTCGAATCCCCCTCTTCGATCCTTGGCATTAGTATAACATAAAGGCTACGTAATTCACGTATTTAAAGCATCCAAAAAAGCATCGATCTTCATCGACGCTTTGCCTAACTAGCTCAATTCGATTGTCTGATGATTAATAATATCTTCCGCTTCGGTCATCAACTGCTGAATCACCGCAGCGGCTGGTTTTGCTTCTTTAATCAAGCCAGCAACAGCCCCACTAAAGATTACCCCATCAGTTGCGTCATCTTCATGCACCGCGCTCCGTAACCCAACACTCATTGCATCGTTAAAGGTCTCGCGTGACACCGGTTGGGCTTCCAACACACTCAGTTCTTCGGCTTTATGATTCATCAGCATGCGACTGGCATCCCGAATCGTGCTGCCAATGACAACTGTTGATGAATCCGTGGCCTCAACCACGGCTTGCCGCCATTGATCGCCAACCGGACTTTCTTGGGCAATTGAGAATAAGGTCCCACATTGAACCCCTTCAGCCCCAGCCACCATTGCGCTCACCATGCCACGACCATCACCAATCCCACCAGCCGCAATCAGCGGAATCGAAACAGCATCGGCAATTTGGGGCCACAAGACTTGAGACGTTAATGTGCCAATGTGGCCGCCGCCTTCCATGCCTTCCGCAATCACGGCATCGCAACCGAGGGCTTCCATCTTCTTAGCAATTTTAACGTTTGGCACTACTGGCAAAACTTTGACATGGGCTGCTTTTAGGTCTGCCATATAGTTCTTCGGCGTCCCCGCACCAGTTGTTACAATCGGTACTTTTTCATCAATAACGACTTGCACAATCGCTGGCGTATTCGGATCCATTAACATTAAGTTAACTGCAAACGGCTTATCTGTTAAGGTACGCGCCTTTTTGATGGCCGCCCGAACCTCTTCAGCCGTTTTACCGCCAGCGGCAATAATACCTAAGCCGCCACCGTTAGCGACCGCCGCCGCTAACTCGGCCGTGGCAACTTCCTGCATGGCACCTTGGACGATGGGATATTGGATTCCTAATAATTGCGTCACTCGATTCATGATTCGCATCTCCTAACTGGTTTTCGACTAAGTGAATCTTTTCACTATTAAGCATACGACAATTGTAACCGATTGCAATCCTTTTTTAGTGAATCTTTGTCTTAGCTAATAATCACAATCAGTAGCGATTAATTCTAGTGATTCGTTGAATTTACACGCTCAAATCAAGATATTAACAAAACAACAGTCCCAATGAGGCTTGCTCATCAGCACTGTTGTTTAATTAATTTGGTTGATTCAACTAACAAATGCCCGCAACTGGTGGTATTGGCGGTCATCACTAGTCAGTTCAACTCAAAACATACTTTATTTTAAATATTTTTTCCAATCTGGTACTTCTTTGAATTGGGCCCGTTCGAATTGGTCTTTCATATCAAATGGCACCGTGCCATCAATAACTAGCTTTGAACTCATGCCCTGGAAGCGGATTGATTTTGGATCATATTGTGGCCGTTCTGATGGGTCTAAGGGATGATTTCGCATGCCAGGCAAGACGATTAAGTCCTGATCCGCTTGAAAACGTGTATTCATCGTCCAGATAACATCATTCATATCGAAGATATCCACATCTTCATCCACCAAAATTACGATCTTTAATTCTTTAAATGCTGAAAACGCGAGTAAGGCCGCTTGTCGTTGAATCCCTTCATCGGCTTCATTTTCCTTATGAATCTGCATAATGGTCATCAACTTGCCACCACCAGCGGGCGGATTATACACGTTCAAGACCTTACCCGGAATTGCGCGGTCGACTAATTGCAAGATGCTGGCTTCAGTTGGAATCCCAGCCATGCTGACGTGCTCTTCAGAAGGTCCAATGACACTTTGCATGATGGCCTGTTCACGATGGGTAACGGCGGTAACTTTGATCACTTGCAACGCTGGATTGGCATCGCCATCATAACCCGGAAATTCTGGCATCGCTTTGCCGGTATGCGTGTTGATATCTTCTTGAATCCGTTCGTTCGGCATGATATAGCCTTCCAACGTATATTCAGACCGGGCAATTGCCTTTTCATCGACAGTTACCCCATCAACTAATTGGACGGCCTGTTGCCGAATCGCCCCGGCTACACCGAGTTCGTTATACCCAAATGGCGTGGTCGGTGGCTCAAAAGTGGCTCCAATGGTGACAGCGGGATCTAACCCGATATTAATCGTAATCGGCATTGGCTTGTTAGCAGCTTCATATTCAGCCGCAAACGCCCCGATATGCCGACCACCAGGCATGATATAAATACCTAATTTATCTTTATCTTCCAACACCATCCGATGAATCGTCACATCGCTCTTGGACTTATCCATATTCGACCCAAAGACCACCCCGACCGTAATATATGGCCCAGCATCTTGGGGCGTATTGGTTGGCGCTGCCACTAACTTCCGAATATCAAAGTCAGCATCCGTCGCCTTGTGGATAACTTCATGCGCAGGCGCGTCTGCTTCAGTGACCGTCACTGGCGCGATCGGATTTGAAACCGATTCATTCAAGAATTGGCCCAACGTTTGGTAATCATGATGGAACATCTTACCAACCCGGCGCCGACTCGCCATCAACCCCATTAAAACCCGGGTATCCGGAAAGCCTTTCACATTATTAAACATCATCGCTGGCCCTTCTTGCGTCGGTCGCTGCACCGTACCACCGGCACCAATGTAACGATAAACTCCAGAAAGTTCAGCATTTGGATCAACGGACACATCAGTTTCGTGATACTGCTTCGGATCAGCCTTAAGCTCATCAAGTACCCGACGTAAGTCCCATGGTTGTTCAGCCATCAATGATCATCTCCTTTAAAATTTACAAGTTTATCATACGGCTTGGCGGGGGTGGGGTTCAATTCGAAAACGGCGGGTTTGTTATTCTTGGATGGAATAACAGAGTGTGAACGAGGACGGGTTGATGGCGAGCATTGCCTAGTATCCAGCATTACTCGGCGAACTTCCGAGTAGTGCTGGATGCGTAGCAAGCGGAGTCATCAGTCCGAGTGAACACGTTTCAGCACTAAAAATAACAAAAAGAGCCCCCAAAAACTTATCCACCAAAACAAAAAACAGACCAATCAGCCAATCTCCCCAAAAATCCTGCTACTATTTAATAATCTAAACTAACGAAATCCCCATAGTTATGCACTTATACCCCGACTTACGCACAGTTTACCCACTCAAAGTGATTAACTAGACCAAAAATAAAAGTTATCCACCGGTGGACAACTAAAAAGCACTGATTTGACTGGAAGTTATCCACAGTTTTTCCAGTCAAATCAGTGCTGATGCCATTTTATTCACTTTTACCGCGACCCGTTTGGAACGATTCCCAGCCTTCACTGGCAATAAAATAGACTAAGACTAGTGCCGCCACCGAATCGGCCCACCACCAATTAAGTAGGCTCGTGAGGACCGCGCCAATCAGCACCGTTCCGGCCATATAAGCACAAGTAATATTGCACATGCCATCTTCCACTAGCGCTGGTGATTGTAGCGCGTGACCTAGTTGACGTTTCCGCCAAGCTAATAACGGCATCAAGATTAGCGATGCCACCGCAATCGCCATCCCCATCGGACTTTCATTGGCAACTTGATGGGTGAATAAGTTAAATAAGGAGACTGCAGTCACATAGATCGATAGTCCTAACAAAACCGTACCGACAATTAAAGATGACCGTTGTTCCGCGCGCTCAATCTCAACTTGCGGCGCGCCCAGTGCTTCTTTGCGTAAGCGCCAAATGAGCGTGCCCCCAGCAATAATTTCCAGAAAACTATCCAGCCCGAACGCAATCAACAGAATTGAGCCCGCTTGTAGTCCCGCGGTTAAACCGACTGCAAATTCAAAAACCATCCAACCAGTCGAAAAATACTCTGTTCGCATACTTTGTTTCACTAAAGTGGTTTTATTCGCCATGTCGCGCCCCCCGAATTACATGATCCGCATGAGCTAACATCTCGTTAATCACATCTAAAATATGCGGATCATCTAATTGATAATAACTCGCCTTCCCGACCTTATGCGCACTCACCAGCTGATGCTGCCGCAATAACGCTAATTGGTGGGAGACGACAGATTGTTCCACGTCCAATAACGTGCCGAGTTCACTCACGTTGAGCGCTTGTTGTTCCAAAACGTACAGTAACTGTAAGCGAATCGGATTACTGAGTAATTTAAAAATGCGGTCCGATTCCTGTAACTGCCGCGTTGAAATTAATTGTGGTTTATTAATCATATGTTACTCCTTTCATATGTTGATAATAACATATGAAAAATTAAAGTAAAGAAAAATTGATTCAATCTAAATGATCAAATCAATTTTTAGTCACTTTTAACGATTTTTTCGGGCTTGTTTCACTAGCTGAGCCGCGTGAAATAAATTCAAAATCGCGGTAATCAGCAACCCCGCCGTCAAGGTTGTTTTCAATAATGGTTTCAGTCGCATCATAATCACTTCCTGGGTCGTCAGTGTACCGCTAAACTTATTGGTAACCTAGTTTGAAGACTTATTATCCTGCTGTTTAAGCCAATCATTTAGCCCATAACCGAGCGTAAAAAGTAGGGTTAGCACAACCCAAGCCGCTAGTAATACCCCTAGCACAAGACCTAATAGTTGCCAGCGTAATCCAGCATCTGCGACTACCCAATCATGCCACAAACCGTTTAAAACGGGGCGGCCCATTAGTAGATTGATTGGGATACTGATGATGGCAAAACCAATACTGATTTGAATCCAGTTCTTAGCCGCGACCATCGCTTTTTTAATCGTTTGCACCATAACCTTCACCTATACCCATTCTTTTCATTTTTAAACTATCCCCTACCATTAAAGATAGCACACTCATTAGTAACCTCAATAAGAGGTCCCATAAACTTCCCCAGTAAAGTGACTATTCCGATAACGGCGTGCAAGCTGTTTGGACGTAAAATAATGTTCATACGCCCAAGTCCCACAACTACTAGTCTGGCTTAGTATCGTCACCGATTGCTTCGCCAACTGCTGCTGACTGACTTTAAAATCCCAGCCAGTGCCTAACGATTGGTTCCAACCACGCACATTCAACCAATTCACCCCGCTCATTACCCATTGCCGCGCGACCGCCCACGTTGGATGGTGGGCCAGCTGGTTAGGATTTAAATCCATGACACGTTGATGGACCTGCAACCGATGATGATAGGTAGTCCCGCTTTGCCGTTCAACAGTTTGAAACTGATGGGCTTTGAAAGTCACCGTATCATAACCCTCGTTATCATCATAGTGATACCAAGTTCGTTGCAAGTTTCCCGGTAATTCCGCTAATGTCTGCGTCGTCACAGCCGCGCTCGACCGTCTCGTAATTGAACTCAATAACAAGACAACGATCGCTAGCACCAACAACCCAGCATTCAGTTTACACCGCATCAAATCATCCCCCCGCTATCAGTATAGCTTTAGGTTCATTTAAATCAACTTGATATCTCAGTTAATCCATCAAGAAAAAGGCAAGCAACCGTTAATCAGCTGCTTGCCTTAAAAATAACTATTCTCAATCTAGCCAACGCTCTATTTAACCGGCGTCAATCCATGTAGTAAAACTTCGACCGCTTCTTGACTAGCCTTCGCCGCATCAAAATCAGCGGTCGGTGCAAAGAACACTTGTGGCACCACATAACTACCAAGAATCCCAACCATATACTGGATAATTCGCATATTCGACCAGTCAACTAATTCACCACGATCTTTGAATTGCTGTAGTACTGCGCCGATTTGCCCATTCATAACCGTTTGAAGCTTCGTCGACAAGGTAACAATCAACTTAGGCTCACGAATGACTTCTTGCACAAAGACTTTAATTTGTTGTCGATTTTCAATTGCGAACGTCATCCGATCCTGGATGGCATATTGCATAAACGATCTTAAATCACCTAAATTATTGTTTTTTAGTTCATCAAAAAATTCGGATGCCACCATTGGGGCCACATGATCTAAGACGGGCGCCACAATCGCTTTTAAAATACCTTCCTTAGTCTTAAATTGCTTAAAAACCGTTCCTTCTGAGACACCCGCAGCCTTAGCAATTTCACTCGTGCTCGTCCGATCAAAGCCTTGCTCAGCAAACAGATTCAGACTCACTTGTAAGACGGCCTGTTGCTTGGCCGATAAATCAGATTCACGTAGCGTCTTCTTAAATAAGGTTTCAACATTATTGACTTGCATTTAAATCCCTCGCGTTCATTTTTCACCTTTACCAAGTATACGGCATGCAATCAATCACGCCAACCACGCACCATTGATTAAACTTAAACTTTCCGATAACGTTTCAGCCCCACGATGTTGAGGAACGTCAAGACAACTAAGAAGATTAACAAGATACCGATATCAAACCCTAAATCAAAGATGGACGTCCCCCGCATGATGATATCGGTAACCGCATCACCAGCATATTTGATGGGGATAATGTACGAAATATCCTTGACCCAAGCAGCCATTGAATCCAAAGGAATGATCCCAGAGAAGAAGATTTGCGGCACAATAACCAACGGAATAAACTGCATCATCTGAAATTCGGAGTTGGCAAACGTCGACAATAAGATTCCGAAAGCTAACGCTACTAACGCTAGAATCAAGTTAATCACGATCACACTCGCCATATTGCCGACGACCTCGATACCGAGTAACCAGACCGTCACGACAACGATTAGAATCGTTTGAATAATCGCTAAAATGCCGTAACTCAACATATACCCAAAAACAATCGAAGACCGGCTAACCGGCGTGGCTAATAACCGATCCAACGTCCCAGTGGTCCGTTCTTTTAATAAGGCCATCCCAGAAATCAGGAAGACGAAGAAGAACACGAAAAAGCCCATTAAGATTGGTAACATCTTAGCGAAATACCCCGTATCCTTATCGCCGTAAACGTAATGGTTCGTAATCTTCGGTGACTGTTGACTAGTCGACTTAGTTGCAGTCGTAGTAGACGTTGCTTTGGTGGAAATAGCTTGTTTGGCCGCAACCACACGACCACTAGCCTTGGCCGTGGCCGCTGCCTGTTGCTTTTGAAGCGCTTGTAGCTGGGCTTGTAGCTTAACTGTTACTTTTGTACTCTGCTTTAAAGCTGACTTCAACTGACTAATACTCGTGGCCGTCAATGCGTTCTTAAACGCTAGTTTGACAGTTGCGGTCTTCGTTGAGTCGGTATTTGCGTACATTAAGCTGTAATTACTGCCGTTCTTCTTAACGATGGCATCAATACTTTCCTTGTCCAACGCCTTTTTAGCAGCACTTTTCGTGTCATATTTTTTAACAGTGACATGCTTGATATCAGCCATTTGCTTATTCAGCTTATGGCTGACGGAAACCGTGCCGACCGTCACATCAGTTGCTGAGTTGGTGTTAAAAATCACACTCATGAGTAACATAATTAAAATGGGTGCGATAAACATTAAGGCTAACGTTCGCTTGTCACGGAAAAGTTCCTTCAGCACCCGATTCATAATTCCAATTGTTCGCATTAGTCAACACCCTCCGCCTTTAAAAAGACATCTTCAATCGTTGTTACTTGATATGACTGCTTTAATGCGACTGGCGTATCAAACGCCATCACTTTGCCATCCAATAACAAGGCGACCCGACCACATAGTTCCGCTTCATCCATCACATGGGTCGTAATTAAAATACTACGACCTTCATCCCGAATTCGATCAAGTTCGGCCCAAATTTGTCGCCGTAATGCGGGATCAATCCCTACAGTCGGTTCATCTAAAATCAATAAGTCGGGCTTACCCATTAACGCAATTGCTAAGGATAGCCGGCGCATCATCCCACCAGAATAACCTGAAACTCGTCTATTCAAATCCTCTGTTAAATCAACGACTTTCGCCACATAGTCAACTTCTTGATTAATGTCACCCCTGGCGATGCCTTTCATCAAACCGTAAAATTTTAAATTTTCGCGACCAGATAAGGCATCATATAAGGCATCCGTTTGTGCCATATAACCGATTCGACCAAGTAGCTCACGATTAGGCATCGTCGCATTGAAGACTTTAGCTGAACCGCCACTAGCCACTTCCATGCCTAATGTCACCTTAATAACGGTCGATTTACCAGCTCCCGATGGTCCAATTAACCCCACGATTTCACCTGGGTTAACGGTTAAATTAATATCTTTTAGCACTGGCTGATCGCCAAATTTTTTAGCCAGATGTTGTAAATCAATCATTGCTTGACCCATAATGTTGCCTCCTCGTATAAGTTCAATCTATTTAATTTAATTGACTAGTAAGTGAGTAGTTACTTACTTAACAAAACCTATTATAGTGAGTTCTCACTCATTGTCAATCTTTTTTATCAGTTATTACTTTTAAGCTTAGCAAAAAGCAGTGACTAAGCGCGCCACTGCCGGGACTTAGTTACTGTTCATAAATAAAATATTTATAGTTACTATTCCAATCCTACTATTAATCCTAAAATAATCGACTTGGTCTTCATTGAATATTACTCCTTCTAATAATTTCCACGCCTATTGCCGCTTATCATCGGCCATAAACATAGTATTTATTAGTTCGATTCGTCAGTCGTTTAAAGTTTAATTTGTTATTCTTAAAAAGCTCGACATAATAACCGCTGTATTTACCATACTTTAAATAGGTGTAATGCCCACTTCCTGGCACAACCCACCCCAGTAAGTATTGGTCATTTTCATAAAAAGCCTTTTTCACCGTTTTAGTCGAATGTGCCTGAACAGTGACATGTTTGTGAGGCCCATGCACGCGATAAAAGCTAATTTCACCATCTAAGCCGTGCGAATCAACATAGAGTTGCGTAAAGTAATAACGATAGGCCTGATTAGTCGTATTCTTTAGTTTTACACTAATCGGCAACATAACTTTGTTAAGCGCGTATCGCCGATCTTGCTTACCAACCGAAAGCTTCATATATGACCGCGCCCGTTGTGTCGGGGTCAGGCTACCATAATTAACCGTTTTGGCCCGAACTACCTGCGAGCTCAACCCAATCAGGCTAATGCCAAGTACTAGGCCAATACTAATGCCGCCAAACGTCATTTCAGATGATCTCCTTTTGCTGTCTGAATCGTCAAATTAACCCAACGCCGGGAATAGCCATACTTATTAGCTAATGCCTGGGCATTGTGATGCGGTGCTTGCTGTAAGATTCGTTGTGCGACCAAGGCACTGTCATAGAGATGCGCCGGAATTGAAATTCGCATACCTTGATAAGTCTGGAAAAATTGTAACGTGGCTGTCGGACCAATTAACGCACTCATTTCCCGTAACAACGGATGCCAGCAGTCTTGATTGGCTAAGTCTTCCTCCAAAAAGAACCCCTCCTGCATCGTTTTATAAATATAATTATAATCAGTTGGGATAAGCACTGCTAGTCACTTAAGACTGGTTAAGTTCCTTGCGTTTGGCCGAAAAAAAGCCTGCCAAACTGGCAGACTTTCCGACTAACTAAGTTTTAATTTTTAGAACCAATGCCGAATTAAAGCGCCGGTACCTAATGTAAGAAAGGCAACTAACCCACCCATCAAACTTAATGCTTGATGGCTAGCTTTAGATTCATTGGTTTGTGGTAACTTTTGATTATTCGCAACGGCTTGGGCATGGTCCGTACTAGTGGCCGTTGGGGTTGCTTTAGTCGTCACCTTCTTAGCGCTAGATGGCTTAGTAGCTGCCCGATTAGCATCGGTCGCTTCACTCGTCGTCTTTGCAGATGATGACTTCGTTGAACTGCTGCTTTCAGATGGTGTTACGGCTTCATTCTTGTCATCAGTTGATGACACATCGCTGGATGAACTAGAGTTGTTAGAACTTGAACTGTTGGAATTCGAGCCATCTGAACTTGAACCATTGGAACTTGAACCATTGGAACTTGAACTACTAGAACTTGAGCTTTCAGAAGAACTATTCTCATCAGGATTTACATTCGTATCTGTATCAGGTTCTTCAGGTTCAGGGAACTCTTTATCATACCCATCATCCGGATCGATAATCCCAGTATCGCCATCTTCATCTGGTTCTTCTTCAGTATTATCATCTGGATCGTCTGGATTGCCGTCCTCATCAGTCCCGGGCTCTTCACCAGTACCAGACCCGTTATTACCATTAGAAGAATTGGACGAGACATTGCCATTAGCTTCTTCTTTATTTGGGCCGCCGTTAGTGCCGTCACCCCAAGTCATAACTGCTTTATTTTTAAACTTATATCCAGAAGTAATTAGGTCCTTATCCGTAACCTCAGTATAATAATCAATCACGATTAAATTGCTGACAGTATCTTTAAATGCCAGGTCAAAACCTTTACTGGTATAAGTAATATCATAAGCACTACTATCAATTTTGTCTTTACGCTTGTATGATCCTGAGTCAGTCCACTCACCATCATAAATATTGAAATCTTTAACTAAAGTCTGATTAGCACCAATCGTGTCACTAATTTTCAGATTAGGCATATCAATTTGTTGACGATCAACTAGAATCGTCCATTTGACAGTACCGTTTTCCTGAAGTGTCCCTTTTTTAGACATATTAGCTTCATCTGGAATAATATTGATTACCGAACTGTTATTATCATTAAAAATAACGTCTTTTTCGCCCACATCCGTACCTCGATACTTTGTGGCCAGATTTAGCGTCATTGAATCATTGGTTTTTCCAACTAATGCGTCATTCATGGTAATGACAACTTCATTTTTCTTTTTATCTGAGACCTGAGCATGACCGATGACGGTGCCATCTTTATCAGTGACCTCAAAAACATCATTTTCTGTGCGTGGCATTAAATTATCTGGCAACTTCAAGGTCACAGTGTCGCCTTCACTTAAAGCTGTCTCACCAAAGTTTAAATGATACTGTAATTTAATCGTGTCATTATGTTTAAAATCTGGTCCATTAGTGACTGTCGCAGAAGTAATGAACTCATTCGCATCATGATTAGTAGCGGCCTTCGCCGATAATAGAAATTGACTTGTACATAATAAGATAACAAAACTAATAATACCTAGCATCCAACGCCAAACTACCCGTTGTTTTTGCATGTAAATTCCCCTCCATAAGACATATTCTAATGAAAGTATACGTTAACCAATTAGTCGATACAATAGGACTTGGACGAATAGTTAGGGAAAGTTCTATTTGGTTCTAGTTATAAACAAAAAAGAGCTGCTCAAGCTAACTGACTTGAACAACTCTGCCTTAAAACGGCTTATGCCTGATTAACCACTTCTGTGTACCCATTTTTGATTAACTGTTGCTTGAACCAAGTGTCAAACATCAAGCCAAACCACACCGCCCCAGCAATATTAACGATTCGGCTGAGCACATCGCCTAAGATAAGTTGTGCCAAAATATTAACAACGATTAATAATACAAATGGCACGGCTGCTTTAGTTCCAAACCCGGGTGTCTTATATTTCGAACTCAACACCGCATAGAACCAAGTGAACAAGAATCCTAACCAATTAAATGACCCTTTAACAACCTTTCGATCAACTTGACCATCGACTGTCTTAACCATGACCGTATCTTTAGTGACCCGATGACTAAAATCAAACAATGCTGCAAAATCCATATGAATCTCCTCCAAATTTTAAATTAATCCTTTTAACCGTCTCATGCTTTACCAGCCAATACCCGGGCGACCCAGCGTTGAGAATAACCATAGTAATGGGCCAATTCGGCTTGGTTATGCCCGTTGAAGCGGCGCCGAATCTGCTCGGCGGCCAGTTCGCGATTATACAAATGCAGTGGTAACGTCATTTGACTGCCTTTGTAATAATCGAAAACGGCCCACATGCCTTCCTCACCCACTAACGTCACTAATTTTTGATAAAAAGGCTGTAATGCACTTTGATCCACTGACTCCCGCAAACACCCTCACCTCCTAAGTTAAATTTATAAGAACGTGGCGGTCTTTGATAGCTGACTAATGCATGTCACCCTACATGGCACTGCCCTAGTCACCTTCCTTAAACTCGTCAGTCGTTGGCTTTAACACCCGCCGCACCCAACGCTCCGAATAACCATACGTCCGCGCGAGCTCACGAACATTATGAGTTCGCGCTTCTAGGCGAATAATGGGAACCAGCTTCGTTCGATCATATAGATGGGTTGGAAACGTCACCTGGATGCCCCGTTGCTGGTTAAATATTTTTTCAACATTTTCCGGGCCAACGATTTCATACAGGTCGGCATAGATACTGTTTAAGGCTGCTACTTTGATTGGCATAATCACTAGTCACTCCTCTTGTATTTGATGACTTTAGTTTAGCAAGTGGGGGTGTCACTCAGTGTCCAGCTAATCATTGAATTTAGGGTATATAAAAAGCCGTTACCGTTAAGTAACGACTGGACACTTAATTAGTGCGACAGGCTTAATTGGGACAGTTGGTTGGTAATCGCATCTAGATTGTTTCAATTTCTATTTAGTCCTAAAATTTTCGTATTTCTACCACGCTCCACTTAAAGTTGGTAATCAGAGCTAACTCGCTTCGTCCATCCCTTGATTTCTTTACTATCTAAATCTCGTACATACATGAATTTGTCGCCCTCACGTGTTCGTGTAACAACTTTTGACTTAAATACCTGTAATCGATCCTGACCATTATTAATGTAATCATTAGTGACAATCTTCGCTTTATATTGCGTATAATTTGGAGCCGTCATCACCGGTGAGTTAGCCAGGTAGTATTCCCAGTTCCAGTCAAAATCAGATTGCATCTGTGCTACTGTAGTCGTTTGTGCGTGCTTTATCCCACCACTAAACTTGTTTAGTTTTTTACCACCGTATACGTAACCACGATACTTACCATTCATCGTCACAACCCGATAATATATCGAACCATCGGCAGCGAGTCGATATCCATAGGCACGGAAATAATAACGAGATCCTTTATAGGTGTCATTCCGATGGTCATGTGACAGATAATAAGCGCGATCTTTTAGCGTGTAGGTTCCCATTCGTTTCATGATTGACCGTGAAAGAATCGTTTTTGCACTCTTATCACGCTCTGGCTTAGTAAATAAGCCATATTTACCAGTTGTTTCTACATTTCTTTTTGGACCACTTGTTTTCAGCTCTGTATATGGTCCGAATTGCCCTTCTGCATGTACCGTCTCATTAGTAAAAATTATACCTGACATCATTCCAATGGTAATCATGCTAGTTAAAACTACTTTGTTATTCTTCATCTTTTTCTCCTTATGACAAATACCCTTCAACCATTTCTTCGCAGTATATCACAGAATTACTATAATGTATTTTATATTTTTCCTCAATTGTCAAATCAAGTGCAACACTAAGAATCTATTCTTAGAAGTGGTCTAGTTGCTAAGCTAGTTCAGGC
>NZ_BJDL01000037.1 GCF_005405125.1 Lactiplantibacillus songbeiensis
CCTGAACTAGCTTAGCAACTAGACCACTTCTAAGAATAGATTCTTAGTGTTGCACTTGATTTGACAATTGAGGAAATGAATATAGAGGCTCGATTATGAATAAATTGACTAAAAATCGTTACTGGGTGATGGTTTTTGTACTAGCGGCGGTACTGGGTGTCGGTGTGCTGACTAATTTAGCACCGACAATAGCGCATGCTCAAGTAACAGCAAAGACCAAGTCGTTAAAAAAAGCGCCTAAAAGTTTACGAGGGACTTGGTACCATTATTACAAAAGTCACGGCTTGTACAAGGTGGTTATCAAAAAACATCGAGTTAGCCAGGGTCCTGTTAATGGCAAGCTAACGACGATACCGAGTTTAATGATTGATAAGTTTTATAAGAAAGGTAAACGAACCATTTATGCGTTCAATAGTAAGACTGAGCCAACCGATGCGACGGCGTTTGCAAAATATACGATGAAGATTAAGGGTAAAAAGCGGCACGTCTTAGTCATGCCACAACAAGGTGCTGGTGAGAAGCCCACGGTATTCACGCGCTTTAAGGTCAAACGGGCTTATTTTACCCCGTTATCAGTACAAACGCATATGGCCTAGTGGGCTAAAGAAGGTTTAAAAATGAAAAAGTTAATAACAATGACGCTGGTGGTACTGGGAGTGTTGGCGACTTTTAGTGTTGCAGCGATCCCTGTTGCTGCGAGTAATGATCCAGCCCCAGCAATTGGGACACCAACGATAGAAAAAATTACGCCTGGCTATCGGCGCATTGAGATTTGGAAGATTGACAGTCGTTATAAGTATAAAGTTGCCAATAAACACGCTAAAACGTATCGGATCAGTGGGACAAAAAAGCAGACGAAGTTGAAGGTCAATCATTACCTAAAGAATTATAAAAAAGCGACGTGGACGCGCAAGAAAATTACCCAAATCAAACATAATGGCAAATGGATGATGTACTACTACATCACTACAAAAAAACATCATGCGGGTGGTTGGGTCAAATTAACTGATGTTAGAGTAGTCAGTCCACGGCCATCTAAGGCACATGGGCACAATATGGCTGATTTTGATACTTGGTATCGAGGATTGTCCCAAGCAGGTCGTAACTGGTATCGGGGATTTGCACAAGCTGGTGGTGCGGCTGACCTGGATGTAAATGGTGAACAGGTACCGACCCAATTTTAAGCAGTTGAGGTCGTATTAATTTCCAAAATATTTAGCACTATAAATTCTGGGGAATTATGCAACATTTCAAAAAGGTCTTAGTCTTAATAGTAGTGTCATTGGGTGTCGGCTTGATTGGCATTAGCAGTACTCAGGTGAATGCAGGTGCTAGTGGTTGGCATCGCGGGTTACCTACTGCGGTGAAAAAACATGCCTTATGGGCAGATGTTAAGGTTAGTCGGTTTGGTTCGGCTAACCAAATGTATACGCGCAAGTATTTGCGGGCGTGGAAACAGAAAAGGCGGCTTACTTTGCTGAAATCGCTAAAGGTTACTATAAAACCGGGCGTTTTTCAGATGGGTCAATTGAATTGCTGATTAATGCTGGTCACTATGATATTGAACCAGTGACGGCTTGGACGAAGACCGTTTGGAATCGAATTGATGCCAAACGTGGCCTAAATGTGACACAGAAAAAGTGGCATAAATTAGGCAAATACAAAGCAATGAAGAACATTTCAGATGACTCACTGGAAAACCATGATCCGTTGCATAAGTAATGGTTCTTAACACTTGATTGAAATAACCCGGTAAAGCCAAATTGGTTTTACCGGGTTATTTGTGGTGAGCTTTAGTCGTTAACTAGTTTTAATAATGATTTGCTAGATGGTAACCAAGGGTAGTCTTCAAGATCATCGTGTAAAATAATGTTGTCATCTCGGGCAAATATTAAGGTTAGGGTTTGATCATTAGCGAAAATCCGTATTCGATCGACCTGCCGGGCAATTCGAGGTAAGTTATTTAATGATTGCTGATACCGTTTGAAAATTAGGTTAGTCGGTACACCATGGCCACCTTTAGCCACTCGTTGACTAACCCGCTTAACGGCAATAGTTGGATCTGCTAGTGCAACGTAAAGTAGGGTTACGCTAAAGCCGAGATCATGGGCCATATTGATATAGTTTTGTTGAGTGTGACCGTTGCCAGCTAGAGTTGTTTCTACGTGCAATGATTTTTTGGTATTGAGTGCCGCCCTAATCTGTTTAACTTCAATGCGCATTGCTGCTAAATTATCTTTAGGTACTCGCCAATCACCGTTTAGTTGTCTCAAAATTTCGTCAGCATTAAGTCGTAAGGTTTGACCAAATAAGGTTGGGTAGACTTCATAAAGCGTGCTTTTTCCGGCGCCATTTACACCAGCGACGATAAGATAGTCTAACATCAGCGGATAAATGTTCTACAGCTGATGATTTTGAGTTGGCGTTTTTTTAAAGCGGCGTCTAATTGTCGCTTATAGTTGGCTTTTTTATGTGGATCGGTTTCATATAAAGTGCCATGCATGAGATTATCAATTGTAGTTGTCGGTGGTCGACTAATTGTCTTATTGGTTGAATTGCTCATTACAATCACCTAACTTTCTTGAAATAAGTATACAAGAATCGATGCTAAAATGTAAGCAAACGGACTGGTTGTTCGGTCTTAGCAGTCTATTCTCAGATTTAGTATTTAGAATTAACTGAGGGTCAATTGATAAGTGAACTGGTTGTCATCTGATCGGTGTCAAAATAATTCCAATGATTGGCAATGAATAAGCGAGTAGCTTATGCTAAAGGGAACATGTGGTGTTAAAATAACTAGCCAATTAAGGATGTTAAAGATGAAAACGATTTTTGTGGGTGATTTACATTTAAAAGCGCGCTTGATTTTGCCACTTGTCACTCAAGCCACGTCGCAAGTGGACGCAAAACAAGTTATTTTGTTGGGTGACTATTTAGATGATTATAACTGTAACTTTGATGCCCAATTATACTGGGATGAACTAAATTTTCTAATTGACTGGAAGCGTCAGATGACGGCTACCGGAGTCAATGTAATTACGTTATTAGGCAATCATGATGCACCTTATCTAACTGGTGAATTGCGCAATTATTCGTTACACGCAGGTATCGAAAACAATGTCCAATCAACTGATGTTGCGGACACAGTTGCTGAAAAATTAATGACGTTAGGGGTTCAAATTGCGACGGAGGTAGATGGCTGGTTAGTGTCACATGCTGGTTACTGTGAAAATCAACAATTGGCAGCGTGGCAATTACGGCCGTTAACTTTAAACGATGATGATCGGCGTAACGTTAAAGAATTTGAACATCGAGCTGGTCAATATCGAGGTGGCTGGAATCTAGTCCCGAGTCCATTATGGGCTGATATCCATGAGCTACGGTTGGCACCTAATCTGAAGTACCCGAAGCAGATTGTCGGCCATACGCCACAAGCGACGATTGATTTAGCGACTGGTAAGTCTCGACTAGTTGATGTTGATACGTTTACGTTAAGCCCTACCGCGACACCGCCTTATTATCGTTTTAGTGGTGATGGGGCTTTGTTGTTAGCTGAAGATGGCAGGTTATCCGTGATGCAAACGGATTGGCAGCGGCCAGCAACGTTGAGTCAATTGTATGAACAACGTGGGCGATAATAGTAAGGATGTGAAACGATGCAATATTTTATTGCGGATCTGCATTTTTATCATGCGGCGGTGATTGAATTTGGTCAGCGGCCGTTTCATGATGTGATGGATATGAATCAGCAGTTGATTAAGAACTGGAATCAGGTGGTGCAGTCACCCAAGGATGAAGTTTATATTCTAGGAGATTTTGTGTATCATGGCACTGGTGAGCAGGCCAATCAGATTCTAAGGCAATTACGTGGTCGCAAGTATTTGATTAAAGGCAATCATGAAGCCTACTTGAATGATGAAAATTTTGATCAATCACTATTTGAGTGGATCAAGGATTACCATGAGCTTAACTATCACAAACGTAAATTTGTCTTGTTTCATTATCCAATTTTAGAGTGGAATGGTTATTATCACCAAGCTATTCAATTGTACGGCCATGTGCATGATACACGGACTGATTATTTTAATGGCCTTCTAGGGCCGAATGCCGTTAACGTTGGTGCGGATATGATTAATTATCGGCCGATTAGTATCGATGAGGTGATTGACCTGGTGAATACGCGTGAAATGACTTGGCTATAAACACAGTTAGTAGTCTGGGATTTACTCCCAGGCTTTTTTAATGCACTAGAAATCGGTTCGACTAGCGTTTTTTCAGAAAAGTCGGTATGATGGAGCTTAGGATTAGTTACGGGGACCATGGTTAAGCACTATGGCCGTGAAAGGAAGATTTAATTATGGCAAACATTCAATGGTATCCTGGGCATATGGCCAAGGCCATTCATCAAATTCAAGATAATTTACATTTAGTCGACATTGTTTTCGAACTTGTCGATGCACGGATTCCAGAAGCTTCACGGAATCCTGATATTGAAAAAGTGATTCAACAAAAGCCCCATTTACTCATTATGACCAAAAAAGACTTAGCCGATCCCCAAAAGACGGCGGACTGGGTTGCGCATTACGAAGCCCAGGGGCAAACGGCCATTGCGGTTGATTCGCGTAACCGGACGACGGCTAAGCAGATTACCCAAGCCGCAACTGAGATGTTGGCAGATAAGTTGGCGAAGATTGCGGCCCGTGGAATTACCAATCGGCCGATTCGGGCGGTTTGCGTCGGGATTCCTAACGTTGGTAAGTCGACATTATTAAACCATATCGTTAATAAGAAGATTGCTAAAGTCGGTGATCGACCAGGGGTAACCAAAGGCCAACAATGGCTTAAAGCGTCTAATAAACTGGAATTGTTAGATACCCCTGGGATTCTTTGGCCAAAATTTGAAGACCAAGTCGTTGGGACGAAACTAGCCGTAACGGGCGCAATTAAGGAAAACATCTATCCGAACGATGATGTGGCGTTATTTGCGTTGGACTTCTTTAAACGAGTCTATCCACAACGCTTAATTGAACGTTATCATGTGACCGATGATCAGTTGGCGTTAGAAAATCCAGAGTTGCTAATCGCAATGACTAAAAATATGGGGATGCGCGATGATTGGCAACGGTTCTGTGTGGCCTTTTTGCTCGATATCCGCAAAGGTCGGTTAGGTCGGTTTACCTTGGATTTAACGGGAGCCCAGCCGGATGCCTGAATATACGATTGCGGATGTTAAACGGCTATTAGCAACCCAGCCCACGCCAGAATTCTTGCAAGCGGTCCAAACCGATGCCCGTAAAGGGGTACAGCTAGCCTATCGACATTATTTACAGCAAGCTGAGAAACAGGCGGCTTTAATCGCACGATTTAACCAGCATATGCAATTCGAACGTCGTTTTTGGAGCCAAGGCGGGCAATATGTAGCCGGCATCGATGAAGTCGGTCGCGGCCCACTGGCTGGTCCTGTTGTTACGGCGGCAGTCGTCTTATCACCAGATTTTGATTTAGTCGAAGTTAATGACTCGAAGCAGTTAACGGCTAAGAAACGGTTAGAATTGATGCCCAAAATTTTAGAGCAAGCGGTTTCGGTGGGCTTAGGGGTCGCCAGTGCGCCGGTAATTGATCAACTCAATATTTATGAAGCAACGCGGGTAGCGATGAAACAAGCCGTCGAGAACTTAACGGTGCAACCAACACGCTTGTTAGTCGATGCGATGCAGATCCCAGTGCCGATTAAACAAACTCGTCTCATCAAAGGCGATGCTAAAAGTGCCAGTATCTCAGCGGCCAGTATTGTGGCCAAAGTGGCGCGAGACCACTTAATGGAAATGTATGATCAAGTTTATCCCGGTTATGATTTCGCTGACAACATGGGTTATGGCACGGCCAAGCATTTAGCCGGTTTGAAACAACTGGGGGTCACCCCAATTCATCGGCATTCATTTTCGCCAGTACGTGACGCGGAATAACTGACTAATTACGGAGTTGTCACTGAAGAGGTGACCAACGATGCAATTACGCAGTTTATTGATTCGTCTGCACTTAGCTGAAGGAATCGGTTATGCGGGCACGACTAAAGTTTTACGGCAATGTATGCGACACAAGACAGTTGTTACCACGGTGACCGAAATTTTAGCTTGGGCACAGTTACCCGGACCAGCCGCGGTTAAGTTTGCGGCTGATTGGGATAGTTCGCGGTTTCAGCAAGCCATCCAGCAACATCAAACGATTGATATTTTAACTATCTTAGATGTAGATTATCCAATCACGTTAATGGAAAGTTACCACCCACCGTTAGTTTTATTCTTAAAAGGGAATCGTGAGTTGTTACACCAACCACAGTTAGCAGTTGTTGGGGCTCGGCAAGCCACACCCTATGCGCGCCGGTGCTTAAGTCAGTTGTTAACGCCATTAGCCGAACAGCCATTAGCGATTACTAGCGGGTTAGCGGCGGGCGTCGATGGTGCGGCCCATCAGTTAGCTTTGCAATTAGGACTGCCGGCGATTGCCGTGATTGGTACGGGGCTGGATGTGAGTTATCCGCGGGTCAATACGGACTTACAAACACGAGTTAGTCAGTTAGGTTTGTTAATTAGTGAATATCCATTGGGTAGTCGCCCGGCGCGGCACCATTTCCCCCAGCGGAATAGAATTATTGCCGGCTTATGCCACACGTTATTAGTCGTCGAAGCCCGTGAACACTCGGGTAGCCTGATCACAGCTAATCTAGCATTGCAGAACAATCGCAATGTCTTAGCCGTCCCCGGCGCCATCGATGCGACGCTGTCAATTGGGTGCAACCAATTGATCGCTGCAGGGGCCAAACCGGTCTTAAATTACCGACATATAATAGAAGAGTTTTCACCAATCATTTGACAAGCGTTTACTTTTGAAATATGATTACATGGATTTGCAAAAGCAATGTACCAGAATAATCATGATCAAAAGCGTAAGGAGCTGATCAAGTGGCTGCTAGTACAACGAAACCGAAGCAAGCGGCAGGAAAAACCGCCGGCGCCAAGAAGCGTCCGGCTAAGAAGACCGCTACTAAGCGGCGGACCCGGGCAACCGGTAAAAAATTGGTGATTGTTGAATCGCCATCCAAAGCGAAAACGATTGAAAAATATTTAGGCCGTTCCTATAAGGTCGTGGCCAGCTTAGGCCATATCCGCGACTTACCTAAAAGTAAGATGGGCGTGGATGTTGAAAATAATTATGAACCCCATTATATTTCGATTCGGGGGAAAGGCGATGTGATCAAAGGCTTACGGAAAGAGGCTAAAAAAGCCAAAGCCGTCTACCTCGCATCTGACCCGGACCGTGAAGGGGAAGCCATTGCGTGGCACTTATCTTATCTATTAGGGTTGGACCCGAAAGATAAGAATCGCGTGGTTTTTAACGAAATTACTAAAGATACGGTTAAAAATGCCTTTAAAGAACCGCGTTCGATTGATATGGACTTAGTCGATGCCCAACAAGCACGGCGGATTTTAGACCGCTTAGTTGGATATTCGATTAGTCCATTATTGTGGAAGAAAGTCAAAAAAGGCTTATCCGCTGGTCGGGTGCAATCCATTGCGTTGGATTTGATTATCAAACGTGAAAATGAAATCAAAGCCTTTGTGCCTAAAGAATATTGGACGATCGAAAGTGAATTCAAAAAAGGCCGCTCTAAGTTTATGGCGAGTTTCTATGGCCTCCATGGCAAAAAGCATGCCTTAGACAATAATGAAGCGGTTCAAAAAGTCTTGGCACAGATTGACCGCAACGGCAAGTTTGATGTCAAGAAAGTCGTTAAAAAGGAACGTAAACGGTTCCCAGCTCCGCCATTTACCACGTCAACAATGCAACAAGATGCCAACCGGAAGTTAAACTTCCGGACACGTAAGACGATGATGGCGGCGCAACAACTGTATGAAGGGATTAACGTCGGTGGAAAAGAAGGTAGCGTGGGGTTAATTACCTATATGCGGACCGACTCCACTCGGATCTCGTCGATTGCCAAGCATGAAGCCTCTAAGTTCTTGCATGAAGAATATGGTGGCGAGTATGCGGCCATAAAGCCAGTTAAGGGTAAGTTGCCAGAAGGGGCTCAAGATGCCCATGAAGCGATCCGGCCGTCGTCAGTCTTCCGGACGCCGGCTAGTATCAAAGAATACTTGTCAAAAGACCAATTCCGGTTATACCAATTGATCTGGTCACGTTTTGTGGCTAGTCAGATGACGCCAGAAGTCTTGGACACGATGGCAGTGACAATTGACCAAAACGATGTTCAATTTCGGGCAAACGGGTCAAAGACCAAGTTTGCTGGGTTTACGAAGATTTATGATAAGACAGAAAAGAACAATGTCTTACCAGATCTGAGTGAAGGTGACGCCTTAACGTTGAGTAAAACCGATCCCCAACAACATTTTACCCAGCCACCGGCCCGTTATTCGGAAGCCAACTTAATCAAAGCGTTGGAAGAAAATGGTGTTGGTCGGCCATCAACCTATGCGCCAACTTTGGATACGATTCAGCGCCGCTACTACGTCAAGTTAGAAGCGCGGCGTTTCGTACCAACCGAGTTAGGCGAGATCGTGAATGATATCATTCAGGAATATTTCCCAGATGTTGTCAATACTGGTTTTACGGCCACTTTAGAAGAACAACTGGATGCGACGGAAGAGGGCCAAGAAGATTGGGTCAAAGTCGTCGATACGTTCTACCAGCCGTTCTCTAAAGAAGTGGCTAAAGCCGAAGCTAGCATGGAAAAGATTCAGATTAAAGATGAATTAGCCGGCTTTAACTGCGAACTCTGTGGCGCGCCAATGGTCATTAAGATGGGCCGTTATGGTAAGTTCTATGCTTGTTCACGCTTCCCAGATTGCCGTAATACCAAGCCAATTGTTAAAGAAATTGGTGTGGTTTGTCCGCAATGTAAGAAGGGTCAAGTCATTGAACGGAAATCGAAGAAGAACCGAGTCTTTTATGGTTGTTCGCGTTTTCCAGATTGTGACTTTGTTTCCTGGGATCAACCGATTGGCCGAGATTGTCCAAAAGACGGCCACTTCTTGGTTGAAAAGAAGGTCAAGGGCGGCAAGCAAGTTCTTTGTCCCAATGGGGATTATAAAGAAGACATTCAAAAATAAAGTTAAGCAGTCCGCTAACGATGGTTGGCGGGCTTTTTTTAGGAATTGGCCTAGGATTGGATTTGTGTAATCGCTTTATATCCGGTATGATGGCCACAGTGCTATCAAGGGTACGTTTAATTAGAAAAGAGGAATTTAACTATGGCATCAATACCAACAGTTAACGTGATTGGCGCCGGCTTAGCCGGTTCAGAAGCGGCATGGCAGATTGCAACTATGGGCGTCAATGTCCGGCTTTACGAAATGCGTCCCGCTAAAATGACGCCGGCGCATCATACGGAACGGTTTGCGGAACTTGTCTGTACGAACTCGTTACGTGCGAACCAACTAAGTAACGCGGCTGGTTTGTTAAAAGCCGAAATGCGGCAACTAGATTCCGTCGTAATTCAGTCGGCAGAAAATCACGCGGTACCAGCCGGGGGCGCTTTAGCCGTCGACCGCGACACCTTCTCCCAAGAAATTACTGATCGATTGACCAGCTTACCGAATGTGGAAGTCATCAATCAGGAAATGAATACGTTACCTGAGGGCCTCACTGTGGTGGCGACTGGACCATTGACCGCGGTATCGATGGCTAAGTCGATTCAGGCGTTCAATGATGAAGACGACTTGCATTTCTTTGATGCGGCCGCGCCAATCTTAACCAAAGACTCGATTGACTTAGATAAAGTTTACTTAAAGTCTCGCTATGACCGCGGTGAAGCGGCTTACTTGAATTGTCCGATGACTGAAGCTGAATTCGACGTTTTTTATGACGCGTTGATTCATGCTGAGATGGCCGAAGCCCATGACTTTGAAAACTCGGAAGTTTTTGAAGGTTGTATGCCAATTGAAGTGATGGCACAACGAGGGCGACAGACGATGCTGTTTGGCCCATTGAAGCCAGTTGGTCTTGAAGACCCTAAGACTGGTCGCCAGCCGTTTGCCGTGGTGCAATTACGGCAAGATGATGCTTCTGGTGAGTTATACAATATTGTTGGCTTCCAGACCCATCTCAAATGGGGTGAACAAAAGCGCGTTTTTAGCTTGATTCCTGGACTGGAACACGTGGAATTTGTCCGTTATGGTGTCATGCACCGTAACACCTTTATGAAGTCACCGAAATTACTCTTACCGACTTATCAGACGCAACAACGGCCAGACTTGTTCTTCGCTGGTCAGATGACCGGTGTTGAAGGTTACATTGAAAGTGCGGCAAGTGGGATTGTGGCCGGGACGAATGCAGCTCGGTTAGCACTTGGACTAGACCCCGTTGTCTTTCCAAAAGACACGATGATAGGAGCGATGGCGCATTACATTACGCATACCAACGCCAATCATTTCCAGCCGATGAATGCCAACTTCGGGATTGTCCCGAAACTCAAGCAGCGAATTCGCGATAAACGGGAACGAAACACGGCTTTATCGGAACGGGCCTTAGCTGAACTCGCAGATTTTAAAGCCACAACGTTAAATTTGACTAAAGTTGACCAATAATCAAGGCGCTTAATTGTGTTTTCCTCCAGACTTTGCTAAAGTAGCAACGTATGGAGGTTTTTTGAATGGAAGCACAATACTTGGACCTGTTTTTAAAATATATTCGGGTGGAACGGCAGTATTCAGAAGAGACTGCTCAAGCCTACCGCGAAGACATCCAAGCGTTTACGGATTTCTTAACGGAGAATGGCGGGGCTAAGGCCTATGCAGACGTTGATCATTTAGATGTGAACGTTTACTTAAGTGCCTTATATGACCGGCATTTAACGCGGAATTCTATTGCGCGGAAAGTCTCCAGCTTGCGGTCGTTTTATAACTTTTTAGTTAAAAACGACTTGGCCAAGTTAAACCCGTTCGTCTACGTGCAACTAAAGAAGCACGCCGCGCGCTTGCCCCGGTTTTTCTATCAAAAGGAATTGGACATCTTGTTCAAGACCGTCTACGCTGATGACTCACTGATGGGCACACGAAATGTCGCATTGTTAGAAGTCTTATATGGGACTGGGATTCGTCTCAGTGAATGTGTGGACTTACGATTGAGTGACGTCGACTTCGAACTTAAAATGATGCTGATCCGTGGGAAGGGCGACAAGGAGCGGTATGTGCCATTTGGCCGCTATGCCGCCCATGCGTTACGGCAGTATTATGAGAGTTGCCGCACGCCGGTGATGGCTAACTATCACCAGACGCACCAGACTGTGTTTATTAATCGGCACGGGGGCGCAATTACTGGCGGCGGTATCGAATATGTCCTCAATCAGATTGTTAAGAAGAGCAGTCTGACGTCAGATATTCATCCGCATATGCTACGGCATACGTTTGCCACGCAGATGTTAAATAACGGGGCTGACTTACGGACGGTCCAAGAATTATTGGGCCATACGAGTTTATCGACCACGCAGATCTATGCGCATGTCACTAAGGAACACCTCCAACAAGATTACCGCAACTTTTTCCCACGTGCGACGCGGGAAAATAATTAAAGGAGCTTATTATGCCAGTAAAATTTGAAGCAACAACTATTTGTGCCGTTCGCCAAAATGGTCATAATGCCATGGCCGGCGATGGTCAAGTCACCATGGGCGAAAAAGTCGTTATGAAAGGCACGGCACACAAAGTACGACGTATCTATAACAACCAAGTCGTTGTCGGCTTTGCCGGTAGTGTCGCTGATGCGTTCAACTTGGAAGATCGTTTTGAAAAGAAACTCAATGAATATTCCGGCAACTTACAACGGGCCGCAGTAGAACTTGCCCAAGAATGGCGCAGCGACCAAGCTTTACAAAAGCTAGAAGCTTTACTAATCGTCATGGATAAAGATGAAATGCTACTGGTTTCTGGGAGCGGTGAAGTGATCACGCCAGATAATGACGTGTTAGCGATCGGTTCGGGGGGCAACTTCGCTTTAGCAGCTGCCCGGGCGATGCAAGAACATGCCAAAGATATGAATGCACGTGAGATTGCGGAAGCCGCTATCAACATCGCGGGTGACATTGATATCTTTACGAACCATAACGTTATTTCAGAAGCCTTATAAAAAAGGAGCAATCTAATGGAACAAATCGATAAAACCCCTAAACAGATTGTCGCCGCCTTAGATAACTATGTCATTGGTCAAGGCGCGGCTAAAAAAGCGGTTGCGATTGCCTTACGCAACCGGTATCGTCGGATGGAATTGTCTGCCGATATGCAAGAAGAAATTACCCCTAAAAACATGTTAATGATTGGACCAACCGGGGTCGGGAAAACTGAAATTGCCCGTCGTTTGGCTAAAATCGTCCAAGCCCCCTTTGTTAAAGTCGAAGCGACGAAATTTACCGAGGTCGGTTATGTTGGCCGCGATGTCGAATCGATGGTGCGTGATTTAGTCGATATTTCGATTCAAATGGAAAAAGCGCAAGCCTATTCTGGTGTGCGGGCTTCCGCTGTGCGTGAAGCTGATAAACGCTTAGTGAAGTTGTTAGTCCCCGTGGTGAAGAAAGAAAACAAGAGCCGCGGCAACGGCAATGACTTCCAAAACATGATGAACATGTTGAGCCAGATGCAGCAAAATGGTCAAATGCCTAATATGGATGCTAATCAGGATGAAGAAGTCAGTGATGACGTGCGCAATCAACGGTTATCGGTCAGTGACCAATTAAAGAGTGGTCAGTTGGAAAATGCGGATGTCACCATTGAAATGGACGATCCTCAACAAAAAGCGGCTGGCAATAACAACATGCTCGGCCAAATGGGCATTGATCTGGGTGATACCCTGGGTTCAATCATGCCCAAGAAGCGGATCAAACGGACAATGCCCGTTAGTGAAGCCCGTGAAATCTTAGTTAAGGAAGAATCTGAAAAGCTCGTTAACAGCGCTGATATTTATCACGATGCGATTGTGCGTGCTGAAAATACCGGGATTATCTTCATTGACGAAATTGATAAGATTACCGGTGGCGGCCAACAAAGTTCCGGTGAGGTTTCCCGTGAAGGGGTTCAACGCGATATCTTACCGATCGTGGAAGGATCACAGATTTCAACGAAGTATGGTCCCATTAATACGGATCATATCTTATTTATCGCTTCCGGGGCCTTTGCGGAAAGCAAGCCGAGTGATTTGATTGCGGAATTACAAGGTCGGTTCCCGATTCGTGTGGAATTGGACGACTTATCCAAAGATGATTTCGTGAAGATCTTGACCGAACCCAAGAATGCCTTGATCAAGCAATATATTGCTTTGATTGGGACGGATAACATTAAAGTGACGTTCACGATTGAAGCCATCGAAGCGATTGCCGCCATTGCTTACAAAGTGAACCATGAAACCGAAAATATTGGGGCGCGGCGGTTGCATACCGTCTTAGAGAAGTTATTGGAAGAATTATTGTATGAAGGACCCGATATGGAAATGGGCGAAGTAACCATTACCGAAAACTACGTCAATGAACGGATCGGCAATATCGCTAAGGATAAAGATTTAAGTCGTTACATTCTTTAATAAAATGACTAAAGGAGCTGGGGTTCATGACAGTTGAGTTGAAAAATGAATATCTCACCGTGCAGATCAATGAAACCGGTGCGGAATTAAGCAGTGTTAAGGCCAGCGATGGTTTGGAATATATGTGGCAGGCAGATCCGAAGTTCTGGGGTCGCCATGCGCCGGTTTTATTCCCAATCGTGGGTCGGTTAAAAGATGACCAATATACAGTGGCTGGTCAGGTTTACCCAATGGGACAACATGGGTTTGCTCGCGACCATGACTTTCGGGTGGTCAGTCAAACTGACACGACGGCAACGTTAGAATTAACGGACAGCGCTGAAACGCGCAAAATTTATCCGTTTGCGTTCCGGTTACGGTTACACTATACATTGACGGATCATGAACTAACAGTCGGCTATGACGTGCATAATCCGGCTAACCAGGATCTGTACTTCTCCATCGGGGGCCATCCAGCATTTAACGTGCCGTTAGCGGCTCCTGAAGGCGACTTAGCGAACTATCAAGTCACAGTCGCTCCCAAGCAAACATATCGGCATATCCCACTAAAAGCGCCATATAACGATATCGCCAATAGTACGACCATGGACTTAACTAAGCCGTTGCCATTAACGCGGGAGTTATTTAAAGACGATGCAGTGATCTTGGACTTGAAGCATCAAGAAACTACCTTGCTACTTAGCTCCGATTTAAATGATCATGGGGTGGCCATGACAATCGACGATGCGCCATACGTCGGCATGTGGTCTCCATATCCTAAGCAAGCGCCGTTCGTCTGCTTAGAACCATGGTGGGGCATTGCAGATAACGTCGATGCCGATGGTCAATTCAGTCATAAGATGGGCATTAACCAATTAGCAGCTAATCAAACATTTAATGCGCACTATGCGGTGAAATTCTTCTAGAAAAGTTAAAAGTGATGATTGTTGACAGCAAATGGCTGGTTGCAATCATCACTTTTTTAGTGTGTGTTTACATAATTGATATATGTAAAATGTTACTTTAACTTAAAATATTCAAACCAACCACATTCAGCTCCCAGCTTACCGGAATCAATCAAAAAAGTCACCTCAAATTTGAGATGACTTTGCTAACTTATGCTTGATGCTGACGGCGCCGCCAACCGAGACCGAAGTGGACCATTGATTCCGTTCCAGCTTTAATCCGGGCGATATTGGCTTTGTGCCGATAAAAGATAAAGATCGTTAAGATAACCGCAATAACGGATAAGATCCAATCTTGGTAATAGAAGATCGCAATGAGACTAACGAGTGAGAGTGACGCCATACTAGCGACACTGACCATACTTGTGACGTAGACCAAGGTAAACATGATGGCACTGGCAATTAAGAAGAAGTGCCAATTGTAGGCCAGTAAGATCCCGGCACTCGTTGCGACGGCTTTGCCACCTTTAAAGCCAATAAAGATGGAGAACGTATGGCCTAAGATGGCGGCGAGTCCAATCAGTAGCGCATTGACGGGGACGTGTAACAGGGCTGGTTGCGCCGCTGCGAGCGTCCCTTTTAAGATATCCATCGCCATGACGATTGTCCCTGCTGTGGGGCCTAAGACACGGTACGTGTTGGTTGTGCCAATGTTGCCGCTACCAGCTTGGCGAATATCAGTATGAAAGAAGAGCTTGCCAATAATGACACCCGAAGGAATCGAGCCTAGTAAGTAGGCGACGACTAGCATGATTATAATTTGCACATTAGGTTCCTCCTGCAATAGAGTCAACCAATATTTTAGCATTGTTTGGCTAGTGATGGGTCAGTTTTGACTAAAAAATTTGACAAGGGGCTGATAGTTGCTTACAATTAAGCGAACATATATTCGGTGTCGCTGAAAATGGCATTTTAGTTGATTAGCTCAGCAATCAATGCTAACTTGGTGGACGATTCAAGTGAAATTGAGTCAAAATAGGTTGCTTTTAAGACGAGTGAGTGCTTAAAACTCGCCTGATAAGCATAAAAATTAGTAAAGTTGTTAAAAAATTAATTTGCTGTGCTATAATTTAATCTGCACGGTTTTAGCTAACCGCGGTACTAGCGCTAAGTAAGCGCCTTACTAAGTATCGGTAGTTAAAATCTGAAGGCGACCAAGTGAAGGAGCAAATAATGAATGCCAAAGAAAATACAAAAATACGATGACTCCTCAATCCAAGTGCTTGAAGGCTTGGAAGCTGTTCGTAAACGGCCTGGGATGTATATCGGTTCCACGGATGGTCGGGGACTGCACCATCTGGTCTATGAAATTGTTGATAATGCAGTCGATGAAGCTCTCGCTGGTTTTGGTAAAGAAATCAATGTGACGATTCATGCCGATAACAGTATTACGGTTGTTGACCATGGTCGTGGGATGCCCGTGGGGATGCATGCCTCGGGAATTCCAACACCGGAAGTGATTTTAACGGTGTTACATGCCGGGGGTAAGTTCGGTCAAGGCGGTTATAAAACGTCTGGTGGTCTGCATGGGGTTGGTGCCAGTGTCGTTAATGCGTTGTCAACTGAATTGGTCGTAACCATCATTCGTGACGGTTACCGGTACCAAGAGACGTTTAAAGACGGTGGTCATCCAGTTGGTACCTTAGAGAAAAAGGGTAAGACGAACAAGCCGACTGGAACGACGATTACGTTTAAGCCGGACCCGAGCATTTTTACAACGACCGTTTATAACTTTCAGACGTTATCAGAACGGTTGCGAGAATCGGCGTTCTTACTCAAGGGCGTCAAGATTACGTTAACTGATGAACGGGAAAACCAAGCTCAAGAACAAGTCTTTCATTATGAGGATGGGATTAAAGAGTTTGTCACTTACTTAAACGAAGATAAAGATACCTTAGGCGATGTGATGTTCTTTGACGGCACTAAAGAAGGGGTCGAAGTTGAATTAGCTGCTCAATATAATGACGGCTACTCAGAAAATTTATTGTCATTTGTCAATAATGTGCGGACGCCGGATGGTGGGACTCATGAAGCTGGATTTCGGAGTGCTTGGACAAAAGCCTTTAATGAATACGCTCGTAAAGTGGGCTTGTTAAAGGATAAGGATAAGAACTTAGAAGGCTCCGATGTCCGTGAAGGGTTATCGGCCGTCATCTCATTGCGGATTCCAGAAAATCTGTTGCAATTTGAAGGTCAGACCAAGGAGAAGCTAGGGACACCAGAAGCCCGGACCATCGTGGATAATGTGATTAGTGAGCAATTGCAGTTCTACTTAATGGAAAACGGCGAATTTGCTCAAATGCTGATCAGAAAGTCCACTAAGGCCCGTGAAGCGCGCGAAGCCGCCCGTAAAGCGCGGAATGAGAGTCGTAACGGTAAGCGCAAGCATAAGCAAGAACGACTCTTATCCGGTAAATTGACGCCAGCACAGTCTAAGAACGCTAAACGCAATGAACTCTTCTTAGTCGAAGGGGATTCCGCCGGTGGTTCCGCGAAACAAGGACGTGATCGGAAGTTCCAAGCCATTCTGCCATTGCGGGGGAAAGTTTTGAACACCGAAAAAGCCAAGTTACAAGATATCGTTAAGAACGAAGAAATTAATACGATGATCTATACGATTGGCGCGGGTGTTGGTTCTGAATTCGATATTAAAGCCAGTAATTACGATAAAGTCATTATTATGACCGATGCTGATACCGATGGGGCCCATATTCAGATTTTATTGTTGACGTTCTTCTATAAATACATGCGGCCGATGATCGATGCCGGTAAGATTTATATTGCCTTACCACCGTTGTATCGGCTACAAAAGAAGCAAGGTAAACAACTTCGGACAGAATATGCTTGGACCGATGAAGAATTAGCGCTTCGGACGAAGACGTTTGGTAAAGGCTATGCCTTGCAACGGTACAAAGGGCTAGGTGAAATGAATGCAGAACAACTGTGGGAGACGACCATGGATCCGGACAAACGCACTTTAGTACGAGTACGGATCGATGATGCGGCCTTAGCTGAAAAGCGGGTCACCACCTTAATGGGTGATAAAGTTGAACCACGGCGGAAATGGATCGAAAGTAATGTCCAATTCAGTTTGGATGAAGATGGGTCTATTTTGGATAATCAAGCCGTGACATCAGCGCACGAACAGGCCGATGCCGAATTAGCGGATCAATTAAAGAAGTAAGGAGGTCGCACAATGGCAATTGAACAACCTAAAATTCAAGAATTAACTTTAGAAGACGTCATGGGCGATCGGTTTGGCCGTTACTCGAAGTATATTATTCAAGAGCGGGCACTGCCAGACATTCGCGATGGCTTAAAACCCGTGCAACGACGGATCTTATATGCGATGAATCAGGACGGTAATACTTTTGATAAAGCGTTTCGGAAGTCAGCCAAGTCGGTTGGAAATGTCATGGGGAATTTTCATCCACATGGGGATTCGTCAATCTACGAAGCGATGGTCCGGCTTAGTCAAGACTGGAAGCTACGGGAACCCTTAATTGAAATGCATGGGAACAATGGCTCAATGGACGGTGATCCAGCGGCAGCGATGCGCTATACTGAAGCACGGTTAAGCAAGATTGCTGGGACCATGTTGGACGATATTGATAAAAAGACTGTTGATATGGTCTTAAACTTCGATGACACCGAGTATGAACCAACCGTGTTGCCTGCCCGCTTCCCGAACCTATTAGTTAACGGAGCGACCGGGATTTCAGCGGGTTATGCGACGGAGATTCCACCGCACAACTTAGGCGAAGTTATCGATGCTGTCTTGTTCTTGATGAACCATCCTAAAGCGGAATTAGCCGATTTGATGGACTTTGTCAAAGGGCCAGACTTTCCAACTGGTGGGATTATCCAAGGGCTAGATGGGATTAAGAAGGCTTATGAAACTGGTCGTGGTCGGATTGTGGTGCGGTCGCGAACCAAGATTGTGCCATTAAAAGGAAATAAATCGCAGATTGAAGTTAGTGAGATTCCTTATGAAGTGAATAAGGCCCAATTGGTTAAAAAAATGGACGAAATTCGCATCATGAAGAAGATTGAAGGAATCGCTGAAGTTCGTGATGAAAGTGACCGTAAAGGGTTATCAGTCGTCATTGAATTGAAGCGGGACGTGAATGCGGAAGGTATTTTAAATTATCTATTTAAAAATACGGACTTACAAATTACGTATAACTTTAATATGGTGGCGATTTATCATCAACGGCCAGAACATGTTGGCTTAAAGACGATTATTTCAGCTTACTTGGAACATCAACGGGACGTGATTACCCGCCGGACGCAATTTAACTTGCAAAAAGCGGCTGATCGGCAACATATCGTCCAAGGTTTGATTAAAGCGATGTCAATTCTTGATCAAGTCATTGCGACGATTCGTGGCAGTAAAGACAAAAAAGATGCTAAGGCAAACTTAGTGGCGGACTATGACTTTACGGAAGCGCAAGCAGAAGCTATTGTGACGATGCAACTATACCGGTTAACCAATACCGATGTCACCCAGCTGCAAAAAGAAGCCGATGAATTGGCCAAAGCCATTGCAGAATACCATGCGATTCTGGAAAATCCGAAAGAATTGGATAAAGTTTTGCGGCGAGAACTCAAGGCCATTCAAAAAGCTTATCCGAGCCATCGTTTAACCGAGATTCAAAATGAAATTCAAGAAATCAAAATTAAGACTGAAGTCGTGGTGCCCCAAGAAGACGTGGTCGTGATGATTAGTCATGATGGCTATATCAAACGGACCAGCTTGCGGTCATATACGGCTTCGGATGCTGAGGATAATGGGTTAAAGGACGAAGACTTCCCAATCTATTTGGCGAAGAATAGTACTTTAGACCATTTATTCATGTTTACCAACTTAGGCCATCTGATCTATCGGCCGGTGTATGAGATTGCCGATGCGAAGTGGAAAGATACCGGTGAACATATTTCACAGACCATTGGTTTAGCAGCGAATGAACAAATTACGTGGGTCTTTGCTTTCCCAACGCTCAAAGAAAGTGGCAAATTCTTAGTTGCCACTAACGATGGGTACATTAAGCAGACGGACTTTACAGATTACACCCCAGGCCGGACGTACAAGACGCGGGCCAGCCAATTCATCAAGCTGAAAAACGATGCGGCAAAAGTTGTGACCGTAAACTATTACCCAACGGTGCCAACTGGTAGCTTGGTCTTAGTTACGGCCCATGGTTATGGGTTACGCTATGACTTAAGTGAAGTGCCAACTGTTGGTGCAAAAGCGGTCGGTGTAAAGTCGATGGATCTACGTGATGACACGATTGTCCGGGCAGCTTTAGCGACTGACAATGACTTATTAGCCATGATTACCCAGCGCGGGTCCTTTAAGAAGATGAAGGTTGCAGATATTCCCGTGACTAGTCGAGCACGACGTGGGGTTCAAGTTTTGCGGGAATTAAAGAATAATCCGCATCGTGTTGCAGATTACGTCTTAGTTCCTAAAGGGCAAGCCGGTGTGGCGCTGGAAGTGGTGACTGATCGCTTGAAGCATCATTCAATTTTAGTCGATGATCATCCGGTCAGTGCCCGGTATTCCAATGGGTCGTTTGTGATTGATACCGATATTGAAGGTATTCCGGTTAACATGCAGCCACACCCGATTCCACTGACGGTTTAATAAAATGGTTACAAGACTTGCAAGGGCGACGGCATTAGCTTAGACTGAAATTGTGGTCAGTTAAGATTAATAATTAGTTAAGGTTTATTTGCCGATAACAATTGCTTGCTTTCAGCCTGAAACTTGTTTATATTATAGGTATCATAAGATGGCTATAAGACGAAAGGAACAGGTAAACGCACATGAAAACAACGCAAGAAAGTATCTTCTCATCAAAAACGTTAACGTATTTCTTACAATTGGCTGAAACGATGAACTACACGCAAGCCGCTCAAATTTTAGGTATCACCCAACCGGCTTTAACCCAACAAATTAAAAAGTTGGAACGGACAGTCGGGGCACCGTTATTCTACTCCGTTGGTAAAAAGTTACGCTTGTCAGACGCTGGTTACACGATGTTGAATGCCACTCATAGTATTTACGACGTGTTAAACAAGGCCACTGACGAGATCCAACAAACGACGAGTGCTACTCAAGGGACGATCAGTATTGGGATTTTAGCGTCAATTGAAGACCATGTCTTTGAAGATTTCGCGATTAAGTATTATGAAGCTAACCCCAATGTCATCATTTCATTCCACATGTTGACTAGAAAAGAAATCTGGGAACGTTTGGAAAATAACCGGATTGATTTGGCTGTGATGTACTTACCAGATGAAAGTATCAAGAACTGGAAGCCATACCAATCAAAACGGATTATTCAAGATGATTTACTGTTCATTACCAGTGATCCTAAGCAAGCGAAGAAGAAGCGCATCAAATTTAAAGATACGACGAGTGAACCATGGGTGATGTATCCGGAAAATTATTACTTGGATCAAGTCATTAAGGAATCTTACAAGAACCAATTGGCAGATTTACCAACAGCGGTAGCGCGTTTTACCACACCACAACAGATTTACCGGTTTGTGGCCGCTACTGGTACAAATACGGCCTTGCCAAATTCCTTCATGGTTGCTAATCCAGCGACGGATGAGTTACACACGGTTTCATTTGAACCGGCCATTAAATTTGATTTGAACTTCGTGTTCCGTAAAGATAAGGATCAAATTCCACGGATTAAGAATTTCTTGGACGAGTTTGATAATTACTTACGGGCCGAAGATTATATTTCACGGTTACAAAAAATTAATCAAAAATAGTTGCTAAAGGAGTTTTGTGCTAATGAGTAAGGAATTAATTTTTGGTCACCAAAGTCCTGACACGGACGCCATTGTGGCCGCAAAGGCATTGTCATATTTAGAAAATAAACTGGGGGCTGACACGGAAGCCGTTGCCTTAGGTGAACCTAACGAAGAAACCCAATTTGTTTTAAAGCATTTTGACGAACCAGCATTGCGGGTCATCACTAAGGCGGCTCCAGAAGTCGATTCAGTCATGTTGGTTGACCATAATGAACCACAACAAAGTGTGAGTGATATCGCTGATGTCACGGTTTCACACGTGGTTGATCATCACCGGATTAACAACTTCAATACTGCGCAACCATTGTTCTATCGGGCAGAACCACTTGGCTGTTGCAGCACGGTCATCTACAAGATGTTCGCTGAAAATGAAGTTGAAATTCCAGCTAAGTTAGCCGGTTTAATGTTATCAGCGATTATCTCGGATACGTTATTATTGAAGTCACCAACCACTACGCAAACTGATGTTGATGTCGTTAAAGACTTGGCTAAAATTGCCGGGGTCGACTATCAAACATATGGCTTGGAAATGCTTAAGGCTGGGACTAACTTAGCAAGCAAGAGCGAAAAAGAATTGATTGATGCGGATGCTAAATCCTTTGAATTAAACGGTTCAACGGTGCGGGTCGCACAAATCAATACGGTTGATTTGCCAGAAGTCTTTGATCGCCAGGATGCTTTGGAAGCCGCTGCTAAGGCTGAAAATGCTGCTGAAGGTTATGACTTATTCTTAATCTTGGCAACCAATATCTTAGATAGCAATTCTGAATTATTAGTCGTTGGGGAACCAACTGCACCGGTTGAAGCTGCCTTTGGTAAGAAGATTGAAAACAATCGTTTAAGCTTGCCAGGTGTCGTTTCACGGAAGAAGCAAGTTGTGCCACCATTGACTGACGCTTTTAACGCTTAATTAAATGATTTTGAAAAGACATCCAATTTGGGTGTCTTTTTTTAGCAGAGCAAAAGCGTACGTATAATCGTACGCCGTGTGATATAATATCGGTAGTAATTGAAGATGAGGTGAGAAAATGGCGGAAGCAATGGATACGTATACGCCTACTGGGGCACGTAAAAATATTTATAATTTGATTAGAGGTGTTGTTTCTAATCATACAACTATCCAGATTGCGAGCTCTCCGGATGAAGCTGTAGTAGTTGTCAGCAAAGATGATTGGAATGCGATGCAAGAGTACATTGAATTATTAGAAAACGGCGTGATTGATGAAGTGAATACTCGAATGGCTGATGCTAAGGCTCATCCAGACACTGCTTTTGGTGATCCTCTATGATTTTTGAATCGCTAGACGAAATTGAAAAATTACCGGTTAAATATCAAGTCATTCCTTATAAAAAAGTAGTGACTAAAGATTTACCTAAATTGGATAGACTGAATTTGCGTTCTGATTTTGATGAAATTGTAGAGATATTGAAAAGAAAGCCCCAAGCACACTTACGACATAATGAAAAACTATCCGGATATACTAGTCAGGGGCAACGTTCAATGCGAATTAATCAAAAACATCGAGTTGTTTTTTCGATTGGCAAAACTGAAGTTTTTATTTGGTCAGCTTGGGGGCACTATACAAAAAGATAGTTTTGAGCAATGGCTTATTTAATTGCCATTGCTTTTTTAAACAAAATAGTTGCTTTTAAATCTAGTTGCAGTATGATAACAAGCGAAACAATTGTGTACAATCTATTTTATGCTGAAAGGATTTGATCAGATGGCAGATGACTTACGACAGCGGCTAACTCCAGAACAGTTTGCCGTAACGCAAACGGCTGCGACCGAAGCCCCGTTTAGTGGTGAATATGATGATTTTTATCAAGCAGGAATTTATGTTGATGTGGTTAGTGGTGAACCCTTGTTTAGTTCATTAGACAAATATGATGCTGGTTGTGGCTGGCCGTCTTTTACTAAGCCACTTGCTGATCAGCAGATTAAGCGTCATGTTGATCATGCTTTGGGAATGACGCGGACGGAGGTTCGTAGTGCTAAAGCTGCTTCACATTTGGGTCATGTCTTTACGGATGGCCCGGCCGCTGCTGGTGGCCTGCGGTATTGTATTAATTCAGCGGCTTTGAAGTTCATCCCAGTGGCTGAATTGGCTGACGCTGGTTATGGTGATTATGTCGCGTTATTTCAAAAAAATAAAAAGGACTGAGGTTAATGGCAACAGCGATTTTTGCCGGTGGCTGTTTCTGGTGTATGGTCAAGCCATTTGATAGCTTGCCGGGAATTGAAAAGGTGATTTCAGGTTATACGGGTGGTACAGTACCGAACCCGACCTATGAACAAGTGGCCAGCCACACGACTGGGCTTACCGAGGCCGTTGAAATTACGTTTGATCCGACTGTGATTAGTTATGCGCAGTTAGTCGAAATCTATTGGCGCCAGACCGACCCGACGGATGCGGCTGGTCAGTTCCAGGACCGTGGCGACAGTTATCGGCCGGTCATCTTTGTGAATAGTGACGCACAACGGCAGATTGCGACCGCTTCTAAGCAAGCTTTAGCAGCTAGTGAACAATTTGATCAGCCAATCGTGACTCAGATTGAGGATGTGCAGCCATTTTATCCCGCTGAACCAGAACATCAAGATTTCTATCGTCGGAACCCATTTCGTTATCAAATTGAAGAAATGGGCGGTCGTAGTAAATTCATTAAGCAGCACTGGTCAAATTAAAAAGGCTCTTTGTCAACGGCTGTTGATGAATGATCCTATGAGAAACCAATTCATTTTCGAATTGGTTTCTTTTTTGTA
>NZ_BJDL01000038.1 GCF_005405125.1 Lactiplantibacillus songbeiensis
TCACCGAACCAATGCCCTATATTTTTATCATGAATCGTTTATTTAATAACATTCTTATTGACAAGACGTAGAAAAAGGCACTCAGAAATTTAAACATTTCTGGGTGCCTTTTTGTAGCTACTATTCAATATAAAACGACAACTGCTATCTGATTACCTACTGACGATCATCATAGCCATTAGGATGCTTCTGCGTCCAAGCCCACGCCGTTTTGATGATTTCATTAACATCATCATACTTAGGTTGCCAGCCAAGCACTTGACGCGCTTTATCACTAGCTGCGACTAAAGAATCTGGATCACCAGGACGCCGTGGTGCGATTACGGCTGGAATTGGTTGACCAGTCACTTCCCGTGCAGCGGCTAACATCTGCCGGTTTGAGAAACCAGTTGATGAACCGAGATTGAAAGCATTACTGTCATTACCGGCAGCTAAATACTTCAACGCTAAGATATGGGCATCAGCTAAGTCCAAAACGTGTACATAATCGCGCACGTTCGTCCCATCTGGCGTTTGATAGTCATCCCCAAAGAGCTTTAATTCATCCCGCTTACCTTGTGCAACTTGTAAAATAATCGGAACTAAATGCGTTTCAGGGCCATGATCTTCACCAATACTGCCATCTGGCTTAGCCCCAGCCACGTTAAAGTAGCGTAAAGCCACAAATTTGATGCCATAAGCCACATCTGCCCAATGCATAATGTGTTCCATCATTAGCTTGCTGGCACCATAAGGGTTAATTGGCTCCTGTGGATCAGTTTCCTTAATTGGAATCCGTTCTGGGGTCCCATAAGTTGCCGCCGTTGATGAGAACACAATCTGCTTAACATCATGTGCTTGCATCACTTCAAGTAAGGTGATCATCCCACCCGTGTTATTATCAAAGTACTTCAAAGGTTTCGCCATTGATTCAGGAACAATCGAAAAGGCCGCAAAATGCACAACTGCACTGATTTTCTCTTGATCAAAAACCTGATTCAAGAAAGCTGCGTCCCGAACGTCCCCCTGATAAAACTTAGCCGCTGGATTGATTGCTGCGCGATGCCCAGTCACGAGATTATCCACGACGATTACTGATGTGCCATTTTCAACCAATCGATCGACCATATGTGAACCGATATAGCCGGCCCCACCTAATACAAGAATTGACATAGTGTACCTGCTATGCAAAACATGGAGAAATGTAGAAAAGTATTACTGATTTCTACATTCAGAAAGGTTGCATGTTTCCTTTCTTTATTTTGCTTACTACCGTTATAACGTTAGTATTCCAATATTCCTAGTTAGAAATACCACATTGACCAGCTATGATAGTTTAAGGGCTAAGCCAGCCCCATCGTTTTATATTTTTTAAATCAAAGCTAATAAATTAGCCACAGCGTTTTCGTCGCGCTCAAGTCTAGCCCCACAATGGTAACAGTCATACTCGTTATGTCGAGTACCATGGTGTTGATTACCTCGCAAGCCAACCTTTTCTTCACCTTGTTTGATATAGCCGCAAACCGAACAACGTTGTGTTGATGGATAGAGTCGATCTGCTAGGATCAACTTTTTTCCATACCATTGACATTTATAAGTTAGTAGCTGACGGAAATATCCAAACATTGATCGATGCAGACCTTTTGATGCGACATGCGTCATCTGCATTTTCTTCACAGCTAAATCCTCAATTACAATCGTATC
The DNA here is from genome assembly GCF_005405125.1 of Lactiplantibacillus songbeiensis. Classification (GTDB taxonomy): domain Bacteria; phylum Bacillota; class Bacilli; order Lactobacillales; family Lactobacillaceae; genus Lactiplantibacillus; species Lactiplantibacillus songbeiensis. The sequence goes on from NZ_BJDL01000038.1 coordinate 1,684, forward strand.
AAACTGGGTAACCAACATGGTCGTGAACTTATGCATCAAGTCATGTTGGCAATCAACAACTTGACGATAGTCTCGCTGCAACTTGTTTTTCATTGCAAGATAAGCTTTCGTTTTAGTTGCCTTTTTCCCATTAACCTGACGTTTACGTGCTAACTGACGTTGATAGAATTTAATCCGGTTGTACAAGTGCATCAACTTGAGGGGCAGTGTTTTTAACACACCCAATGTATAGTTCAAGTGGCCGATATTCACATCCACGGCTGTCACTTGATTGGTCTTGATTTTCGGTTCAATAGTCACTTCAAAATTCAAGCAAGCCCAATAAATACCATTCTCACAATAAATACTAACAGACTTTAAGATTCCACTTAAATCGACCTGCTTATTGAAGCGAATGTCGTACCAATTTTTGACGCCATGTGGCTTATCCAACCGTAACTTACCCGAGACTAACTTAGCACGGTCAGTTTTGAAGCCTTGGCGCGGTGCTCGCTTGGACTTGAACTTTGGTCGTCCCCAATCAGGCTGGGCTTGGTCGAAGAAATTCTGCCAAGCAATTCCTAAATCAGTAACCGCTAATTGCAAGGTCCGAGCTGACAACCCGTATTGCCAATCGGCTTTATTTGCCACTAATTCATTACGCACCAATCGTTGATTAGGTTTCGAATTATCGTCAGCATTTAAGCAATAGGCTTCGTACAGTTCATTCCAGGTTGCCATTGCTTTATTCCAACAATACCGTCGATAATTACACAAATTATTGAGCACCATCCGCATATGACTGTTAGGAGATAATCTGACTTTCTGAGTTCTAATCATGCTAGTAAGCACCTCAACATTGACAAAAGTTAGCGTAAACAATCATTCATTACGTTACTTAATCAATATAGCATAATAATTTCAGTCTAATCCCCAATTTACACAATCAATACCTACTTTACAAGATTAATACAAAGGTGGCTGAGCATTGTGGTGATCATATCCATACTATCCAACTCCATGTTTGCTTTCTTTAGATAATATGAGTATTTTTCTATAAAACACCATGTTTTACTATATTTTAGCTAACAGTTATCTTCCTCCTCCTATAAAGATTAGTCTTATCATAGCATATTCCGACCTAAAGATTCAGCAAATAAAAAAGCCGAGAACCTATGCCCTCAGCGATTCTAACTTATTCAACTGCCTCAGCAATCACTTGCCATTTAATCGTCACTTCACAACACTTTTCATCGCCCACGCGAATCCGATGACTGGTCGTAACCGTGCCATCCGTAGTCGTTGGTAAGATGTTCACTTCTGACGTCACGGTATGACCATACTTCACTTCGTTTTCGTAACGAACATCTACTTGCATTAAATTATGCTGTAGCAAGAAGTCTGCTGGTAACGTATCTAACAACCAATCAAAATAGTGCGCATTATTAACATGCCGATTAGGATCGATATCAAAGAACCGAACTTGGTAAGGCTTACTCAAAGTCGCCTCAGTCGGTTCAAAATGAAGCGGTCGCGGCAACCGTGGAATCCGTTTGACCGCTTCTGAATGATACGGCGCCACTAGTTCAGGATCAATTTTAACAATCCGACGCGTCGTTTGACTCATCGTCACCCAGATACTGGTAATATAAGCCAACTCTTGCCCAGCCGCATCACGAATCCAAAATTCTCGATAAGCAAAATATGGATTGTAAGCTGACCCCCGGACCGCTAACGTGACCGTCTCATCAAGTCGCGGCATGCGTGTAATTGTCATCGCATATTGCGTCACAACCCAACCGACGCCATGGCTTTGTACGAAGTCGGTTGTTAATCCCAGTGCATCACTTTGATCTTGCGACGCTAAAATAGCAATATCGATTAATGTCGCTAAAGTCGCTCGGCCAGTACGGTCACATTCATAATAAGTCAACCGATGTTCTTCAGTGTAGATACTTGCTTGTTCACCTAAACCTGCCATTTCGTCCTCCGAATACTTACTTAATGTCATGAAACGCGTTATAAACCACTTGCCGCTGCATTTGCCGCCGTTTGGCAATCGTCTTAATCGCAGTATTTGGCTTATCACCGGCCGTAATTAGCGCCTCAACTTGCGCTTTTAATGGCAACTCAGCCAATTCATCCGTGGGCGCTGTCGTTGGCTCATTAGGATTACCGCTAATGAGTAAGACAAACTCCCCTTTGAGTTGATGATCCTGAGACCAAGTAATCATCTCAGCCAACGTTCCGCGGGCAAATTCTTCATAGCGTTTAGTCAGCTCACGACAGGCTACAATCTGACGGGTAGGTTCGCAGACCGTTGCTAACGCGGTTAACGTTTTAGCGACTCGGAATGGCGATTCATATAAGATCACCGTTTCCTGCCGTTGTACCAACGCGGTTAAGGCCGCCTTTTGCTCTTGCTTTTTACGGGGTAAGAAGCCATAAAAGTAGAAGGGCTGCGGCACTAATCCAGAAGCAATCAAAGCCGTTAAACCGGCATTAGCACCCGGAAGCGGGACCACCGGAATATTCTGAGCCACACAAGCCGCGACTAATTCCGTCCCGGGATCGCTGATTGATGGCATTCCGGCGTCACTCACTTGCGCCAGCGTGACCCCCGCCTGTAATTTTTCAATAAATTGCGGAATACGTTCTTGCGTATTATGTTCATGAAAACTAATTTGTTTAGTCGTAATTTCAAAATGATTCAATAATTTTTGCGTATTACGCGTATCTTCAGCCGCAATCAAGTCGACCGTTTTTAATGTTTCCACGGCCCGATACGTCATATCTTGCAAATTGCCAATGGGGGTTGGCACTAAATAGAGCGTGCCCACGCCCGCATGATCAGCAAAGCTTTGTTGCGTCTGCAAATCGGTACCTCCTTGTTAAGCCCGTTCCCGTTCACCATAAATAAATTCCAAGCAAAAGACACATGACTCATCATCATCGCGGCGTTTACCATAGAATTGATTGCAAACATGGAACCCTTCATCATATAATTTTTCTAAATTTTGGCGTGATTTGGAAAGGGTGGTCGTGTTGCCCGATTTTTTAGGCGTTTCATTTTCGATTTCAACCATGTGTTCACGTAGCCGTTCATTTTCAATGACTAACTCGGCATTTTTTTCGAGTACCGTCGTCATATCAGCCCGTAGTTGTGCCATTTTATCAAGCATCTGTTGCATTTGCTGTTCCATATCGCCAAAACTATCGTATAAATCACGCTTATCCACACACTCACCCTCGTTTTCTTTTATTTAAGCGCTATGTCTAAAAATCGGCCATAACTTTAACGTTAATCCTTCTAACACATTCTGAAAACTAATATTGCTAGCTAATTGACGCTTAGCCGTCAGCGCCAATTCAGTAGCGACCACTAATTGTTGATCATTCAACGTTTCGGTCAACTTAGTTAAGTCATTTTGATATTGCCCAAAACTTAACTCAGCCGCCGTATCAACTTGAAAATGTAATTGTAAAAGGTCTTGAAATAAAGCCGCTACCAAGTCCAGCATCACTAATTGTTGCTCATGCTCTTTCGCCAAGCCCACTAAGGTTGTCTGAACGCCAACAAAGCTCCGCGCATCGCCCTTAACCACTTGCTGGAACCACTGCCAAAGATGTTCACTAGCTTGTGGCAACCAATCATCGACTAACAGGGCCTGTGCCTGAGTCACACTATTGGTCAAGTGTCGCAACATTTGCGCTTGTTTGGCTGGAATACCAGCCGCTTCAAACGTCTGCTGCAAGACCTTAGCCGGCAGTGGCGGAAATTCAATGACCTGAGTCCGCGAAATAATTGTTGGCAATAATAATTGCTTGTTAGTCGTTAATAATAACGCCGTCACGTTACCACTGGGTTCTTCAATGAATTTTAATAAACTATTGGCGGCACTAGCTGTCATCAGTTCCGCATCTTTAATAATGAAAAGTTTGCGATTGCCTTCGACCGCACTTTTTGAAAATTCCGCTTTTAAGTACCGGACTTGATCAACATGGATTCGCTGGCCAGTCGGCGCCACCATGACGATATCTGGATGTTGGCCGGTAGCGATGCGCGTACACTCCTCGCAAGTTCCATCCGGTTCACCATCTACCACGTGTCGACAAAATAGCCGTTGCGCAATCCAAGTAGCCAATTCACTTTGACCGGCGCCTTCCATCCCAGCAAATAAATAAGCATGGGCTAGATGATTCTGCGCAATAATATGTTTGAATGCCGCTAATAATCGCGGTTGTTTCGCTGCCAATGAGCTGGCAATTGTCATTAACTCCACCCGACCTTTTAAAATTGATGAAACTGTTCAATCGGTAAGACGAAGACAGTGGCCCCGCCAACTTGAACTTCCACGGGATAAGCAGAAGCGCCATCCATCGTCACATCCAAGTTCACTGGCGGTGTCATAAATTGATCACGCGCATGACTCGTTTCCTTAATCATGGCCAAGACAGTGTCCACGCGCTCGTCTTCAATCCCAATCATAAAGGTGGTATTGCCGGACCGTAAGAAACCACCCGTAGTGGATAATTTAGTGGCCCGAACGTTGGCTTCAATAAATTGATTACTTAATCGATTACTATCTTTATCTTGGACAATCGCAATAATTAATTTCATAATTTCGACTTCCCTTCAGCTTTAAAGTAAGTTGGTAACTGGGTTGTTAAAATTGCGAGGCTCTGTGCTACCACCACATCTAACGGTTGACTAGCATCGACCCGTTTAATCCGCGCTGGAAACTGTGCCAGTAGTTGTAAATAAGCCGCTTGAACCCGGTGATGAAAGCTCAGCGCTTCAACATCCAACCGATTGATCTCATCTTGCCGATGGGTCTGAATCCGTTTCAGCCCTACCGCGGCATCTACGTCAAAATATAACGTCAAGTCTGGCGTTAAACCTTCTGTGGCAAATTGATTCATCTCAGCCACTGCTTGTTCGCCAATCCCGCGACCAGCGCCTTGATACGCAATTGAGCTATCAATAAAGCGATCACATAAGACTAACTGATCAGCTTGCAACGCTGGTAAAATCTTTTGGACAATGTGTTGTCGCCGCGCTGCAGCATACAATAAGGCTTCAGTCCGATCATCCATCGCCGTATTTTGTCGGTCTAAAATGAGTTGCCGAATCGCTTCTGAGATGCGATTTCCCCCGGGCTCCCGGGTCACAACTAAACGGTCTCCTAGTTGCGGCTTGATTTTAGCTACAATCGCATTTAAGGCGGATGTTTTCCCGGCGCCATCGGGTCCTTCAAACGTAATTAATTTTCCAGTCACAATTCCCAATCCCATCTAAAAGTCGTAGTTGTCATAATTGTACTTGATTCTGACAGACCTGTCTAATACTGAACCTACCAAGTCTAGGCTTATTTTACCGCAACCACCACTAGCAATTGTGTTTTTTACTGAATTGTAAAAAAAAACTGTGGTCAGTTGACCAACAGTTTTAACACTCACCTTAGTTGTCAATCACCGATTGTTGAATTCGGTGACCATGAACCGCACGGCGGCGTGCCTCACGGTATAAGTATAAATATTTAGCCCGGGCTAACGCCGTTTGCGTCACGAGTTCATTCGTATTGTTATCATAGATTGCTTGCTCATTTTGCTTGGCCCGATCCCAATCAACTTTAGCTGCATCTAGCAACAGTAATAATTGTTGGTCATAGACTGCTTTTGCCTGTTTGATCTTTTTTCGTTGCTTAAAGATTAGTCTCGCCACCTAATTTACATTTCTTGTCGGCCTTCAACCGCCTTGAATAACGTCATCTCATCAGCATATTGAATATCACTACCAACGGACAAGCCATGCGCTAAACGCGTCACTTTGATACCAGCTGGCTTAACTAACCGCGAGATATACATCGCGGTCGCTTCCCCTTCTGGTGTGGCATTGGTCGCAATAATCACTTCTTTAATCGCATCATTTTTTTGCAATCGTTTGAGTAAGCTGGCAATGTTAATATCTTCCGGACCCTTGCCATCCACTGGCGATAACACCCCGTGTAAGACATGGTAGAGGCCTTGATATTCTTTAATCTTCTCCATCGCCATAACATCTTTAGCTTCTTCAACAACTAAAACCGTACTTTGATCACGTGATTTATCTTTACAGATCACACACGGATCATCTTCGGTGATGTTGCCACAAATACTGCAAAAATGCAGGTCACGTTTCGCTGCCACTAGTGACTTCGCAAATTCTGTCACATCATCGCCATCCATATCAATGGTATAAAAGGCTAACCGCGTTGCTGTTTTACCACCAATTCCTGGTAACTTCATGTAACTGTCAATTAACTTCGCAATTGGTTCTGGATATTGCATTGTTGGACCTCACTATCCGTTACAGGCTTACTGTAAGCCCTTGGTATACTTTCCCATCGTGCTTTGTGTCTTCGCATCAACTTGAGCTAACGCATCGTTAACTGCGGCTAACACCAAATCTTGTAACATGTCCACGTCATCAGGATCGACGGCAGCGGGGTTAATCGTAATATCTTGAACCTTCTTTTCACCAGAAACAGTGACTTTAACCATGTCATCAGGCGCTGTCCCCGTGAAAGTTGTTTCATTTAAAGCGGCTTGTTCTGCCGTCATTTGTGCCTGCATCTTTTTCATTTGTTTCATCATATTTTGCATATTACCCATACCACGCATCATCTTAATCAATTCCTTTCAACTTTTAATCTGTTTTAACTTCTACTAAATCACCGAATAACTGCTGAGCCTGATCAACAACGGCCGGTTTCGCTGGGGTCGCTGGTTGTGACGCTACTTCCGGTTGGTGGGTCTCCAAATAGTCATGCCGAATTTGCGGCCATTGTTCTTTGGGGACGCAAACAATCTTAGGCGCCGTACCCATTAACCGATCGAGTCCATTCCCTAGAGCATCCATCAACTCTTGATTATCAATCGCTTTTTGATAGAGGAATGGATAGTCAAACGCAACCACGACGCCTTCATCACTCGCCGCTACTGGTTGGGAAACATGCATTAACGCTCGCTGCGTAATACTCAAAATATTCATGAGATCTGACCATACTTCCCGGACCTTCATCAAGTCGGGCTTAGTGGCCGCCCCTAGGATTGGGTAGATCTGGCTCACATTGACCTTTTTAATTGTTGGCCCGCCATTAGTCGTCGGTTTAACCCGAGCCGGTTTCGCTGGACTAGCGGTTCCCCCTTGGGCCTTCAAGTTTTGTAAGGCCGTTTGGAGTTGATCAACCTTCGTTGCTAACTGTTGCACCACCGCATCATCTGCAGCTTTAGCAGGTGCCGCCGTTGCCGAGGCTGTACCGTCCAATTGCGATAACTTAACCGTCATGACTTCCAAATAAACATCTGGATGGGTGGTAAAACGCATCTGTTGTTGAATGTCATTTAACGTTTTGATCATTTGATACAAGACTTCTGCATCGATCGACTTAGCAAAGTCGGCGAAACGTTGATCATTTTCACCCATGGCCACACTATCGACCATTTCAGGAGCTTGTTGATACAATAGCACATCCCGCGTGTAACTAATCAAATCTTCGATAAAGCGGTTCGCATCTTTACCTTCTTGTAAGATTTGCCGCATCGTTTCCAAAGCGGGTTTCGTCACATGGTTGGTCACTTCTTCCATATAATCCGCAATCAGCTTCTTCGTCACACTGCCAGTTACCGTCAACGCATCATCCAAAGTCACCGTATTATCACCAAAGGAAATAACCTGGTCTAAAATGCTCAACGCATCACGCATCCCGCCTTCTGCCGCTTGGGCGATGACCCGCAACGCCTTTTCATCATAATCGACCTTTTTTTGGTCCAAGATATAGACCATACGTTCATAGCTATCCTTGGCAGTAATCCGCCGAAAATCAAACCGTTGGGTCCGCGAAATAATCGTTAACGGAATCTTATGCGGTTCAGTCGTCGCTAAAATAAAAATCACATTGGCCGGCGGTTCTTCCAACGTCTTTAACAAGGCATTGAAAGCCCCCGTTGATAACATATGAACTTCATCAATAATGTAGACTTTATAGTCGGCTTCCGTCGGCGCATATTTTGCCTTATCCCGAATATCCCGAATCTCTTCAACTCCATTATTAGAAGCCGCATCAATTTCGATGACATCATTCAGTTGACCTTTCGTAATGGCCGTACATGTCGCACATTCATTACACGGTTCACCATCCACTAAATGATGACAGTTCAACGCCTTCGCAAAAATTTTTGCCGCCGACGTTTTCCCGGTTCCCCGCGGACCAGTGAATAAATACGCATGACTCGTCTGATGGGTCATAATGGCATTTTTTAGTGTCTGCGTAATCATTTGCTGCCCAACGATTTCATCAAACCGTTGCGGCCGCCATACCCGATATAATGCCCGATACACGCGAATCTTCCTTTCTTAACTAATGCTTTATAAACCTTGCTAATTAAATCATTATCACTTGGTGCTGATTATGACTGTCATCTACTGGCCAAGATTACTGGTTAAAAGAAATAATCATAAATAGCCGACCTTTAACGCCGGGCGGGCCAGAATTGGCTCAGTGGTGTCGTTTATCTTAGTCGGTACTTTTCCGACTTAGATAAAGCCCGGCTTATGAGACCGCCCCTTGGCTCATAAACGTGGCCACCACGTTCCAGCCGATTCTGGTCCAACCAGAGTGGCAAGCCTAATCCAACTAATACCCCAATGAACACTATTATTTTTAACAAACATTTCAATTTAAATAAAAAGCTCTCAACCAAAAGGCTAAGAGCTGTTACATTTCATAAAAACTTAAGGCACAAGATGAAGCAAACTTAGTGCTGCTTCCTTCCGGACCTGACACGATTCGTAAATCCACCCTTGCCTTAAGGCCTTGCGGCAAATACTATAATACATGATTTAGCCAAAGATTGCCAGCCATCCGCCTAATTTTTTTCATTAGCGGCCCGTCGCGCTTTTTTAGCCGCCTTCTGCCGTTCGCGAATATCACGGAAGAACCGTTGCAGCATCTCACCGGCCGGCCGGGCTAAGATCCGTTCATGTACGGCCACTTGATGATTCAACCGATCATCACTCAACAACTGATACAAACTATGCACTGCTCCCGCCTTAGGATCACGCGCACCATAATAAACTTCCGGAATACGGGCATTGATAATCGCCCCGCTACACATAATGCATGGTTCCAACGTGACATAGAGTTGACAATCTTCTAAACGCCAACTATGCAAATATTCACAAGCTTCTTGAATGGCTAACACTTCCGCATGTAAGGTAGCGTCTTGACCATGCTCACGCAGATTATGACCCCGACCAATAATTTCGTCATGGTACACGACGACGGCACCAATCGGGACTTCACCGATCAAATACGCCATCTTAGCTTCCTGCAACGCTTCACGCATCCACTTCTCTGGATTAGCTGCTGTCACGTTATCCCTCCTTTACACTCTGTAAAATATAGTAGCCTTTGTCTTTTTTAATAATCTGACAATTACCAAAAGTCGCCGTCATTAATTTTTTAGCCGACGGGGCCCCTTGCTTTTTTTGTAAGACAACCGTCAGCGTACCGTGGTCAACTAAATGCGTTAACGCTCCGGTCAACATCGCATCGACGACAGCTTTCCCCGCACGTACCGGCGGATTCGTCACGATGGCCGCATAGTCTTGGCGCGTCACTTGGTCGTAAACATCTGACGTATAGACCGATACATTGGTCAATTGATTCAACGCCGTATTCTTACGCGCTAAACTCAAGGCCAACTCATTCACATCAACCATCTCGACAGTTCGCTCTGGTGATTGGAAGGCCAAGGCCATGCCAATGGGCCCATAGCCTGTACCTAGATCAAGGAACGGGCCGGCTGGTAACCCAGCTGGATCAAACGCCGCTAATAAAGTTCGCGAACCGTAATCAACGGTCCGTTTGGAGAAGACCCCATTGTCCGTGGTGAACTTAAAGTCGTGATCAAAAATTTCAAAATTCCATTGTTTTTCGTCATGCACAACTTCTGGATTGTGTGTATAATAGTAATTAGTCATTAATTGTTTCCTCTAATTTTTAGGTTAGTTCTATGATAACTGATTCTAGGAACAAACGACAAACTTTTTAAATAAAATTAATTTACGGCTAAACACCGACCCTAACACAATATCTAGTAGCTAGTCATTTTCAAAGCTACTAGATATTGTGTTTTTTGATTGCAATTTCCATAGCATGTTGTATACTAAATTTATCGATTAAACGAATTAAAGGTGGAACTCATTATGAAAAAAATTACTGTATTTACAAAAAATAATTGTATGCAATGCAAGATGACCAAGAAATTCTTAACGGCTCATCACATTGCCTTTGAAGAAAAAAATATCAATGTTAACCCTGAATATGTCGACTACTTAAAAGACCAAGGCTTCCAAGCCGTCCCAGTAGTTGAAATCAATGGTGAAAGTAGTATCGCCGGCTTCCGCCCCGATGCATTGAAGCAACTTGCCGTTTAGTGGTCAACGCTTTTTTGTGTTGCTACATACTTTTGTTAATGAATAATGCCGACCCACAATCAATAGTTGTCTACTGATTGTGGGTCGTCCATTTTCCGTCAAAATCAGAGAGAAAGAGGAGTCCTCATGTCTTTAAAAAATTTGCCTGCGGATGTTACCTACTATGATCTAAACAACGAAATCAATATTCCAATTGATAACCAGATTCCATTAAATAAAGATCAAGAAGCATTAGCCGCGTTTCTCGTTCAAAACGTCCAACCCAACACAAAAACTTTTGCTAGCTTAAAAGACCGTTTCGATTATTTGGAAACGCATGACTATTTGGAAACCGGCTTTATTGCCAAATATGATTTTGCCTTTATTGAAAAACTATACGCCTACTTGAAATCCCAAGACTTTCATTTTAAGACCTTCATGGCAGCATACAAGTTTTACGCCCAATATGCCTTAAAGACTAACGACGGCGATTACTATTTGGAAAACTATATTGACCGCGTGGCCATGAACGCCCTCTACTTTGCTGATGGCGATCCACAGCTAGCCATGGATCTCGCTGATGAGATTATCCATCAACGTTACCAACCAGCAACGCCGAGCTTTTTAAATGCTGGCCGGTCACGGCGTGGTGAATTGATTTCGTGCTTCTTGATTCAGTCTACTGATGACATGAATGCCATTGGCCGGACTATTAACTCCGCATTACAACTTTCTCGAATCGGCGGCGGGGTCGGCATTAACCTCAGCAACTTACGGGGCGCCGGCGATCCCATCAAACACATTGATGGTGCCGCTAGTGGCGTGGTGCCAGTCATGAAGTTATTGGAAGACAGCTTCTCTTACTCCAATCAATTAGGTCAACGCCAAGGTGCTGGGGTCGTTTACTTAAGCGTCTTCCACCCAGATATCATGGCCTTTTTATCCGCTAAGAAAGAAAACGCTGACGAAAAGATCCGGTTAAAGACGTTGTCCCTAGGAGTCACGGTACCTGATAAATATTACGAACTGATTCGTGCGGATGCTGATATGTATTTATTCAGTCCTTATGGGGTCGAACGTGAATACGGCATGCCATTCTCTTACGTTGATCTGACTAAAGAATATGACAACATGGTCAAAAACCCGAATATCAAAAAGACGAAGGTCAAAGCTCGGGACTTGGAAAATGAAATCAGTAAATTACAACAAGAATCCGGCTATCCTTATGTCGTGAACATCGATACGGCCAACCGGGAAAACCCGATTGATGGTAAGATTGTGATGAGTAATTTGTGTTCAGAAGTCATGCAGGTCCAAACACCATCATTAATTAACGACCAACAAGAATACGAAAAACTTGGAACCGATATTAGTTGTAACCTTGGTTCCACTAATATCGTCAACTTAATGCAATCACCTGACTTTGGTCACTCGGTTGAAGCGATGGTGCGGGCATTAACCTTTGTCACTGACAATTCTAACGTTGACGTGGTTCCTTCGATTCAAAAGGGAAACCATCAAGCCCACACGATTGGTTTAGGGGCCATGGGCTTACACGCCTACTTTGCCAAGAACCATTTGGAATACGGCTGTAAAGAAGCGGTTGATTTCACCAATATCTACTTCTTACTCTTAAACTACTGGACGTTAAAAGCCTCGAATGAAATTGCCCGTGAACGCCATGAAACCTTCGTTAACTTTGACAAGTCGAAGTATGCGGACGGCTCTTATTTCGACAAGTATACAGAGCAAGCTTGGCAACCTAAGTACGCCAAGACCGCTGAACTATTTGCTGGAATTAAGATTCCAACACAAGCAGACTGGGAAGCTTTAAAAGTTGCTGTCATGCGTGACGGACTCTACCATCAAAATCGGATGGCCGTCGCACCAAATGGATCAATTTCTTATATCAATGACACGACTGCTAGTTTGCACCCAATCATTAATCGGGTCGAAGAACGACAAGAAAAGAAAATTGGTAAGATATATTATCCCGCTCCTTACCTTTCTAATGATACAATTAACTATTATAAGTCAGCTTATGATACTGATATGCGAAAAGTCATTGATGTCTATGCAGCGGCTCAACAACATGTGGACCAAGGCATGAGCTTAACACTCTTTATGCGCTCGACAATTCCAGCCGGCTTATATGAATGGAAAGACGGCCGTACTGACAAGATGACCACGCGTGACTTAAACATTTTGCGGAACTACGCTCATCGCAAGGGGATCAAGTCGATCTACTACATTCGGACCTTTACCGATGACGACAGTGAAGTCGGCGTCAATGAATGTGAAAGCTGCGTCATTTAAGACATTAGATTTTTAGGAGGACACTAGTTATGGCAACAGATTTGGCTTACTACCAAAAATTGCTCAGTAATGGCAACTATAAAGCGATTAACTGGGATCAGGTTTCAGATGCAATTGATAAAAGTACTTGGGAAAAATTAACGGAACAATTCTGGTTAGATACACGGATTCCAGTTTCTAACGATATGTCAGATTGGCGTAACTTGGATGACGATCATCGTTGGGTGGTTGGCCACGTCTTTGGTGGGTTAACATTATTAGATACGTTACAATCACAAGATGGGTTACAATCTTTACGTCGTCATGTTGTCACATCCCATGAAACGGCGGTTTTAAACAATATTCAATTTATGGAATCCGTTCATGCGAAGAGTTATTCGACCATCTTCGAAACTTTGAACACCCCAGATGAGATCAATGAAATCTTTGACTGGAGTGACAGTGAAGAATATTTACAAAACAAGGCTCAATGGATCTACAAACTCTATGATAATTTAGATGAAGATCCTTTAAAGCAAAAGGTTGCCAACGTCTTTCTAGAAACCTTCTTATTTTATTCAGGCTTCTATACCCCACTTTATTATTTGGGGCATAACCAATTGCCAAACGTCGCTGAAATCATCAAATTGATTTTACGGGACGAAAGTGTTCATGGGACTTATATTGGCTATAAATTCCAATTAGGCTTTAAAGAACGTTCTGAAAAAGAACAAGCGGCCTTCAAAGACTGGATGTTTGACTTTCTCTACAAACTCTACGAAAACGAAGAAAACTATGTGCATTTGGTTTATGACCAAGTCGGCTGGTCCGATGAAGTCTTAACCTTTAGTCGCTACAACGCTAACAAGGCTTTGATGAACTTAGGCCAAGATGCGCTCTTCCCAGATACCGCCGATGATGTTAATCCGGTCGTCATGAATGGGATTTCAACAGGGACCTCAAACCATGACTTCTTCTCACAAGTTGGGAATGGTTACCGGTTAGGTCAAGTTGAAGCCATGCAAGACACCGATTATGATATCGGTAACCCTGACGAATAAGCGTCATTAAGGGTAAAAAACGCGCGGCTCACTAGAGTCGTGCGTTTTTTGTGATAAATTTTAAATTGGAGGTTTTTCAATGGCAATTCATAATATCTGTGTTTTTTGCGGTTCAAACTCGGGCCTCGACCCTAAGTATGCCGCAAAGACGGTCGCTTTAGGCCAATATTTAGCTGAAAATGACTATCAACTCGTCTACGGTGGTGGCGATCATGGCTTGATGGGAAAAGTCGCGACTGCGACGCTGGATGCCGGTGGCCGCGTCATCGGCATCATCCCCCGTTTCCTGGTTGAACGGGGTTTGGCTTTAAAGAACGTCACCACGTTTATCGAAACTAAGACAATGAACGAACGGAAAGAAAAAATGCTGCATTTAGCGGACGCCTTCATTGTCTTACCAGGTGGCTTTGGAACTTTCGAAGAGTTCTTACAAATGCTGTCTTGGAGCCAGATGGATATCCATCAAAAACCAATTGCGTTATATAATATCGACGGTTTTTACGATCCCATGGTCACCATGATGAAGATGAGTACTAAGATGGGCTTCGCACCCACTGAAAACTTGGATCTCTTTATTGACGGTAAGACGTTACCGGAAATTTTTACAGGCTTCCAAACCTTTAAGCATGTTCTACCACCTAAATACACCAATTAAATTAAAAAAGGTCGCTAATGACTGGGCATCTCCCAATCATTAGCGACCTTTTCGACCACCGAATTAACGGCGATGATTTAAATTCTGTAACCACTTTGGCACTAGGAAGACATGATGACCATGAGGCCCTTTAACACGCGTATTCACAACTTGTAATAACTGTAAGACCGTAAAGATCAACGAATTACGTTTGCGATAAGCGATGTATTTCGGCGCCCAATCCGTTACATATTTTTCTTTATAGGAGCGTAACCCTTGAAAACCATACAATTGATAGCCATATTCATAGATCAAATGCGCAATCTTTTCCTGAATAAAACTATACCGCGAGACCCCGACTCCGGCTAAAGGCGCCATCCCCATGTTAAAACTCGTGTATCCCTGATCGCGAGCTTGCTCAAAGAGATGGACAAAGACAGTGTCCATGATCCCCGATGGTGCGGCTTGACTCGACCGCATCAAGTCAATCGAAGCCACATCCTGATTTCCTTGTGGCATAAGGTTCGCAAATGCTACGATAACCTGCTTCGGATCATAAACCACGGCAATGGGGGCTTGGTTTAAATAGGTCTCATCAAAGAAGCCTAACGAAAAACCTTTTTCCGACTCACCCTGCAACCAGCTATCTGAAACTGATCGTAAAGCAGTCATCGTGGCATCATCAAACGGTGGCTGTAAAACTTTAAAAGTATATTGCTCACGCGCAAACTTATTCATCAAGGCGCGTTCTCCCCGCAGCCGCTTACCAGCCAAACTAAAGTCGGCCAACTTCACATGACCTTCTTCACCCGTCTTGATAAAGTCAAAGCCCATTTCATGTAGCCGCATCGTTAAAGTTTCACTAATCTCATAAAAGACTAACGAATAGCCATCACTGTCAGCGTCGTCCATGAGCTGTTCTAAGGCCGGCTGCAAGTAGTCCTGGTTACCAAACGGCTCACCCATTAAAATCAGCTTATCAGCCTTCTGTTGGTATAAAAAGACAAGCTGGTCAACACCGTCCACCTGATAGTAGTAAACTAATTTGTCATTCAAGAACGCCAGTTGCGAGATTTCATTGCCACCATACGTCGTAATCACTTGGCGGACCCGAGCAATATCCAAGGTTTCACCCAAGTGCGGATTATGACCACTAGCAAAATAGCGATCCATCGCCACTAGAATTAACGCTGCTAAGACCAGCCCGATGACCCCGATGACCCACAATTTTTGCGACGGGAAGAACAATGCCGATGGGATCGCATGGCGATGATGGATTTGAGGCGCATTGTAGACCCCGACAATGGTATACAGCACAAAAGTCACGACATAGACACAGCCAACCCACAACGTTTGCCCCCAAGAAAAAGCTAAGCGTTGGCGATAATACGCTTTGCGAGATAAAGCGACAAGTGCCAAAATAATCACCAAGAAAATAATAAACTTCAACGAAATCGCATCATAAACCACGAGCCAGCGAATCGTATTTAAAATGGCAATCAATAAAACGATCACAGTTGGCCAGAAAGCTCTTTTAACCCGACCAGCCGTCCCTAAAGCGACCCCAATCAATAAGAAGGCCATGATGATACTGCTGGCCTGATTAATAAAGAAGAACGTAAACGGGTAGACTCGTAAAAAGAGTTTGTTATTATAGGCAAAATTAGGTACGGTCGACATAAGCAACATCAAGAAACCCGACAAATACAAGAATACGGTCAAGGTCATTTGCGCCACCCGTTGAATTGCTACCCGAGGAATGCCTTCCAACCGCGCATTAATCCGATGACCCATATCATGGATAAATAGTCCTAAGCCTAGTGCAAACGGAATAATATAGTAGAACAGCCGATAAAAGAGCAACCAGGCCACCGCATCTGGCCGTGAAACACCGACCGCACCTAGCCCGAAGATCATGAAGACATCAAACGACCCAATCCCGCCAGGAACCATCGAAACTTCCCCAACAACGGAGGCAATCACAAATAACGGCACGACCGCCGCAAAATCAATCGGCAGGCCCATAAAGTTCCCGATCAGTAAGAAGAACAGCACACATCCCGTCCACTCACCAAACGAGCCACTTAACAGGCGTACAACGTTTCCTAATGTTAGCCCATCGAAAAATTCTGAATCATTCAGTCGGGTAAAGATAAAAATAGCTGGGAAATAAATCGCGCCACCCACTAGCCAGATCCAGTAACTATCATAGACTCGGCCAATGCCAAAACCATACACCAAAACCAGTGAGATCATACAATATAGTGATAGTCCCGAAACTAGAAAAAGCGCAATTTTTGAAATCGCAAAGACAATTTGTTTTTTAGTTGCCCCTTTATTATAAAAATTAGCCCGTAATGAAGCTCCTAAGACACCACCAAAGCCACCAATATTTGTAAATGTATTCGTGATCCACCCAGCTTTAGCAATATATGCTGACGTATAGTGGTCCGGTAAAAACTTAGTAATCATCACGTCATAGGTCAACATCGGCGTCACCGCAATCATCCCGATGATAACCATACTTAATAGATGCCACCAGCTTTGCGAGGCCAGGGCAACACCTAATTCAGCCCCAGAAACTTCCTTCGCAATCTTACCGACTTCAGTGATCACAAACAATAATACGGAGAAAATAAAAATAGCTTTGATAATTCCCATCCGTTTATTGATCATGGCACCTAGTTTTTGCAGCGTTGCTTTCAAAAATCATTCCCCCAATAATCTGATTGTTCCTATTATCGCAATCTTACTGGATTTACACAACCGACCACTAATATTTCGACCTTAATCTTAACCAATCACGACTTGGATCGTTGGTTAGTAAGTTCCCCGTTGTCTATAACTACGCAAATGAGTGGCCTTTCTCACGAATATGTTTAATCCAATCCCAGTCAAGGGAATTTGCGATTCTGGTTAGACCAAGTCTAGTTTTGAAAACCGTCATTTGGCTTTAAAATGGCCCATGGCGTTCCAGCGTTTTAGGAACCACCCGACAGGCGGCAACCCTAACTAAAGTTAAACGACTTAATTAAGACAACGCTCTGTTACCTATTAGCATGCCCAGTATTCAATCACATCAGTTGAAAATTCGGGTACAAAAAATTCTGTACCTGAATTGTACCCGAATTCCAGCTGTGGCCATCGACAGCAATTAAAAATGGTTCTACAATATTTGGTGTTGATGGATTTCCCATCAACACCAATTTTTGTGTAAACTAAAAGGACACATCCTC
>NZ_BJDL01000039.1 GCF_005405125.1 Lactiplantibacillus songbeiensis
ATTACAAAAAAGAAACCAATTCGAAAATGAATTGGTTTCTCATAGGATCATTCATCAACAGCCGTTGACAAAGAGCCAAGAATAGCCGGTATATCAAGGGTTATCCCTATCAATACCGGCTATTTCTGCTTATTATTGCGCCGCCAGAGAGTCGAACTCTGATCGCAAGGACCGAAATCTCGCGTGCTATCCATTACACTAACAGCGCCTACACAAATATCGTACCACTTTTTAGCGCCGCCGATGCTTGACGACGGTGAAAAAGTGCAAGATTGACGCTAATAATACGTAAAAAACGACTACAAAGACCCCATAATACGCCCAAAAGTTATCCAACGGGATCAAGCGACCAATCCCCGCTTCAATCCCCATCGTCACCAAGGCCATCACGGCAATCATGCCAAACAATTCTAGGTATCGTTTCATCGTATTATCATCTCGCTCCTTCTTAGTTGCGGCACGTTGCCCGACTCGTTCACATTCCGCTTGCTTCTTAGCTGACAAGCTCGTCATGCCAAATGTCTTCGTGACCACAATCTCACGAATCTTAATCAAACCGCCCATAGTTAAAAACTTATCCATGGTTTTAAAAGCTGCATCAGTTACGCCGGTCACGAAATTCTCAACCCCACCGGCATAACAATTCGTAATGGTGACGTAGTGTTTATTTTTGAACCGATCCGGGACTGCTTCCCCCACCGCATTGTAGCGCGCAATCCGATTCCGCATGCAATCTAAAAAATTCTTCATAATTCCTGATAAGCCACCTAAATAAGTTGGAGCCGCTAAAACCCATACATCGGCGGCCAACAATTTGGCTTCTATCCTATCCAATACTGGATTAGGCTGGTTATCGTGATCCGCTGTTAGCTGATAGTCAGCTAAGTTGATCCAGTCAGTCGTCGCTTGCCCAGCCGCGCCTTTTAGCACCGCCTGCAAAGATTGACCCGTGATCCCGTTTGGTTGTTGGGATCCTAAAATACCTAACACCCGCATTATCCTCACTCCTTCGCTAACTTCTATTTTAACTCAAATGAACCAATAAATGGATACCAAACAAACATTAATCATTCAACCCGCTAATTATGAACAAACCAAATAAAAACGATTGACAATTGATTAAAGTGTTGTTTTAATTAATAGTAAGCATAGGTGTTCCTTAACCTAAGCCGTCCGTTCGACAACTTGCGGACATCATGATCTCTCGTGATGATTACCAATGGCACGCCAAGCATCACGGGGATAAATTGTGACCTAGCTATTAGGTCCAAACGTCAAGGATGGCGTAGTTGTCTGCTTAATCTGCCAGCGCCGTTTCAGCGTACCCGCGGGCTTAACACTGCGCGACCACGCATGGGGGGAACGACTCGACGTCGATTAAATAGAATCTGAAAGGACTAGGTCAGTTATGGCTAACTATCAAAAATCTGAAGCAGCATTAGCAGCGAGTGCCCAACTGATTGGGATCTTCGCTGAAAAAATCCGCCGCCAAATCATTATCGCTCTCGGGAACAGTGGTGATGGCTTGAATGTGACCGATATTACCGCGCTTGTTAACATTTCCCGACCAGCCGTCTCGCACCATCTACGTTTAATGCGGGAGGCTGGCGTCATTGAGATGCGCAGTAACGGGGTTGAACATATTTATTATCTCACCTTATCGGCACCCTTAAAACAATTACAAATGACCTTTGATGCTTTGGCCGCTGATTATCAGCCGGTCACCAAGCCATCAGATTAAGGCAATACAGCTAAAAACAGTGTTCACCGGCAGCTTGTCGGTAAACACTGTTTTTTTACTGGAGCTTGTTAACTAAGGTAACTAAATCAGCTGGTAATGGTGCTTCAAACGTCAATTGTTGATCACTAAATGGATCGTGGAACGTCATCGTGGCCGCATGCAAGGCTTGCCGTTGAATCAACGTTTGATCACCGCCATACAAGGCATCACCTAATAGCGGATGACCCCAATGGGTAAAGTGAACGCGAATCTGATGGGTCCGCCCCGTCACTAAGGTCAATTGGACTTCGGTGACTTCACCATAAGTTGCTTGCACCCGGTAACGGGTAATGGCCATCTGACCATCATCGGTCACTTGGCGGCGTGGTGACTCATCGACTCGGCCAATGGGCGCTTCAATCGTCCCATTAACCGGGCTCAAAGCGCCACCGCTGACCCAAGCACGGTATGTCTTTTTAAACGTGTCTGCGACCGGTTTCCAAGCCATCATTCCTTGAGCAACGCGATGTTTTGCAACTAAGACGAGACCACTCGTATCGCGGTCCAAGCGGGTAATCAAATGTGGCTTTAAGTTTTCAGCTTTCGTTGCGATTAAATGGCCTTTAATCCGATTAACTAACGTGTCCGTTCGATTGGTTGGTCCCGGCACGCTACTGACACCGGCCGGCTTATTCACAACCAACCAGTTATCATCTTCGTAGACGACTACTAATGGTTCCTCACTCACGGCTACTTCCGGATCAGCGGCTTCAGCGGGCAGTTCGATGCCGGCAATATCGCCATCCTCAATCGTAATCGCCCCAACCTCAGCTTCGTCATTCACAATAAACATCCCGCTACCATGCTTGATGCCTTTAATCAGCCGCATGCTAATCCCATGTGTCGTCAAAAAATGTTTCATCGACACCGGAGCGCCTTGATGTTGCCAGTTTATCTGCATTAATTTCTCTCCTTAAAAATAGACTAAAATTTAACATTCAACGTTGTACAAACATGCTATAGTAGTGATAATTGATAACTTTGGGGGAATTTCATATGCATTATTCACAATCACGCTGGCCGCGTCAGTTGCGGCTCTTTTTCATCATCCTAGCTTGCGTGGGGGCCGTCGCACTAACGGGCAAGTCCATCTGGAACCAGGTCCATCCGAATACGAAGCCAACGGTGACCACGACTAAAGTCGCCAAGCCACATGTCAAAGCCAAACCACTAGCGAAACCGGCACCACTCACCACCGTCGTTAAGAATCCAAAATTAGATCATTATTTAACCCAACTGCATTTTTCAGGCACAGCCTTAATCGTCCGCAATCACCAAGTGATCTTGCGCAAAGCTTATGGCCTGCGTAATCGTAACCAGCATCTCGCCAATCAACTCAACACGCCCTACTACATCGGGTCGACAGAAAAGGCTTTGATTGCGACGGCCATTTTACAATTACAAACAGCCGGCAAGTTAAAGATTAACGCCCCAATCAAAACTTATTTTCCTAAATTTCCAAACGGTCAATCGATCAAGCTGAAAAACTTGTTGACCCACACTTCGGGATTGACCGGCCACCAAGAAGCCAATGCCGCTATCACACCGGCTGCCCTGTTACACGATATTGAAAAACAAGGCGTGCAGGCACAACCTGGCCGCTGGCACTACTTAGACAGTAATTATACCGTCTTGGCTTACCTCGTTGAAAAGCTCAGCGGTGAATCCTTAGATCACTATTTACAGCAACACATCTTCAAGCCGGCCAATATGACGACGACCTTGACCTATCAGGCCTTCGCCAAAGCCAAGCAACGTTCGACCGGCTATCGGTTAACCAATGGTCAGTATACCACGCCGAGTTTACCAGACCTATCCCAACTTTACGGGGTTGGCAACATCGCCATGACGGTTACCGACATGTATCGCTTCGATCAAGCCTTAATGACGAATCGGCTCATCACCAAAACCGCCCGCAAACAAATGCTGACGGCTGGTAGTCCTTCTGGCTATGGCATGGGCTTTTACGCCGATCCCGGGGCTTATAATAGCCACGGAATCGTTAGTGGTTGGAATATCTCCAATAGCTTCACCCACACCGGTAAAACCTACATTGTCTTAATGTCGAATATTCAAAATAACATTAGTTCATTTGGCCTGGTTAATAGCCATTTGTACAGTTTACTGAACCAGTCTAATTAACTGGTATATAGCGATTACTCAAGGGTGTCGTCAGTTAACTGACAGCTAACTCAAGCTTCAGAGCCTTCTGTAGTTGCGGGGGCTTGATGCGCATAGGCTCGAATGGTTTCCATAAACGTTTCACCATATTTCTCGAGTTTGTTTGCACCGACGCCCCGCACTTCGAGAAAGTCATCATCATTTTCTGGCAGTAGATCACACATGGAATGCAACGTTTTGTCTGAGAAAATGACAAATGGTGGCACATGTTGTGCTTCCGCCAAATTACGACGCAACGTCCGTAATTGTTCAAATAATGCCCCATTCACTGGCACGGCCCGTTCAACGGTCCGTGCCGTTTTGCGATAGACTTGGGTGCTACCTTTGAGCACTTCAACACCAGTTTGTGTGACGGCTAAAGTCGGATATTGACCGCCAACACTTTGCAAATAGCCCGCCGCCGTTAAGAACTCAATCAATTCACCAACACTTTTTTGCCGTTGCCCGGCCATAATCCCGTAAGTCGATAACTCACTTAGATTCGAGTCGCGAATCCGCTGATTATTGGCACCGGTCAAGACTTGGGCGACCACGCCTTTACCAAAGCGGGAATGCAAGCGCACCACACATGACAAGACTTTTTGGGCATTGGTCGTAATATCTTGGGCTTCTCGGTCATCGGTACAATTACTGCAACGGCCACAAGGTTCCGACGTTTCGCCAAAGTATTTTAGAATAAATTGCTGTAAACAGCCCTGAGTATTGGCATATTGGCTCATGACTTGTAGTTTCCGATACGAGCGGTGCTTGTGTTCCTCATCCATTTCCGAATTATCAATAAAGAAGTGTTGAATCTGCGCATCCGAAGCCCGATAAATCAAAATAGCTTCACTTGGCAACCCATCACGTCCGGCCCGACCGGCTTCTTGGTAATACGCTTCTAGTGTGCCGGGAACTTGGGCATGAATGACAAACCGCACATTACTCTTATCAATCCCCATCCCAAACGCATTAGTTGCGACCATCACTTGCACCCGGTCATAGAGAAAATCTTCTTGATTCTTGCGCCGGACATCATCATCTAAACCGGCATGATACATGGCAGCTTTGACCTGATGATGATTCAGTAGACTCGCAATTCGTGCGACTTCTTTTCGTGTGCTGGCGTAAATAATACCGGCTTCTCCGGCGTTAGCTTTTAAATAATCTAAAATATAACGATCAGTATCTTGATCCTTGACCACCGCTAAATTCAAATTGTCGCGGGCAAACCCCGTATTAACTTCATGATCCGGTGCAATTGCCAATCGCTGGCAAATATCTTGGGCCACTTGTTCAGTCGCCGTGGCCGTTAACGCTAGGACTTGCGGATGCGTTGGTAATTGTTCAATCGCAGTACTTAAGGCCAAATAACTCGGTCGAAAATCATGCCCCCACTGTGAGATACAATGGGCTTCATCAATCGCCAATAATTTAATCGGCAACTGGCCTAAATCCTGGACAAATTGCGAAGAATCTAAGCGTTCCGGCGCAATATACAACAAGGTATAATCGCCAGACCGTAATTCCTGCATTCGTTGATAAATCTCTTGATGCGACATCGAACTATTAATATAGGTCGCTGCGATGCCGTTATCATTTAACGCATCGACTTGATCTTTCATTAGGGAGATCAATGGGGAAACGACGACCGTTAACCCGTCAAATAGTAAGGCCGGAATCTGGTAACATAACGACTTACCGCCCCCGGTGGGCATGACTGCGAGCGTATTTTGTCCGGCTAATACTTGTTCAATGACCGCCTTTTGCCCCGGTCGAAATTCATCATAACCAAACGTTGTTTTTAATACTTGTTGCGCCGCCGCTAAGTCCATCGCCGAATTGCTCCTTCGTGTTAATTTCAGTGTTTCCATTCTACCGAGAAATGCCGTCAGTTACAACTCGCGCCTCTGGGTTAACTTGCCATTTTCTTGCCACTCTGGTTGGGTCAGCATTGGCTGGAACGTGGTGGCCACGTTTGTGAGCCAAGGACCGGTCTCACAAGCCGGGCTTTGACTAAATCGGAAAATCACCGATTAAGTCAAACGACACCACCGAGCCAATGCTGACCCGCCCTGCGTTAACTAACTGCTATGTTTTAACTAACGAACATTTTAAACAGGTACCTAATTAAAAATACTCAGTCATCAAATAAAAGTCATCACGACTCCTTCAACAAAAAACTACGCAATTTTCAGCTGAATTAGTGTTTCTAACACATCGCAACCTTTAAAAATACGCAGTAAAAAAGTCAACCGCATCGGTATAAACCGGTGATGGTTGACTTTTTGTTGACCCATTAATTTTCTGATTTAGGTTGTGGGGTTTGTTTGGGTCGGCCGCGATGATCGACCAGACCGGCCGCCCCGCTTTGCCGAAACTTGCGTACCCACGTATAGACCTGGGGGTACGACACATTGTACTTATCAGCAGCCTGCTGGTAGTTATTTTCATGTGCCAAGGTGTAATTCACAATTTCCAAACGTTCTTCGTATGACGCTCGCCGTCCACGCTGCATGGCAAGATTCCCCTTTCGTTAAGCCATGTTTTATCATACCAACTAATTGGGAATTTTTGTAGCATTTATTCAGGAAATAGCGGATTTTGCTACCGAAAAATTTATTCGCATTGATTAGTCTTTTATACTAGCCAAAAAGAACATTTGTTCGTATAATAGTTTTTGAGGTGATTTCAATGCAAAACTTAACCGTTAAATTCGACAATCAAACTAAAATTTTAAAACTCGATCCATTCATGCTCTATGTCCGCGTCAAACCACTACATGGCGACGATCAGCCGATCAACTGTCTCATCGTCCGCCACGCGTTAACCTTTTTTTATCAACTCAAGCCCAATGTGCAACTTGCACTATATGGCCATTATAATCAGCGCCATCAATTTGTCATTAACAAGTTCATGGTGGGACAAGCTGTCGCTGCTTAACCTTTTTTAATTTTAAAAAATTAAAACCCATCTAGTTTGCGTACTTATTAGTAACCAGCCTAAGAAAACGGAGGACCAGTTATCATGGCGACCACGCCAATCGTCTTAGAACGACCGATGCCCAATTCACAAAATTATTTTTACATTATCGGCTATCCAGTCTGCTATGCCACCCCCACCAAGCAACTCTTACCCGTTGAAAGCGAGTTACCAATTGGCTTGATTCAGGGAATTGATTTAGATGCTAAAGGTCGTTATTGTATCACTTTTAAGGGACACAAAAAGTTTGTCCTAACAGCTAAAAAAGTTCTCAATACTTGGACTAATCCGGATAATATTCCAGTCACCGACTTACTGGCAACAGACGGTTACCAACTGGATACCGAACTAGTGGCACCCTTGTCACGCTCAGCTCAATTTACCGAACTCTTAGCCACAATCTTACCACTCAAAGCCCCGTTAACAACGCTGCCAAGTCATTATATCGTCGTTGATTGCGAATTTGGCTGGTTATTCAAGAAAACGGCTACTGGTCAAACCATCAATTGGCAACAAACGACGATTGCGGGCGCCCACACGAGTATCTACCAATTGAGTGCACTTGGCTTTAATCAAACCCAATCAACATCAGTCTATTTCAATCGTTATCTTGATAATCCGTATTTTCTGCTGGCTAAGAAGTTAACGGGCCTCCGTGAAACTGGCCAGACTCTGACAGACTATGAACAGCAAAGCAATCCCGTTACCGTGTTACGGGCGTTTATCGCAACCGTCCTAACCCCAGGGCTCCCGCTGGTCTTCTGGGATCAACGTAATGACTTGCAAAATTTACAGTGGCTACTCGCCTATCATTACCAAGATCTGACCCCTGCAGAGCAAGCTATCATCACCACTCCAATCCAAGTTTTCGATTGCGAAAAGTACACGAATCAAGTCATTAATCGTAGTAGTAACCAGCAACTTACCACGGTTCATGATTTACCGCTTAATGGCGTTGCTGGCCTACTGAACATCGTCAATCCCAAACAGCACAATGCGCTTTGGGATGCCCTAACGATTCACCATGTCATGCGACAATTAGCTGCTATTCGAGCAACCGAGCCCACAATCTTGACCGCACCACAACGTCCACAGCCAACTCAAATTCCATCATTAACAAAGGCTCAACACGTACACCAACTGCGGGCTGCCGGCAAAACTTATCGTGAAATCGCCTTAGCTTTGGGGATTAGTATTAGCGGGGTGAACTATATTTTGAAGAAATCTGCGACGACTGAATAATCCGAACCGGTTCTTTTGACTAACCTGAAAGCGTATAATGAAGTTAACAAACTTAAAGGAGTGTCATGCGAACATGGAAAAAAGAATCAAAGGGTCATGTACCACGATTTTAGTTGGTAAAAAAGCCTCAATCGACGGCTCAACCATCATCTCACGTAACGATGATGGCCATGAAGCCTTAGACCCAGAACGATTAGTCGTCGTCAATCCAGCCGACCAACCTAAGCACTACCAATCTGTCATTAGTAAAGTTAAAGTCGAATTGCCAGATAACCCGTTACGTTATACGTCAATTCCAAACTCAATCTTAACAAACGGGACTTGGCCTGCTGCTGGGATTAATAGCGAAAATATCGCCATGTCAGCGACTGAAACTATCACCACAAACTCACGCGTCTTGGGGATGGACCCACTCGTAGCTGGTGGAATCGGTGAAGAAGACCTCGTCACGTTAGTCTTGCCGTATATTCATAGTGCTAAAGAAGGGGTCTTACGTTTAGGTAGCCTCTTAAAAGAATATGGGACTTACGAACCAAACGGGATTGCCTTTTCTGACAACAACGAAATCTGGTGGTTAGAAACCATTGGTGGGCATCATTGGGCCGCTAAACGGATTCCAGACAATGCTTATGTCGTCGCCCCAAACCGGATGAACATTGATGACTTCGACTTTGATGCCGATGACACCTTAAGCTCCGACGATTTACAAGGTTTAATCGATCAATACAACTTAAATCCTGACTTTGATGGTTACAATTTACGCCATATCTTCGGCAGTGCGTCGATTAAAGACACGGTCTACAACAACCCTCGAGCTTGGTTCGGTCAGAAGTACTTCACACCTGACGTTGATCAAGATCCAATGGGCCAAGATTTGCCATTTATTTGCCATGCTAACCGTAAAATCTCGATTGAAGACGTCAAATTTGTATTGAGTTCTCACTTTGAAAACACCAAATATGACGTTTATGGGACCGGTTCAGAAGCTGACAAGACCTTATTCCGGCCAATCGGGATTAACCGGAACCATGATGTGCATATTTTGCAAATCCGCAACAACGTGCCAGCTGCCATTGCTGGGATTCACTGGCTCGCATTTGGTGCCAATACGTTTAACACGGTGGTGCCTTTCTATGCCAACGTTAACGACACCCCCGCTAGCTACAAAGATGCTAACGGAACGTTCGACTTGAACAACATGTACTGGTTGAGTTGCACAACCGCCCTGCTTGGCGATACCGACTATGACTTATACGTCGACATGCGCAATAGCTTTGAACTGGAAGCCATGGGTGCGTACCGTCAGATTCAAAACGAAACTGACGCCGGCTTAGCTGGTCAGACCGATGTCACCGCCTACTTGGAAGCCGCTAACAGTCAATTAGCCGCTGAATCCATGAAACGCCAGACCAAGTTGCTCGGTGATATGGTCATCATGGGCTCTGAACACATGAAACTCCGTTATAACTTGAACGACTAATGATGCTAAAAACTGTTGCTGGTCTAATTTGACTGGCAACAGCTTTTTTTAAATTAATTTTTAATGGCATTTAGCCGGCAAATCACCTTAAATCACTAGCTTTCCAGGGTCTAGAATGAGAGCCACTATCATCGTTCACTATTAATTTTTTAATTTTTAGGTTTACATTTTAAAAATCAGTGCTAATATAAATGTCACAAGATAAAAAACGTAGGAAAGAGGAGTACGTTCAACCAACCTGCCAGTGAATCGGGACATAGTGGAAACCCGACCAGACCTTGCTTGAACCGAAAAACACTTTCTTAGTTGCTAACTGAAATAATTATATTATTGATTAAAGTAGGATTAGTCGTTTACCGGTACGTTATCATCGGTGGAGTATGTTTGTACTCTGTAAAAGCTGGTTTATTTTAGATAAACAACTTGGGTGGTACCGCGAAAAAAGTCTTTCGTCCCTTGATTATGTCAAGAGACGGAAGACTTTTTTCGTTTTATCTTATAATAACCCAAAGGAGAATGTCTTATGCATTTAATTATTCCAAAGTCATACGATCCAAAATTATCCGTTAAAGAAACCCAACAGGCCATCCGTTATATTCGTGAAACCTTCCAAACTGAATTTGGTAAGGAATTAAACTTATCACGGCTATCAGCCCCAATGTTCGTTACGAAGTCATCTGGTTTAAACGATAACTTAAACGGTGTCGAAACCCCCGTATCCTTTACGATGCAAGACTTACCTGACGAAACGATTGAAATCGTACATTCCTTAGCTAAGTGGAAACGGGTCGCTTTAAAGCGTTATGGCTTTGACATGCACACTGGCCTCTACACTAACATGAACGCTATCCGTAAAGACGAAGACTTAGACAACTTCCACTCGGCTTACGTCGACCAATGGGATTGGGAAAAAGTCATCGCCAAAGACGAACGGACGATTGACACTTTACAAGCTACAGTTAAGACAATCTTCAAAGTGATCAAGCATATGGAACACGAAGTTTGGTACAAGTTCCCTAAAGCGGTTCATCATTTACCTGATGAAATCCACTTCATTACCACTCAAGAATTGGAAGACCTTTATCCCGACAAGACGCCTAAAGAACGTGAAAATGCCATCTGTAAAAAGTATGGTGCCGTCTTCTTAATGCAAATCGGTGGCGAACTCCACAGTGGCAAACGTCACGATGGCCGCGCCCCTGACTACGATGACTGGCAATTAAACGGTGATATCTTATTCTGGTACGAACCATTAGACTGTGCCCTTGAAATCTCCAGCATGGGGATTCGGGTCGACGCTGACTCATTGAGCAAACAATTGAAAATTGCTGGTGCCGAAGATCGTTTGAAGTACGATTACCATCAAGCTATCTTGCACGACCAACTTCCATTCACAATTGGTGGCGGGATCGGCCAATCACGACTTTGCATGTTATTACTTGGCAAAGCGCATGTCGGTGAAGTTCAAGCTGCCCTTTGGCCACAAGCGATGATCGACAAGTGTGAAGCTAACGGGATTCATCTACTTTAATTAGTAAGTCCTTGCCACTTCGGTTGGTCTGGCTTGATGCTGAAACGCGGTGGCCGCGTTTTCGAGCCAAAAAATGGTCTCGAAAGCCAGGCTTTGACTAACCCTCGGCTAAGTCAACTTTCACCACTGAGCATCATCCAGCCCGCCCTTCGTTAACAACTGAATATATATAATAAATGGCACTCGCCAACGATCAAATCGTTAGTGAGTGCCATTTTTAGTTTCATTTTATTTTTTGCACTTGGCGCCGATAGTCGTGTAAGACCTTTAAGGCTCGCTTACGGGACTTGATATTTGAACTGTGTAAGCGACGACGCGCACTTGCTAAATCTGCTTTTTCCATGATGGAAGCCTCCTGATATTTAAACCGTAATCATTACCATTTAGTCATCATACCAGCTATATCCATGAAAGAAAAGTATTAAGCTTGGAACCTAGTCTGATGACGATCTTTCAGCGGCTTCGCGTTTTTCCATCTTCGCAATCACGGCCAGAATCTTGGCCTCTTTCGCTAGTCGTTCCGGGGTGCGTGCAGCCGGAATCACGGTAAAGCGATCATCGGCCTTCCAACTAAAATAATCCTTCCGATAATCAAAGACTTTGGTCAAATAAGCCGCCACGACCGTCGATTCAGAACCGGCCACCAACTCATCGTTTACGATAAAGCTCGGTAGACTGCTCAACTGATTACGTTCGGCTTCTTCTACCACTTGCTGAGCCACAATCACTGACGTGGCCAGTGGCGCCAACTGATACGTCCCGCGTAAATACGCATCGGTGTCCGGCGCTGCTCTTAAGTCATCTTGTTGATGGAAGACGGCTTGTACAAACGCCAAGGCGGCATCGGGATGACTGTAATCAATATACATATTCGCCACATTGCCTGCGGTGAGTAACGGTGAGGTCTTGTTCCAAAACTTTAAATGCAGGTTCAAATAGCCCGTGCTGGTCACACGTAACAATTCTGTTTCATTTGCCAGCCACCAATCTTGACTATATGGACAGCCAAGGTTTAAAATCGCCGTCAGTTCAAAAGGTGCTTGATTGGTACCGAGATTTAACGTCGTTTCATCACTCAAATTGAAGTCTAAGTTTGACATGGGCCCACCTGCTTTCATTGGATTGGTTACAGTATACCCAATTCAGTGCCAAAGCCTTAATAAAAACCCTCAACTCATACCGTCTTTACAAGTTCTTAACACTAAGCCCACTAAAAAACGGATTCAACCCTGGTCACTGACCGGTTGAACCCGTTTTGATTAAGCCCGCAAGTCCGCTAAGACTTGGGCCGTTTGTGCTTCTAAACTTAAGTTAGTTGGAAATTGATATTCTTGTGGCACATTCAACCGATCATGTAAAAGCCAACGCAGCTTCAGATGACGATGACTGACCACCGTCTCGGGAACTGGTCCGTCAAAATGATAGACTAACGCCCGTTCAAATTGGCGCATCAAGCTCACTAACATCGCTCGATAACGCGCACTCACTAGGATGCCTTCAACAATCACATATTCGATCTGTCGATTATTGCAAGCCGCCAATTGTTTGATGACCCCAATCGCTAGATTACCTGGTTGATCATGGACGTGCAAGATACGATCACGCACCACCGCTTGTGAAATCACTAAGCTCGATGGCCCTAACGCCGCCTGTAAACGATGCGCTAACAGCGTCTTGGCACTATCCCCGTTACCCCGTAAAATAATTAATTTGGTTTCCATCCTAGCTTCCTTCCGCCTTACTTAAAATCCGAACCTTTTCGTTTCCTGAAAAACGATACTTAGCTATTCTACCACAAAACCAACCCAGTGCTGCAAAAAATCCGGGTTGGTTCTTAAAATTAGTCTATTCAGTTAATAAGTCAGCAATGGTTGGTAACGTTTCATCGGCATAAGCTTGACCTTGATAAATCACCGTTGGCAAACTGGTAATCCCATTAGCCGCCACTTCGCGGTCAATCTGCTGGCGAACGGTATCGGCCTGCGCATAAGGTGCGACTTGGTAAGTCTTTTCCAGATAGGCAGGAACTGCCGCCAAGTCAGCATCGCGTAACGGATCTTGATTTTGAAAAACGGCTTTAATTAAACTCAATGCAGCAGCCGGATGCCGATAGTCCACATACCCATTAGCCACATTACCGTTCAATAATGTGGGCTTTACTTTGTTCCAAAATTTAAGATGTACTTGCAATTGACCTTCGTCGATGGCCGTAAACAAGGCGGCTTGATTAGGCGACCACCAATCGCGGGTATCGACACAGCCAAGATTCAAGATTAGGGTCAGTTCGTGTGGCGCTTGTGGATTACCATAAGTTAGCGTGGTTTGTGGATCAACTTTAAAAGTCATTTAGCTTCAGCCTACTTTCAACTATTTACCACTAGTATACGCCATTAACCTTGAACTTAATCGTCGCAATCCGCCTGGTCCAACTTCCGGGCTGGTTTCGCTAACCAAATCAAACCGAGTAATAGCACTAAACTAACGGCGACCATCAACGCCCCGAATAACGGTGTCCAAGTCAGCCCAAATTGGGTCGTCACTTGCCCACCAATTCCGGAACCTAATGCAATCCCCACGTTAAACGCTGAGATGTTCAAGGCTGACGCCATCGTCACATCTTGTGGCGTGTGGACTTCGGCTAACTGCACAATGTAAAGTTGCAACCCAGGAACATTCATAAAGGCGAAGATCCCCATTGCTAAGACGGTGAACAACCCAAGCCAATGACTGTGAGCCGTGACAGTTAAGACTAATAACGTGATGAATAGACCAACAAACATTTTAAACAATGCGACCAACGGCTTAGTATTTGCCCAACGGCCACCCAGCGTATTACCAAGTGCCACCATTAAGCCATAAACAACCAAGATAATGACCACGGCACTCGCGGACCAACCCATCGCTTGTTCCAATAATGGTGACAAGTACGTGTAAGCCACAAAGGTTCCGCCATAGCCGAGCGCGGTCACCAATAACGCTAACAGTAATTGCGGGTTAGTCAAGACGCGGATAATCCCACGCGCCGTCGCTTTAGCGGGCAATGGTAAGTTACGGGGCACTAACCAATAATCAGCGATCAAGCCAATCACCCCAATTGCACTAATGAAGATAAACGACCAGCGCCAACCGCCAAGTTGCCCAATCATCGTTCCCAGCGGTACCCCGGTCACCGTTGCAACGGTCAGACCAGTGAACATTACCGCAATCGCCGACGCCCGTTTTTCAGGTGCCACGACATCCGCCGCAATCACTGACGCCACGGTCATAAAAATGCCATGGGCTAAGGCAGCCACGACCCGACCGACTAATAAGATCCCAAAAGTTGGCGCCAATGCTGCTAATAAATTACCGACAATAAAGAGCCCCATAATCAGCATCATCAATTTATGCCGATTCAACCGTCCTGTTAGTAAGGTCATCACCGGTGCCCCAATCATGATCCCCAGCGCATAGATTGATACGGTCAACCCGGCTTGTGCCAAATCAATGTGAAAATGACTAACCAGTAACGGCATCAAACCGACACTAATGAACTCCGTGGACCCAATCGCAAACGCACTAATTGCGAGTGCTAATAACGTCCAAGTTGGATTAACCTTTTTTGACATTTTCATTCCTCCTAAACTTGCTTACGTGATAAATAATGATTATACTAGCAAGTAACTTTAAGACAAGTACCTACTTTAAAGTGGGATACCCACTAAAAAGTAAGTATGGATTAGGAGGACCTTTTTATGCCAACCAAAACGTATCAAATTGGGGTTGAAGCCACCATGGAAGTGATCGGTGGCAAGTGGAAGTCGATTATTCTCTGCCATCTACGGCAAAAAGCTATGCGGACTAGCGAACTTGAACGCGCGATTCCGCAGATTTCACAAAAGATGCTCGTCCAACAATTACGGGAGCTCGAAGCCGCCAACATCGTTACCCGACACGTCTACCAGCAAGTCCCACCGCGCGTCGATTACAGTCTGACTGACTACGGCCATAGCCTATCCGGCGTCCTACATGATCTCTGTGTCTGGGGTGAGGAAAATATTGACCGCCGCCGTGAACAAGGTGAAGCCATTACATTACTCCATCGCGATGATTTATAAAGGTGTCGCCAGCTTGACGGCCATCAAGTTATTTGCGTGAAACCTTGGTTATACTAAGGTCATTCAATGAAATGAGGTGGCTCAAATGAATCCTGTAAAAACGTATTTAGCTGACCATGCCGACCAACTGGATTTTTACACCCAAGCAATTACCAATGCTCATGGTGCGCATCATCCCGAAGTCTTTGCCGTTCGTGACCAATACGTCCAGCTCCGTGCCGATAGCGCTAACAATCGCCAATTAACTGACAACTTTACCCAGTTACGGACGACGACACATGACTATGCTATCCCGAATGACGTGTGCCCCGTCTTTAAAGCCACTTACCACATGCTGGCTAAAGCTGATGCCTTGAATACACAAGCTTAATGAGCATCAAAAAAATCGATAACCGGATTAGTGTGCTGACTAACCCGGTTATCGATTTTTTAGTTGCTTTCATCCCCGTGACGACTTAGTGGCGCCGACTTTACCAGCATTAAAGTGGTTATACAGTGATTCTCCCCGTAACAATAAATCCACAATGTGGTCGTCATCATTGACCGATACGCCCTGACGTTGCAAATAAGTGACGAATTGTGGTAAAAAGTCTCGCACTTGTGATCCAAAGTCGAGTGCCCAGTGCTGGCCGCTAGTGGTCACAATCAATAATTTGAATGAATCCGAACCAAAGTCAAATGGCCGAATCCGTTCGCGTGTCTGATACTTAATCGTGACTTGGGCCATGGTCTGATAGGGAATCGTCTTTAAATGCGGGTCTTTTTCCAAAAGCTTTTTAAAAATCCACCCGTGAGCATAATGCCGCACAACGATGCGATCTTGTTCAATAATCCAGTAATCTTTCGTCAAGATTGGTAGTAAATACCCCGCCGCAAAGATCAACACCATCGTCAAGATTGACCAATTTTTAAAATCAAAGCCACTTAATAAGATGCTCAATAATAGCCAACCAGCCATCAATGCCAACACGTGACTCCGCCGATACCGATGACCAACCACGTATGGCTTCTTAAAGAATGGACTGCCTTGCACTAACTCATCTAAGGACAAATTATATAAGTCCGACAATGCCAACAAATTATCAATCGTTGGGACCGTCTGCCCACGTTCCCACTTCGAAACTGCCTGTGTTGAGACAAATAATTTTTGGGCTAATTGCGCTTGTGTATAGTGATTTTGCAAACGTTGCTGCTTTAACATTTCTTGTAACCGCATCTGACTCATCCCCCGCTTGATTTAAGTTAAGCCTACGCCAAGCGCGGTTTAAAGGCAATCAACTAGCGGTTGAGTCGCAAAAAGGTGGCACTAACACTTGGTTAGCCCCACCTTTTTCAAAATTATGCTTATTTAATTGCTTGGGCCACTGCGTCATTCACTGCCGCAGCTTCAGCTTCAACTAAGTCAACGCGACTCGTAATCACCTTAATATCCATTTGGATTTCACGGGTCAAACCAGGCGTATTTAGCTTCGGTTCAAAGAAGGCTTTGAATTCAGCCAACCGATCTGCCGTCCGGAAAACACCAGCAATCACGGTAATGTAAGTCGTGAATTCCATATCACCACCGACCGTGGCTTCTAGCCATGACCAGTCGTTACGAATCCAATCCCACGCGGCTTGTTGCCCCGCATGGTTAGCCAAGACGCCACGGAACCAAGCCCGCAAGTCTTGTGGCTTGATGGTTTCGGCATCTTCAAACTTTTCGATTAAGGTCGCAATCAACTTGTCATCTGGCGTACTCGTCAAAGCCGCGGCAATGTCTGCCTTAAAGCTGGCATCGGCCGTCTGCTTGGACGCAGCCAACAAGTCATTGAACAAGTCGGCACTACCAAAGTTTTGCACTTCGTTCCGTAAAACGAAGACCCGGGTGTCGGCTGACAAAGTTGCTAATCGATCCCGGTTAGCCGTAAACAGCTTGTGGGCCGCCGCAACTGCGTCCGAATTCTTCGCATATAAAGCCGCACTCAAAACATATGGCCGAGTCAATTGGTCATCGTTAGATTCACCGGCTTGTGGCGTCCAGCCTAAGCGCGCAACTTGAGCCGCACTTAAGTGATCGTATAAGCCTTGCAAAGCTTTTTCTTCATTAGAGTCCGGGGTAACAAACTTCTTCAAGTCCCCCGCGACCCGATATAACGCATCGTTAACCACCGTGGAATGACTACCGGCAAAACGTGTTAATAATGGCACGATGCTGGCATAAGAAATCTGCCGACCTTCTGCTAATAAACGTAAATCTTGCAACAATTGTAATTGATCGATGGCAGTTAGATTGTCCAGGTTCGCCAAAATATCGTCCAACAGCGTTTGGTCATACTTCACGATAAAGTGGGAATTGTTGCCCACGTTTAAGCGGAATGGTTGGCCATTATCAGCCCGTAACTGGGCATAATCACCCAAGGTCGCGCTCGTGTCAGCTAAGATAGCTGGGGCCGCTTGGTAATTGCTGTTCAATGGAATCTGCCATTGACGACCTTGGTCTTGACCATCACCGATGAAGAATTGTTGTTGGCTAATCGTTAATTGACCGTCAACCACACTGGCGCTAACGACTGGATAACCTGGTTGTTCAAGCCATGAATTCATGATTGCCCCAACGTTCATACCAGATGCATCACCTAAGGCCGCCCATAAGTCAGCCCCAGTGGCATTGCCGTATTGATGCGCCTTGAAGTAAGCTTTCAAGCCCTTACGTAAGGCCGCATCACCAACTAATGCGCGCGCCATAACTAACATCCGGGCCCCTTTAGCATAGACAATCGCACTATCGAATAAGGCATCGATTTCAGCGGGATTTTCAACTTGGACGTGAACGGATTGAACCCCGTCCGTAGCATCCCGTTGTAACGCCGCTGCGGCTTCAGAAGTTTGGAAAGTTTCCCAAATGTGCCAGTCAGGTTCTAAGGCATCGACCGCCACGTATTCCATCATGTTGGCAAAACTTTCATTTAACCAGAGATCATCCCACCACTTCATGGTGACCAAATCCCCGAACCATTGATGCGCAAGTTCATGTGCAATCACGGTTGCGACCCGTTGCTTCATATCTAGGGCCGTGTTATCAGGATCGAGTAATAAGTAGGCTTCACGATAAGTCACTAAGCCCCAGTTCTCCATCGCCCCGGCAGAGAAATCTGGTAAAGCCAGTTGCCATGAATGTGGCAGTGGGTATGGCGTCTGGTAGAAGTCTTCATAGAATTCAATCGAACGCTTGGCAATGTCTAAGGCAAAGTCGAGTTCGTTGGCCTTGTGGGCTTTGGTACCGAAGACCCCAATCTTTACGCCACTCTTGGTTTCGGTTAACTTACTTTGAAGTTCACCAAAAGCAAACGCGATTAAGTAGGTGGACATCTTAACTGTCGTATCGAAGTAATGGACCCCATTTTCGGTCTTCACTTCAGGCATGTTGCTGATGATGGTTTCGCCAGCGTGTTCGTCAAACTTGATTGCCAAGTCAAAGGTGGCCTTCGCTTCCGGTTCATCAACACATGGGAACGCTTGGCGTGCAGCCGTCGTTTCAAACTGTGTCCCGATAATCTGCTTCTTTTCGCCAGCGACTTCGTAATATGAGGGGTAGATGCCCATCATCGAATCCGTTAATGGCGCCGTGTACGTGATGGTTAGCGTAGTCTTGCCAGCCTTAGCGAGGTCAATATGAATGGCTTCGTTATCCGCATCGAGCTTAAATGGCACC
This sequence comes from Lactiplantibacillus songbeiensis, assembly GCF_005405125.1. Lineage (GTDB taxonomy): Bacteria > Bacillota > Bacilli > Lactobacillales > Lactobacillaceae > Lactiplantibacillus > Lactiplantibacillus songbeiensis. Next base: position 18,967 of record NZ_BJDL01000039.1, read on the forward strand.
TCTTGACCGTCAGCTTGAACGGCGGAGACTGCTAAGAATTTTTGGTGAATGTTAATCGCCGTTGCTTGGGCGTCACCAGTAATCTTAGTCTGGCCACTGATTGTCTTAGTGGCCCGGTTAATATCGAGATAAATATTGTAATGTTCTGGTTGGAACGTTTGGTAAAAATGGGTTAATTCTGCCATGAGTTTCTCCTTGATTTGTTAGAATAGTTTCATTATACGTCATTTGATTGGTTGGTGCTGGAATCGGGATAGTAATGGGACTATTTTATTAAAAATAAATTCTCTTCCTCGATTTAAAATTGAAGTGCAACACCTGCTCTACTAGACCAGTTCTTTATTCAGACTAGTCAAAAAGGCCATG
>NZ_BJDL01000040.1 GCF_005405125.1 Lactiplantibacillus songbeiensis
CTGAACGACTTATCACCAGTAGTGTTCGAACAACAAACTGTTAAATTATAAGTTCCAACTTTTGGGGTACGCCTCAGGCCCGGTCTTCAAAACTGACCTTGGCCTAAGTCCGAGCAGATCACTCGCACTAAGGCCAACGACACGGCTATTTTAGGAACCAACGGCTCGGCTAAATGACTGAACTGAAAATAATCAATCGTTAATTTGTTAATAGCCGTTAATTAACGTCGGGCGGGCCAGAATTGGCTCAGTGGTGTCGTTTATCTTAGTCGGTGGTTTTCCGACTTAGATAAAGCCCGGCTTTCGAGACCGCACTTTGGCTCGAAAACGTGGCCACCACGTTCCAGCCGATGCTGGCCCAACCAGAGTGGCAGGTTAAAAGCCAACTAACGTTAGGCAATTAACCTAATAAATTGGTTTGTTTAGTGTAGATATGAACGAACAAATTATTACCTTTTGTTTGACCGACTACTTGTAGCCGGTTATGATTGTCACAAGTAAATGAAAGCGGTTTATTTATCATGGCCGCTAAGTTGCAAGGTTAGGTTTAAGTCAGTCAGGTTTGGAGGGGACCGTGGTGCGACTTTCAAAAAAAGTAATTTATCAGATTTACCCGAAGTCATTTTATGACAGCGATGGGGATGGCATCGGGGATTTACGCGGCATCATTGAAAAGATTCCGTACTTAGCGCGCTTGAATATCGATATGATTTGGTTCAATCCGTTCTTTGTCTCGCCACAACATGACAATGGGTATGATATTGAGGATTACTATCAAATCGATCCGTTGTTTGGGACGATGGCCGATTTCGATGAGTTGGTGCAAGGATTACGGGCAGTTGGTATCGATGTGATGCTCGACATGGTTTTTAATCATACGTCAACTCAGCACGAGTGGTTCCAAAAAGCGTTAGCCGGTGATTCAACGTATCAGCACTATTATTATTTACGACCGGGTAAGGCGAATGGCGATCCACCGACTAATTGGCAATCGAAATTTGGTGGCTCGGCCTGGGCACCGTTTGGCGATACGGGTCAGTATTATTTACATTTATACGATCCGTCCCAAGCTGACTTGGATTGGCACAATCCAGCTGTCCGACAAGCGGCGGTCGATATTGTTAATTATTGGCAACAAAAAGGGGTCCGCGGCTTTCGCTTTGATGTGATCAATGTGATTGGCAAGGACCAGCAATTAGTGGATGCGCCACCTGAAACGAATAGCAAATTTTTATATACGGATCGCCCGATTGTGCATGACTATTTACGCGAGTTAAGTGCCGCTAGTTTTGGTCAGCATGCACATGATATTACGGTTGGCGAATTATCATCAGCGACTTTAGCCAATAGCGTGGCCTACACCAAGCCGGAAAATCACGAATTATCGATGGTCTTTAACTTTCATCATTTAAAGACTGATTATGACCATGGTAATAAGTGGACGGATCGCCCGTTTGATTTTATGGCGTTGAAGCAAATTATCAACGATTGGGCACAAGGAATGGCCGATTCTGGCGGTTGGCAAGCGTTATTTTGGAATAATCACGACCAACCGCGGGCCGTTAATCGGTTTGGTGATGTCGATCATTATCGCGTGAAGTCGGCAGAGATGTTGGCAACCGTGATGCATTTATTGCGGGGCACGCCATTTATCTATATGGGTGAAGAGATTGGCATGACTGACCCGCATTATCATCAGATTGATGACTATGTGGATGTTGAGTCGCATAACGCTTATCGTGCGTTGCGTGCGCAAGGTCATTCGGATCGAGCAGCTTTTCATTTGGTCCATGTGAAGTCTCGTGATAATTCACGGACACCGATGCAGTGGACGGATGAGCCTACGACGGCCGGATTTACGACTGGGACGCCGTGGTTGCGACCAACGACGCAAGCGACAATTAATGTCGCCGCTGAACTTGATCATGGTGAGATTTTTAATTATTATCAACGCTTAATTCAGTTACGGAAGACTTATGATGTGATTTCTGATGGGGATTATCAGCCATTATTGCTAGATCATCCCCAAGTGTTGGCTTATTTACGGGGGACTGACACCCAAGAATTAGCCGTTTTGAATAATTTTTATGGTCGTAAGACGACGGTTGAGATTCCAGCCGAATTTATCGGTGCCCGCGTGCTGATTTCAAATTATCAGCGGGAGGTCGCAGGCAATGCTGTTATCTTGCAACCATATCAATCAATTGCCTTATTACGCGACAAATAAAGGGGGAGCATCGCGATGAAACAAGTGCAATTATTATCACCCGTCACGGGCCAATTAATCGCCTTAAGTGACGTGCAAGATCCAGTCTTTTCACAAGGCATGATGGGCCAAGGCTTCGGCGTGGAACCGGACAATGGTCAAGTCGTCGCACCCGTTAGCGGGAAAATTACGATGGTAGCGGCAACGCTCCATGCGATTGGCTTTGCGACTAAAGATGGTTTGGAAGTTCTCGTTCATTTGGGGATTGATACGGTTGAATTGAAGGACAATCCACCATTCAAAATTAAGGTTCAAGTTGGCGACGAGGTTCAAGCCGGTGATGAGATTGGCCGCATGGACTTGGCGGCCATCAAAGCCGCTGGTAAGCAAAAGACGGTGATCTTAGCCGTGACGAACAGTGCCGATAAAGTGGATGCGATTACTGCTAAGATTGGGATTGTTAAAGCTGGGGCCGTTGGGGCCGATGTGGACTTGAAAGGTGCGCAAGCCGCTGCCAAACAACCAGTGGCGGTTAGTGGCAATAAGTACGATCAGTTAGCGACCCAAATCATTGAAAATATCGGTGGGGCGGACAACGTTAAGAGTGTGATTCATTGTATTACGCGGGTGCGTTTCTATCTGAAAGATGAAGCGCAAGCTAATGATGATACGATTCGCGACTTAAAAGGTGTGATCGACGTGGCTAAAGCCGGGGGCCAATATCAAGTGGTCATTGGTCCGGCCGTTAACGATGTCTATGATGCCGTGGTTAAACAACTTGGCCCAGGTTTCGGTGACGATGATGCGTCGATGGTCGCCATGGAAAAAGAAGCTAACAAGGCTGCTTGGAAAAAGATGACACCTTGGCAGAAGGTTAAACATGGTTTTAGCGCCTTGATCGGAGTCATTACCGGGTCCATGATTCCAGTGATTGGGTTGTTAGCCGCTTCTGGGATCTTAAAAGGGGTCTTAGCGTTACTGACGTCCTTCAAGATCGTGTCAGCGACCGCGCCGACCTACGTGATTATTAATGCGATGGGAGATTCAGTCTTCTACTTCCTACCAATCTTCGTTGGGTTCACAGCCGCGAAAAAGCTGGGCTCTGATCCAATTATCATGGGGATTGTCGGTGGGGTGCTGACGTATCCAGCCATTGTTGCAATTGCGTCAACTGGAAAGGTGACGAGTCATCTGCTCGGCATGGGCATTAACGCTGATTTCTTCGGTCTGCCAGTGCACGTGGCGTCTTACACCTACTCCATCTTCCCAATGATTGCAGGGGCTTGGTTAGCCAGCAAGTTGGAACCATGGCTCAAACGGGTGATTCCAACCGTCTTACGGATGATTTTTGTACCATTGCTTGAAGTGGTGATTATTTCTGGTGCAATCCTACTCTTCTTAGGCCCAATTATCACCGCTTTATCTGGCGCATTAGCTGCTGGGATTGTGAAAATCTACGAACTCAGTCCAGCGATTTCTGGATTGATTATTGGGGGCTTTTACCAAGTCTTGGTTATCTTCGGTTTACACTGGGCGATTATTCCAATTGTTGCCAACGATATTGCCACGACCGGTCACAGTTACTTGAACGCCATTGTTTCCGCAACTATGGTTGCCCAAGGTGGGGCGGTCTTAGCCATTGCGATGAAGTCCAAAGTTGCCAGCATGAAAGAATTAGCATGGCCAGCCACGATTTCAGCCTTTTGTGGGGTTACTGAACCGGCGATGTACGGGATTAACTTGAAGTATGGCCGGGCATTTATTACTGCCAGCATCGGGGGCGCCGTTGGGGGCTTCTTGACTGGTTTGATGAATGTTAACATGTGGGGCTTTGCTGGCTCACTAATTGGCTTTACGTCCTTCGTCAATCCTAAGGGGATCGACTTCAGTTTCTGGGGCTTCTTGATCGCCTCATTAGTTGATATTATTGTGGCCTTCACCTTAACGTACATGTTCGGCTTCTCGGACGCGGATGTTAAAAATGTGAAGACTGCACCGAAGAAGAAACATCTCGGTGAACAAGCTGCTTAAATAGTGAAGCTTGATTAAAGTCGCTGCCAATTGGTGGCGGCTTTTATTATGGCTTAAAATTGCCACTCTGGTTGGGCCAGAATCGGCTGGAACGTGGTGGCCGCGTTTGCGAGCCGAAGGGCGGTCTCGCAAGCCAGCCTAACCGGAGCGGAAAAAACTCACAGTGTGCGTTCCCTTGACAAAATCTCAATCACAAGGTTTAATGTAACTAATAAAGTTACAAGAGGGAGCGACTAATTAAATGAAAATTACCATTACCGGGGCGACTGGACATTTAGGGACTCAAATTGTTAAAGCGTTGACTAAGCTAGTACCAGCGCAAGCTTTGAATTTAGGCGTGCATACGCCAAGTAAAGCGGCTACGTTTGCGGAGCAAGGAATGACGGTTACAGTGATGGATTATTGTGATCAAGCGAGCTTACAGCCGGTGTTGGCGGATAGCGATGTCTTTATTTATGTGCCCAGTAAGAGCCATGATAGTTACAGTCGGGTCAGTGAATTTGAAAATGTGATTGCGGCGGCCGAAGCGAGTCGAGTTAAGCATATTTTAGTTATGGGTTTTATTGCGGACCAAGCGAATAATCCGTTTGCATTATCGGCCTTTTATGGGTATGTGCCACGGCGATTGGCAGCATCCAGCTTGCATTATACGATTATTCGCAATGCGTTGTATGCCGATCCATTGATCCCTTACTTACCAGAGTTAATTGAACGTCAAAACGTGATCTATCCAATGGGGGACCAAGCCTTGAGCTTTATCAGTCAAGCGGATAGTGCGGCAGCGTTTGCCAAAGTTGCCACGACCCCAGACCTGTTAGTTAATGGTCGGATTTATACGCTGACACAAAGCCGAGCGTATACGATGCCTGAATTGGCGGCGGTCTTAACGCAAGTTAGTGGTCATCAGATTGGTTATCAACCGGTAACTTTAGCCGAATTTGCGACGATGTATAATCAAGGTAATGAAGGCCACATGTTGGCGTCGATGTATGCTGGCGGGGCGTTAGGGTTGTTGTCAACGGTTAGTGATGATTTTGTCACGATTATGGGTCGTCCCGCCCAGTCATTACCAGACTTTTTACAAACTAACTTGGCTTAAGCCAGTGATTGCTTGAAAATTCAGGTCGTCTCGTACGCCCCTATCTTATTCCATGCTATAATTTAAAGGATAAATGATGTAGGAAGGGGGCACCAGGATGGCTGAAACAGCAACGGGGGATTTTCGGGAGCTATTTCATCGGGGCCAATTAACCATTGGTATTAGTGAACTTAGTAAAATGACTGGTGTCTCGCCACGGCAATTACGGTACTGGCAAAAAAAAGGATACATTATTCCGAAGAATCAGGATGAACCTGGTCGGGCGCGGATTTATACGTTGAAGATGGTCATTAAAGCAGCCGCGATGAGTAATCTGCTGCAAACGGGCTATACGTTAAAGGCGGCCGCCGCGCAAGTTGATGAACGGATGCGGCCCGCACAAACGATGTATCATGTTTTATTTGATCGGTATCAAGGCTTTCAAGTCAGTGACGATGGCGAGATTATTGTGGATTTAGGGACGTTTGACCCAGATCCCACTCAGGACTTATTTGCAAAATTAGTCGATGAACGACCGGTATTTATTTTAAAACCAAAAGCTTAAGTTTAAACCGATATTCGTGTGGATATCGGTTTTTTTATGGCTTAAACACTTATTTTTAAATTCAAAATACTTATAAATGCTTGAAAAACACTTAAATTCAAATTATACTGAATTCAAATAAAATAGGGGGCTTAGCGATGCAACCGAAACAACGACAGCAACACTTGCTAAATCTTTTAGATCAACGACGACAACTGAGTGTGGCGGATGTAAAGAGCCAATTGCACGTCTCCCGTGACACTGCGCGGCGTGATATTGTCGCGGTCACGCAACAAGGCTTAGCCCAACGAATTCATGGTGGGCTACAGGTTTTGAATTTCGGCGTCGGTATTCCTAGTTATCAAGACCGGTTACAACAGTTTACTGAGATTAAAACGGCACTGGCTAAACGGGTCTTACCACTGATTCAACCAGATCAATATTTGTTTATCGATGTTTCCACGACCTTACTTAAGTTGACACAACTATTAACGATGCCAGCAACGATTTATACGCATTCACTTGATAACGCGATTAGCTTGGCGACTAAACCGGCCATTGATTTGCATGTTTTAGGTGGTCAATTGAATCAGCATAACCGGTTTATGGCTGGGCGTGCCGGGCTAGCGGAATTACAGACGGTGGCATTTGATCAAGTGATCGTTGGCGCGGCGACGGTGACGGCACAGGGCCTATTTTATCGTGATGCGGCGGATGCGGCGTTGAAACGCCAAGTGCTCAGCCAAACCAAACGGGGAATCTTAGTGTGTGAACATCGCAAGTTTGGCCAAGCCGCTCATTATTGCGGCGGACGGTTAACACAAATACAGGTTGTGGTGACGGATGAGCCACTGACATCGACCGAACGCGCTTGGTTCGATCCGCAGACGACCTTGATTAGCTTAACGGAGGATAAGTAAAATGACGCAACCAAAATTAATTCTAAGTGATATTGATGGGACCTTGTTAACTGATGCCGCGGAGATTTTACCCGCCACGATTGCGGGTGTTCAAGCAGCCGTGCAACAGGGCGCGACAATGGTCTTGGCATCGGCCCGTTCACCAAAAGGCATGTGGGGACTAGCGCAGCAACTCGGTATTGATTCAACGATGATTGCTTATAATGGGGCCTTAACGGCTAAAACGACGGCGGATGATCAGTTACAAGTCTTTGAAGAACGGCCGATTAAACCAGCTTTAACACAACAAATTCAGGCGTTAGTCGCTGAGCAGTGGCCACAAGCTTCGATGAATATTTATAGTCGTAATCAATGGCTGGTTAGTCAGCTGGGAGCATGGGAACAACAAGAAGCGGCCGGAATTGGGTATCAGCCACGAGTCACGGACTTAGCCCCTTGGTTAGCGACAGCTGAGGCCCCGGTCCACAAAATGTTAGTGATGGCTGAGCCAAGTGTCATTACCGCCATTGACCAGCACTTACAGGCGCCGGCTTTTAACGGTATCGATGCGTATCGGTCGAAGGACACTTACTTGGAAATCGTGGCAGCCGGGGTGTCTAAAGCGGCGACCTTAAAGACATTGATCGCTGATGATCAACTATCGCCGGCTGATGCGATTGCGTTTGGCGATAACTTTAATGACTTAGCGATGTTAGAACTTGTTGGTGTCGGAGTCGCAATGGGCAACGCCCCCCGAGCCGTGCAACAAGGCGCTGATCTGGTAACGACTGACAATAATCATAATGGCATTCAACAAGTACTAAATCAGTATTTTAAGTCGTAAATGACGGTTAGTGTCAGGTTAAATACTGCGTACTGGTTGGTCTCTAAAATGCTGGAACGCCATGGCCATTTTGAAGCAAAAGCTTGATCTTCAAAACTGGGCTTGAACGAAAAATAATCAATCGTTAATATTTTTAATTCCCGTTATTTAACGCCGGGCGGGCCAGAATTGGCTCAGTGGTGTCGTTTATCTTAGTCGGTGATTTTCCGACTTAGATAAAGCCCGGCTTTCGAGACCATGCTGTGGCTCGAAAACGTGGCCACCACGTTCCGGCCGATTCTGGCCCAACCAGAGTGGCAAGTTAAACTAATACCAATAAAAAAGGTCATTACAAACATCCACAATAGATGCTTGTAATGACCTTTTAGATTAACGGAATTGAGTTAAAAGCCGTTGTGCCGCGCGACCATTAAACTGATTGGTTTGTAGTCGTTGGAAGACTTGCGTCACAATCTGACGAAGTTGATCATCAGTCAATCCTTGTTCAGCCAGGGTATTGATGACGACTTGCAATAAGTCTAACGGTAAAATTGGCCGTTTTTCAGGGAATTGATCGAAAAAGGCTTGTACGGCGTTATCATGCAATTGCCAATATAACGGATTTTGAACATCATCAAAAATCGTTAATAACTGGTCAAGAGCAGGTGATAACGGAATGTTTTTGGCAATTAAAGTGGTCAGCATCCCGTCACGGGCGGGAATTCGAACATCGGCCACATAATCTTTTAACAATAAAAAGTGCGTCTTGAACGGTGGTCGTAAGGTGAAGGTCATCGCTAAGGCAATCTGGCTATTCGACGCTGTCATTTAAAAACCTCCTCAGAAATAAACCGATATTAGTGACGTTTAGTGAACCGCACGACTGCTTCACAACGGGCGGTTTGTGGGAACATATCGATTGATTGAATATAGTCGACTTGGTAGCCACGGGTCAATTCACGCAGGTCTTGCGCTAAGGTCGATGGGTTACATGAGATGTAGACCAACTTTTCGGGCGCATTTTGTAAGATGGCATTGATCAAGACGTCATCTAGGCCGGTCCGTGGTGGATCAACGATCATGGCATCCGGATCAAAGCCGGTTGCTAACCATTGTGGCAATAGTGTTTCAGCTTCACCGACTTCGTATTTCGCATTGGTGATCCCATTGCGCTTGGCGTTTTCGTTGGCATCCATGACGGCGGCTGGAATCGTATCCATGCCACGCACTTCTTTGGCAACATCGGCTAAGGACAGTCCAATCGTCCCAACCCCAGAGTAGGCATCAATTAAGGTCTCATTAGGCGCTAAGTCCAGTGCTTCGCGGGCGAGGCGGTACAATTTCTTAGTCTGTTCGGGATTCAATTGGAAGAAGGCTCGGGCTGATAGGTCAAAAGCCAAGCCATCGAGTTCTTCGGTAATAGTTGGCTTACCAGCTAGTAAAGTCGTTTGGTCACCCCAGATTAAGGATGTTTTTTCAACATTCACGTTTTGCATGACGGAAACGACCATTGGTAACTTTTCGGCAATCTTCATGAGCAATTGATGCTTCTTCGGGAACTTGGGCGTATGCGTGATAAAGACCAGTTGGACTTCACCAGTGGCTGCGGCAGCCCGAACAACGACTGTTTTAACGATCCCAGAGTTGTGCTCCTCATCGTAGATTGGCACATGCAATTCTTCTAGCCATTGGACCACTTGGCGCATCACTTCCATCGTGACTGGCATTTGGACTGAGCAGGTCGGTAAGTCGACTAAATCATGACTATTTTCCTTATATAATCCAGCGGCAACGTGACCATCAATCATCCGCACTTGGAATTGCGCTTTATTGCGGTATTCATAAGGGTTGGTCATGCCGATCGTTGGCCGGACGTCATAATGTTGATAACCGGTTGGCCGATATTTCTCTAAGGCTTGGCGAATCAAGTCTTGTTTGAACTTGAGCTGGGCGGGGTAGTCGAGATGTTCGAGTTCGAAACCACCGACTTCGCCTGCGTAAGCATCGCGGGGGTCGACTCGATCAGGACTAGGCTTCCGCAACGTTCGGATCTTCGCTTCTAAGTAGCGGGGATGGACTGCTGTGACTTCAGCCACGACGACTTCTTCTGGCAAGGCGCCTTTGACAAACGTGATGACGTGTTTGTAGTAGCCGATGCCTTCGCCGTTAATTCCAAGGCGTTTGATCGTCAATGGAAAGCGCTGGCCAAGGGCAACGTCCGCTTGTACTTTTTCAGCAGGTTGGCGTTGTGATTGATAACGACCACCGCGCTGTTGATTTGGATAATGATTAGATTGTGTCATTTTAGTTTAACTAACCTCGTTTTCTGTGAACTGAGTTCAAACCATTATAGCATGGCGGCGACTGGCACGTCGCAACTATCATGGCGAATGCGGTCAGGCATTATCAATATAAGTAATAATATGCTTGGTGCTAGTTGAAATTGCCGCCTGCCGGTTGGTTCCTAAAATGCTGGAACGCCATGGGCCATTTTGAAGCCAAAGGGCGGTCTTCAAAATTGGCCTTGGCCTAAGTCCGAGCAGACCACTCGCACTAAGGCCAACGACACGGCTGAGCATTTTAGGAACCAACCTCTCGGCTAAATAACTGAACTGAAAACAGTCAATCGTTAATTTTTCTAATACCCGTTATTTAACGACGGGCGGTCCAGAATTGGCTCAGTGGTGTCGTTTACCTTGGTCGGCGATTTTCCGACTTAGATAAAGCCCGGCTTGGAAGACCGTTCTTTGGCTTCCAAACGTGGCCACCACGTTCCAGCCGATTCTGGGCCAACCAGAGTGGCAGTCTGATCCAACTAGCACCAAGCATAAGCGATAATAGTTCTAAACTAACTCGCTTTCATGATAAAATAAAAGCACTAAAATTCAATAGGGGATGTCGTGATGACCACATTAATGCGTCTGCAGCATGTTAATTATCAGGTCGGTGATAAGTTGATTTTAAATGATATTAATTTAGCCGTTCCAGCCCAAGCTCAGTTAACGGTAACCGGGCCATCTGGCGGTGGTAAAAGTACTTTGTTACGCTTGATGGCGGGGATGATTTCTAAAACTAGCGGTGACTTGCAATTTGATGGGCAACCGATTGAAAGCTATGAACCGACTTGGTATCGCCGACAAGTTTCGTATTGTTTTCAACAGCCGACGTTGTTTGGTAAGACGGTCGCCGATAATCTGGCCTTTCCGTACCAGATCCGCAAGCTGCCGATGGATCAACAACATGTTGAAGCAGCGTTGGATTACGTAGGACTATCTGCAAGTTTACTGACGGAAGCCATCGATGACCTGTCTGGTGGTGAACGGCAACGAGTGGCGTTAATTCGTAATATTTTATTCTTGCCTAAAATCTTGCTACTGGATGAAGTCACAGCAGGCTTAGATGCTGATAATAAGGCCATTATTCATCGTTGGTTGACTCATCTGAATCGCGACCGGCAAGTGACGACGATTATGATTACGCATGACGCGGAAGAAATTCAAGCGGCTCAACAACTGGTTCAGGTCATGAATGGCCAACTGGAGGTGTAGCATGAACTTAGCAGTGAACAACACATCGTTATTTTTAGCCGCGTTCTTAGTTTTAGTGGCTTTGACGATTAGCTTATGGCAGAAGTTGGGGCTGGACCGCGATATTGTGATTGGCGTCGTACGGGCGGTAATCCAGTTATTTGTAGTTGGGTACGTCTTGAAATATATTTTCCGTGTTAATCATTTCTGGCTGACACTGGCGATGATCATGTTCATCATTTTTAATGCCGCTTGGAATGCAAAAAAGCGCGGTGACGGGATTGATCATGCTTTGCCGATTTCGTTTGTGGTGATTTTTGTCAGCACTGGGGTGACCTTGGGGGTGCTAGTTTTATCAGGAGCTATCAGGTTTATCCCGTCACAGATGATTCCGATTTCGGGGATGATTGCGTCAAATGCGATGGTGGCGATTGGTTTGGCTTATCGGAGCTTGAAGACTCAATTCCATGACCAGCGCCAAGGTGTGTTGGAACGTTTGGCGTTAGGTGCTGGTTTGATGGACGCCTCGATTGCAATTGTTCGAGAAGCGATTCGAACCGGGATGGCGCCGACGATTGATTCAGCGAAAACAGTTGGATTAGTGAGTTTGCCAGGGATGATGTCTGGGCTGATCTTTGCTGGGGTTGATCCAGTCCGGGCCATTAAGTACCAGATTATGGTGACGTTTATGCTGATGTCAGCGACCAGTTTAGGGGCGATTATTGCGTGTTATTTAGCTTATCGCAACTTTTATAATGCCAAAAAGCAACTAAAATAGACAATTATGATGCTTGGGACTAGTTGGTTCAAATTGCCACTCTGTTTGGCCCATGGCGTTCCAGCGTTTTAGGAACCAACCGGCAGGCGGCAATTTCAACTAGTACCAAGCGTATATGGTTATATTAATTAGATGTGTCAGCGATGTCTAGCACGTGTTAATTATGCTATGATAGAAACTATTTTAGGGGGGCTGGCTTTGAATAATAGTGCAGTATGGGTGCCGATTCCAGCCGTGGCTTACTGGGCCTGGCTGGTACCAATCACGTTTGGTATCATCTTCGGTTGGCGGTATCAGCGTGATAAAGTTCGCTTAAGTAACGGTATTTGGTTTTCGCTATTTTTCTATTCATTGATGGCGTTACTGGCGATGACGATTTTAGGTACGAATAATCACCCGTTAATCATCATTAGTGTGGCGATTTTTGTGTTACTGATGATGGTGATTGGGTTGGTCTTTGCGCTACAAGCCTTTTTATTGTTATGGAATGCGTGGATTGTATGGAAACGTGAGAGCCATACGTTAGCGAATATGCTGACGTTATTTTTAGGCTTAGCCATTTTATTACTACCATTCTTTGCGAATCTGATCGGCAATTTGCCGAAACCAGTCAGCTATTTTATGACGACTTTTCCGACAATGGTCGTCTTGTACGTCGCTTTTTGGTTCTACAATTATTTGACGATGCTTGTGATTTATCAATTTAATTTTCCGCGCTATCGTCAAGATTACATTATCGTGCTGGGGGCCGGGTTGCTCAATGGCGATCAGGTGTCACCGTTGTTGGCTCAGCGAATTAATCGCGGTTTGAAATTTTATCAAAAGCAGCAGCGCAAAACTGGCCATTCGGCGATGATGATCTTTTCTGGAGGTCAAGGCGGCGATGAAACGATTCCTGAAGGTCAGGCGATGCTGCAATATGCCCAAGCGCATGGGTTACCGGCCGCAGCTGGTTGGGCTGAGACGAAGTCGACCACGACGTTGGAGAATATGCAGTTCAGCAAGCAACTCATTGACCAAGGCCCCGTTAAGCGGCCGCAAACTATTTTTGTCACGAATAACTATCATACCTTTCGTGCCGGCATGTTCGCTAAACAAGCCGGTCTTAAGGCGGATGGAATTGGGGCTCGGACAGCTCGGTTCTTCTTGCCGGATGCTATTATTCGGGAATATATTGCGATTTTCGCGCGGCATAAATGGTGGCATGCGGCGGCGATGGGCGCGTTATTGTTGTTATCGCTATTGTATGTTTGGTTAGATGTGTACCATGGTGCGATGTAGTTAAGCAGTGTTTGAAATCTGAATCCAAGGTGGTTAGCTATTTGGAGTTCAGATTTTTAGCACTGCTTTTTTGCTGACTGATAAGCGGGCTATTTAAGGATTGAAATAACTTGCAAAGATGTTTGGTGCTTATTGAAATTAGCTATCGGCTAAAAGACTAAGCTAAAAATAATCAATCGTTAATTTTTCAATCCCTGTTAGTTAACGCCGGGCGGGCCAGAATTGGCTCAGTGGTGTCGTTTATCTTGGTCGGTGATTTTCCGACTTAGATAAAGCCCGGCTTTCGAGACCACACTATGGCTCGAAAACGCGGCCACCACGTTCCAGCCGATTCTGGACCAACCAGAGTGACAATCTGAGCCCAAGCGGCTAGTTAGCGTCAATTTTTTTGCGACTACTTTTAGAACGTGAATAAGTCCGGATAGCTTGTGAACAGATTAAAAAAAGTTTTGACCGAGCTAAACGGTCAAAATAGAGATGATATTGAACAATTTAAAGTCTTGACTAGCAAGCGGTTTGATAACATTTGCGTGTAACATTTGATAATTAAATTTATCGAAAAGCGGGTTAATCCCCGGTCACCAGCGGAATTAGCCCTAACCATTTGACCCGTATTAATGGTAAGATAAAGTGAAAACGTTTGATGGCTTAATGGGTGGGGTGAGTAACATGCCAGTGATGGATTTAATCGAACAATTTATGGCCGATTTCATTAATATTCGAGCGGTGATTATTGCGTTGATTATGGTCGGTTTAATTACAAGTATGACGGCGATGACTTATATTTTGGAACAACGAGCGCTCAGGTTGCGTCGACCCAAATTTACCCATCTGATTCATGGCATTGAAGCTGCCAGTGTGATTGTTAGCATTGTCTTGCTACGACAAGTTTTCTGGGTGATAAACTCTGGTGATGTGTTGAGTTGGGGTTATGCAACGGCTCAATTGACCGTATTATTGTTCAGTTTATATATGATGCAAAATCTAGCTGTTGAGCTGGTTAATATTGCGATGCCAATCTTTTTCTATGGTCAAGGAATGTATATGGGGCGCGGTTGGCAGTATGTGACCGTGTTTATCAGTATGACGGTATTATTGACCGGGTCGATTATTTATATCAGTCATCATCGGGCTTCAGCGTTGAATGCGGAATGGAAATATCTAGCTTTGCAAGTGGTTTATGGTGGGACTTGGTGTTTCATTATTTGGTCAGTGCATCCATTTGATATGTGGTACACCTTGACTGTCCTAATTGTCTTTATTATTTATATGTTGGTCATTCGCTTCTTTGTCACCCGGGTCAGCAATTTTGTTGATCGGTTTACGCGCTTGGATCAAGCGGTCAATTATGATGAATTGACCGGGATTCGTAATCGGGCAAGCTTTGATACCGCGAGTGTCGATGTGTTCAGTTTCTACGAGAAGCATCCGAATGTGCCGATTACGATGGTGATGTTTGATATTGATCATTTCAAACGGTTTAACGATCAATATGGTCATATGACGGGCGATGCGGTGTTAAAACATGTCGCCCAGCATTTCCAGCACGAACTGTTTAAGCAGACTTCACGAGGTGAGCTGTTCCGGTATGGCGGTGAAGAATTTGTCATTATTTTCCGAGGCGTCGATGCGCAAAAAGCGCGGCAGATTGTCACCGCGATTCGCAACTCGCTCCAGGCGGAACCGTTAGTCTATAATGATCGTGCCTTGAACATTACCGTATCACTGGGTATTTCAGCCTTGAAAGCCCAAGATTCAGACTTTGATAGCTGGTTCAAACGCGTCGATCATTACTTATATCAATCAAAAGAAGCCGGTCGTAATCGATTAACGGTCGAGGGTGCAACGATGGCCTTGAAATAGTTGAAAGGTCTGCTGATTCGGACTCTTTTCAATCTTAATTAGTTGACCGAACTAATTAAAACTTCTATAAATGAGTCCGGCCATTAGCGTTAAATAATGGTATGCTTAAAAATGTTTTTAGAACGTGAGTGTAAGTAGGTGAATCCATGTACTTATTGGAAAATTTTTTAAGTGATATTTTTAATATTAAATCAATTATCATGGCGTTAATTACGGTAGGGTTAATTGCAATTATGATGGTCATGACTTATATGTTAGCTCAGCGCTCGACTAAATTACCTAAGACTTATCGGGTACTGGTGGATTTAGTCGAAGCCGGGGTGGTTATTGGCGGGGTAGCCTTATTGCGCCAGACCTTCTGGGTACTGAATTCGGGTAATGTTCTCAGTTGGGGTTATGCGATTGCCCAGCTGATGATCTTACTCTTTAGTTTGTATGCGATGCAAAACATTGCGGTGACTCTCGTCAATCTGGCGATGCCAATCTTCTTTTATGGTCAGGCACTGTATCTGGGTGCAAGCTGGCACTGGTGGTGGCTGTTTGCGCTAATGCTCATCGTGTTAGTTGGCGTGATCAGTTATATTAGTCATCATCAAGCGCTGGTTTTAAAGTCAGAATGGCGGTACTTAGTGTTACAACTCCTATATGGTTTAGCTTGGTGCTTGATCATTTGGTCAGTTCGGCCATTTCGGTTATTTTACATTATCAATGTGTTAGTGATCTTTATTATCTATATGTGGATTATTCGATTCTTTGTGACGCGGGTTAATCACGTGGTCAATCACTTTGCCAGCTTGGATCAAGCGGCCAATTATGATGAGTTGACCGGCGTTCGTAACCGCGCAAACTTTGATACGACAACGGTCGGGGTCTTTGGCGTTTATCAACGTCATCCGGCAATGCCGATTACGATGGCGATGTTTGATATTGATCATTTTAAGCACTTCAATGACGCCTATGGTCATCTGGCAGGTGATGCGGTGCTAAAGCATGTCGCGCAGCATTTTAATCAAGAACTGGTGCGGCAGACGAGTCATGGCGAGTTATTCCGCTACGGTGGTGAAGAATTTGTCATTATCTTTGAAAACACCGAACCCTTAGAGGCGCAACGGATTGTGACGGCAATTCGGGACACACTACAACATGAACCGGTTAATCTCAATGGTCAGAAGCTGAATGTCACGGTCTCCATCGGGATTTCAGCGTTACAACCATCTGATTTAAACTTTGATAGTTGGTTCAAGCGGGTCGATCATTATTTATACTTGGCTAAAGAAGCTGGCCGTGATCGGATTACAGTCGAAGGTGACACCCAGAAGTTATAATTATGCAACACAAAAGAACGTTCGCAACGGTTGTAAAATTGTTGTGAACGTTCTTTTGTGTTGCCTCTTTAAAAATCCATAGTACTAGTACTTAGTTGCCGGTTCCGATGATTGTGAGGATCGGCCTCAGCCTGAGAAGCGGTCTGTGGCTCGAAAACGTGGCCACCACGTTCCAGCCGATTCTGGGCCAA
Source organism: Lactiplantibacillus songbeiensis (assembly GCF_005405125.1). Taxonomy (GTDB): domain Bacteria; phylum Bacillota; class Bacilli; order Lactobacillales; family Lactobacillaceae; genus Lactiplantibacillus; species Lactiplantibacillus songbeiensis. The sequence continues at coordinate 16,547 of NZ_BJDL01000040.1, forward strand.
CCAGAGTGGCAATTTAAGTCAACTAGCACTAAGCACAGTCCAGCTATTTAGAAGCGCTAACGGTGATGTTGCCATCTTCAGTTTTCAGCTGATATTGGACGGTGGCTTTAGGGCGGTAAGTCATCTGCTGTTGATCTCCACCGCTGCGTTTTTGATTGAAGACATTGAGCGTACCGTCACTCGTGCTAGCTCGAATCCCGGTCTGACGGGTAGTCTGGACATGGAGATTACCATCGCTAGTTGTGGCGGTGAGCAGCTTAGTCAGTTGGTTATTATCAAGGGTGATATTCCCATCAGTTGTCGCGATTTTGGCCTGCTTAAATTGGTTATGGTGGACGTTCAAGTTACCCGTCGTAGTCTTCAGCTTGGCTTGCTTGAAGGTTGAGTGGGACAGGGTGATATTGCCATCACTAGTGTCGATTGTTGATGGCCCCTTGGCAAACTGACTGTGGGCGACATTCACGTTAGCGGCACTGGTACTCAACTTTAATTGTGGCGCGGTGACTTGATTGAGCTGCACATCATCCGCCGATAAAACGAGTGGTTTTGTCGTGGTGACTTGATCTAGGCTAGCGTGACCAGTCCTTGTCAGCTGTAACTGTTGAACGTTAAGGTTTCTTAACTGCAAGTCGGTTCGGGCCGAAGTTGTTTTGATACGTGTTAATGTAGTCCTATTCGGCACGGTGATTTCAATCCGATTGGTATTGTCACTAAGCATAAAACCAACCATTTCTGGGGCCTGTGGTGAGTTGATCGTCATGTGGCCGTTCGTATTGGTAACGGTTGGCCGTACGCCGGCCGTAATGACTTTAATGCTGGCAGTGTTACCGCGGACCACGACGACGTCCGCGTCGGCACCTAAAGTTAATGACTTGATCTTATTTGGATGATACGTTTTGTGATATTGTTGCATGACATGGAACCCTTTATCCCAATAAACGGATTGAATCCCATTGTTTGCAATGCCAAAGATTGCGAGAATCAGGCCGAGAATTAAGAAAATCACGCCTAATTTAACGGTTTTTTTCATGATGACGACCTCCAATTTCTGCCCGATTGCGTTTAACGAAGCGATGATAGAGTCGTTGGGTAATCGTGGCCACGCCTTGAATAAGCAAGCCAACGAACCAAACAACTAGTGGGAGAATTAATAATTCAATCCCGATAGTGGCGAGCCCGGCACCTAAGTAAAATAAACTGACCCATAATGATTGCGTGAATAAGCCGACCCCGGTAGTGATCGCAATCAATGCCATGATGGTGACTGCGGCAATAATGGCTAAGACTGCAAAGCCAATGGCGATTACAGCCACAAATAAGGCAAACATCACGGCCAAAATGGCGATCAAGGCGGGGATGGTAATTGGTGTGGATAAAATTGCCAGGCCCACAAGCCAAATGCTGCGAACATTCGCTTTGGAGCGTTGCTGATGGGTTGAGTTTGCATTTAGATTCTCATTAAAGCGAATCGAATAGTCAGCCAGAATCTTGCGGGCTAACTGTTTGGGTGTGCCCAATTCGGCGACACAGCCCTCAAAAGAATCAATGCCGGCGTCGAGTAAATATTCACGATAAAATTCTAAGACTTCATCGCGTTCATCTGATTGTAATTGCACGAGTAGGGCGGCAAATTTATCTAAGTAGTCTGTCATGATGGTACGTCCCCCTTTAATAACGTATTAATAGCTTGAAAATAAGTCTGCCAATCGTGTTGCACATTGGTCAACTGTTCAGTACCGGCCGCGGTTAGTTGGTAATAACGGCGATTGCGGCCTTGATAGGCTTGGTCGTAAGTTGTGACCCAGCCGTTCTTTTTTAACCGGCGTAAGACCGGATAAAGCGTGGATTCCGAAACGGAAATGGATGCTTGCAACTTTTGTGTGAGCGCATAACCGTAATAATCTTCCGTTTGCAGCAGTGCTAACACGCAACCGTCAAGCAATTCTGAGCTGATTTGAATGGCCATCACTATTCCTCCTGTCATATTATACGTCATATAGTATTGTATGGACTAAAGTATAATAAGTTTATTAATGAATGTCAATTTATATATTAATGTGTTTAGTACTAGTTGGCTTAACTTGCCACTCTGGTTGGGCCAGAATCGGCTGGAACGTGGTGGCCGCGTTTTCGAGCCACAGTACGGTCTCGAAAGCCGGGCTTTATCTAAGTCGGAAAATCACCGACTAAGATAAACGACACCACTGAGCCAATTCTGGTCCGCCCGGCGTTAGTTAACGGGAATTAATGATTATCTATTATCGACCTCAAATTTAGCCGAGAGGTTGGTTCCTAAAATGCTCAGCCGTGTCGTTGGCCTTAGTGCGAGTGATATGCTCGGACTTAGGCCAAGGCCAGTTTTGAAGACCGGGCTTGAGGCGTACCCCAAAAGTTGGAACTTATAATTTAACAGTTTGTTGTTCGAACACTA
>NZ_BJDL01000041.1 GCF_005405125.1 Lactiplantibacillus songbeiensis
TTACAAAAAAGAAACCAATTCGAAAATGAATTGGTTTCTCATAGGATCATTCATCAACAGCCGTTGACAAAGAGCCATTATTTGGAATTTTTAGCTAAGGTGACAGTGGCCATCATCGCTTTATTATTGGCTAAGTTGCCATAAGTGAAAAAGGCGATACGTTCGTGATCAGTCTTGTTGTTAAAGGCCATTGGATTCATGCTGACGGCTTGCTTAACGGTCTTGCTAGCTCCAGCTTTTAACGTGACGTGCGCGGCAGTTGCCACTGGCTTCACATTTTTGGCTGGAACAGTCTTGCTAGTTAGATCGTAAACGTTATAGCGTAAGTTGCTAAAATAAAATTTAACGGTCTTTTTGGTTTTATTAGTGAGTTTCAAACTGTAAGTGTAGTTAGTGACAATCTTTTTTGTCTTTTTGTCGAACTTACTAGTCGCGGTCAAAGGTTTCTTTTGATCACTTAGTGCAATCTTGAACTTCTTTTTGTTGGCCTGGCTGAGCTTACCGTAAGTCGTGACCGTAGCTTTCTTGGTCGTCGTCTTCTTTGTTTGTGCGTGTGCCTTGAGCCGACTTTTGGGCTTCTTGGCCTTCAAACGTAAGCGTAGGTGGGCTTGATATGGCGTTGTGCTGGCGGCGTTAGCGGTAATTGGTCCCATGGCAAGACTGCTGCCGAGGCTTAACACGAGCGCGCCGAGTAAGATGCGTGACTGTTTCATTTGTTGTTCCCCCCAATTTATTAACACTTTAAGCTTAAGGGTTGGGGGCCAACACGTCAATAGAACGCCATTGAAACTTAATCTTTACACAACTTTTACCTAAAACACGTAAAGATTTAACCAAAACTGGGCAAATTTGATTGTATTCTCCCAGATTTTTCGTTAAGGTAAAGGTACTACAAAAAAGGAGTTTACCTCATGAATATTGAAATTTTAAACTCAGCAATTCAAGACTTACATTTTCAGATTGTTTACGACCGTGACGAATCTAAAGAAGAACCTGGCCAAGGCCAATTCAGCTATACGCCCGCTAACGACGATGTTAAAAAGACTTTTGGCGATGATGTGGTTCAAGCCCAATTAGACGTGACTTACAAGGAAGAAATGTACGATATGTCCGCAACGGTCTTCGCTATCATTCGGTTGAGTGGCGAAATGGTCGGGATTATCGAACGTCAATCTAGTGATAAAGACTTAGAAGACGACGAACAAGGCATGTTAAATGACTTGAACAACGCCGTTATCCCAGCATTATCATCAAAAGCGCGCGCATACGCTGCGCTGTTATCAACTGAAGCTAGCAATTTTGCCATTATGCCAGCTGACTTTGACGGTGGTCAAACTAGTAAAGAAAACAACAACGAAGAAGCTTAAGTCGTTGTTTATGAACAGGCTTTGCCATTTAGTGGCAGGGCCTGTTTTTTGGTTATGAGGAGCGTCAGGATGATAAAATTAAATTTTCAATATAAACACAGTTTGGACTGGAAAACGTGGGGTAAATGCCGTATATTTAAGTTGGGTTAGTTATAAAAAATAGGGGGGATTGACCATGAAAAAGATGCTCGCAATCGTTGTTACCGGTGTGGCGGGAATGGCTTTAGCAGCCACGTTACCAGGTGTCACGGCTAAGGCTAAAAGTTCAAGCATGTCCGGTTACTACGTGAATCAATCACAGAAGTTAGTGTTGCATCGTAGTGGTAAGTATTTGTTAGTTGGGGATTATCAGCAAGTACCGAATGGTCGGGTGAAGACCTACAAGATTGTCAGTGAAACGCAAAAGGGGTCCAACGTCACGTTAAAGTATCGGACGATGCGTTGGCACTATGCGCATAACTTCCAAGAGGCCGCCGTTAGTCACCATTATTTAGGTAAAAAGGTGCGGACGAGCCAATTAACACTTAACGGGTCACAGTTAAAAGTCCGGCTAAGTACGAATAAACGGGTCCGAGGGTTACAGCCAAATACGGCAAAGCCGGGGACAACCTATACGTTTAAGTCACAGACGACTAATCCCGTGGCATCATGGGTCACAGCGTTTGAAACTAAGCGTTTGACTGATCAAAATAACGCGTTAAAAGCGTACGCTGATTCACAAGCCGCACTGGGGTTTGCAGCACCGCAACCAGCTGTTTCAGCTGCTAAATTACAGTTATTTATTCAGCAAGCGATTGCGCATGATGTTAGCTTAGTGGCTAAGCCTTATTTAGGGCAAGCGATGCCACAACCAATTCAACTTTAGATTAAGTGAGACTATCCAGAAATGGGTAGTCTTTTAATTTAAAAGCAGTTAATTAAGTGAATATAAAAATATTAATTTAAGCTTGTGTAAGCGTTAACAATCGTGCTACAATAACTTTGGTCGAGATAGTTGCGCCAGTTAAAGATTTGCAGGTAAGGTCAAAAGGCATCACTTGGAGGCACTGTAACCAATTTACAGGCAGATTGATGGTAAGCTTAGTTGTCAAAGTTGGGGGTGGCGGTTTAAACCAATAATCTGCCAGCACACATACTTGAAATTGCAATTATGCGCACATAGAATTGAGGACTAAGATGACGATCAGTTAATAGTGGCGACTGAGTTAGCATTAATTCGGTGGTCACTTTTTGTATAGAGTGAGAGGTAAAGCGGGTTGGGGTCGAGCATTGCCTAGCTAGCCAATTATACCGGTGATTTTCCGGTATGGTTGGCTGGCGTAGCAAGCGGAGTCCCCAGCTTTACCGAACACGTTTCGGCCCTCAACATAGCAAAGCCTAAGATCTAAAAAACAACAAACGTAAACCCTGTAAAGTTCATTATGAAAGCGTATACTTATCCATGAAAGGGGTGTGACCGACATGTTCAAACCAATGGCTTCAGTCTTTACAAACCATCAAATTGCCGGACATTTCCGGGCAATTGAGCGGGCTAAAACCTGCATTGTGCCGTTTCATTTTGAAATTCAAGGTCAGGAATATCCGACTCCGGCCAAAGAAACGAATTGGCTACGGCGGATATCGGGGACACGGAGTGAGAAATACGCCATGGTCGAATTAACACCAACAAAAGTGATTCTCTGGTCGCCAGAACAGCGTAATCTTGGAGAAATGCAATTATCTGATATTAAATTAATTCAAATTGGTGCGATTCGTTGGCATGCAACTGCCGGATTAGATCCACGCCACGCATTTCGGGCAACGATCTTTGTCGTGACTGATGCGGGTAATTATTATTTTGCTAACTCCGACATGGACGTGTTGCCAGCAATCTTTAAATTTGCTCATCGTCATGATATTCCAGTTGAAGATCCATTACGGCTGATGCCACTATTAAAAGTGGGCTGGCATGCGGCTGCTAAGACCTTACATGAAACTTATGCGCAATTATGCGAACATACTGGTTATCCGGATTCGAAAGTTTAAATTGAATAGGTGATTTAAAACAAGCTAGACTTTTTTGAAGGGTCTGGCTTGTTTTAATTTAAGTCTTGGATTTATTTGATTAGGATGTGTGGTTGGCAGGTTGATGGGTGTTTATGAAGTTTATAAAAAATATGATGAAATTGAAAGCTTTTTAAGCTGGTAGGGCTTGTTTGAAGAAGCCTTCATTTTTGCTGAGAGATGATTGATGCTGTATAATTTAGAAGTTGAAACTAATTGAAATTGATGACTCTGTTATTTTAGAATGCTGATATATCAACGATTCTTTAGTGTATTCCCCACATACGTAGGGATGATCCTTACAAGTATTCAGAGACCAAAGGTAGACTGGGGTATTCCCCACATACGTAGGGATGATCCTAACTTTTCCTCTTCGTTTTTTTCACTCCACAAGTATTCCCCACATACGTAGGGATGATCCTTACAAGGAAAGTAACGATACGGTAGCAAATGAGTATTCCCCACATACGTAGGGATGATCCTTATGACTAGCCCGCGCATATACACTACATAAGGTATTCCCCACATACGTAGGGATGATCCTGCCACCGATCATGCCGTTCCACATACCTCGCAGTATTCCCCACATACGTAGGGATGATCCTATTCCAGGCACCGTAGACGACGCCGACATGCGGTATTCCCCACATACGTAGGGATGATCCTTTGCCGATACCACAACTGAAATACATCTGAACGTATTCCCCACATACGTAGGGATGATCCGTTGGCGGAACTTGTCGGCATCTAGTCAGACGGGTATTCCCCACATACGTAGGGATGATCCTTTAACAACCTCATCACCAGTCACACTGGTAAAGTATTCCCCACATACGTAGGGATGATCCCGGGGCTAAGTACCCGTTGAAAGATGGAAAAACGTATTCCCCACATACGTAGGGATGATCCTACAGTCTTCAAACTGCTTTTGGTTTGCTTTTTGTATTCCCCACATACGTAGGGATGATCCTGGTCAAACATGGAATACAGATAATTCGATCCAGTATTCCCCACATACGTAGGGATGATCCTGTCTCGAACGTTTTACCATAGCGGCCTTTCACGTATTCCCCACATACGTAGGGATGATCCCCAAGTCCCGGTGTTTGCCGATGGGAAGGTGCCGTATTCCCCACATACGTAGGGATGATCCCCAATTAGTTTAATTTCAAGAATACTGCCCTCAGTATTCCCCACATACGTAGGGATGATCCTATAAACATACACAAAATGCACATAAAATATTGGTATTCCCCACATACGTAGGGATGATCCCGCCAAAATCTCGGTAGCTTTGGCGTTCTTACCGTATTCCCCACATACGTAGGGATGATCCTGAATACCGAGAACATTCAACCGAAGCTCGATGGTATTCCCCACATACGTAGGGATGATCCTCCATCCATTGCTTTAGGCGCAGATTTTAAGTTGTATTCCCCACATACGTAGGGATGATCCCAGCCTGATAGGTATCATCTAAGCCTTTCGTGTGTATTCCCCACATACGTAGGGATGATCCTAGTCGCAAATACGTTCCCAATAGCTTGCTTTTGTATTCCCCACATACGTAGGGATGATCCCACAAAATTTGAAGCACGGTAAATAGTTCCATCGTATTCCCCACATACGTAGGGATGATCCCTAACCAAGTTATTGGTTCGATGCCTTCAATTCGTATTCCCCACATACGTAGGGATGATCCTATGAAGAATCGTACGAAAAAAGCGATGATTAAGTATTCCCCACATACGTAGGGATGATCCTTGCAAAAGATGATCTAATACACAAACAAATCCGTATTCCCCACATACGTAGGGATGATCCCGACTTGGCCGGAACCGTAAGGAATTACTTGAAGTATTCCCCACATACGTAGGGATGATCCTAAAAAGACTGGTGGAATCTACTTGAAGAAAGAGTATTCCCCACATACGTAGGGATGATCCCCAATTCACAACGGTTCGTAACTTAGTCGTCAAGTATTCCCCACATACGTAGGGATGATCCCAAGTATTGGTATGTTGAGCAGCTCTTCCCATAGTATTCCCCACATACGTAGGGATGATCCTGTACGTTGCCATTCAAGGAACTATAGATGATGGTATTCCCCACATACGTAGGGATGATCCTTGGCGGGCTTCCGGTTATAGTCATAACAGGCCGTATTCCCCACATACGTAGGGATGATCCTCAAAGCCGCCACCCCTTAGCTTTTGTCCTGTGGTATTCCCCACATACGTAGGGATGATCCCATCACGCCGTCATCGGCTTTCAGCGCTTGTTTGTATTCCCCACATACGTAAGGATGATCCCTCAGCGCGATATGGCGCAAGTGATACAGTCAAGTATTTCCCACGTGTGTAGGAGAAATCATTAAATCAAGCATTCTCCACACGTAGGGTTACCCACAGTTAATCTGTACGTAAGGGGCAAGTCTTATCTTAGAATTCGTCTGCTCATCTATGGTCACTATGGATGAGCTTTTTGTGTTAAATTTCTAATCGCGACTTAATCTAGACTGTCCATGATTTTTATCATTGATTAATAGTCGTAGGTCATTCAGTAAAATACCGGTTAAGCTGACCAAACTAAAAAATGGCCATCAAGTTTTCACTCAATAGCCATTCCAAATTTAAATGATATTAAACTAACCCTTGTGCCATCATTGCATCAGCGACTTTAGTAAAGCCAGCAATATTAGCGCCACTCAGATAATCACCGCTAACCTGGTATTCATCAGCAGCCGCAACCGACTGAGCGAAAATAGTTTGCATAATCGTCTTCAAATGGTTGTCGACTTCTTCAAATGACCAGCTTAGACGCATACTATTTTGACTCATTTCCAAAGCAGAAACCGCAACGCCACCAGCATTAGCGGCTTTGGCAGGACCGTATAAAACGCCTGCAGCTTGGTAAGCGGCAATGGCTTCTGGATTGCTTGGCATGTTGGCGCCTTCTGCCACAGCTTTGGTACCGTTGGCAATTAAAGTCTTGGCCTTGGCACCGTCAATTTCGTTTTGCGTCGCACATGGTAGGGCAATGTCATAAGCTAATTGCGCGGTCCAAACGGAGCCTTCATGATAGGTGGCACTTGCCACGCGGTCCGCGTAATCTTTAATGCGACCACGTTCAACTTCTTTGATTTGTTTAACAGTCTCAAAGTCGATCCCGTTTTCATCAATGACATAACCATTAGAATCAGAACAAGTGATGACTTTGCCGCCAAGTTCAGTGACTTTTTGAATCGCGTAGATGGCCACGTTACCGGCACCAGAAATGGCAACGCGTTGGCCTTTAAAGCTAAGGTCGTTGGCTTTGAGCATTTCATCGGTGTAGTAAGCCAAGCCATAGCCGGTTGCTTCTGGACGTGCCAGCGAGCCACCATAAGATAAGCCTTTACCCGTTAAGACGCCACGGTCAGCGCCACGTAGTCGTTTGTATTGGCCGTAGAGGTAGCCGATTTCGCGACCACCAACACCGATGTCACCGGCTGGTACGTCGGTATCTAAGCCGATGTACTTGCTAAGTTCAGTCATGAAACTTTGGCAGAACCGCATGATTTCATTATCGGACTTGCCTTTAGGATCGAAGTCTGATCCACCTTTACCCCCGCCGATTGGGAGGCCAGTTAAAGCATTTTTAAAAATCTGTTCGAAGCCTAAGAATTTAACGATACTTAAGTTCACGGAAGGGTGCAGGCGTAACCCGCCTTTATATGGGCCAATCGCTGAGTTGAATTGAACCCGGAAGCCACGGTTCACGCGGGCATGCCCAGCGTCATCTAACCAAGGGACCCGGAATTGAATGACCCGTTCTGGTTCGGTTAAGCGTTCCAGAATGTTCGCGTCAATGTATTCCGGATGTTGTTCGAAAACGGGCGTCATTGTTTGGAAGAAGTCATGAACGGCTTCAAGAAACTCTGCCTGATGCGGATCGCGTTGTTCAATCACCGTGTATACGTGTTGGAGATAGTCGGTTGCTTTACTCAAATTAATCATCCTTCCATGTTGTAAGTTAACTATAGCTGTTATTTTACTGGTTTTGTTCGTAGATTTCACTAGATAAAGTGACTAAATTTGCGTGAAATTTTGTGGATAGTGTTGGTGTTAATTAGGCAGGTTGCCAATCAGCTGTCATGCTTACGATAAATTTAGAGTGACGACTTTAATGTAGGTTTTTGTTAGCAAACCACCCAAAAGAACCCCATAAACTGTATTATCAATGTAACAACTCTACAATATAGGTAACACAAAATCTTGCGTTCGACCGGGCAAAGCCGTATAGTTAAACGCGTTATTAAATACGGGGGGATGAAGCATGACCATTAAAAAAGTAGGATTAATTAGTTTGCTCGGTTTAGCGAGTTTCGGCGGGGCATTATTGTTGGGGATGCCAACGAGCTCAGCAACGACGCGGCCGGTTTATGTCCAGTTACAGCCCTATCAAGGTCGGTTGGCCGTTTATAAGCAATTACCGACGTCGACCAGCTCACTACAAAATGGAACTGATGTACCAGCCTCTAACCAGCAGGTCTATCGCGGCACCACGACTGGTAAATACTTAACGTTTAACTATTTACGCGTACAGACACTGGCTGGCCAGTCGCTTGGCTGGGTTAATCGGCAAGATATGAAGACACTGACACATGTCACTAAAGCTGGGTTATTAACCCAATTTAAAGTTAAAAAATTAACCGGTCAATTAACGACTACTAGTGCTAAGAAAGTAACAGTCACAGTTCAAGGCCCCACAGCAACGGCGGCTAAGCTAACCACTAAAAAAGTGACGGCTAAAACGTTAACGGGCAAGGCTTATCAGGTCGTGAAGCAGAGTAACACCGACTTTGGCCGTTATTATCAAGTTCAAAAAAATCATAAAAATTATGGCTGGGTGCGCTCGACCGGGTTTAAAGTGACCGCTGCTAAGCCGACTGCAACGAAACCTGCGGCGATCTCGAAGAAGGCACTCAAACAAATCGATGCGCTGGTCGCGGCTAACCATTTGCAGGGGACGTTACTTTTAGCAACGAAGCAGAGTACCAAGCCAACGATTAAAGCATATGGCGACGCGAATACAGCCACTCAGATGAAGAATAGTGCGAACACCGTTTACCCGATTGCGTCGTTACAAAAGGCCATGACGGGGACGATGATCGAACAGTTAATTCAGGCGGGTGATTTGAGTCTGCAGACACCAATCAGTCGGTATTATCCGAAGTTAAAGGGCGCTAAGACGATTACGATTCAGCAATTATTGACGCATACGTCGGGGATTACGATGGCGGAGACGCATCCGAAAAAGACGTTGGGCGAAGCGGCGGCGGTTACCTGGACGTTGAGTCACTTAGACTCGACGCAGCAACACACCTGGCATTATACGAGCGCTAACTATACGCTGCTGGCGGGAATTATTCGGCAAGTGACAGGGCAATCCTATGCGAAAAACTTGCAGCAACGGATCTTAACACCAGCCAAATTGACGCAAACATTTAATTGGGATAAACTCCCAAAGACAACGGCGACGCCTTATACCTATACCACGGTCGATTACGGGAAGGCGTATCGAATTTCGAAGCCATTGTTGTCCAGTGAGCTGGGTGCAGGGAATATCGCGATGACGGTGGGTGATTATGCCAAGTTTGTCACGGCATTCAATAGTGGTAAGTTATTAACTACTGCAGGCCATCAGAATTTGACTAGTCAACCGGTGAAGACGTATGCCGGGGGCTTCTATTACAGTGTGGCTGGAACGCAGCATGCAACGGGCTACGATAATCATATTAGTAATTTTTACACCCGGACGAAAAACGGCCAAGTGACCGTGATTGGGTTCTGGAATCAAGCGGATCACGTGGCGGCCAAGCCGGTGATGAAGCAGATTGAAACGATTTTAAAGAAGTAAAGATTGGCATCGTTCCCTAGTTTAGGTGAGCGATGCTTTTTTTATGAGCACAATCGGCTAAAATTATCTTAATATTAGTCCGTGTTTGGTTGGTTAACAATATATTAATATTTAGTGCATTTTACGCAGAATGGTCGTATGATATCGGCATTACCAAAAGGGGGAGATTGGTTATGCGAGTTAGATCAGTAACGATGCACCTTTTAGTTGGCGTGTTAAGCGTCGGTGTACTGGGAAGTCTGTCCGTGGGGGCACAGGCTAAGACAACTACGAGTTATGTGCGGATTAAGCCGGCGAGTGGCAAATTGGCCGTGTATCATCAAGTGCCGAAGACGACCAAGCAAGTCAAAAAAGCAACGCACAAGTCAGTGTCAGCTAATCAAGTCTTAAAAGTTGAGAAACGGCGCACCGGTCATGGTGGGACGTACTTACAATTACGTGGGTCGCATACGCTTGGTTGGGTGAAGCAATCGGCGACGACTAAGCTCAGTCATGTGCGTGCCAATGGAACCCTGACAATTGTGAAGACGAAAGCCGCCAGCGGGAACTTAGTTGCAAAGGCTGGCGTCAAAACGCTAACGATTGATGTGAATGGCCCGCAAGCAACGCAACCGAAGATGCAATATCAAACGGTGAGTGCTACTAAAGCTAAACAATTAAAAGTCACAAAAGCAGTTTGGACTGATTTCGGTAAGTACTATCAACTGACTGGTCAGGGGATTAACGGCTGGGTCAAGGCAACTAAGGTAGACTTACAGTTAAAACTACCTGCAAATGCGGATACAATCATTACCATACCTAAACCTGTTAATGTGTTAGTAATGCCAGCACAAGGCTTTATCGGTGGCGGGGCAGCTGTAATGACACCAGTTGTTAAGGTACCCGTTAAGCAACCGACGCCAGCTAAAGTTGTCGTCCCAGTTAAAAAGCCAACTGTTGTCCATAAGACTACAACGCCAACGACACCGAAGCAGCCAGTAGTAGTGATTCCAGTTAAGCCAACTGCGCCTGTCAAGAAGCCAGGGACGACTACGGCTACGGTGCCGAATAAAACTACGACGACAACGCCCAAGACCCAACCAACTAAGCCGGTTACACCAGTGATACCAGCAACTGGTAAGTTAACTGAAGCTGAGGCGTTATCCCAGATCAATAATTTAATTACGCAAAACCATATTATGGGAACGTTATTGGTAACGAACAATGGCCCTGCTGGGGTTAAAGTGATGAATTATGGTTATGCTAATGTTGCTAAGAAGATTGCGAATACTACCAATGAATCTTACCCGTTAGCATCTTTGGAAAAGGCGTTGACTGGTGCGGTAGTCCAACAGCTGATCAATCAAGGTAAGTTGTCGATGACGACCCCGTTAAGTAAGTATTATCCACAAGTGCCTTATGCGAGTGATATTACTGTTCGGGAGCTATTAGACCATACGTCTGGTATTCGGATGGGTGAACCAGTACCAACCACGCCGTTAACGACTGAAGCGGCACAGGTTACTTTTACGATTAGTCATTTGGATTCAACTGATCAACATGTTTGGAGTTATTCTAACGCCAACTTTACGTTACTGAGCGGTATTATTGGCAAAGTAACAGGCAAGTCATTTATGAGCAACTTACAGAGCGATGTTTTGAAGCCGCTGGGGATGACGCATACGTTCTTATATAACCAGATTCCAAGTAGCTCAGTGACGCCATCATCGTATTCATTTAAAGCTAATCAGTCACAGCCAGATAATATTTCGACGAACTTGTTATCGAGTGAATTAGGCTGTGGAAATGTGTATGCCAGTGTTGGCGATTACTATACCTTTATTAACAGTTTATTTACTGGAAAGTTGGATGGTAAGGCTGGATTTGCGGAGTTGTCGGATGGCTTGAAGCTGAAGTATTCTGGTGGGATTTATTATCAGGCTGATGATAATGTGCGGATTGGTGGTGCTGATAATGGGTTCCACAGTTATTACTTTGGGACTAATGATGGCAAAAATGCAGTGGTATTGTTCACCAATCAGAGTTCTTGGAAAGGTGCTAATACAGTATCTGGAGAGATTCAACAGATTTTGATGAGCGCTGATAAGTTCTAATTATAGATGAAGGGCAGTTTGGTGATGCTTGTTATACAGAGCATTTCCAAACTGTTTTGTTGTTCAATAGCGCTGTGAATAATCAATAAATTAAACTGTACTTTATTTTTGGAAGTCTTTAGTATATGATATTGAGTTGAGTGAACTAGGGTTACTGATTGTTACAGGATTTTAATGTCGTTATCATACATAATGTGCTAGTATAAATTAAGTTAGTTTTAAAAACGAGCATAGTGTGTTATTTTTGGAGGTTCGTATGTTGTATCAAGAAAAGAGCGAAATGCTCCCAATGGTAAATCCAATTAAACTTAAGCGCAAATTAGTCTTTTTTGCTATTAAGCGCCTTTTTGACATCGTTGCGAGTCTTTGCGGCATGATCATATTGAGCCCGCTACTATTAATTATTGCAATTTGTATCAAGGTAAATGATCCCCAAGGTGGCGTGATTTATTCACAGGTACGCTTGGGAAAGAATAAAAAGAAGTTTCGGATGTATAAATTTCGTTCTATGTATATCGATGCGGATGAACGTCTAAAAGATTTACTAAAATACAATGAAGTTGACGGCGCCATGTTTAAGATTAAAGATGATCCGCGTGTCACCTCGGTTGGTCGAGTTATTCGAAAGTATAGCATTGACGAGTTACCACAACTTTGGAATGTCTTTAAGGGTGATATGTCGTTGGTTGGACCACGGCCACCTTTGGAACGCGAAGTCGAACAGTATTCTGATTACGATTTGCAACGTCTATTGGTCAAACCTGGTTGTACGGGTTTGTGGCAGGTTGGTGATCGGAATGCAGTTGGCTTTGATGATATGGTGCAGTTAGATATTAAATATATCCGACATATCAGTGTGTTACAAGATTTGTCTATTATGGTGCGAACCGTCTATATTATGATTGTGCCTAATACAGCTTCATAAATTTGTTCGTCAAACAAATGACCAGTCTTTTAAAATGGAGACTGGTCATTTTTGTCTTACATTCAGTCTAATCAAGCATTAGGACTGGTATAATTGAAGGCATGGAAATAGGTGAAAGGAATTCAAATACTATGACAAAAAAGATTAAAGTGATGACAATTTTTGGTACACGGCCAGAAGCCATTAAAATGGCACCAATTGTCTTGCAATTACAAAAACAGTCAGATAAGTTTATCCCGATTACGGTGGTAACGGCGCAACATCGTGAAATGTTGGATCAGGTACTAGATATCTTTCATATTGAACCAGATTATGATTTGAATATTATGCGACCCAATCAAACGTTAGCTGGAATTACAAGTCGAGTATTAAATAAGTTGGATGCTATTTTAGATGAAGTTCAACCGGACATTATTTTAGTTCATGGTGATACGACAACGACGTTTGCTGCTAGTGTTAGTGCGTTTTACCATCAAATTCCAGTTGGACATGTAGAAGCGGGATTACGAACTTGGAATAAGTATTCACCGTACCCGGAAGAGATGAATCGTCAGTTAACCGATGTTTTAGCTGATATGTATTTTGCCCCGACTGAATTAAGCAAAAATAATTTATTAAAAGAAAATCATGCTGCTGAAAACATCACAGTAACGGGGAACACCGCAATTGATGCCTTGAAACAGACGGTTAATAGTGACTATCATCATGCGGCACTTGATTTAGTGAAACCAGGTCATCGAATGGTTTTATTGACGATGCATCGACGGGAAAATCAAGGCGAGCCAATGGTAGCTGTCTTTTCAGCAATCAAGAGAGTTATTTTAAGTCATAAGGATGTTGAAGTAGTCTACCCGGTACATTTGAGTCCCACGGTTCAAAAGATTGCTAATGACATTTTAGGTGACGTTGAACGCATCCACTTGATTGATCCATTAGATGTGGTGGACTTCCATAATATGTCGGCACGCAGTTATTTCATTATGACAGATTCCGGTGGCGTCCAAGAAGAAGCCCCATCGCTGAATAAACCAGTCTTAGTGCTACGTGATACGACTGAACGACCAGAAGGGGTAACCGCTGGAACCTTGAAGTTGGTTGGTACTGATGGTGACGAGGTGCAAAAATCCATGGAAACTCTATTAGATGATCAAAATGAATACGATTTAATGGCTAATGCTAAGAATCCGTATGGTGACGGGCATGCAGCTGAATATATTTTAAAAGCAATCGAGAAAAAATATTAATTGGTTATATAAAGTGAAAAATAGTAATATAAACATGTGACATGTGTACTTTTTTGCTGTAAAGCCCACACAGCAAAGAGAAATCTTATGCAACTTGGTTATTTAGCTAAGTCTGTATGAGATTTTTTATTTTTGACATTTTGTAAAAAACTTGAGGTGTATACCGATATTGACGGTTTCACAGCTCAATCCATTGTATAATTAGTGTTATTAAGTTGAATTGAGGATCTAAATTATGAAGCTAAAGGAGCGCTATCCCAAAATATTTAAATGGCTTGAAATTACTATTCGTCGATATAATCAAGCCAATGTCAGTAATAACGCCATTGTGTTGGCCTACTATGCGTTAATGTCGATTGCACCAATTATCTTAATTATTGGAAACATCATTGCCCGACTGAATTTAAAAACGAGTTTGGTGCTATCCTATGCACAAGAATTTATTCCAAGTAATATTTATCAAACGTTTAAACCAATTCTAGTTTCTTTCCTATCTAGTGGTAGTAGTGGGAGTTTATCTATTGGGATTGTGATCACAATTTGGTCAGCGTCGCAGATTATTGCGGCAATTCGACGCAGCCTTAATGAAGCTTATGGGGTTAAGAACGCACAGGGAGCCATTATGACGCGTTTAATGGCATTCGTATTGACGCTGGGACTATTACTCTTAATTGTCGCATTGTCGCTCTTCTTTACGCTTAGCCAGGTTTTAATGGATACCATTTTAGAGATCACCAATACTTCTAAAGATTTTGTTCCCAAGTGGTGGGCACGCCTGCTAGCTAATAAGAACTTGATCACCTTTATCGGGATGTTTGTGTTAGCCATGTTGCTTTATTATTTTGTGCCGAATGCAGCGGTTAAGTTACGCTATATCTGGGTAGGGGCTTTAATCACGTCTATCGGCTGGATCATTATTTCGCAAGGTTTCCGGTTTTATGTCGAACTTTTTGCAAAACGAGTTACGTCGTACCAAACTATTGGGAGTTTGATTGTTCTAATGTTTTGGTTAAATTTCTCTGGGATGTTACTAATGTTCGGTGGAGTTGTTAACGCAACTGTACAGGAGTGGTTTGAACATGAGATAAAAGCAAAGTCACCACGTATGATGAAACGTATTCGACGACATTGGAATTTACGAGCAAAAAAATAGACAATCGGTTTTGAGTATAAAATCAAAACTGGTTGTCTATTTTTGATTACAGACGGCTGTTATAGATTAAAAAACTAATGTAACAGTTGTCGCCGTCGGGTAATGAATAGCCGGTATTTTGGTTAGTACCATCGTTTTCATGTAGAACGGTGAACTCACCATTGCCGTAATCTTGTTTATTTAAGTACGTAGTGAGCTTTTCATCACAGTCTGCCAAGGTTTTACCGGTGACAATGCGACGGTTCCAACCACGGTGAATGGATGTGCCTTCGACTTCTGCCATTGCGATAACCTCCTATTCCATTTTTCGGTACAACTCTAGTATACGCCACTGTGATGAAACCGGTTAATCTGGTTAGCAATTGAATGTTAATCAAGTTTTCGTATTAAACCGTTAGAATTTTGTGTATAATGGTGTTCGTGTGAAAAAATGATCGTTATTTACAGAAAAGTTTTAGCGTGACTTGATTCAAAATAAATCGGCGTTAAAAGCGTCACAGGAGGAGACTTATCTTGATTCATCAGATGTTGGCAGAGTTCATGGGAACCGCCTTGATGATTATTTTTGGTGTTGGGGTTCACTGTAGTGAAGTTTTGAAGGGAACTAAATATCGCGGTTCCGGTCATATCTTTGCAATTACCACTTGGGGTTTTGGGATTACGATTGCGCTATTTATTTTTGGAAATGTTTCTATTAATCCAGCTATGGTTTTAGCCCAATGCCTGCTTGGTAATATTGCTTGGAGCATGTTTGTTCCTTATTCAGTTGCAGAAGTTCTCGGTGGGGTTGCTGGAGCCGTCATTGTTTGGATCATGTATGCTGACCATTTTAAGGCTTCAGAAGGTGAAATTTCACCCATTACGATTCGAAACTTATTCTCAACTGCACCAGCTGTTCGAAACTTACCACGGAACTTCTTCGTTGAATTTTTTGATACGTTTATTTTTATTTCAGGTATTTTAGCTATTTCGGAAGTGAAGACGCCGGGGATTGTGCCGATTGGTGTCGGTTTATTAGTTTGGGCAATTGGGATGGGTCTTGGCGGTCCGACTGGATTCGCGATGAACCTTGCACGAGACATGGGGCCTCGGATTGCGCATGCTATTTTGCCAATTAAGAATAAAGCAGATAGTGATTGGCAGTATGGGATTATTGTTCCTGGGATTGCGCCATTTGTTGGCGCAGCTTGTGCGGCGTTATTTATGCATGGGTTCTTTGGTATCGGGTAATTATTAATAGGTACTGTGAGTGAGCAATCGGGGAAATCTACCGATTGCTTTTTTAAATCAGCAATTTTGACTGTAAATAAAATGAAATATTATTATGATGTTTAACGAGATCCCAAATTGTCAAATCAAGTGCAACACTCAGTAAAGTAGTCCAGCCATGGAGTTATGCTTTAGCGCAGTTTCAGTT
>NZ_BJDL01000042.1 GCF_005405125.1 Lactiplantibacillus songbeiensis
GTGGTGATTAAAGTATAGGTCTCCATGACCTTTTTGTGTACCTTACCGGGTGTTGCACTTCAATTTTAAATCCGGGTGTTTAACGAGATACAATGAATTCACTGGCAAAACTTTTTTCTTAAACTATTTTTGATATAATGACATGATGACACTTTATTTGTGGAGGAATTTTAATTGAGTAAATATGACTATTTAGTTGTTGGGGCAGGGTTGTTTGGGGCTGTATTTGCACATGAAGCGGCTTTACGTGGTAAACGGGTTAAAGTGATTGAAAAGCGTAATCATATTGCAGGTAATATCTACACTAAAGAAGTCGATGGGATTCAAGTACATCAATATGGTGCGCATATTTTCCATACTTCTGATAAAGAAGTGTGGGATTATGTGAATCAATTTACTGAATTTAATCGTTATACAAATAGTCCCGTGGCTAATTATAAAGGTCAGATGTATAACTTGCCATTTAACATGAATACTTTTAGTGAACTTTGGGGTGTACGGACACCAGCAGAAGCCCAGGCTAAGATTCAGGCACAAAAGGATGCAGCTAAGTTAAATGGTGAACCTAAAAATCTTGAAGAGCAAGCGATTTCGTTGATTGGTACTGATGTGTATGAAAAGCTAATTAAGGGCTATACCGAAAAGCAATGGGGACAAAAAGCTACTGACCTACCAGCGTTTATTATTCGTCGGTTACCAGTGCGCTATACTTTTGACAACAATTACTTTAACGATACTTATCAAGGGATTCCAATTGGTGGTTATACACAAATTGTAGAGAAAATGCTAAATCATCCAGAAATTGATGTTGAAACTGGTGTGGACTTCTTTGCCAATAAAGATCAATACCTCAAGGATTATCCTAAGATTATTTTTACCGGAATGATTGACCAATACTTTAATTACCAATTAGGTGAATTGGAATACCGGTCACTTCGTTTTGAAACTGAAGAGTTAGACGTTGATAATTATCAAGGTAATGCGGTTATTAATTATACCGATGCTGAGACACCATTTACGCGGATTATTGAGCACAAACATTTTGAGTTCGGCAAAGGTGATAAAGATAAAACTATCATTACTAAAGAATATCCGGCAGAATGGAAGCGTGGGGACGAACCTTATTATCCGGTTAACAATTCGCGTAATAACTCTTTGTATAAACGGTATGCGGAATTAGCTAAGCAAGAAGGTAATGTTATTTTTGGTGGTCGTTTAGGTCAGTATCGGTATTATGATATGCATCAGGTTATTCATGCAGCATTAGTGGCAGTGGGTGTAGAGTTTACAAACGATATTGAAATGTAGTAAAAGTATTGAGGTGCTTACTTGAATAAAATAAAGAAAATCGCAAAAAAATTTTATAGTGATACACGGTATTTTTCTATTAGTTTAGCGATTTTACACTTTAAAGAGACCTTAACTAGGTATACAGCGTATAAGATGCCGGCTAAAGATTATTTGAAAAAAGATAATATTGTTTTGACATATTTAAGTGAAAAATACAATGAAGTTGTGTTAGATGAAGCCCATTATCCGTTAGAAAAGCAAGATGAGAATCGAAGAATCTGGGTCTTTTGGTATCAAGGTGAATCTAGTATGCCACCTATAGTGAGGGAAACATATCGGAGTATTAAGGCAAATGCGAATGGGCATGAAGTAGTTTTAATTACAAAATTGAACATTGATACGTATATTGATGTGCCTTCAATTATAAAAAAAAGAGTATTGAATAAAAATATAACATTGGCACAGTATAGTGATATTATTAGAGCTTGTTTGTTATCACAATATGGTGGACTATGGATGGATGCTACTGTGTTAGTTACAAGAACTATACCTGAAGAAGTATTTGAAGTTCCATTTTTTACGATTGCAAATGCACAAGACCAAAAGAATCCGCTTTTTTATATCAGTGTAGCACATTTAAGATGGACAACTTATGTTTTTGGTGGTAGTCCGCACAATCCACTATTTGAGTATATGCGCTCGGTTCTTATTGCGTATAACTCTACTGAAGAAAGTTTGATTGATTATCTTTTAATTGATTATGTTATAGAATTAGCTTGGAGACAATCTGACGTAGTCAAGTCAATGTTTGAAAACGTTAGTTTGAGTAATCAGAATAAGGAAGAACTCGTCCATCGATTAGACGCGACTTTTCCGGATGAGATCACAAGAAAATTGTTATTCAGCAGCACTCAATTTTTTAAATTATCGTATAAAAGAAAGTTACAAGCTAATTCGAAAAGACAAACAAATTATAAGTTGTTAGTTGAACAAACTTTTTTGAAGGCTTACGGAGTTGGAGACGGACTATGAAGATAACGTTTATTTTACCGGGCTTTTCAAGGTTTCCAGTCGGAGGCTTTCAGGTTGTTTATCAATATGCAAACTATCTGTCTAGTAAAGGGTATGATGTCGAAGTAATACATGCAATGTTTTTACCAACGCAAAAAACACCGACACTAGTAGAAAAAAGCAAATATGTTGTTAAGCAATTATTATTAAGCTGTGGGATTATCAAACCATGGTTTAAATTAGATCCGAAAGTTAAGGTAACCAATAAAGGAAGAGTTACTAAAGAGATGGTTAGAGATGCAGATCGTGTAGTTGCAACTGCTTGGGAAACTGCAGAGTTTGTTAATACTTTGCCTAATCGTTGTGGGTTGAAGTATTACTTTATACAGCACTATGAAGTATGGGGAGGAAAAGAGCGAGTTGATGCAACTTGGAAACTACCGTTGAAAAAAGTTGTAATTGCATCATGGTTAAAAAATATAGCAACGAGTTTGGGTGAGAATGCTGAACTAGTACCAAATTTCGTTGAACATGAGAATTTTTATTTAACTAATGCCATTGAACAGAGATCTCCAATTATTTCAATGTTATACAGTGAATATCCGATTAAGGGTTCAAGCGATGGGCTTAAGGCATTAGAACTTATCAAAGCAAAATATCCCAATGTATTGATTAAATTATTTGGTGTTTTTGATGAACCAGAGAATTTACCCGAAGACACACAGTATTTTAAAACACCAAGTCGGAGTGTGTTGCGTGATCAAATTTACAATGAATCTGCAATTTATGTTTTTCCAAGCTTATCCGAAGGATGGGGACTAACCGCGACCGAGGCGATGGCATGTGGCGCGGCGCTTTGTTCAACTGATAACGGTGGAGTCGATGACTTTGGGGTTGATGGCTTATCAGCATTAATCTCTCCCATTAATGATCCGGTTTCATTATTTAAAAATATCGAACGATTATTATTGGATAGTTCTTTACGAGTAAAAATAGCTCAAAATGGACTAGAAAAAGTTGCTGAGCTGACCTTTGAACATTCAGGACAACTTTTTGAAAAAGCAATTTTGTAGTGAAGTTCCAGAAGGGTTATCGGTTTAGACTATGAAAATCATACGAAATTATTTGTATAACGCAAGCTATCAAGTATTAATTTTAATTACACCGTTAATAACAGTTCCTTATATTGCGCGGGTGTTGGGTCCTAGTGGTGTCGGAGTTTATTCGTATACTAATTCAATCATTACTTACTTCGTCTTAATTGGAACGATTGGAATCACTGTATATGGTAATCAACAGGTTGCATTTCATCGAGATAAGATACGGGAACGTTCAAAAATATTTTGGGAAATTGAATTATTACAGATAAGCAATGTGATAATAACCTTCTTTGTTTTTGGTGTTTTTCTGATACTAGATCATCGTTATCGGTTATTTATGTTATTTCAATCTTTCCAATTGTTGGCAGGAGCCTTTGATGTCTCATGGTTTTTTATGGGCATGGAAGATTTTAGAAAGACGGTCTTTAGAAATACACTTGTGAAATTGGCTACTTTAGCGGCGATTTTTATTTTCGTTAAGAGTAAAAGTGATTTGGGATTATATATCTTAATCTTAGCTTTATCACAATTACTAGGGAATTTTACGCTTTGGCCATATTTGAAAGGCAATATTATTTGGATCCAGTTGAAAGAATTACGAATTTGGCATCATTATGTGCCTGCATTGATGTTGTTTGTTCCACAAGCAGCAAATTTAGTTTATCAGCAGGTAAATAAGACTATGCTAGGTAATCTTGATTCAGTTAGTTCGGTTGCTTACTTTGATTATGCTGATAAATTAATCAAAACGGTATTGGCGGTAGTGACAGCGACGGGGGTTGTTATGTTACCACATATGGCAAACCTATATGTCAAAGGAAAACTCGAAGAAATTAGAAAGTACCTTTACAAATCCTTTGAATTTGTTTCTTTTATTGCAATTCCATTAATGTTTGGAATTGCTGGTATTGCAACTGCATTAGCTCCGTGGTATTTTGGACGTGATTTTACAGTTTCTGGGATATTGTTAATAATTGAAGCACCGGTTATTATCTTAATCGGTTGGAGTAACGTTATTGGACAGCAGTATATGATGCCAACAAAACAAATTCCAACATATACCAAGTCAGTAGTTCTTGGTGCAATCGTAAATGTTGTTCTAAATGTACCATTAATATTGAAGTTTGGTGTAATTGGTGCACCAATTGCAACAGTTGCAGCAGAATTGGTTGTCACAGCATACCAGATATTTAGTGTTAGACATCAATTGATGATTCGCTATCTGTTTACCGATTTGAGTAAATATTTATTTGCCGGTGTGACAATGTTTGTCTTTGTCTATTTACTCAATACGTCGATGAATATCGGAGTGTCAAATCTTTTCTTGCAAATTGTTGAAGGCGGACTTATTTACTCCGGAATTCTATTAGTTGTACAACCTCAATTAGTTATTGATGGAAAAAATCTAATTTTTGCAAAATTCCAGAAAAAATGAGTTTAGTTTATTTAAGTAGAATGTTTTAAAGGAGATAAGCATTGAAAATCAAAATATTGGTGGCGGCCCATAAGCAAGCTAAAATGCCGACGGATACGGAATTATATTTACCAGTACAAGTTGGTAAAGCACTACATCCTGAGTTAAATTTACCTTATCAATCAGATAATGATGGTAATAATATTTCATCAAAAAACAGTTCTTACAATGAATTGACCGCAGTATATTGGGCTTGGAAGAATTTAGAAGCTGATGCAATTGGATTAGTTCATTATCGGCGACTATTAAGTTTAAATCATAAAAAAGACTTCTCGACTGTTTTGTCTAAGAAACAGACAGAAAAATTGTTACAAGATAATGATATTATTCTTCCAAAAAAGCGACATTACTTTATTGAATCAAATTATTCACATTATGTCCATGCACATCATAGTGAACCGTTGAATCAGTGCCGAAGAATTATTGTAAAGTATTATCCACAATATTTAAAAGCTTATGATGCCGTTATGAAACGAACCTCGGCACATATGTTTAATATTTTTATAATGAAAAAACCATATTTTGACGAGTACTGTGTCTGGATGTTTGATGTTTTGAAAAAGCTAGATGATACAATAGATGTACGTGATTATGATGCCTATGAGGCGAGAGTCTTGGGCTTTGTAAGTGAATTATTATTGGATGTTTGGCTACAAAAGAATCAATATTCATATAAAGAAGTTAATTGTCTATTTATGGAAAAGCAGAATTGGCTAAAAAAAGGCAGTAGTTTTCTAATTAGAAAACTAGTTGGCTTTCGGGCATCAAAAGTATGAGTAAGCGGATCCAATGGATTGATGTAGCCAAAGGTATTGGAATCTTGCTAGTAGTTTATGGACATGCCCTTGGAGGTATTATGAATGCTGATCAAGGGGGAAATACTAACATATTACAAGTTCTCTACAACATTATCTACGGATTTCATATGCCACTCTTTTTCTTTTTGTCTGGAATATTTGCTAGAAATTGGGTTAAAAGGGCTGTCGGGATTGCCTTAAGGCAGAAAATAACATCGTTAGTAATTCCTTATTTTATTTGGACAGTAATCACTGGTAGTATTATGGCTTTGGCTCAAAAGTATACTAATTCTGGTTTGGGAATTCGAAACATACTATTATCCCCAGTTGCACCATTTTCTGAATATTGGTTTTTATATGTTTTATTTGTTACTTTTGTCGTCTATTATTTTGGTGTCAGATTGTTTGGCGAACAGGGTATATTGGGAATTGCTGTTATCTTTTTCCTGCTACGTCCATTTATTTATCATTATTGGATTTTTGATGCATTTTCATTAAATTTTGTCTTTTTCTGTATCGGAACTGAAGTATTTGAGTTGAATCAAGTTTTTGAATTTTTAGAATATTCTAAGAAGAAAGTTTTGCTAGCAGTGTTATTATTCATAATAATAAATGTTATGAATTTAGCTGTTTTGAAGACTAATAATTATATGGCTGAATCATATACTAAAGCGCTAACCGTGATTATTGGTGTTTTATTAATTGTGTATATCGCACAATGGTTAGAACACTTTCCTAAATTAACTACGAGATTAGCATGGTTAGGACGTGCTTCAATGGCAATTTATGTAATGCATCTAATTCCTATTGCTGGTTCACGAATTATTGCGCTAAATGTTTTAAAAATAAATAGTTTATTTTTGCTTTCAATAACAATAAGTATTATTGCTTTAACTATGTGTTTGATTGGGTATTATTTACTCGAAAAAACAAAAATAGGACGGCTATCGTTTGGCGAAGGCTTAAAAACTAAGTGAATATATATTATATGGAGGAACTATGAATTCAAATTTTTCTTTTTTACCTTTTTTTAAAGTGTTGTGGTACCGATTAATATGGATTATCTTGTTTGCAATAATTGGTGGAGGTATTGGTTATGCCTGGTTGCACCAAACATATACGCCTACTTATACAGTTGCTGCAAATGTAGATATTCATCATACTAAGACTAGTCGAGGAAGTTATTTAGATCAGTTGAATACTGATGTCAATCGATTAGGAACCGTTCAAAGTGAAATGAGTGATTTGGGAATTTACCGAATTGCCAGCTCTACTCTTAAACAAGATAGTAGTATTGATTATTCAGCGAATAAAATGCAAAAGAGTGTGAGTGTACTTGGAAAACCCTCTAGCACTATTTTAAGTGTTTCTGCAACTACTGATAGTGCCAAAAAATCTAGTGCGGTGGTTAATGCCATAATCACAAGCTATAAAAACAAGTATACGAAAACAGATAAACGTCTAGTTGTTAAGCAACTGTCAAAAGCCAAGGCGTCTTCAGCCGTTGTCAGTAAAGCAATGTATTCAAGTTATATTAAGAATGGGGCTATTATTGGTGCCGTTCTTGCATACGTAGTCTGTTTATTACTATATTTCAAGCAGAGAAAAAACAAACGACAGTCTAAACGTGGTCAACTTAAAAGTGAGAAATAATAGGGGTAGTCAATTATGAGAGTTTTGGTCGTAGGAGACTTTCTAAAATCTAGTGGTATGACTAGGTATATTTTCAATATCATTGGTGCGATTAATAGTGAAAATATCCAAATTGATGTGTTATCTGTATCTGGGTCTCGGGAATGCCAAAAGATGGTTGAGCAAAAAGGGTGGAACTTCAATGTTATTTCACCTGCTAATGGGAGTCTTTTCAGCCACATCTTTGAAGCGCATACTTTTTTTAAAAAATATGCAAAACGATATGATGTTGTTCATTTTAACGAGACAGCATTATGGAATTTTTTACCGATTCTATTTGCACATCGCTTTGGATCAAAGCATATTGTTTTGAATTCCCATAATACCTACTTTGCATCTGATGGAAAGTTGGTTGTGCTTAAAATTCTAGAAGCTTTACATGGCTTTGGTAAATGGCTAGTTAGCAAATTTATTTGGAAAAATATTGCTGTTTCAGAAGAAGCGGCACGGTGGATGTTTCCGCGAAAAGTTATTCAAACTCATCAGTATGAAATCATTTCTAATGGAATAAAGTTAGAAGATTTTGGCTATGATGAAAGACAACGGCTTCTAATCAGAAAACAGCTTGGAATTAATACAAATGATGTTTTGTTTGGAAGTGTAGGCATACTGAATAAGAGAAAAAATCAGACAAAAGTTATTCGGGTTTTTAATGAATTTCTAAAGCTTAATTCTGGTGCTTATCTAGTCCTAATCGGAGACGGGCCAATGAAACAAAACCTGATCAAGCTAGTACAGTCATTAGAAATAGAAAATAAAGTTTGT
This sequence comes from Lactiplantibacillus songbeiensis, assembly GCF_005405125.1. Taxonomy (GTDB): domain Bacteria; phylum Bacillota; class Bacilli; order Lactobacillales; family Lactobacillaceae; genus Lactiplantibacillus; species Lactiplantibacillus songbeiensis. The sequence goes on from NZ_BJDL01000042.1 coordinate 8,130, forward strand.
TTTTTGGGTATAAAACAGAACGTGACTGCATATTATCAAGCAATGGACGCCTTGCTAATGCCGTCGCTTAATGAAGGATTAAGTACAGTATTAATTGAGGCTCAGACTGCTGGTTTAAGTGTTTTTGCCTCGTCAGTAATACCATTGGGAAATTCTCTTCCTGAGTTAGTACATCCTTTGAAACTAGAAGATACTGATTCGATATGGGCACAATATATTTCAAATAACTTATCTATATCTAAAAGAAAATCACGGGTTAATGAAATGCGAAGTCAAGGATTTGATTTGAGGGATGCTACTCGCAATGTATATAAGATGTACTTAGAGGGAGGAGTAGAATGATTAAAGCAACAGTAGCAATTTTATTGTCGACTTATAATGGAGAGAAGTATTTAAAAAGTCAAATTGAATCAATACGACAGCAATCATACCGTGATTGGCGGCTTTATATTAGGGACGATGGCTCAGTTGATGGGACTCAATCTATTATTCGTGATTTTGTAACAAAAGATAACCGTATTTTTTGGATTAATGCCTCTAAACAGATTAACCTTGGCGTGAAACAATCTTTTTTTGAACTGCTAAGCTATAAACAGGCAAACTATTATATGTTTTGTGATCAAGATGATGTTTGGTTACCAACTAAGATCTCGGTAACAATACAACAAATGAATCTGGATAATAGTATTCCACAATTAACATTTACAGATTTAAGGTTAGTTGATCAAAATCTTAGTACTATAAATAGTCAAGTGTTAAAAAGTATTGATATTGATACATGGCTAACGAAAGATAATCTTGTTTTTGATAATATTGTAACTGGTTGTACCGTCATGATTAACGATGCTTTAAAAAAGGAAGCTTTGCCTGTGGATAGTGCTAAAATCGTGATGCATGATTGGTGGTTTGCAATTATTGCCTCGCAAATTGGTCAGATCCACTTTGTAGATGAGCCAACTATTTTATATCGGCAACACGGGGATAATCAGGTTGGAATTAACGCTAACTTTTTTAATAAAATTAAAAAGTTGAAAAATATTATTAGTTTTAAAGAACAGGTGAAATTGCAAATAATGCAATCTAAATTGGCCTTTAATATGCTTAATATAAGGCCAAGCGTACAAATTCAGCAATTCTTTAATGTGGCAAGTTCATCAAATCTTTTGAATAAATTTTTGAAGCAAGAAAAATATAGGTTTAAAAAGCATACTATTCCAGGAACATTGGCCTTAAATTTTGTATTGCTTTTTTTTAAAGTTGATAAAGGCTAGGAGGAGTGTTTTTGACAACTAAAGTGAACATGAACAAAGTCATACCAGATTCAGGAACGCTCCGGGAAAGAATCTTTTTTGGCTTATATGCTTTATATGAAGTGTGTTATTATCTTTTTGGTGTAAGTAGTATCAATTCCTTTTTTAATACAAGCAAATTAACGTTGAGTGTCAATTTGCTTGTTATTATTGGCTTGACATTTTTTGTGGTAACAAATAAGTATACTTTCAATCAAATCGTATTAGTATCTATTAGCATTCTTTTAGGCTTATATGCGTTCTTTATTATAAAACTAAATGTATTGTTAATGGGTGTAATGTTTATGGCTGCTGCTAAAAATGTTAATCTGAATCGATTCATAAAGAAAGATTTTTATTTACGAACGATATTGCTATCGATGATAATTCTTGCAAATCGGATTGGTTGGATTCCGAGTCGAACCGGATTGCGTGAGGGAAAATTATTTACAATTGTTCGGGATACATTAGGATTTGGTCAGTTCAATATTACCGGTGCTTTGATAATGATTTGTGTTCTTGAATACGTGTACTTGAATTTTGGACGATTAACTAGTTGGTCGTATCAAGTGATTGCTTTGGTTGTTGTATTGACATTAGTGTTAACTAATTCAAGAGGTTCGATGCTTGCTGTGATTCTTTATGTGCTTGCATCTTGGGCGACACAATATCATCTGAAAAAATTTAAGGTATTTGCGCTAAGGTTGGCAGTATATTCAAAATATATTTTTATCTTGTTCACATTGATTTCAACAATTACTGTAGCGTTATTTAATTATGGTAGTGCTGCATGGCGGACTATTAATTATGTAACTTCTGATCGAGTTAATATTTTAAATCAATATTTTCATCAATTTGGAATTCCTTTGCTCCCTCAAGTGGTAAAGGATTATCGTTCAGCTGGAATTATTGTAATGGACAATATCTATGTAACCTTGGCCATTCAATATGGTGTGTTGATATTAATAATGTTTGTAATTTATTACTATATTTTATGTAATAACGCTTTATTTAAAGGTAACATTGAATTTATTATTTTAGTAATAACCCTAATGGTTTTTGGAATGATTGAATCAACCTTCTTTATACCAGGCATTAATTTTACAGTTATGATGGTGTTTGCTAATTTAACACCTCAAAAGGAACACAAACTAAGGAGTGAGCTTTAAATGAAAGGTATCATTTTAGCAGGTGGTTCTGGTACACGACTTTATCCGATAACAATGGTAACTTCGAAACAGTTAATTCCAATATATGATAAGCCGATGATTTATTACCCGCTATCCACCTTGATGTTGGCAGGTATTCAAGAAATTTTAATTATTTCAACACCGCAGGATGCGCCACGTTTTAAGGACTTATTGGGGGATGGCTCGCAATTAGGCATACATTTGGAATATGCGGTACAAGATGCGCCAAATGGGTTAGCAGAAGCTTTTTTAATTGGTGAAAAGTTCATTGGTGATAGTTCGGTCTGTTTAATACTTGGAGATAATATTTTTTATGGTAATGGGTTATCACAGCTGGTACAAAATGCTGCTGGATTAAAGCAAGGTGCTACAGTTCTGGGTTACCGAGTTAATGATCCTGAACGTTTTGGTGTTGTCAGTTTTAATAAAAATCGCGAAGTAGTGAATATTGAAGAGAAACCAGAGAAGCCAAAAAGCAATTATGCTATTACGGGCATCTATTTTTACGACAATACGGTTGTTTCAATTGCAAAAAATATCCGCCCATCTCAGCGTGGTGAACTAGAAATAACGGATATTAATAATGTTTACTTAGAACGACATAGCTTGACAGTTCAGTTGCTGGGTAGAGGGTTTGCTTGGCTTGATACAGGTACTCATGAGTCGTTGCAAGAGGCTGCTGGTTTCGTACAGACAGTCGAAAAACGCCAAAATTTAATTATTGCTAGTATTGAAGAAGTTGCATATAGAATGCATTACATTGATGCGCAGCAACTGCAAGAACTTGCTAAACCGTTATCTAAAAATAAATATGGTCAGTATCTAATGAATATCGCCCAAGAAAATTAACTTTTTGTTGAATGTACTTTGGAGGAACTTACATGAAAAAGCATAGAATTTTTTTGTGGTTAATCCTTTTGTTTATGTTGAGCATTACTGCTTTTTTTATTTTTGAAAAACGACAGCAACAAGATAGAAAAATAGAAGAAAGACAAACACAAGAAGAAGCACGTAGTTCAATACTCAATTCGAAAGTCCCTATTACGGACAAAGTGGGTTCATTTGTGTGGTTGTATGCGTATAAAAAAGATACTAGTCAGAATTGGATGTATATTAGAAGTCAATTGAAGATTGCAAAAAAGTCGGATTTAAGATACGTTGTATTACCTATTGTTTTTAAAAAAGAATATATTAAATCTGGTAAGTTTGACTATTCTGAATTTGATAGGGTGATTAAACAAGTACGAAAAGAAAAATTAAAACCAATCATTGTTTTTAGTGCTGATAATGTTAAGGATGTTTCTGCATACAGGTCGCATAGTGGAAAAGTGATTCAAAAGTACGAGAACTTAATGAAAGATGCAGTTATAAGGTATAAAGATAATGGTATAGTTTGGCAGATGTGGAACGAGCCGAATAGCTTATTTTGGTTTAATCAAAGTGAAGATGGAAATAATCGTAAATTGGTTCATGCTTGGATAGGTATGGAAAAGAATTTATATCATTTTATTCGAAAGAATGATCCCAATTCTATTTTCTTGGGTGGTGCTTTAGCCGGGAACTATTCAGACTCGAAAAATACGATTAAGTTAGCACTCAATGATGGCCTAGCTTCAACTGCTGATGCCATTGCCAACCATCCTTATATTTCCAGCGTTGAGCCCAATAAAGGGGCACCTGAGAATCTGCTTGTATTAAACTCCAGAAATATATTGGTGAGTCTAACGAATTCTAAAAATATAGAAGCAGTTAAGAAGATTCCTTTAGTTACTACCGAGATGGGGTATTCTATGGGCAAGACGCATCATGGAATTTGGTCTGAAGGTGACCAAGCAAATTATTTAGCTAGAAGTATTTTTATATTGGATATGCTACATCAACCGATTATTTCATTGTATAGTTTAGTTGATGAAGGAAACGGTAGCGGCCAATGGGGAATGTACCGAGGTAATGCACCAGATTATGCTGCTAAACAAAGTGGGGAATTAATAACACAATTATTAAGCAATTTAGAAGGATATCGATTGTCGTATCGGGTAAACCAGTATCTTAATCAGGATTTTGTCTTATTATACATTAAAACAGGTCAACATAAACGTTATGTATGTTGGACCACTGGGACTAATCATCAAGTGGAAATTGCTAATCAAAAAGTAACGCTTTCTCAAACTCCACAAATTGTCTATGAAAAATAAAAAAGCAAACGGTTGTCATCATTTAGAGTGAAATCGAGATGATGACCGTTTGCTTTTTTACCGACCAAATACGTATTTGGAAATGTGTAAATTAAGTAATAATTGGTAAAGTATAATTGGAAAAATGATGCCACAGATTGTACCAACAGCGATTAATAGATAAGGTTGAGAAAGCCCAAAATGAATTAATATAAAACGGCTCCCGGCTAGGAATATCCAGTGAGCAACATATATCTCAAGGCTTAATTTTCCTAGAACTGTTAAAAATTTGGTTGAAAATTTATTAGAAAATACAAGGATAGACACTGATCCTAAGACAGCCAAGATAAGTTTGATAATAATGTTGAGAGTTAACGAGTAGTTCAAAATACTAATTATAGAAAATATACTTAAAAAAAGTAGTGTAGAGATGATGCCAACACTACTTTTTGAAAAGTAGTTTAAGCCGATTCGTTCATGTATAAAAGCACCTAGCGCAATAAAAAATAAGGCTAAGCCAATGTTAGAAAATTGCCAAATATGAATGAATGATAAAACAATTACTATAAATAATGAAACAAATAGTGATATAGTGATTGATTTTCCTAAATAGTTAAATATAAAGTAGTATAGAATAAATGCAAAAAATAATGCGTAAACAAACCAAAATTGATCCAGTGGACGGATTGGAATGTAAAGCAATGCTTTCCACCCAAGGCTTACTACGCTTTTGCTTTTCATGAGTATCATGAAAGTACCTTGAATGATACTCCAAATTACATAGGGAATTAATAGTGCCACCGCTTTCTGTTTAAGGGCTATTGCTGGTTGACGTTTTAGCCAACTAGCAATAAAAAATCCAGAGATTAAGAAAAAAAGTGGCATATGAAAAGCATAAATTATACCATGCTGCCAATCATAACTCTGCTGATTCATGCCAACACTGTAAAAAGTTCCCTCTAAGGCATGACCATAAACTACTAATATAATTGCAATTCCCCTAGCAGAATCTACCCAGTTTACTCTTTTTGTCATTTGAATACTCACTCCTAAGTTAAATTCAATTAGAACATATCATTAAGTGGGATTTCTAACAATTGTATTTGAAAGTAAAGTTAATGAATTAAAAATAATGGGCTAAATAATATCTTTTTATAAAACATTCTAAAACTAATGTATAATTAAAATTGTTTTTTGTAGGAGGACAAGAATCGATAGACATTAGAAAGCATAGGAAGGTATGTTATTTTGAAAAGGGAACGTTTAGTCAAAATTATTAGTTTTTGCTTAATTATTATCATTGCGTATTTCATATTAATGCGCTCAAGCAATTCGTCTTTTTCTGAAACAATTATTAATATTTTATATGATAAAAAGGTACAAGTTTTGAATGTTGTATTTTTAGTTGCAATTTTTGCATCCTTAATTGCAATTTTGGGTTCTTACTGGTTTGCAAGCTCATTATTTCTGATTGTTATGGGACTCATAGCTATTGTGAATTTTGAAAAAGTGCAACTAAGAAATGAAGGCTTTTTACCTTCAGATTTATTAATGATTAGTTCATGGAATAAAATCTTAAGTATGGTAAGTCCGTGGCTAATTGTTGGAATTTTGGTGTTAATCACTGCAATTGGAACTATGTGTTATATGATATTACGAAATGTTAAATTTCGTATTCATTGGTCAATACGGGTTGGTATTGTTGTACTAACAGTTTTTATCGGTTATGGATTGGGTAATTCTCAGCAAAAGGATACTGTTTTTTATACTGTCGGACATGCTATGGGAAATGATCCACTTTATTTAAATCCAGTAATTGCAGTCCAAACGAATGGGCCAATCATCAATTTTATGAATAATGTAAATGTGAAAATTACCTCAATTGTCAAATCAAGTGCAACACTAAGAATCTATTCTTAGAAGTGGTCTAGTTGCTAAGCTAGTTCAGG
>NZ_BJDL01000043.1 GCF_005405125.1 Lactiplantibacillus songbeiensis
CATGGCCTTTTTGACTAGTCTGAATAAAGAACTGGTCTAGTAGAGCAGGTGTTGCACTTCAATTTTAAATCGAGGAATAAAATAATCGGTAAAACAATGCCAAACTTTTCTTTATTGTGATTCATGATAACCCCTTACCTCAATCTAAATTAACGATGTGCCGTTTAGCACTTCTGAGCGAATGGATTAATCATAGGACAAGTTTAAAGCTTTGAAAATTACCAGATTAACATACTAGTATACGGTCTACGTATACTAAGCCACGATAATTTGAGTCTCAAGTCGTTTAGAAAAACTTGATTAACGCTTAAACGATGACTTTTAGTCTGCGTTTTAGCTATAAAGCGTGCTAAAATTCAAACGCATTTTTATCAATAAGTATTAAATCACGCAAAAAAAAACGCCAGTCAGCAACTTCAGTGCTAACCAGCGTTTAAATTTAGCGTTACGTTTTACTTTGTCCCGAATAACCGGTCGCCAGCATCGCCCAAACCAGGCACGATGTAGCCATCTTCATTCAAATGGTCGTCTAATGCGGCCGTGTAAATGTCGATGTCTGGGTGAGCTTCTTGAAGGGCTTTAACCCCTTCAGGTGCAGCTACTAAGCACATGAACTTAATGTTGCTTGCGCCCCGCTTCTTCAACATGTCCATTGCCATAATTGCGGAACCACCAGTCGCCAACATTGGGTCAACAACAAATAATTGCCGTTGCGAAATATCACTTGGTAATTTCACAAAATATTCAACAGGCTTCAGCGTCTTTTCGTCACGGTACATCCCAACATGCCCAACTTTAGCAGCTGGAATCATGTTTAAGACACCATCGACCATGCCAAGCCCGGCCCGTAAGATTGGCACAATGGCCACTTTCTTACCGGCTAACGTCTTTTGCGTGGTCTTAGTAATTGGGGTTTCAATTTCAATATCTTTTAATGGCATATCGCGTGATACTTCGTACGCCATTAACGTAGATATTTCATTGACCATTTCCCGAAAGACTTTTGTCCCACATTCTTTTTCTCGAATGATGGTTAACTTATGCTGAATGAGCGGATGATTCAAAACCTCAAACTTACCCATGTTACTTTGCACGCTCCTTAGTGATTTCTTTCTATTGTAGCTAACTTGGAGCGAAAAAACCAGACCTCTTGCGAATTAGTTAGTCAACATCGATCGGATGTTTAGCAGTTAAGGCCATCGCCTTAGCCTTGACATCATCGAGATTGCCCGCGTTTTCGGGATCTTGTAAGGCTTGCAAAATTAATTTGGCAACTTCGGCGGCTTCAGCTTCATTGAACCCACGGGTGGTAATTGCCGGTGTTCCTAACCGAATTCCAGAAGTCTTAAAGGCGCCTAAAGTTTCATTAGGAATCGCTTCTTTATTGACCGTGATATAAACCGTATCTAATAAATCTTGAACTTGACGCCCATTTAAGCCAGATTTAGTAACATCTAGCGTCATCAAATGATTATCAGTCCCACCAGAAATGACCCGGACTAGGTCGGACTCGTTAAAGACGGTAGCCATAGCTTGCGCGTTTTTAATAATCTGTTGGGCATAAACTTTAAATTCTGGTTGTAAGTCTTCACCCAAGGCAATCGCTTTGCCCGCAATCACATGGTCTAATGGGCCACCTTGATTGCCTGGGAAAACGGCAGAGTTAATCTTCTTACCATATTCAGCTTTAGCCAAGATCAAGCCGCCACGTGGTCCCCGCAACGTCTTATGCGTCGTCGTTGTGACGACATCTGCGTATGGCACTGGGCTTGGATGCAACCCAGCAGCAACTAACCCGGCAATGTGAGCCATATCAACCATTAACAAGGCGCCCACCGCATCAGCGATTTCACGGAACTTGGCAAAGTCGATAATGCGACTGTAGGCTGAAGCCCCAGCTACGATTAACTTCGGCTTGAAGGCTTGTGCCTGCGCCAAAATCGCGTCATAATCCAATTCTTCTGTTTCGGGATTTAAACCGTACCCTTGGAAATCATACAGTTTGCCTGAAAAGTTGACACTTGAGCCGTGCGTTAAATGACCCCCGGCATCTAGGGACATCCCTAAGACGCGATCACCGGGTTGGATCAACGCCATATACGCAGCGGCATTGGCTTGTGAACCGGAATGGGGTTGCACATTGGCATATTCGGCACCAAATAGTTCCTTGGCCCGTTCAATAGCTAACGTTTCAACTTGGTCGATAAATTCATTACCACCGTAAAATCGGTGACCTGGATAACCTTCAGAATATTTATTGGTGAGGACACTGCCTTGAGCCGCCCGGACGCCTTTTGAGACGATGTTTTCAGACGCAATTAACTCAATGTTGTGTTGTTGACGAGCCTGTTCCTTACTAATTGCAGCCCAAACTGCTGGATCTTGTTCTTGGTAATTCATGAATATTCTCCTCCATTTCGCAAGTGACAACTTTCGGGTTTTCCCGACTTGGCATTATTATACCCTAAAATGTGTCTGACCGGCAGATTTATTTAGCCGATTCATGTAAGCTGCGCCAAGTCCTTGATTATCAAAGGCTTGAGCCAGAATATCCTTGATTGAAGTTTCGGTATCGAAGTGCCGTAGTCCGGCAAACAAGTTTCGGCTTGCCGATTGAACGTCATTTCCTAACGAATATTGTTCGCAATTTGCTGGTAGTTTGTTAGCTTTCAAAACAGTGTCCGTCGCCATCACGCCCATTGGCACATTTTGTTGTGCCGCCCAGGTCAAAGCTGCTGGCCAATCGGTCACGTGATCGACAATATATACTTGGGCATCTGGTGCATAGTGTTTGTACTTCATACCGGGCGCCTTGGGAACTTCAGTAGCCCCAACATGATGCTGCTCAGTTAAGACCGGTTCATCAATCACCGCTTCAATGGCTTCCGCAGTGACGGCACCAGGCCGTAAGATCGCCGGTTGGTCGCCAGATAAGTCTAAAACAGTGGATTCCACCCCGACTTTGGTCGCGCCATCATCTAAAATCCCCGCAATCTTGCCGTCCAAATCATGTAAGACATGTTGCGCGGTCGTTGGACTCGGCTTACCAGACGTATTCGCTGATGGCCCGACAATCGGCGTTTTAGCTGCTTTAATCAGTGCAATCGTCGCGGCATTAGCGGGATTACGAAAGGCCGCGGTCGTCAAGCCCCCCGTAACTTCAGGGGCCAACGCATCGGGCTTCAAATTAAAGATCATCGTCAATGGGCCTGGCCAAAAGGCTTTAATCAACCGTTTAGCATTAATCGATAAGGGCTTAGCAAAGCGTTCTACCGTTGCGACATCCGCCACGTGAACAATCAACGGATTATCGCTTGGCCGCCCCTTGGCTTGATAGACTTGCTTGACGGCCGCTACGTTTGTTGCATCGGCACCTAAGCCGTAGACCGTTTCGGTCGGAAAAGCTACTAATTGACCGGCCGCAATCAGAGCAGCGGCTTGATCAACAGCACTTGGTTTAAAAACTTTAGTTTCCATATTAATCTCAATCCTTCTTTTCTGACAATTATGGTAAGGCCACGCGTAACATCCGATCGTGCCCCGCCATGTCTTGACGCAAGGTCACTTCCGCGGTTGGTAACGCTTGTTCAAATAACTGTTGAACCGCGGGACCTTGGTGATACCCAAATTCCAAATACAACCGGCCATGCGGCGCTAAATGGGCTGCCACGGTTTGGGCCAATTGTTCATAAATGGCTAAGCCCTGGTGATCGGCAAACAACGCTTGTTTGGGCTCATAATCTAAAACGTTGGCATCCATGACCGCCGTTTCACTCGTGGCAATATAAGGCGGATTGCTGACAATCACATCATACGACGTCGCCGGTAATCCCGCGAACAAATCGCTTTGGTAAAATGTCACTGGCAGCTGCAATTCCTGCGCGTTTTGTTTGGCCACCTGCAAAGCGGCCGCTGAGATATCACTGGCAGTTAGTTGCCATGCTGGTCGTTCTGCTTGTAGGGCTAACGCAATCGCGCCAGAACCCGTCCCAATGTCTAAGACGGTTACTGGCGATGTGGCGTAATCGGTTAAGATCCAGTCGACTAATTCTTCGGTTTCGACTCGCGGAATCAAAACGGCCGAATCCACATGTAAGTCGAGCCCGTAAAACGGCGCTCGGCCTAAGACATACTGTGCGGGTTCACCAGCCACGACCCGTTGAATTGCGGCTTGATAGTTTTTCCAAATGGCTGACGGTAATGGCTCACGATAATGAACTAATAACTGCGTTTGATCTAATTTCGTCAACCCTAATAACAAAAAACGTGCGGCATCAGCGGGTTGGTTAGCCGTTGTTAGACAAAAAGAAGCCCATCGCTGGGCTTCAAAGTAAGTTGGCTGCTTCGGCAACTTAGTCATTGGCTAAGCGCTCGATTTTCTTAGTTTGATCGGCTAAAATCAACGCGTCGATGATTTCATCTAATTCACCGTTCATGACCCGGTCTAACTTATTCAAGGTCAAGCCAATTCGATGATCGGTCACCCGGTTTTGCGGGAAGTTATACGTCCGAATTCGTTCGGAACGATCCCCAGTCCCAACCGCGGACTTCCGTTCAGCATCGTATTGGTTTTGTTCCCGTGATTGATAGTAATCATAGACCCGTGCCCGTAAGATTTCCATCGCTTTGGCCCGGTTTTGTTGTTGTGACCGTTGATCTTGCATTGAGACCACAATCCCGGTTGGCAAATGCGTCATCCGCACCGCGGAAGAAGTCTTGTTAATATGCTGACCACCAGCACCAGATGACCGGAAGACATCGACCCGGATATCTTTTTGGTCAAGCTTGATATCAACATCCTTGGCTTCAGGCATGATACCGACCGTTGCTGTTGACGTATGAACCCGGCCAGCCGATTCCGTCACTGGGACCCGTTGAACTCGGTGAGCGCCACTTTCATACTTCAGCTTCGAGTAAACTTTTTCCCCGGAAATAATTAAGACGATTTCTTTAAAGCCCCCGACTTCGGTTTCGTTACGGTCAGCGACTTCAATATTCCAGCCTTGACGTTCCGCATACTTGGAGTACATGTTGAATAAGTCAGCGGCAAATAAACTGGCCTCGTCCCCACCAGCCGCGCCATGGATTTCCATGATGATATTTTTATCATCGTTAGGATCTTGTGGCAACATTAATAAGGTGATTTCATGTTCCAATTGGTCTTTTTGGGCGTTCAAGTTCTTCAAATCGTCCTTGACCATTGCATTCATCTCATCGTCGAGCTTTTCACGCAATAATTCGTCATTTTCTTTAATTTGGTCAGTAACATCCTTATATTGCTTGTACTTTTCAACCGTGTCACGAATGCTAGCTTCTTCTTTCGACAGCTTTAAGAACCGTTGCGTATCCGCAATAACTTCAGGATCGCTTAACAGTTCGCCGAGTTCTTCATACCGGTCGGCAACCGCTTGTAATTTATCAAAAAACTTATCCATACGTGTTTAATTCCTCACTTTGTTAATTTCGGCGGACAGAAGTAATGACGACGACAAACTGGGAAGTACGCTTGATTCCCCCCGATTTGAACTTGGTCACCTTCATAGACTGGCTGACCATCGTTATACCGCAAGTTCATGATCGCCTTTTTCCGGCAGAACCAACAGATCGTCTTCATCTCTTCAATCTTATCCGCATACAACAACAGATATTTACTACCTTCAAATAATTCATTCTTAAAGTCATTCTTTAACCCAAACGTCATGACGGGGATCTGCAGGTCATCCACGATATGCGCCAGTTCTAAGATATGATGTTTCTTTAAGAATTGGGCTTCATCAATCAAGATACACGCCGCATCAGTATTGATCTTTTTAACGGTCTCTAAAATGTTCGTGTCATCATAAATGGTGACGGCATCGCGTTTTAGACCAATCCGACTGCTGACGACACCCACACCATCGCGGCTATCCAAACTACTGGTCATAATAATGATTGATTTATGCTGTTCCTCATAATTATGGGCGACTTTTAAAATCTCAATCGACTTACCACTATTCATTGCGCCATATCGAAAAAATAACTGTGCCAAGCTCCTCGGTCCCCTTTTTTACACATTTCTAATTAATTATAGCCGATTTAAGCCCAAATTTCAGCATTCAGTTATGAAAACTGATTAATGATTTCATAAAACCGAGTTAAACCCAACAGTATCGCTTTTCTTTTAACCACGTTCAGTATAAAATACTTGGGAGTACTTGAACGCGTTTAGACTGCTTTTGGTGATTGCTAACTTGCCGCCTACCGGTTGGGTCCTAAAACTATTAGAACCAATACGATCCAGTTAATTAACGCCGGGCGGCCCAGAATTGGCTCAGTGGTGTCGTTTATCTTGGTCGGTGATTTTCCGGCCTAGATAAAGCCCGGCTTATGAGACCGCACTTTGGCTCATAAACGTGGCCACCACGTTCCAGCCGATTCTGGGCCAACCAGAGTGGCAATTAAGTCTTAACGATCACCAAACACAGTTAATTAAAAAGTAAGGGGCAGTATCGATGTCAATCAATAGTCTTTTGGCAACTTGGACCGGTAAGTCAGCTTATTGGTTCTTGCATACCTTCCGTGGCGGCGGTAGTTCGCTACCCGGAAAATTAGCATTGAAGCTTGATCCAGCAATTTTAAAACATTTGGCACGCAATTATGACGTCATCGTCATTACTGGAACCAACGGGAAGACGTTAACAACGGCGTTAACCGTCAAAGTCTTGCGGACACAGTACCCAGACATCCTCACCAATCCCAGCGGCTCAAACATGAAGCAAGGGATTGTCACGACGTTCTTAACGGCACCACGGGCGCATCAAAAACCATTAGCAGTGTTAGAAGTCGACGAAGCCAATGTCATTATGGTCACGAAATACATCACCCCGAAAGCTTTTGTCTTCACGAATATCTTCCGGGATCAAATGGATCGTTATGGCGAAATCTATACCACTTATCAAAAGATTTTGGATGGTGTGGCCTTGGCACCAGAAGCGACGATTATTGCAAACGGTGATCTACCGTTATTCAATTCAAAAGAGTTGCCAAATCCAATTTTATACTATGGCTTTGACTATCAAGCCGATGGTGACGAACATGCCCCCGCCAATACGGACGGCTTACTCTGCCCCCGTTGTCAGCATATTTTGCATTACCGTAATCGCACATACAGTAACATGGGCAAGTATTTCTGCCCCAATTGCGGCTTTGAACGACCACAACTAACTTATAAACTCAATGCGTTGACTAACATGACGCCAACGTCTTCAGACTTTGAAATCAATGGTCAAGCGATGCATTTAAACATCGGTGGTCAATACAACATCTATAATGCCTTGGCCGCTTATGCGGTGGGCCGCTTTATGGATGTCCGCCCAGCTCAAATTGCTCAAGCGTTAAGTGATAATGACGAACAAGTCTTTGGTCGTCAAGAAATCTTCCATGTCGGCGACAAAGATGTCACGTTGATTCTAGTGAAGAACCCCGTTGGCCTCAACCAGGTGTTACAAATGATTGGTACCGATACCCGGCCGTTCTCATTTGCGGCACTATTGAACGCGAACTACGCCGACGGGATTGATACGAGTTGGATCTGGGATGGTGACTTTGAAGCATTACCGAAGTTGAACGTCCCTGCTTATATTAGTGGCGGTGAACGCTACCGCGATATCACATTCCGTTTGAAAGTCGCGGGCGTCCCCACTGACAACTTAACGATCGTGCCTGATCTAACGAACATGACCGCTGAGATTCAAAAATTACCGACGAAGCAAGTTTACGTGGTTGCCACTTATACCGCGATGTTGCAGTTACGTAAACAATTGGCCAGTCAAGGCATTATTGATGGAGGGATGGCTTAATGGCAACTTACACGTTAAACGCCGCCCATCTATACGGCGACTTAATGAACACTTACGGCGATATCGGCAACATCTTAGCGATGGGGTACTATGCTAAGGCAGTCGACGCCGAAATTAAGACTGAACTGATTAGTTTGGATGATCCATTCGACCCCGACAAATACGATTTCGTGTTATTCGGCGGTGGACAAGATTATGAACAAACGATTGTCTCGAAAGATTTGCAAACAAAAAAGGCCGCTTTAACGAGCTACATCGAAAATGATGGGCCATTCTTAGCCATCTGTGGTGGTTTTCAAATGCTTGGTCACTACTATATTGGTGCTCAAGGTGAAAAGATTCCTGGCATCGGCGCTTTAGATCACTACACCCTTAGTCAAGATCATAACCGGTTCATTGGGAACATCACGATCAAGAATGCCGAAACCGGTCAAACCTATTATGGCTTTGAAAACCATAACGGGACAACTTTCCTTGGTAAGGGTGAACGACCATTAGGCACCGTTGAACAAGGTAACGGCAATAATGGCCAAGATAAATCAGAAGGCGTGATCTATAAGAATACCTTTGGCTCATACTTCCACGGACCAATCTTGGCGCGTAATGAAGCGCTCGCTAAACGCATCTTAAAGTTAGCCTTACAACGTAAATATCCTGACGCTGACTTCAGTGCTTTAGACCAGTTAACCGAAGATTTAACGAAAAATGTCACGATCAAGCCCTAATTAAAAATCACGTCCAGCTCATTTAATGGCTGGACGTGATTTTTTAGTTAACCCCTAAAAGCTATAAATAAATATTATAGACTTTAAAGAAGTAATTATTAGCAAACTGATAGCCACAGCTTTTAACTAAAAAAAGATTGATATCAGTCAGTTGCCGATATCAATCTCGATTATAGTTTCAGGTGTTTAACTAATTACGCTTTTTCGCCGGGTTCGGAAGCGATGATTTGTAAATCACCCTTCAAAGTCCACTGTTTAACATTAAATGGCAAAATAAAATGAACACCCTTCTTCAACGGATAATCCTTACCATCAACCGTAATACTCCCGGCCCCATCTAAGACTGAGACCAACGTATAAGGTGCCTTACCGCGATTAAACGTCGCTTGGCCGTCAGTTAACCGCCATTGCCAAACACCAAAGAATGGCGATTGCACGTATTTCGTAACCGTCGCATCACCAACTTGGGTCTTCGTAATGTCTAACTTAGGATCTTCATGCGGGACAATCGTGGTATCAATGGATTGTTGTAAGTGCAATTCACGCTTCTTGCCAGTCGTCTTATCAACCCGATCCCAATCATACAACCGATAAGTCGTATCGGAACTTTGTTGCGTTTCTAAGACCATAATCCCTTTACCAACCGCATGAATAGTGCCAGATGGGACGTATAGGAAGTCACCGGGCTTAACCGGTACCCGCCGGAATAATTTATCCCATTCGCCGTTGTGAATCCATTCAGCCAATTGTTCACGGGTCTTAGCATAATGTCCATAAACCATGGTGGCCCCTGGTTCCGCCGCAATTACGTACCAGCATTCCGTCTTGCCAAGTTCGTGTTCATGTTCAGCGGCGTAAGCATCGTCAGGATGCACTTGGACTGATAAATCTTCACTAGCATCCAAGATCTTCGTCAATAATGGGAAGACATCGCCTTTCGCATTGCCGAAGACATCACGATGTTGTTCCCAGACCTTATCCAAGGTCATGCCAGCGTAAGGGCCATTTTCGACTGTCGCTGGGCCATGAGGATGAGCTGAAATAGCCCAGCATTCACCAGTATGGTCACTAGGAATTTCATAACCAAAGTCACGCTTGAGACGAGTTCCGCCCCAGATTTTTTCGTGAAAAACGGGTTTTAAGAAATAAGGTTCACTCATTGCACGCACACTCCATTTATTTGATTTAATAATTAAAGTTTAGCATAAATGAAAGCGGTTGTGAAACCAGTCTAACTTAAAATGTAACCGTATCCGCAACCCAGGCCGCAATCAAGCGCCGCCGAGCCGGTAAAAACGCGTTATTCGGCGCCGTTGGATGCACCCGATTGGCTAAGAAAACTAAGGCAGATTGGGTTTCACGATCCAACATATAGAGCGTCCCCGTATAGCCCGTATGGAAAATAATCGGTTGTCGGGCCGCACTCGCATGCCACAGATTCCACCCAAAGCTACGTCGCAACTGCTGATTCGGGGTCCAATCTTGGTATAAACTGGCAATCGTCGCTTCATCTAACACTGCTGGAACTGACGTTTGACCAAGCATGAACTGCGCAAAGATCACTAGATCTTCCACGCTGGCAAATAACCCAGCCGACCCGCAATGTTCACCGAGCACGCGGGCTTTCGGATCATGCACAACACCTTGCAGTAGCCCGGTCGTTGGCGAATACACCGTGGGCACACATTGGGCTTTAATTGGTGTAAACGTGGCGTCCGGCAATCCCAGTGGCTTGATGATCCGGTCGGTAATCGCCGTTTGAATTGGCTCACCAACCAGTTTCTCAATCACTAACCCAGTTAAGATCAAACCTAAATCCGTATACACCACCCGATGATTCAAGTTGGCTTGGCTGACCGGCAGCTTTTGAATCGCCGCCAACAAGTCCGCTGCAGGTAAGGCATTCCGATTCGGAATATACCCGCTCAACCCACTCGTATGGGTCATAAAGTTCAAAATGGTCGCTTGCCGATTCTCAAAAGCCGGTAAATAATCATGAATCGGCCGGTTAATGGCCAGCTCACCATGCGCCATTAATTGCGCCGCTAGCGTCGTCGTCCCAATCACCTTCGTCACCGAAGCGAGATCATACAGCGCGTGCGGCCACAGTGGCTGTACGGTTGGCAGGACTTGTGCAACGCCCACTTGAGCTGTTTCGATTTGGTCACCATGCATCACCGCATAGCTGGCACCCGGAATAATTTTTTGATCAACCATTTGTTGAATTTGTGCTTTTGTTCGTTCAAAACTCACCGTTATCTTCACCCATTCTGTTTTGCTTCTCTTATTAGTTAGATTAAACTTGCCACTCTGGTTGGGCCAGAATCGGCTGGAACGTGGTGGCCACGTTTTTGAGCCAAAGAACGGTCTCAAAAGCCGGGCTTTGACTAAGTCGGAAAGTCACCGACTAAGTCAAACGACACCACTGAGCCAATTCCGGCCCGCCCGGCGTTAATAAACATCTATTTATCAATTACTGAATGCTAGAAACAACCGGTTACTACCATGACATCATTTCACTTAGTAGCCATCTTTTCACAGTCGTTTCCGTTGAATAGTATATAAAAATTTTGGTCAAGAATGTCCCTCGAAGTGCCTGTTAGTCTTTAAGTCACATCTAACACACTTAGTCTACTAGCAATTTAACTTTGACGATACGCGACTTGATCATTAACCCGTTAATTAGCGCAAGGCGGGCTGGATGATGCTCAGTGGTGAAATTTCACTTAGTCGGTGATTTTTCCGACTTAGTGAAAGCCCGATTTGTGAGACCGCCCTTTGGCTCACAAACGTGGCCACCACGTTCCAGCATCAATCCAGACCAACTGGAGCGGAAAGCTAACAATTAATAACTTACAGTGTAGGCGTCTTTACGATAACTGACCACCCTTTTTAGCAAAGCTTGCAAGAACAACATGTTTGCACCAATACAAAAATACTAAGCTTAGAGGCATAGAAGTTACCCGACGGGGTGCTCCTATGCCTCTATTACTTTATAGTGGT
>NZ_BJDL01000044.1 GCF_005405125.1 Lactiplantibacillus songbeiensis
TTTGAGGATGTGTCCTTTTAGTTTACACAAAAATTGGTGTTGATGGGAAATCCATCAACACCAAATATTGTAGAACCGCTTAAACCGCCAGCCCCCTATTTTCCAGCTAAATACGTTACAATGTAAGTTAGCAATTTATTTAGTTTGGGAGTGAGTTGGATGCAAACGACGCAACATGAATTACGTGGCATTATTTTAGCCAGTGTTAGTGCAACTTTTTGGGGTGTCTCTGGGGCCATCGCCCAGACACTCTTCGATACCACCGATATTAATTCCATTTGGCTGACGGGTGTCCGGATGTTAGGTGCGGGGATTGGCTTTCTCGTTTACAGTCTAATCATGAAAGTCGATCTCTGGTCGATCTGGCGCCATCCGGGTGATCTGCTGCAAGTCGCTGCCTATACGCTGCTCGGCTTAATGCCGGTTCAGTTTACGTATTTCCTAGCAGTTGAAGCCAGTAATGCCGCGACTGCCACCATCTTACAGTTCATGGGCCCCGTCTTCATCGCCCTCTGGCTCGTCGTCGCGCACCATCAATTTCCAACCCGGAGTGAAGGAATCGCCATTTTTTTAGCCTTATTAGGATCATTCTTACTAGTCACACACGGCAATCCTGCCGCCTTAGTTATTTCAGCTTGGGCATTGCTCTGGGGCCTACTTTCAGGCGTCAGTTCAGCGACTAACACCTTGTTACCAGCCAAGTTACTGACCAAATATAGTGCGGTAACGGTGAATACTTGGTCAATGTTGCTAGGCGGGATCATCTTCAACGTGATTCAACCGTTCTGGAGCATTTCAATTCCACTAACGGTGCTCAATGTCAGCAAATTAGGGTTCGTCATTTTATTCGGGACCTTACTCGCTTTTCTCTTTTTCTTACAAAGTTTAAATGATATTCAACCAACTGTCGCTAGTCTATTAGATGCTTTCGAACCCCTTTCCGCCACGATTATTGCGGTCGTTTGGCTCGGGGTCCAATTCGAATGGCTCGACTTGTTCGGTAGTCTCTTAATTATTAGTACCGTGTTTGTTTTAGCCATTGGTCAACGTCACAACGACCGGGCTGCCGCCGATTTTCACGCCGCGCGGCAACATGATGATTCGTAACCTCAACGTCAAAAAGACGCCACTGTAATAATTACGCAGTGGCGTCTTTTTCGACTATCAGATTAATTAAAAGTTAGCTAGATACGCTTAGGGCCAGTTGGATTAGGTTGCCACTCTGGTTGGGTCAGCATCGGCTGGAACGTGGTGGCCGCGTTTATGAGCCAAAGTGCGGTCTCATAAGCCGGGCTTTGACTAAGCTGAGAAAATCACTCAACTAAGTCAAACGACACCACTGAGCCAATTCTGACCCGCCCGACGTTAAATGATTGACTATTTTATGAACAGTTCAAGCTGTAATTTTAGCCGAGAGGTTGGGTTCTAAAATGCTCAGCCGTGTCGTTGGCCTTAGTGCGAGTGCTTTTCTCGGACTTAGGCCAAGGTCATTTTTGAAGGACCGGGCTTGAGGCTTCAAAATGACCCATGGCGCTCCAGCGTTTTAGAAACCAACCGGCAGGCGGCAAGTTTAACTAGCACCAAACGTATTTAATAGCCACGGGTTAAATCAACTTGGTGATTAGCCAACTGGCCGGTCTTAATCCAAGCCGCGAAGTTAGCCGCAAAGATTGGAAAAACGGTCGCCCGAAAATGGCTGATTTGACCAGAGATATGTGGCGTAATGATCACATCTGGTCGTTGCCATAGCGGATGATCAGCTGGTAGCGGCTCTGGTTCCGTCACATCTAAGACGGCTCCGCTCAACTGGTGTTGATCTAAAGCCGTTATTAACGCCATCGTATCGACAGCTGGGCCACGACCGATATTGATCAACAACGGCCGCTGCCGCGCTTGTGCAAATAAAGTGGCGTTAAAGAAATGATGCGTGGCGGGCGTCAATGGCAACGCATTAACGATAAAGTCAGCCGTCGCCACCGCGGACCCGCTCGCCGTTAACGCAACCGTTTCATCGAATCCAGGCGCGGGATGACCGCTCGTATTAACACCAATTAAGTGTAGCCCGAATGCCGCGGCCTTGGTTGCAATTGCTTGACCAATCTGCCCCGTGCCAAAGACCAGTAACTGGCGACCCGTTAACGTGCTAGTCGTGATTGGCAAGGCCCACTGCCGAGCGCCATTTTGATTTTGCCAAGCAGCCTGATACCCGCGCGTCACGGTTAACATCGCGCCAAGCACCGATTCACTGATAGCATCAGCGTGAATCCCACTCGTATTCGCCACCAAGACCCCTTGCGCCTGCAAGTCAGTCAGCGGCAAATAGTCGACTCCCGCGGAAATCACTTGCAAAAAGCGTAACCGATTATCCGCCAGTGCCAAAATTGCGTTTAAAACGGGATGATAACCATACATCACCGTGACTTGCGCATAATCTTGCGGTTGCAGATCAGCAACCGGCATAAACTGCCAGTCTGGATACAGTTGTTGCAATGTCTGTAATTGAGCTGGTTTCGTTGATTGCACCATTAAAGCTAGTGGCATCTTCAGATACTTCCCTTCTAAAACACAACAGGACACAACGCTAATGCCACGTTATGTCCTGTCTCAATTAAGTTTTAATTAGTCGTCGTGGTCATGTTATCACCGGTAGTCCCGGTCGTATCATTACCAGTCGTGGTGCTATCACTTGTTCCATTCCCAGTACCAGTGCCAGTCGTCTGACTGTTGTCAGTGCTAGTCGTGGTGCTAGAACTATGCTTAGCTGAGCTAGTTGTTGTATTGTTTCCCGCACTAGTGGTCCCAGTTGAGCTAGTATCATCAGAACTGGAATAGGTCGAGTCATCCGAACTAGAACTTTCTTCAGCGGCTGAACTTGATGCCGCAGATTCACTCATTGAGCTGCTGGCAACTGAGTCCGAATAAGCACTCGCACTCGCCGCGGCCGCTGAGCTTTCTGACTTAGCCAAGGCTTTACGATCAGCTTTCAAGGTTGTATAGTCATCCGCTGCCAATTGTGATTTCGTCCGGTAGTTCTTCAGATGCTTCAAGACACTATCAACTTCAAGCGTTGAGACCGTTGACTTTAGCTTATCTTTCTTCGTATATAAGGCTTTGAAATCTTTATGATAGCCTTGAACCTTTTTAACCGTCTTACCGGTTGCCGTAAGTTGGGTAGCCAATTTCTTGGTAAAGTAAACCTTCTTTGACGTTAACCCTGAGTCTTTAATCTCAGCTTGTGCTGCTTTGACGGTCTTAGTCGTCACCGCTGACTTAATTAACTTGCCTGTGTATAAGCCCTCAACCCGTGACCGTAATGTCAACATCTTAGCTGCGGTATCGTGTTGACGTTGTAAACTGGACTTTTCATCGGATTTCGATAGTTCATCAATATAAGTTTGGAGTTGATCCAACTTATCACTTGAGGCCCCACTACGTAAATCCCGTTGCGCATCGGTCGTATAGATTTCTTTGACGATTTCTTCAGCGTTAGCCTTTGCTTGCGCCTGGGTCGTCTTCGCATGCGTCCACATGAACATAAACCCTAAGGCTGCCACAATTAAGATACCGACTCCCGCCGCCACTAACTTGCCACTGCGATGTGATTTGGGTTTTTGATGTGGTTTAACGGGCTTTTGTTTCTTCTTTAAATGTGGATTTTCGTTGGTAGTCGTTGTATCAGTCAGCGTTGACTCATCCGTCTCGTTATGTCGCGCCAGTCGTGACATCGGTTCAGCTGACACATTCTTAGTATTGGCGGCACTACCGGCATTAGGTTGTTGGTCTTCAAATAATTCTTCTCGTGACAACGGGATCTGGGGTTCATCATCCGCAGACGCCGCTTCGGACGCATTAATTGAGATCACTGGCTGACCATTCCCGGTTGCAGCACTAGTCGTCGTATCCATCGTTGGCATATGCCGCCAACTCGCTGAAGACGGGGCCGACGTTGCAGAAGCCACGGTACTAGTCGCTTCACTAACCGGTTGAGCCGCTTGTGACACTGCAGCCGAACGGGGCGCCTCATCTAAGTCCTCGGCCGCGGTCGATTGTGCAGCTAACCGACTACGCCGCGTTGGCATTGGGGCTTCCGTTGCTTCTGAATCCAGATTGATCACTGGCTGTTCCGAAACTTCCGAGTCAGGTTGGCTATCAGCACTTGCCGCTTGACTGCTCGAACTATCAGGATCTTTCAAATCATAGGCTAATGGAATCTGTTCATTAGCCTGATCATCATTTTCATCAGGAATTGGTTCTGTAATCGAGTGCCATAACCGCTTGGCAAGCCCTTTCTTTTGACGATTATTTTTCTTTGGCAATTTACTTTCTCCTAGCTTCAAGTTTAAATTTTTAGGTGACGTCTCATAATCAATTCATTAAGACGATGACGATATTCACTACTAGTTCGTTAGCTGCTGGGTTTACCGGAAAATACCCAAAACTTCGGGCAATTAATGCCAGGTGACCTAACATTGGTATCTAGTACCAAACAAAGTTGGTTTAAAGTGTATTAATAGTTAAATTATAGCATGGATTGGCGTTGCGAGAAACCGCACTCGGCCTGGTTATAACGAATAAATGCCGCGCCCCTTAATTTCAGCTTTAAATTCTGTTATAATCAGCATAAAGATTAGTTGAAAGCGAGGGGTTTATATGGCAACTGCTAAAGTAATTTTTGCGACAATTACAGGTAATAATGAAGACGTCGCTGATATCATCATCGAAAAGTTAGAACAACTTGGGGTCGATGTCACCAAAGAGGAAATCTCACAAGCTGATGCCAACGATTTTAAGAATTTCGACATTTGCATCGTGGTTCCTTACACTTATGATGAAGGCGCTTTGCCAGAAGAAGGTCTCGACTTCTTCGACGACTTACCAGAAGTTGACCTCCACGGCAAAGTTTATGGCTGTGCCGGCTCTGGCGATACGTTCTATGACGACGATTACTGTCGTGCCGTTACCGACTTTAGCAACGCCTTCAAAAAAGCCGGTGCGACCCAAGGTGCCGACGATGTTTTCGTTAACTTAGCACCCGAAGCCGATGATGTTAAACACCTCGATGCTTTCGCCGAAAAGTTAGTCGCTAAACAAGCTGAATAGTTCGGTCAAAAAAATAAGCTAGCTAAGTGCTAGCTTATTTTTTTGACCGTCGTTTTAATAACCGTTGCCGTAAGTAGTTATAGCTTAAGTCCACCACCAGAAATAACGCAGTGATGCCAAAAATATTCGTCAGATACATCTGCCAGTGGTACCCGACCTTGGCAATCCACAGATCATACGGCCCCTGGATTAACAAAAAGTAAATCGCCAGTGTCTGAATAATCGTACTTGTATGGCGCCATATCGAACGCATTTGCATGCCGCTAACCCCTTCCTGCTGATGACAAGGTCTCTAACGTTTGTTTTAATTGACTAACCGGCAACTGACCATGACCATCGCCATGACCCACTTGACCAAATGTCAACGCCGAGCCGATGAGCTGCCCACTAACACTGCTATAACGCCCCCAGGCCCCATTAGCAGTGGCAATCAGTGGTAACGCCACTTTAGTCTGAGCTTGTGCCGTCGCCGTCATCAAGGTCAAGACTTCTAAAGCGGTCTTGGCATTAATCGTTATCCGGGCCATATCAGCCCCGGCAGCCGCCATGGCTTGATAAGCGGCTACCAAATCGGTTAGGACTGGCGTTGTGGCTGATGTCGTTTGACTAAGAATCAAGCGAATCTGCGTCGCTCGCATTTGTTTAGTTAACGGCATAAAGGCCGTCGCATTAACCATGGATAGGTCAATATCCACCGCATCAACCGCCCGATTATTAACCAACGTCTGATAAAGTTGATAATAAGTGTCTGCGTCTGCCACGGCCGTTGCCGTTAACTTGGCAATCACTGGAATCGTCCCCAGCACCTGGCGCAACTGGGCCGCCGTATTAATTAGTTCAGCGCGATTATCTAATTCCGTATATTGATCTAACCGCCATTCGACAATTTGTGCCGCTGACGTCAAGACTTGTGCTGCCTGACCTAATAGCACCGCCCGGGTACTGCCCGTTAACGTGACCCCAATCTTCGGTAAACCAGTGCCCAATGTCATTGTTCCAATTGTTACCGTTTGCATACCTTTTTCCCCGCTTCCAGTCCGGTTAATCACTTACCGGCCGTATCTCATACCTTAATAATAGCAAACTTTCGCCGAACTAACACCAATTGCTCATTTTATTAATGAATTTGTAAAGCGCTTTTAATATTGAAAAAATAAGCTTGTCACCGCTTCCATTTCCGATTTAAAATTAAGTTGTCTATAATCTAAAAAAAGGAGCACAAGTTATGAAACCTGAAAAGCAGTTGCGATGGTCGAACATCGCCTTAATTGCGTTCGTGGCCGTTTGGGGCTTGGGTAACGTTGTTAACAACTTTGCATTGCAAGGGTTATCCGTCGTTACCTCCTGGGTCCTCATTATGATCATCTACTTCGTCCCCTATACCTTAATTGTGGGTCAATTAGGCTCAACCTTTAAAGAAGCCGAGGGGGGCGTTTCCTCGTGGATTCGAGCGACCAGTACGAAACGGCTGGCTTACTATGCCGCTTGGACGTATTGGATTGTCCACATTCCTTACCTGGCTCAAAAGCCGCAAGGGATACTGATTGCCTTTAGTTGGCTGTTCAAAGGAAATGGGAACTTCGTTAACAATACCCCCGCCCTGGTTGTCCAAGCGATTTGTTTAGCGCTATTTTTATTCTTCTTATGGATTGCGTCGCTGGGCCTAACCACCTTAAAACGGATTGGGAGTATTGCGGGGACCGGGATGTTTATCATGTCGATTCTTTTCATTATTTTGGCAGTTTCAGCGCCAATGATGACGACAGCCACGGTGCAAACACCGAACATGCTCTCGTTTAAATCCTACTTACCAAAATTCGACTTCGCCTACTTCACGACGATCTCCATGTTGGTCTTCGCGGTCGGCGGTTCCGAAAAGATTTCACCCTATGTCAATAAGACCAAGAACCCAGGTCGTGAATTTCCACTTGGAATGTTGATCTTAGCTGGGATGGTTGCTGTTTGTGCGTTGTTAGGATCGTTTGCAATGGGGATGCTGTTTAACGCCAATCATATCCCTAAGGACTTAATGGCCAACGGTGCCTACTACGCCTTCCAACGCTTGGGTAACTTCTATCACGTTGGAAACCTCTTCTTAATTCTTTACGCGATTGCTAATGTCTTAGCGCAGATTTCAGCGTTGGCCTTCTCGATCGATGCCCCATTAAAGATCTTATTAGGCGATGCCGATCCCGAATTCGTCCCAAAGAAGTTAAGCAAGATGAACAAAAAAGACGTTCCCGTCAATGGCTATATTATGACTGGGATCTTAGTCAGCATTTTAATTATCATTCCCGCGCTTGGAATTGGTAATATGAATGAGCTTTATAACTGGCTACTGAACTTAAATTCGATTGTGATGCCAATGCGTTATCTCTGGGTCTTCTTGGCTTATATTCTTTTGAACCAACACCTCAAAGAATTCAAGAGCGACTACATGTTCTTAAAGAACCCACTCACGGGTAAGCTAGTCGGCGCTTGGTGTTTCTTCTTTACTGCTTTTGCTTGTATCCTAGGGATGGTGCCAAAGACGTCCCTAGCAGCTAACCCTAGTGGCTGGTGGTTCCAATTAGCCTTAAACATTGCCACACCGATTATCTTTGTTGGCTTGGGCATGATTTTACCATTGATTGCCCGTCGTCATCGGACTGCATAATCTAAAATAAGTGACGACCGAAACCTTAGATTTTAAGGATTCGGTCGTTTTTTGCTAGTTTGGAGTTGAATTTTTATACTTTGGAGTCATTTGGCGTTATCATTCACTATGTAGATATAAATTGACTAATGTTATAATTAATTTTATGCAATTAAATGTTCTATCAGGAACTTCGAAATACGAGGAGGATAAAGGATGAACGGATCGCCTAAAATGTTAGATGATTTTTTAAAGTATTACGCTACGGTCTTGCGCTACATGGATGATTTTATTTCCGAACCGATTAGTCGTTATCATATGACCTTCGATGCCTTTCTAATCATGCATGAAATTGGAACAAGTACCAAGCCGATTTTATTGATGGATATCGCTGACAGTCATCATGTCTCACGGAGTGCGATTTCCCGCCAAATCAGCACCCTACTTAAATATGACTACGTCTACCAAGTTGCCAATCCCGCAGACCGGCGGCAAAAGAGTCTGTTATTAACCGAAAAAGGCCAAGCAACCGATAAGCAGTTGATTCAGGATATTCAACTCGTATTCGACCAGTGGATTGATCAACTAGGTCGTGAGCGTATTAAAACCATGTTAACTTTCTTTGATGACTTTACTCACCAAGTCATTGCGTCCAAACCTCAGGACTAAAAAATCCCAGTCATGATTAGTTTAGCTAATCATGACTGGGATTTTCTTGTTAGTGCATTCGAATACTAAATTGGGGCTTACGGGCCTTAATTCGGCTCACGTGAACGCTTTTACCCGCTTCTTCGATTAATTGCCCATGACCGATTACCATTGCGACATGGTACGTATATTGGTCACCTGGATGTCGCCAGAATAACAGATCACCGGTTCGAGCAGCACTAACTGCCCGATGTTTACCCAGTTTTTCTTGTACCCCGGTCATCCCACCAATATCACGCTGTTCGACATCTAAGTACACTTGGTTCACAAAGCTTGCACAATCCAGGCCACCAAAAGCATCCCGGCCCGCATAACGATACGGGACACCTAAATAGCGTTCGGCATCCGCAACCAAACGCGTGGTCCGTTTACCAAGGGTCGGGACGTTTCCTTTAAAAGAACGATTGTGTTTAGCAGTGATGGTTTTACTGTTTAACGTCACTCGACTGGTCTTTAAATGGACCGTCAAACGATGCTTTTGATAATAAAAACTAACGTTGTTGGCTTTAGAATAATGAACCCGTACCGACCGCTTTCCGGCCATTACCCGTGTGCCATGGCCTTTCCTTAGCTGATGATAAGCCACTAGATACGGTCCATAGACCGTTCGATCATTATAGACATAGACCTGGCCATTAGTTAATTGCCGGACATTTAACCAATGTTTCGCATAATGATTGAACTTTTGTGTTTGTGCTTGTTGGTAGAACATTAGACTAACGTTGCGCGCTCGGCCTTGTGCCGTCTTGGTCACAAAAACCGATTTATATCGACTCACGCGTCGTTCAAATGACTGAGTCGCATCTTGACGTTCCTGTAAAGCTAATTGTCCTTCTCGGGCAAACATCGTCTGATAACTCGCCTGAGCAGGCGTCTGACTAAACAAGCTCCCACCTAATAAGGTCCCAGCTATTAATAACCCCCACTTAATCCCTGTACATTTCAATAAAAGCGCCTCCAAAGTTTTTGAAAAAGCGGACGTGACCAAGTCGACTGACTCGGCCACGTCCGCTACTAATGTCATTCAAGCCGTTTAGCGGATTTGAACCGCTGACCTCTTCCTTACCATGGAAACGCTCTACCTGCTGAGCTAAAACGGCATTTCTGTCACCTAAATAGTATACCAAATCTGTCTTTAAAAGTAAGGACTTTTAGACACTAAAAAAGGGAATCGATTACTCGATTCCCTTCGTTTGCATGGCAACGTCCTACCCTCGCAGGGAGCGATCCCCCAACTACTCTCGGCGCTAAGAAGCTTGACTTCTGTG
>NZ_BJDL01000045.1 GCF_005405125.1 Lactiplantibacillus songbeiensis
ATGCCTGAACTAGCTTAGCAACTAGACCACTTCTAAGAATAGATTCTTAGTGTTGCACTTGATTTGACAATTGAGGTTAATTTTTCTGTTTATCTTTCAAGTGTTAATTCAAGAATAGTAGCAATATGAGTAATGATGGCAGGATGGTTAATCATTAAGCTATAAATATTTTTTTACACTCGAATAATGTTATTTTGTCTGGTTCATCTCGCTTTCAATTCTTTAGCGAAAGGAAGACGAATGTTTCAATTATGTATAACAAAAAGCCACTGACAATTTCTCAGTGTCTTTTACATGTGATCATTACTTGTGTGGCTTTTTTAGCGCTTAAGTTATGCCAAATGACGCCGATTAAGTAGATAGACGCCAACGATTAATGGCAAGGTGAGGCTCATGACCGGGTAGAGCCAGGCCCATGGTAAGACGGTCGTAATCACCCCGGCTAGCATCGGACCGACTGACATGCCGAGGTCGACACCGATGTAAAAGGTACTGTTGGCCAGGCCATGGTCGGCTTCGGGGACGAGGGTCAAAGACTTGGCTTGACAGATGGAAAACATTAAGCCATAGCCGGCCGCTAATCCAAAGGCGCCCAAAATCAGCATGAACCAATTGCTTAGATCAGTCAGGCCAATTAATCCGAGTAAGTTAAAGCCTAGACAGATCCAAATGAATGTTTTAAACGGCACATGGTCAAACGCATCACGCAGTACCAACCGCATCACGAGTAAGATAATGGCATAAACGGGGAAGAAGATGCTGGCTGGAACGCTAAAGTGGCGATTGGCGATGTAGCTGACGATATACGTCTGTGTTGCAAAATATGGTAAGGAGAAGAGCATCAAAATCATGGCGACGGGCACGACTTTTGGTTGCACTAAACGTAGCTTACCAGGTGTCTTATTGGCGCGATAACTGGGACTAGGCACCCCGCGATTACCGACAAATTGAATCACCGCTAATAGTAATAGACTAAAGCCGGCTGCGAGCCAGAAGACAGACTGATAACTGTAGTGTTGATATAGGTAGACACTAACAGCCGGACCAACTGCCATCCCGAGGGCGTTGGCTAAGCCATAGATGCCCATCCCGGACCCAATACGGTCGGCAGGCAGGAGGTTAGCCATCCACGTGGACATACAAACGGAACAAAGCGTGTAGCCGAGTCCATTAATGACTCGGCAAACCATAATTAACGTGATATTGTCGGTTAGACTGTATCCCAAACTGGCGATTAATAGAAGCAGACCACCAACAGAGGTTAAATGATATTTGGAGACTTGATCGGTTAAGTTACCTGCTAAAGGCCGCATAATCAGTGAGGTTAGATTGGTCAGGCCGGCAATAATTCCCGCTAAAATACTGCTGGCACCGATACTGCTAGCGAACCCGGCAATAATTGGGTTAACTAACATGGGGCTCATTAAAAAGAAGAAACTAGCTGCTAAGACTAGCTTCACGTCTTTAGTGTATAGACGTGTTTTCACAATGTTTCAGGTCCTTTCTGAGCTGAATAATGACTAGTTCGTTGCAATTCGTTAATAATTGATTCTGTCTGTTGGGTAGCCAAAAGATACCAACTAGAGTGGCAATTTAAGCCAACTAGCTTCAAGCGTGCAGGCTCTTGTCAATCTAATTAAATGGTACAGCTTGCTAGAGTTGATTTAAAGTGACGTGGGTAGGTTGGCACCCACAAAAAAGTCGCCATAGCTAAGTATGACGACTAGTCGCGCTATAGTTCAGTTTTAATTTTGATGCCTTTGACTTGGCGACTAACGACCACGATCGCAACAATTAACAGTAAGAAATAAAAGGCAGCAACCACGGCTGAAATCACAGGTGAAATATTAAAATTATTGAAGTTATTCGGATGGTCGATTAATTGCGTGACTAACGAAATATCTGTAATCGCATGCAGGCCAATCGTCCAGGCCAAGTTTTGGGTACTGACGTACAGGCCGGCAAAGAAGGTTCCCAGCGCCATGGCGAATAAAATCTGCGGCAAGACGTAAGTCCAAGACATTTGTGAGGTGTTAATCAGATGCAGGCCGCCGAATAAGGCACTGTCTACGATAATGACTGCTAATGGATGATTTGGCATTGATCGCGCTAATAATGGAATTAAGACGCCACGAAAGACAAATTCTTCTGTCAGGCCAATCAGGATGACATAACCAATATAGAAGAGCATTAAGGGTTGAAACTTCATTTGAAAGAGCTGCGTTAATTTCGCCAGAGCTAAAATGGCGACTAGAATAATTGATGGGACAGCTAGGTGAAATTGATGATCTAAATCACGTGGATTCCACCAGTGAATCGGGACTCGGGTCAAGTAATGATTATATAGCCAAGCACCGATGACGACGATGCCGTCTTGGAATGGCCCGGATAAGTTAGTTGGTAGGCCGGTGAGTTTGACGATCCAGGCCGCAGCAAACATCATGACAGGTACTAAGATGAATAGTAGCAAGGCCGCGCCCCAACCGCGTCGAAATGTTTTCATTAGTTAATTCCCCCTTATGTTAGTCATAGTTTAGCATTGATTGGCCAGTCAACGGAACCTAAATCTTTTAAACGTTAATTAGTTTGCCACTCTGGCTGGCCTAGCATTAGTAGGCAGCACTGTTAACTAACGCCGAACGTAGCGTTCTAGGTCACTCGTCAATTTATTTGGATGTTCTGGAACCTGAAGTAACTAAAAAGTACACTAATCATCGCAAAATGAGTAGTGTACTTTTTTGAGTGTAGATTGAGCGATGATTTAATGATGCATCTTGAATTCTAGATAACGATCATTATATAAGCCCACAAGTTCTGGTGATAAATCTTGATAAATCTGTAAGTGACTGATGGTCCGATTGTCGGGATAAAATTGCCGATCGTTCCGAATGGCTTTAGGCAATAACGCTTTAGCCTTTTGATTAGGCGTGGCATAACCGATATATTCAGCATTTTTTGCGGCATTCTTTGGTTCACTCATGAAGTTTAAGAAGGCATAGATGGCTTTGAAATGTTTGGCTGTTTTCGGAATGACCAAGTTATCGAACCACAAGTTACTGCCTTCCGAAGGCACCACATAATGTAAGTGTGAATTACCAGCTAACATTTCCGAAGCTTCACCGGACCAATCGACCGCAATGGCGGCTTCGTTTTGAATCATGTACATCTTGATTTCATCGGCCACCACGGCTTTGACATTCGGTGAGAGTTTATTCAACTTGTTACGGGCTGCCAGTAAGGTCGCCGGATTCGTAGTGTTCATCGACTGACCGTTAGACGCTAGGGCAAAGCCCATCACATCGCGGGCACTGTCGATTAACATAATCTGATTGCGATACTTTTTTTGCCACAACTGATTCCAGTGCTGAATACTGCCGGGCTGGACGAATTTGTCGTTATAAATGATGCCCAAGGTGCCCCAGAAATAGGGCACGGAGTACTTGTTATGGTGGTCAAAAGCTAAGTTCATAAAGCGCGGATCATAATTCTGCATTCCGGTTAGTCGCTTTTTATCCAAGGGCAAGAGTAACTTAGCTGCTTTCATCTTTTCAATCATGTAGTCACTGGGCACCGTTAAGTCGTAACTAGTCCCGCCTTGCTTGATTTTAGTAAACATGGCTTCGTTGCTATCAAAGGTTTCCACGTTAACGTGATAGCCGGTTTGTTTTTGGAATTTAGTCAACAGACTGGGATCGATATAATCGCCCCAAGTGTATAAGTTCAAGACTTTACTGCCGTTGCTGCCGGAACTAGTCTGCAAGTTATGTGCACCAAACGCCAATAGCGCACAGATTGCTAATAAACCGATAATGACACTAATGAGTTTTTTCATGACCGACGCCCCCTTGCTGCGGCGCGGTGGCGACTACTATATTGGTTGATAAAGTAGTATCCAATCACCAAGATGAGGGCTAACAAGAACATTAGGCCAGATAAAGCGTTGATTTCCAGGTTAATGCCTTGGCGGGCCCTCGAATAGATTTCAACGGACAAGGTCGTAAAACCGTTACCGGTGACGAAGAAAGTGACCGCGAAATCATCCAAGGAATACGTCAAGGCCATAAAGAAGCCGGAAAAGATTCCGGGCATGATATAGGGGACGATGACTTGGCTAAGTAGTTGCCAATTGTTAGCACCTAGATCAGAAGCGGCGTCTAACAAACTCGTACCCATTTCTTGAATCTTCGGTAAGACCATCAAGACCACAATGGGAATTGAAAAAGCAATGTGGCTAAGTAAAACTGAGCCAAATCCCAATGGAATCTTTAAAGCAGTAAAGAAGATTAGGAAGCTAGCGCCGATAATGACATCCGGGGAGACCATCAAAATGTTATTTAGTGACAGAATCGTATTCCGAGTGACTGGTCGCGTCGTATTATTGATTCCTAATGCGCCCAACGTCCCAATGGTTGTCGCTATTACCGATGATAGCAAGGCAATGAGCAACGTATCGAGAAAAATAGCAATTAAGCGGCTATCGGCGAACAGGTCTTGATAGTGGCTCCAAGTGAAGCCGTGAAAGTTATTCATCGTTGTGCCAGCACTAAAAGAGTAGACCACTAAAAAGATAATTGGCGCATATAACACGATAAAGACTAGCCATAAGTATAAGTTTCGCCATTTGAATTTACGGGTCATTTCGTCAACCCCTTTCGCGGCCGCCGCTTACTGCTACCAGTTAGCCACATAATAATGACCATGGCGATGATTAAGACGACGCCAATGGTCGACCCCATTCCCCAGTTCATCGTGGTCAGGAAGTGTTCTTCAATCGCCGTCCCCAACGTAATCACTTTGTTGCCGCCAATCAAGCGTGTCAGCATGAAGAGTGACAGCGAGGGGATAAAGACTGCTTGAATCCCAGCCTTAACGCCAGGTAACGTTAGTGGAAAAATAACGCGGCTAAACGTCTGCCATGGCGTGGCGCCTAAGTCCCGACTAGCATTGACGTACGAGGGATTGAGTTCACTCACCGCATTATAAATTGGTAAAACCATAAATGGAATCTGAATATAGGCGGCCACAAAAACAAAACTGAAATTAGTGAATAACAGTTGTTTAGGGCCAATACCGATGAAGCTTAAGAACTGGTTGGCGATGCCGGCTTGACTAAAGATCCCGATAAACGCATAGGCTTTTAATAGTAGGTTGATCCAAGTTGGCATAATGATCAATAGCAACCACAATTGCGGATGCTTCGTTTCATTTAACAAATAAGCCGTCGGGTAGCTGATCAATAAGGTTGCCAGGGTAATCAAGAAAGCATACCAAACCGAGTTGACCGTCATCATCAAGTAGGTGCTTGAGGTGAAGTAAGTCTGGTAATTCGCCCAGGTGAACTGGCCATCAATGTTGAAAAATGATTGATAAATTAATAAAATCACTGGCGCAATGACGAATAGCACAATCCAAAGGGTATAGGGGACAAAGTAGGCCGTATTACGAGTTAATTTTTGTTTTCGTTGCATGCGACCGGCCTCCTATTCATCATCATCTTCGTAGCGTTCCAATCGGGCATCGAAGGCCGCTTCGGATTCATTCAACCGCATGACATGGATATCTTGCGGATCAAAAGTTAACCCAATTGGGGTCCCTTCGTCAGCGGGATTTGTTGAGTGGACGAGCCATTCGTTATGGTCGTTGTCATAGGCCACGATTTCAAAGTAATTGCCGCGGAAAAGTTGTGAATCAACTGTGACGACTAACTTACCTTGATCAGCGGCGACAATATCCAAGTCTTCTGGTCGTAAGACGATTTCAACAGCTTCATTCGGCCGCATCCCAGCATCGGCACATTCAAACCGCTTACCCACGAATTCGACTTCAAAGTCTTGCAACATCTTACCGGGGATAATATTACTCTCCCCAATAAAGTTAGCTACGAAGTGATTAATGGGTTCATCGTAAATATCTACGGGCGTGCCACCTTGTAAGATTTCGCCCGCTTTCATGACGAAGATCTCATCACTCATTGCTAACGCTTCTTCTTGGTCATGGGTGACGAACAAGAAGGTAATGCCTAACCGTTGTTGCAGATCACGTAATTCATACTGCATATCTTTTCGTAACTTAGCATCCAAAGCGGAGAGTGGTTCGTCTAGTAGTAAGACTTTCGGCCGCATGACAAGGGCCCGCGCAATGGCGACCCGTTGTTGTTGTCCGCCGGAAATTTCACTGATTTCACGATCGCCAAAGTCAGCTAGTTGGACGAGCTTTAAGGCTTCTTGCACCCGGGTTTCGATTTCAGCTTTGGCAACTTTATGTAGTTTTAAGCCGAAGCCCACGTTTTCTGCAACGTTCAGATGCGGGAAGAGCGCGTAATCTTGAAAGACGGTATTTAATTGACGCTGGTTTGCGGGGACATCATTGATGACTTGACCATCGAAAAAGACTTGTCCGGCCGTCGCATCCGTAAAGCCGGCAATCGTCCGTAAAATCGTGGTTTTCCCGCAGCCAGATGGACCGAGTAGGGTATAGAATTTACCGGCTTCGAGTTCTAAGTTAATATTTTTGAGAATTTGAGTATCCCCATAGCTTTTACAAATATTAGTTAACCGAATAATCGGTTGGTTATTAACCGCCAATTCGGATTCCTCCTTTTAGGGTTCTTATTTGGTTGTTGTTTGCCGCTCCGGTTGGCCTGGATTGATGCTGGAACGTGGTGGCTGCGTTTGCGAGCCAAAGGTGAGGTGTACCCCAAAAGTTGGAACACAATCTGAGGTGTTCTGATAATGGATAAAATGAGCGTAGATACCCAGCTCC
>NZ_BJDL01000046.1 GCF_005405125.1 Lactiplantibacillus songbeiensis
GCATGGCAACGTCCTACCCTCGCAGGGAGCGATCCCCCAACTACTCTCGGCGCTAAGAAGCTTGACTTCTGTGTTCGACATGGGAACAGGTATATCCTTCTTGCCATCGTCACCACACTATTGAAAACAACTTGTGCTCTCAAAACTAGCTAATATCAAATACAATTCACAATTACCGGAACACCAATTACTTGGTTAAGTCCTCGACCGATTAGTATTAGTCCGCTTCACACGTCACCGTGCTGCCACTTCTAACCTATCTACCTGATCATCTTTCAGGGGTCTTACTTCCATATAGGAATGGGAAATCTCATCTCGAGGTGAGTTTCACACTTAGATGCTTTCAGCGTTTATCTCATCCATACGTAGCTACCCAGCGATGCGCCTGGCGGCACAACTGGTACACCAGAGGTATGTCCATCCCGGTCCTCTCGTACTAAGGACAGATCCTCTCAAATTTCCTACGCCCGCGACGGATAGGGACCGAACTGTCTCACGACGTTCTGAACCCAGCTCGCGTACCGCTTTAATGGGCGAACAGCCCAACCCTTGGGACCGACTACAGCCCCAGGATGCGATGAGCCGACATCGAGGTGCCAAACCTCCCCGTCGATGTGGACTCTTGGGGGAGATAAGCCTGTTATCCCCAGGGTAGCTTTTATCCGTTGAGCGATGGCCCTTCCATACGGTACCACCGGATCACTAAGCCCGACTTTCGTCCCTGCTCGACCTGTCTGTCTCGCAGTCAAGCTCCCTTGTGCCTTTACACTCTGCGAATGATTTCCAACCATTCTGAGGGAACCTTTGGGCGCCTCCGTTACTTTTTAGGAGGCGACCGCCCCAGTCAAACTGCCCACCTGACACTGTCTCCCGCCACGATTAGTGGCGCGGGTTAGAGTGGTCATACAGCGAGGGTAGTATCCCACCAACGCCTCCACCGAAACTAGCGTTCCGGTTTCTATGGCTCCTACCTATCCTGTACAAGCTGTACAAACACTCAATATCAAGCTACAGTAAAGCTCCATGGGGTCTTTCCGTCCTGTCGCGGGTAGTCCGCATCTTCACGGACAATATAATTTCACCGAGTCTCTCGTTGAGACAGTGCCCAGATCGTTACGCCTTTCGTGCGGGTCGGAACTTACCCGACAAGGAATTTCGCTACCTTAGGACCGTTATAGTTACGGCCGCCGTTTACTGGGGCTTCAATTCTGAGCTTCGCCGAAGCTAACCCATCCTTTTAACCTTCCAGCACCGGGCAGGCGTCAGCCCCTATACGTCATCTTACGATTTTGCAGAGACCTGTGTTTTTGATAAACAGTCGCCTGGGCCTATTCACTGCGGCTGATCTTGCGATCAGCACCCCTTCTCCCGAAGTTACGGGGTCATTTTGCCGAGTTCCTTAACGAGAGTTCACTCGCTCACCTTAGGATTCTCTCCTCGACTACCTGTGTCGGTTTGCGGTACGGGTAGTTAAATACTCACTAGAAGCTTTTCTCGGCAGTGTGACATCAGACGCTTCGCTACTAAATTTCGCTCCCCATCACAACTTGTCCTTAAATTGATAAGCATTTGACTCATCAAAAGACTTGTTGCTTGGACATCCTAATCCAACAGGATGCACATCTTAGCCTACTGCGTCCCTCCATCGTTCAAACGCATTTAACTAGTACAGAAATATCAATCTGTTATCCATCGTCTACGCCTCTCGGCCTCGACTTAGGTCCCGACTAACCCTGGGAGGACGAGCCTTCCCCAGGAAACCTTAGTCATTCGGTGGATGGGATTCTCACCCATCTTTCGCTACTCATACCGGCATTCTCACTTCTAAGCGCTCCACAAGTCCTTACGATCTTGCTTCACCGCCCTTAGAACGCTCTCCTATCACGTGACCTAATGGTCACATCCACAGTTTCGGTAGTATACTTAGCCCCGGTACATTTTCGGCGCAGGATCACTCGACTAGTGAGCTATTACGCACTCTTTAAATGGTGGCTGCTTCTGAGCCAACATCCTAGTTGTCTATGCAACTCCACATCCTTTTCCACTTAGCATACATTTAGGGACCTTAACTGGTGATCTGGGCTGTTCCCCTTTCGACGGTGGATCTTATCACTCATCGTCTGACTCCCGGATATGAATCAATGGCATTCGGAGTTTATCTGAATTCAGTAACCCAAGACGGGCCCCTAGTCCAAATAGTGCTCTACCTCCATGATCCTTCATCCGAGGCTAGCCCTAAAGCTATTTCGGAGAGAACCAGCTATCTCCAAGTTCGTTTGGAATTTCACCGCTATCCACACCTCATCCCAGCAATTTTCAACTTACACGGGTTCGGTCCTCCAATGCGTTTTACCGCATCTTCAACCTGGACATGGATAGGTCACCTGGTTTCGGGTCTACAACCTCGTACTAAATTCGCCCATTTCAGACTCGCTTTCGCTACGGCTCCGACTTTTAAGTCTTAACCTTGCACGGGATCGTAACTCGCCGGTTCATTCTACAAAAGGCACGCCATCACGCATTAACGCGCTCTGACTTATTGTAGGCACATGGTTTCAGGAACTATTTCACTCCCCTTCCGGGGTGCTTTTCACCTTTCCCTCACGGTACTGGTTCACTATCGGTCACTAGGTAGTATTTAGCCTTGGGAGATGGTCCTCCCAGATTCCGACGGAATTTCACGTGTTCCGCCGTACTCAGGATCCTGAACTGAGAAAGCTTGATTTAATCTACTGGGCTATCACCATCTATGGCGGATTTTCCCAAATCCTTCGACTATCAAACTTTTTGGTAACTCAAATGTTCAGTCCTACAACCCCAAAGAGCAAGCTCTCTGGTTTGGGCTGTTCCCCGTTCGCTCGCCGCTACTTAGGGAATCGAATTTTCTTTATATTCCTGCTGCTAATGAGATGTTTCAGTTCACAGCGTTTACCTCCAACTAGACTATGAATTCATCTAGTGGTAACAGTTGATTAAAACTGCTGGGTTTCCCCATTCGGAAATCTCCGGATCATAGCTTACGTACAGCTCCCCGAAGCATATCGGTGTTAGTCCCGTCCTTCATCGGCTCCTAGTGCCAAGGCATTCACCATGCGCCCTTGTTAACTTAACCTTATTTTCCAAAGGAAAATACGATTAATTGAGTTTAGCGATAATAAACTTCTTTTAAAAAACTCAAAAAACGCGGTGTTCTCGGTTTAATTATGAAAAATTATATTTGATATTATCTAGTTTTCAAAGAACAAGTTGAGAGAGTTAGACCTCTCAAAACTAAACAAAGTTTCGACGCGTGTGTAGGTTTCCGTAATATTCCTTAGAAAGGAGGTGATCCAGCCGCAGGTTCTCCTACGGCTACCTTGTTACGACTTCACCCTAATCATCTGTCCCACCTTAGGCGGCTGGTCCCCGAAGGTTACCCCACCGACTTTGGGTGTTACAAACTCTCATGGTGTGACGGGCGGTGTGTACAAGGCCCGGGAACGTATTCACCGCGGCATGCTGATCCGCGATTACTAGCGATTCCAACTTCATGTAGGCGAGTTGCAGCCTACAATCCGAACTGAGAATGGTTTTAAGAGATTAGCTTGCTCTCGCGAGTTCGCAACTCGTTGTACCATCCATTGTAGCACGTGTGTAGCCCAGGTCATAAGGGGCATGATGATTTGACGTCATCCCCACCTTCCTCCGGTTTGTCACCGGCAGTCTCACCAGAGTGCCCAACTTAATGCTGGCAACTGATAATAAGGGTTGCGCTCGTTGCGGGACTTAACCCAACATCTCACGACACGAGCTGACGACAACCATGCACCACCTGTATCCATGTCCCCGAAGGGAACGTCTAATCTCTTAGATTTGCATAGTATGTCAAGACCTGGTAAGGTTCTTCGCGTAGCTTCGAATTAAACCACATGCTCCACCGCTTGTGCGGGCCCCCGTCAATTCCTTTGAGTTTCAGTCTTGCGACCGTACTCCCCAGGCGGAATGCTTAATGCGTTAGCTGCAGCACTGAAGGGCGGAAACCCTCCAACACTTAGCATTCATCGTTTACGGTATGGACTACCAGGGTATCTAATCCTGTTTGCTACCCATACTTTCGAGCCTCAGCGTCAGTTACAGACCAGACAGCCGCCTTCGCCACTGGTGTTCTTCCATATATCTACGCATTTCACCGCTACACATGGAGTTCCACTGTCCTCTTCTGCACTCAAGTTTTCCAGTTTCCGATGCACTTCTCCGGTTAAGCCGAAGGCTTTCACATCAGACTTAAAAAACCGCCTGCGCTCGCTTTACGCCCAATAAATCCGGACAACGCTTGCCACCTACGTATTACCGCGGCTGCTGGCACGTAGTTAGCCGTGGCTTTCTGGTTAGATACCGTCAATACCTGAACAGTTACTCTCAGATATGTTCTTCTCTAACAACAGAGTTTTACGAGCCGAAACCCTTCTTCACTCACGCGGCGTTGCTCCATCAGACTTTCGTCCATTGTGGAAGATTCCCTACTGCTGCCTCCCGTAGGAGTTTGGGCCGTGTCTCAGTCCCAATGTGGCCGATTACCCTCTCAGGTCGGCTACGTATCATTGCCATGGTGAGCCTTTACCTCACCATCTAGCTAATACGCCGCAGGACCATCCAAAAGTGATAGCCGAAGCCATCTTTCAAACTCAGACCATGCGGTCCGAGTTGTTATGCGGTATTAGCATCTGTTTCCAGGTGTTATCCCCCGCTTCTGGGCAGGTTTCCTACGTGTTACTCACCAGTTCGCCACTCACTCAAATGTTAAATCAATCAGGTGCAAGCACCTTCAATCAATAACCAGAGTTCGTTCGACTTGCATGTATTAGGCACGCCGCCAGCGTTCGTCCTGAGCCAGGATCAAACTCTCAAATTAATGATGAGTTCTAAAAAAGCTCATTTAATTGTTGTTTCAAAATTTATTTGCTAGCGAATTGACTTCGCAAATGTTTGCTACCAATTCAAGAATTGATAGACCCTACACATTTGATTCGTCGAAACTTTGTTCAGTTTTCAAAG
>NZ_BJDL01000047.1 GCF_005405125.1 Lactiplantibacillus songbeiensis
GACCCCTACGGGATTCGAACCCATGTTACTGCCGTGAAAGGGCAGTGTCTTAAACCACTTGACCAAGGGGTCATATTTATAATAGAACTACGGAGAAGGAGGGATTCGAACCCTCGCACCGCTTGCGCGATCTATACCCTTAGCAGGGGCACCTCTTCAGCCACTTGAGTACTTCTCCAATGGGCCTAAATGGACTCGAACCATCGACCTCACGCTTATCAGGCGTGCGCTCTCACCAACTGAGCTATAGGCCCATAAAAGCGGGTAACGAGAATCGGACTCGCGACAACAGCTTGGAAGGCTGTGGTTTTACCACTAAACTATACCCGCATTACTACTCTATGGCGCGGGACAGAATCGAACTGCCGACACATGGAGCTTCAATCCATTGCTCTACCGACTGAGCTACCGAGCCATTTTAGCCATACTTCTATTTAATTGATGTAACGGTCCGTACGAGACTCGAACTCGTGATCTCCTGCGTGACAGGCAGGCGTCCTAAACCAACTAGACCAACGGACCAAAATTGCGGGAGCAGGGTTTGAACCTGCGACCTTCGGGTTATGAGCCCGACGAGCTACCAGACTGCTCCATCCCGCGATAATATAAGGAGGATGAGAGATTCGAACTCTCGCGTGGTTTGACCCACCTGACGGTTTTCAAGACCGTTCCCTTCAGCCAGACTTGGGTAATCCTCCATAAAAAATGTAACTAGGAACTTGTCCACTATGGTTAGTAGATGGACCTTGTAGGACTCGAACCTACGACCGAACGGTTATGAGCCGTTTGCTCTAACCAACTGAGCTAAAGGTCCGAGAACTTTATTCCTATCGCGGCAGGGGGGATCGAACCCTCGACCTCCCGGGTATGAACCGGACGCTCTAGCCAGCTGAGCTACACCGCGATCTGTTAAATAACCAAAAGAGATTATCTAATCGGGAAGACAGGATTCGAACCTGCGACCCCCTGGTCCCAAACCAGGTGCTCTACCAAGCTGAGCTACTTCCCGTTATATGCACCCAGTAGGAGTCGAACCTACAACCTTCTGATTCGTAGTCAGACACTCTATCCAATTGCGCTATGGGTGCTTCATAAAAGTGCCGAGGACCGGGATCGAACCGGTACGGTTATCACTAACCGCAGGATTTTAAGTCCTGTGCGTCTGCCAATTCCGCCACCCCGGCAGCACTTGATGAAAAGCGGAAGACGGGATTCGAACCCGCGACCCCCACCATGGCAAGGTGATGTTCTACCACTGAACTACTTCCGCATAATATTCAGTTAATGCCGACTAGAGGATTCGAACCTCCGACCCCCTGTTTACAAGACAGATGCTCTGCCAACTGAGCTAAGTCGGCATGACCTGATGATTAACACAACTATATCATCTTATCATGACTAATTATATAAATCAACAACTTTTTTGATTTCTTTCATTGGCGAATCATTGAACAATGAGCCGTGACAGTCTCGAACTGTCGACCCTCTGATTAAAAGTCAGATGCTCTACCAACTGAGCTAACGGCTCAAATGGAGGATACAGGGCTCGAACCTGTGACCCTCTGCTTGTAAGGCAGACGCTCTCCCAACTGAGCTAATCCTCCATAAATCGCATGGCAACGTCCTACCCTCGCAGGGAGCGATCCCCCAACTACTCTCGGCGCTAAGAAGCTTAACTTCTGTGTTCGACATGGGAACAGGTGTATCCTTCCCGCTATCGCTACCACACTATGGAACTTTGGGTATTGAATTAGAATATCCATTTAACCTTGCGGTTAAATGAGCCGTGACAGTCTCGAACTGTCGACCCTCTGATTAAAAGTCAGATGCTCTACCAACTGAGCTAACGGCTCAAATGGAGGATACAGGGCTCGAACCTGTGACCCTCTGCTTGTAAGGCAGACGCTCTCCCAACTGAGCTAATCCTCCATAAATCGCATGGCAACGTCCTACCCTCGCAGGGAGCGATCCCCCAACTACTCTCGGCGCTAAGAAGCTTGACTTCTGTG
>NZ_BJDL01000048.1 GCF_005405125.1 Lactiplantibacillus songbeiensis
AGCTGGGTATCTACGCTCATTTTATCCATTATCAGAACACCTCAGATTGTGTTCCAACTTTTGGGGTACACCTCAAGAGCGGTCTTCAAAGCTGGCCTTGGCCTAAGTCCGAGCAGACCACTCGCACTAAGGCCAACGACACGGCTGAGCATTTTATGAACTAACCTCTCGGCTAAAACTGCTGAGTAAGAAAAAAGTAGTCATTATTTTTATAATGACCCGTTCCTTAACGCCGGATGGGCCAGAATTGGCTCAGTGGTGTCGTTTATCTTGGCCGGTGATTTTTTCCTGCTTAGATAAAGCCCGGCTTATGAGACCGCCCTGTAGCTCATAAACGTGGCCACCACGTTCCAGCCAATTCTGGACCAACCAGAGTGGCAAGTTCAACCTAACTAACATCAATCATCTTCAACCTATTTTATTATCGCATTTTTAGTCTACAACGCAACCTACTGAATTTCAGGATTAAAGTATGTGTTGAAGAACGGTTGTGTGCGCTTCAAAATACTAGCCTGTGAATAACTTTTTAGTCCATCGCCCCAGATTGAAATCGCTGAACCAAGATTGTTTGTACTCGTCGCAAGACTAGTATGATTCCAATTATCCCAGACCGTCGAATTCCAATGCGTCACTAGATCATTTTGCCAATAGGCGACGTTACTAGCTTTGAACATTTTAGCATTCGTAATAATGTATAAATACGAATAGTTCGCATTGATTGTTTGGAATCCCGCCGCGTTCAAAGCTGGCAGGCTAGCGCGAATCTGACGGTGTTTGGCCGCCAACGTCGTATTACTCGTCTGACCATCATAACTCCAGTAAGTCACTAAGATATTATGATCAATTTTAGGCAGATCTTTGGTCATGAACCCATCATTCCACATCGTGGCTTTTAACTGCTTTTGATTCAAGTAACGATTTAGATAATTGGTATAACTGACCATTGCGGGCTGAGTTGCCGCGGTCGTACCGCCGTATTCATCGCCACCAATACCAATGTGTTGTCCCGGATACTGCAACTTAACGTATTCGCTCAACAGACTTTTGACAAACGTCTTCGTTTTAGCATGGTCCATCTTTAACTCGGCATTTTTATAAACAATAGTTTTTGCCAACTTACGATTAGCCTTACTAGACGTCTTCATCAGCTTCACTAAAGCCTTACTGTGTCCCGGTGTATCAATCTCGGGAATGACTTCAATTCCCCGCTGATGACCATAAACGATCAACGAACGCAGTTGCTTTTTACTTAAAAAAGCCAACTTGGTCTGACGATTATAATAGGTGGTGCCAACTTTACGCGCCTTTTTGACGGTCTGACCGAGCTTGGCACTTTCAACCCCAAACCGCGTGTCGTCCGTTAAATGTAATTGGACAAAACTACCGCCACCAGCCTGAACCTCATCAATTAATTGTTTGATTGACTTAACGGAATAAAATTGCCGGGCATCATCCAAAATCAACCCTTTAACTTTTGGCGTCGTCGCAGCCTGCACTGACGCGAAGCCTGTCAACAGGCTCATCATTAAAGCCAAACTAAATAAACACCATTTTAATCTTTTTTTCATCACAATCCCCACTCTCGGCGTCAATTGTCCTGTCAATTGCCCCTGAATAAATTCAGAGGCTTGTCGCTCACGTGTCTGACGGCACAGTAGTCCAACATGCCCGTTAGGCACTCCTACGCGTAGTGGCAACATCATCGGGTAATTGACAGCTACCCGTTTAACTGCCGGGTTTACCCAGCAGTTGTTAGCTTCTTAATCCTTGGGTGCTTGACACCGTTCAACCAGTCTTGCCCAAGCATTGCAATATTCATGGCTCCTAATCGGTCATCGTTACAACG
>NZ_BJDL01000049.1 GCF_005405125.1 Lactiplantibacillus songbeiensis
TACGTTCCCCAAGAAGGCTAAATATGGTATACTAAATCCAATCTACAGGGGAGGTATCCATTGGTTAAATTAGGGCGGACAATTAAGCTGAGACTCTATCCAGACACGAATCAAGCAGAACAATTTGTAGCAATGAGTCAAGAGTATCAACGATTAGCTAATATTGTCAGTCAATGGATTTTTGACCATGGGTTTCAGTTAAGCTGGTTAAAAATCAATCACCAGCTGTACAAAATATTTAGACAAGAATCATCACTCAATAGTCAGATGGTCCAATCTATTTTTCGGACAGTGGTGGCTCGCTACAAAGCAGTTCAGGAACAGCTGAAACAGCATCCTTACTGTTACAAGAACGAAGAAGATAAATGGGTTCAAGTTCCTAGAGATTTGAACTGGTTGGTGAGACCCATCCAGTTTCGTCGGCCACAAGCAGATTTGGTTCGCCATAGCAATTATTCTTTTGTAGAAGGCATGCAACAAATCTCGATAACCACTCTAGATAAACGGACTAAGTTGGGATTCACCAGCAAAGGATTTGAAAAATACTTTACGGATGACTGGAAACTTGGTACTGCTAGACTGGTTCATAACCAGGGTAAGTGGTTTCTACACATTGGCATCACGAAGGAAGTTAGTGATTTCGATACTAAGGATAACCCACAAATTGTGGGTATTGACCGTGGCCTGCGCTTTCTAGCAACTACTTTTGATAATGAAGGAAAGACACTATTCTTTGACGGTCAAAAAATCTTACGTAAGCGGAAGAAGTTTCTAGAGATCCGTCGGCAATTACAAGGTAAAGGTACCAAGTCTGCCAAGAAAAAGTTGAAACGACTAGCTCAACGAGAGAACCGCTGGATGACCGATGTGAATCATTGGTTAGCTAAGACACTCGTTGCGGTATATGGGTCGCATACGCTTTTTGTTTTGGAAGACTTAACTAATGTGACGTTTAACACCGATGACCTGCCTAAGCCTCTACGCAATAGTCATCGTTCGTGGGCATTTTTCCAGCTAAAATCTTTCTTAACGTATAAGGCTCAAGCTATTCAGAGTGCTGAGGTGAAGGTCAATCCGGCCTTCACCTCACAGAGATGCCCCAAGTGTGGCATGATTGAGAAAAATAATCGTCATCACGAGACTCACGAATATTGGTGTGCTCAATGTCAATATCGTTGTAACGATGACCGATTAGGAGCC
Source organism: Lactiplantibacillus songbeiensis (assembly GCF_005405125.1). Classification (GTDB taxonomy): domain Bacteria; phylum Bacillota; class Bacilli; order Lactobacillales; family Lactobacillaceae; genus Lactiplantibacillus; species Lactiplantibacillus songbeiensis. The sequence continues at coordinate 1,201 of NZ_BJDL01000049.1, forward strand.
ATGAATATTGCAATGCTTGGGCAAGACTGGTTGAACGGTGTCAAGCACCC
>NZ_BJDL01000050.1 GCF_005405125.1 Lactiplantibacillus songbeiensis
TCTTCGTATCACTGGCACTGCTTACTGCAGTAGCTGCTGATTGAGCAGCACTCTTCGTATCACTGGCACTGCTTGCTACAGTAGCTGCTGATTGAGCAGCCCTCTTCGTATCACTAGTGCTGTTTACAGTGGCGGCAGTTAAGTTCCCTGAGGTGGTATCAGCATGAACTGCTACCGTTGATACCCCACCGAAGACAAAAAAAGACAGTGTAGCAATTGCGGCAAAAACGAATTTTTTGCCATCTTTATACATTTTATAATGTAATTTCTTTTCTCCCATTATAAATTCCTTCCCGCTCAATTATATTGAGCTAACCTATTTTTAATTTCTTCCTTTATAAACTTCTTCCCGCTCAATTATATTGAGCTCTAACCTTTTTTTAATTATATACTCGTAGAACAAGAATGACATGCCTAATTCTGCAAAATAAAGCACTTTTTTGTAAATAGTCAGGGAGATATCATGAATCAGTCAACTTTTCAGCTACTTGGTAATGTTGCTTCAGCAGATTTCTACCTTTGTGAAGGCAGTGATATTACTTTAATATCTGATAATAATGCCTATAATATGAAAGCTTTAGCCCAAGAAGCGCTTAAACTGCGTGTTCCTAATTCTTTGACCGTTATTGATTTAAACAACTTCTACGTTGGTATGATCCCTATTGATCATAATCAGATATTGACCATGATTCCTCATATTAACACCACCAATATCCCATTCAATTATCAGGAAATCACTAATTTTATCGGGTCTAGAATTTTTGGTGTTGGAAAGTATTTCCATTCCAAAAGTACTAGGCCCTAATTTAAAAAGCCATTGATAATGGATCAAAAAAGGCCAATAGGGTATACCCTATTGGCCGTTTTGAAAAATCGTTGTATTAAATCCAGAAAATTTCATTAATGAAATTTAAATCGAGGACTTCTTTAATTTTGAAATTCCTGTGGAAAAGTTAAAAACAAGTGCAAGGTTGACGTGATTAAATTTATTCAAAAGAAAGCCTATTTTTGGGAATTATTTTTTTCCTCAATTGTCAAATCAAGTGCAACACTAAGAATCTATTCTTAGAAGTGGTCTAGTTGCTAAGCTAGTTCAG